>JALNZU010000001.1 GCA_023229245.1 Bacteroidales bacterium | reverse complement strand
CTGTTTTTCTTTTCTCTTATAAACATAGAAAATATTTCGGGACACCCAAAAATAGAAAAATAACTTGATATGTCATTGATTATTAACTATTTAATTTGGGTGTCCCGAAATGTGCGGAAGACAAGAAAAGGGATGCGATATGGCAAATAAACTTGATCCAATGGATATAAAATGGATATTCCGGTCGATAGTCGGCCACCTATTCCAGTGATACTGGCCCACATTCCGGTGATAAAACTTCTTTTCGACATGCCTTAGAAAGCTCATAACCACACTTTTACAATTCAAAAACGCATTTGCTCTGTATTGTTGCAAAATCAGTTTTTTCTCAAATTCCTGAATCAGGCTGCCCACCTCCATTGCTTCTTGATTCATTAGAGCAGAAAAAATAACAAAACATTCGTAAACGCAAAAAATAGAAACTGTTTTTTTCTGTATCTATTTGATTTTATGCATTATATATATCTTGGACACAAATACATAAAATGTATTAGCGAATGTTGTATATTTATTGCGGTAATTAGATGTTATGTGATGTTTTAAGACTAACTGTGTAATTATGATTACTGAAGAAAATAAATCCCAAGAACATATGTTTTATTCTGGGCACATTTTAGTTTTAACGATTTGGATTCAAAATGTGATGGCAGATTTAGTAATTTTAAAAGAAGATAATTCTATTTTAGAAAGTTTTTCTTTGGACAATTCCGAAAGAATAGAGTTCCGGAATAAAAGACTAGAATATTGGCAAAAATCTTTTCCTGACATTAAAAGGAAGTTTGCAGAATTATTTCCTTCACACTATGAAAGGTATCAAGAAGATATCGAAACGTTACAGCATCTGAGAGATTTTTTAGCTCACGCAAGGTATAGCCTGAAATTTCCAATGGTACGATACCAACCAATTAAATCTAGAAAAGACCTAGAGCAGAAAGTAAGTCAACTTACAAACTTGCCTTATGATGAAAATCAAACTTTTTTGGAAATAGAAATGAACAAAGAGAATTATGAAAGACTATTTAATTTCCTAATGAAATTTGAAAATGTTATTTTCCCAGAAATTGCATTGGAAATGAATATAAATCTAAATAGATTCAAATAAAAACATCACATAATATCGTATTGGCAATAGGTGGGCTGAATGGCTTCGCATCAACGGAAGTGCAAAATCCAACATTTGTGCTTTGTATCAACAGTAGTGCTAAAATCCCACCCATCGCCAATACGCGGCCCGTTGGCAGTCATTGTAACGAACGACAGAGCGACAAAAAATAAAGGACTTCGGTAAAATAATAAAAACTAAAAATCTATGAGTAAAGTAGCAATAATAAAAACCCAACAAACGGATGCAAGCGTTGAGGACTTTATTAACAAGGTGGACAATGAACAGCAACGAGCAGACAGTTTTGCCATAATTGAAATAATGAAAAAAATTAGTGGCGAAGAACCCAAAATGTGGGGTGCTTCAATTATCGGTTTTGGCAACAAAAGATATAAAAGCCCGAAAACAGGCAGGGAAGTGGATTGGTTTCTCATCGGTTTTTCACCACGAAAAGCAAATCTTTCTTTACACCTTGCGATAGACATTAACATTCACGAAGAAACTCTTCAAAAATTAGGGAAATTCAAAACGGGTGTTGGTTGCCTTTACATCAACAAACTGACAGACATTGACCAAAAACAATTAGAAAAACTTATTAAAGCAGCATTACAAACCAAATAACTCAATTCAATATGAAAAACCTCAAAATAGAATTTAAGTGGGCAATCATTTTTTCGTTGGTTGGTTTGCTTTGGATGGTTTTAGAGAAAATAAGTGGATTACACGGAAAATACATTGACTATCATCTTTACCTTACTAACCTTTTTGCAATTCCTGCAATTATTGTAATGGTAATGGCATTGAAAGACAAAAAGAAAAATTTCTATGACGGACAAATGAACTACAAACAAGGACTAATTTCGGGAATTATTTTGTCTGTTATCATTGCATTGATTAGTCCACTTACACAATGGATAACTTCGTATGTTATCACACCCGAATATTTCCCCAACGTAATAAAACGTTCAGTAGAAATTGGTTATTTCAAAACGACAGCAGAAGCAGAAGCCAATTTTAATTATCCAAACTATGCGAAACAAGGTGTAATTTCGGCATTAATTATGGGAGTTGTTACGATAGCAATCACAATGATTTTTATACGGACGAAAACGAATAAATAATGCAAGTAACAGAAAAACATAACGAACAAATTGCCAAAATGGTTTTTGCATCTGTCTATCCACATTATGTAACGAAAGTGCAGACTAAAGGCAGAACAATTGAAGAATTGCACCAAGTTATTGAATGGCTAACAAGTTTTGACAACAAGGAACTTCAAAGGCTCATTGACGAAAAAGTAACGTTTGAAACATTTTTTGAAAGAGCAACATTGAACCCCAAAGCACAACTGATAACAGGTGTCATTTGCGGTTACAGAATTGAAGAAATAGAAAATCCTTTGACAAAACAAGTGAGATATTTAGACAAACTTATTGACGAATTGGCAAAGGGCAAGAAAATGGAAAAAATATTAAGAGAATAAATAACGAACTGCCAACAGCCAGTTTTGCGTCAGGCGGGTTGAAGTTTTCCGTTTGAAAACTTTGTTGTAAATTTAAACTTTAGCATTTGGAATTTTCGGTAGAAAATTCCGCCCGACCGCAAAGCTGGTCAAACGTTGACAGAAGCGTAGCGGGTCTTTTTTCTATCTATGGGATTTCAATTTGGAAGCTCAGTTGTTGAGAAGAAAAAAATAAACTGTTTTTTATTGTATCTATTTGATTTTAAGTATTATATATATCATGGACACAAATACTTAAAATGGATTAGCGAATGTTATATAGATTGTATTAGCGAATGTTGTATATTTACTGTGGTAATTAGATGTTATGCAACAGGTAAGAAAACAGAAATATGGGAACAGAGATTAAGACTTGGGAGATAATTAATGGAGAACTAATCGAAATTAACACAACTCTCGCAGATAATGGACGAAAGGAAAAAGATGATTTAGAACGATGGCTCAAAACAAATCCTAAGATTTTAGGTGAAGATATTCTAATTATTGGAGAGCAGGTATGGACTAAGTCTGGACCATTAGATTATATTGGTATTGACAATAATGGGAACTTAGTAATCGTAGAGCTTAAACGAGATAAATTAGCAAGAGAAGTGTTAGCACAAGCCATAGATTATGCATCTGATGTTGCGAATTGGGATATTGATAAAATAAATGAAATTTGTTTAAAGTATTCCGACAACTCTTTAGAAGATTATTTAACCGATAATTTTGAGAATATCGAAATTGATGAGTTAACTATAAACAATGCTCAACGTTTACTTTTGGTTGGATTTTCCATTGATGAAGCTTTGAGTAGGATGATTGAATGGCTTTCTTCAAAGTACGACTTAGCTATAAATGCAATTGTTCTAAATTATGTTAAGACCTCTTCTGGTAACGAATTATTATCTAAAACAGTAATCATTCCCGAAGAAGTTGAAAAAGAAAAGACCAACAAAAAGAAATTTAAAATTCCAATGTCCGACGAACCTGGGAATTATGAACCTGATAAACTCAAAGAACTTTTAAAAAATTATTTAAACAATAAACAATGGTCTTCTAAGCGTATTCGTGATATAATGCTTCCATTTTTACTAAGAAAAGAAAAAATTACCCGAGAGCAACTCAAAAAGGAATTTGTACGTGTAGGTAAAGCAATTGATGAGAATAAAGCAGGGTATTTTATTGCTTTAATTTCAAACCAACTTGGTCAAGCTAAAAAAGATTTTTTAAGACAAATTATTTATTATGAATACCCTAAATTCCATTGGGAAAAGGATAATTTTAGCATTAGAGAAGGTCAAAAGGAATTCGTTAAAAATCTACTTGACGAAATAAAAACAGATGATGAAACCGTTGCATAACATATAGGACTTAAACGAAATGAAGCGCAGCGAAATTTCGGCTTAAGTCTTTGTTGACAGAAGCGTAGCGGGTCTTTTATTCTATCTATGGGGTTTCAACTCGGGAGCTCAGTTTTTGAGAAGAAAAAAATAAACTGTTTATTTCTGTATCTATTTGATCTTATGCATTATATATATCATGGACGCAAATACTTAAAATGGATTAGCGAATGTTATATAGATTGTATTAGCGAATGTTGTATATTTATTGCGGTAATTAGATGTTGTAGGCAATGAGGAACAGCGTAGTGCAACAATGAAACAGAAAATTGAACGTTAAAGAAAATATAAACCGTCTGACAAAACATAAAAACTAAATGAAAAATGAAAAATGGATTTGTAATTTTAGTTACGGCAATTACAGTTACTTTATTCTTGACTGTTGGCTGCGAAAAAAACAAGATTGAGAAAGTTGGCTCTGAAGGACTAACACTATGGTGGAATCACGAAGTTTTCAACGAACAAGGACGAGGATATATTTTTAGTTTTTCTGACGTTGAACGGTTTGAAAATCTTTATGAATTGAAATTTGAGTTTCAGATTGACAACAATCAAAAAAGAATTGAAGTTAGTTTAGTTGATATAATTAATAAGGGTAAATGTCCTGTTTTTCCAATGCCAACTCCTGAACCTGTTAGCGGATGTGTCTCAAATGGGAGTATTTATATTCCTGAAAATTTGTTAAACGAAGGAACTTATAAATTTATCGTTAAAACAGCAAGTTTTACAGTTCAATCTGAAATGATTTTTAGCAAAGAAACAGCAATTTTAAATATCCCAAACAACGACTACTTTTCAAGTAGCGTTAAAGAAACACATATTTTACCTAAAAATCTGGTACACGGAGTTGTTGTAGTTCGAGGGGAACAAAATATATCTTTTGCAATGGATTTTATTGACGATTTAAGAGCATTGGGCTTAAAAGATACAATTAACTATCATATTTACTTTGAAAATGTTGATGAAACTGGCAAGCCAATTATGACAAGCTGGCCTCCTGATTATTATAGTATTCCTTACTTGTTAACAATGACTTCCGATTTTTTTACTATTTTCGAAGTAGGTAAAAAGCATTTTGATAAAGGTCATTTTAATTGGATAACACTTACTAGTACAAACGGAGACCAAGCAAGGCTTAATATTAATGGGGACAACTACATACCATGAAAATCTAAAAAAATGCACAGCCTACAACAAGCATATTGGCTAAATGGCGGCAGTAACCCGCAGAAAGGGTAGTGCGGAATTGAAAGTTACTGCCCCGCAGGAACATTAGTGGAAGCCGCCACTTCGCCAATATGCTGGACGTTGACAGAAGCGTAGCAGGACTTTTTTCTACCTATGGGGTTTCAATTCGGAAGCTCAGTGTTGAGAAGAAATTTGAGCCTGATTTTTTGATTTTCCGAGCCATTTTATCTATAATGACCGGCCTTTTTTTTGTTTTTCATATCCAATAGGATAAGATCTTACCCTAATGGATAAACCGGAGCCTCAGCTGGGTGTTACTAATTCAAGGTATTTTACTTTTCAACTTTTCCCAACCGTACATACCGACAGATACTGACTCTCCTCCCTTTTTTCAAAAGAATGGGAAAATCAATAAGATTCCGGAGCATACTGACCCCTTTGGGTTGTAAATTCGTTGAATGATTTTTCATCAGCTTTCCATCGGGATGTCTACTATCATAGTAAGTCAGCTGCCTGCGGCAAGCTGGTATGATGTAATTGGAGAAGAAACAATAGAAGATGCCATATTAGACATATTAGTTCACATTTCATACAGAATTTTTCTGAAAGGTGAAAGTCTGTGAAAAAAAAACTGTAATATTGTCAGTAGAAATGTTCTTTTAAATCGATCAAATTATCAAGGGGGTCAGTATCACCGGAATGGGAGTCAGTATCACCGAAATATCCAGTTTAGTAACGAAACTTGAAAGATATGTTTAATACAATAGAAATAGACAGAAACAATTTAACCATAATGGGTGTGAAATTTGAAGACTTGAAAACTTTTGAAGGGACAGTCAATGCTTTAGGAAGCAATATGTTTGAAGGTTTTAAGCCAACACCAAAAGGAATCGGGATTATTCGAGACTACATAACAGGTAAAATCTCATTGAGTGAATTAGTGACTTTTGCCAAACAAAAAGCTTATGTCTAATTCCTACAACTATATTGACCTTGACTATACCTATATCGATCCTGAATCAGGAATACTTAGAAACTTATTAGGTATTTCGGATAAGGAAGAGTTAATTTTCGTAGAAAGTAGTGCTGTAACGAAACGACTAAAAGAACTTTACGAAAATCCCATAAAAATTAAAGGGATTGACAGCTTATTCAAAATCCACAAACATCTTTTTCAAGACATTTATGAATGGGCGGGTAGAAAAAGAATAGTGGAAATAAATAAAGAAGGAAAACAATTTTTCCCGACAACACATTTTGACAATGCGTTTAGATACATTAATTCTTTAATTACCGAATACAAAGAAACTTCAAAAAAAGATAAAAGACAACTATCCAACAAACTTGCGGAAATAGTAGACCACATAAATTATCTTCATCCATTTAGAGAAGGAAACGGACGGACACAACGAGAATTTTTAAGACTTCTTGCCTTAGAAAAAGGACTGATATTAACACTCAACCCACCAGACGACAAAAGTGTTTACGAAAGATATATGAAAGGAACAATTGACAGTGATATTACGACATTATCCAACCTTATTTTTGAACTTATTGAAAACAACAATTAGAAAAGAACGGGAACATGACAGCCAGTTTTGCGTTAGGCGGATCGAGCGTCTCCGTTCGACAACCTTTCGTAAATTTGAGCTTTGTCGCTCGAAGTGTTTTGGTAAAAATCCTTTACAGCGGCAAGCTGGTCAGACGTTAGTGGCAAGTTAAGAAAGAACATACAACTCAAACATTATGATAAAAAGGACGACTAGAAATATTGCTTCAAATAACATAGAGTTATCAAAGGTAACTCTAAAATTGCCTGCCAAGAAAGAAGAACTACCCTTTCTATTTGTACACTATCCAACTCAGTACGGCACATTCATTTCATTTTCAAAAACACCAGATAGTGAGCATTATCTTTGCACTGATCTAGGCATTCGTCTAGTAGAAGTAGATTTTACAGAACCTCTAACTTTTGATTCCATTTCACAAAATATAAATTCTTATTTATGAAGACAGAAAAGCCTTTTTTACGCCAATATGACGACAACGAATGGGAATTTGTTTACCCATCCTCAATTGATAATGAAAATGTTTTTGATCTCTTCTATGAAGGTGTTGATTTTCTTGATTACAACGATAAAGAAGCAGAACGTATCTTTAAATCCTTAATCAAGAATCATCCTTATCATATAGATGCGTATAACCATTTAAGTATTGCTTTCCGAAATCAAAACAAAACTTTTGAAAGCTTATTGACAGCAGAGAAAGCTTATACATTGGGTAAAGAATGTTTCCCAAAGGATTTCGATTATAGGATTGGTAAAATAAGTTGGGGTTGGCTTGAAAACAGACCGTTTTTAAGAGCTTGTCAAATTTACGGACTCGAATGCCAATACGCCAAGAACTATAATTCAGCTTTAAAATTATATCAAGAAAACTTGTCTTTCAATGAAAATGACAATCAAGGTATAAGATATTTGTTATTGGAGACGCTTTTAGTATTGAAAGAGTATAATCAGGCAGAAAAATTAATAGAAAAATACGAAGATGATTTTTCAATAGAGTTTAAGTTTGGACTTGTTTCTCTTTACGTCCTAAAAGGAGATTATAATTCAGCAGATAATCACCTAATTGAAGCAGTTCAAACAAATCAGCACTTCATTAAGGAAGTATCTAAGCAAAAACATATAAAACCCGAACCTTTCAGAATTTCTAATGAACCCTATTTTGACACAGGTATTCAGATTGGTTCAATACAACAAGCTTTTGATTATTGGGAAAGAAATAAATCCTTTTATAAGACAAAAAAATTAATTGAATATTATAAATCAAAATTATAACCTGTCACTATCAAGCAGTTTAGCATCATGGCTAGTAAAGTGCTTCGGTTGATCCCGATAGTTATCGGGATCGATAAAATCCGCCCTGCGTCAAGCCACCAAACTATTACTGCCAATGGTAGGACAACAAAACCTTTAAAACTAATAGAAACGGCGTCAAACGTTTCTTTTTCCCTATGCGGTGAAAAAACGAAACAATCGCCGCAAATATGCGATAAATAATTCGTACATTTGTCGCATAAGTAATTTCTAACCATGGCAAAATACATTTATGAACATAACAACTGGACAGATTTTACTTGGCAGGATAAAGCCATCAATGCGGTGTTTGGTGAAGTTCGCTTAATGCAAGGCAAAATTATCGGACAAATGAACGCGTTGGGATTCTCTGCCAAGGAAGAAGCAACACTTACATCATTAACTTTAGACATAGTAAAATCTTCCGAGATTGAAGGCGAATTACTCAATTATGATCAGGTACGCTCTTCCATAGCAAGGCGATTAGGCATAACCACCGCAGGACTCGTACCAAGCAGTCGGCATATTGAAGGTGTTGTAGAAATGATGCTTGATGCTACCCAGCGTCACTCTTTGCCTTTAACCGAAAAACGGTTGTCCGGTTGGCACGCAGCACTTTTCCCCACAGGATACAGCGGCCCTTACAAAATAGAAACGGGCAAATACCGTACAGGTGAAATGCAAGTGGTTTCGGGTACAATGGGTAAAGAAAAAGTCCATTACGAAGCCGTAGCACCTCAATTGGTTAAATCCGAAATGGATAAGTTTTTGGATTGGTTTAATAATGAAAATCAACTTGACCCTGTACTGAAAGCGGCTATTGCCCACTTATGGTTTATTATCATTCACCCATTTGATGATGGCAACGAACGTATAGGCAGAGCCATAACAGATATGTTACTTGCACGTGCAGAAAGTAGTGGCGAACGTTTTTATAGTATGTCAAGCCAAATTTTAATAGAACGCAAGCGCTATTACGAAGTATTGCAAAAAGCACAACACAGTACAGGCGACATTACCGAATGGCTCAATTGGTTTTTGCATTGTCTTAAAAACGCAATGCTTGTTACCGAACATACGACGCAACGAGTTTTGCGTAAAGCTGAATTTTGGAAACTGCACGAACACTTGCCAATCAATGAAAGACAGCGAACTATTTTAAATATGCTGTTTGATGGATTTGATGGAAAACTACAGACAAGCAAGTGGGCTAAAATCACTAAGGTTTCGACAGATACGGCATTGCGCGACATCAAAGACTTAATAAGGAAAGGTGTTTTACAAGAAACTAAGGAAGGAGGGCGAAGTACAAATTATGAACTCATAAACTTTGAAGATGAATAACCACTGGCTAATACAAGCGAATTGCAAAATGCAAATCACTTCGCAAACCACCCGGGGCGTTATAGTTAATTGCTATCTTAATTTCGTGCTAAAAGATGAGCTGTAATAATGTAATATGGTTAATAACAGAAAGTTGAATGGCTTTAGACATTTAGTCCAACATATTAAACAATAAACTCAAGATGAAAAGAATATTCATTGCTAATGTATTGATAATCTTGACCAACATCCTTTACGGACAGGAATTCAAGATTTCGATTGCTCCAACAATTAATTTAGGACTTCACTATCAGTTTGTTGCCGGTGGCCCGGGGCAACATATCAAAGCAGGATTAACAAGCTCTTTGGATTATCTATTCCTTAATGATAACAAAATAAATTTTGGGCTTGGCTGCAACTATCATTACGCTCAGGTGGAATTCGTTCCAAACATGAATACTGGAGACATGACACTTCATTCTGAAAAAGTGAACATAATCTCACTTAGACTGAAATCAGTTCTCTGGTTCAAAAATCATTTTTATTTCAGTTTAGATCCTTCAGTTGATTTTCATCTTAATTATGATGCCGGACAGACACTTGATAAACAGTCTGGGATAGGTTTATCATTTGGCCCGGGAAAAATCATTCAAATTAAAGAGGCGATATATCTCAATATAGAGCCTAAGCTCTGGGTTCACAATATATTTTCATTTACCGAACAGTATCTCCCCTACAGGTTAACAGCGGTAGGATTAAATATAGGATTAGTTTTTGGATCTAAATCCAGAGACAACAAATAAAAATATATGTATAAGCAAATAACTATAACAGCTTGGTATATGTCATTGGCTTCTGTTTCGCGATAATCTTCTGGTCCAAATGAAAGACCGTTAATGGCGGCACAGCTGCACCGGCTCCCGCCGGGGGCTCCCATTGGTGTCACGGTTTTTGCCAACGCGAGTATTAAGTAATAACCATCATAATCCTGCATCGCACCACGAGTGCAAAAACACGCGCCACCACGACTTTGCGCCAACGCCATATACCGCCCGGGGCCTTGTGCACAAGTGTCGGACGAGACAGTAACAGAGGACGATTGAATACCTTTTTACTACTTTTATGCTATTTATAAGAAGCGACATTCACCATAAATGCTGTTTATAAGAAGCATTTTAAATCATAAATGCTATTTGCAAGAAACATTTTATATATTTGTAGCCGAAAATAATAAAGTAAAAAATAGTCTTTATGGATGGTTTGCTTAAAATCTATCTTCGATTACTGCAAGAAACGGATGAAAAAACATTCAGATATTTATATCAGAATATTGACTGGGACGAGCGGTGTATAGCAATTATCGGCTCAAAAGGCGTTGGAAAAACAACTATGTTGCTACAACATATAAAGACAACTTTTAAGAATAAAAATGACGCATTGTATGTAAGTTTAGACAATATGTGGTTTGCCAATCATACCATTTTCGAATTAGCAGACGAATTTTATATGAATGGGGGCACGCATTTATTTTTGGACGAAATACACCATTACCCCAATTGGACAACAGAAATTAAAAATATCTACGATAGTTTTCCGAAATTAAAAATCGTATTCACAGGATCTTCATTATTACAAATTTATAAATCAACAACAGATCTTTCGAGAAGAGTTGTTTATGAAACATTAGAAGGTCTGTCGTTCAGAGAATTTTTGAGATTTGAAAATGTTGGCGACTTTTCCTCTTATTCGTTACAGGATATTGTTGAAAATCACCAAAATATTGCTTTTGAAATTACAGAAAACATAAAGATAATACCATTGTTTAAAAAATATCTTAAACATGGATATTATTTATTCTACAAACAAGGGTTAAAAAAATATGAGTACAAATTACAAGAGGTAATAAATAATGTGATTGATGTGGATATTCCTGCTATTGAAAATATTGAATTTGCTTCTCGACACAAAATAAAACGGTTATTGGCTGTTCTATCAGGATTAGTCCCATATACCCCGAAAATCACAGATTTAGCCAATGCAATTGCCACAAACAGGAATAACACTGTTAAATATCTATCTCTTTTGGCAAATGCCAAATTACTGAATTTAATATCGCGCAAAGGCAAGACGATTGGTGATTTGACTAAACCCGACAAAGTATTACTTAACAATACAAACCTTGCTTATGTATTTAGCGACACAGCAAACATTGGCAGTGCAAGGGAAACATTTTTTGTAAATCAAGTCAGCGCCGTATCAGACGTATTTCTTGCAAAACAAGGAGATTTTATGGTAGACAAGTATACTTTTGAAATTGGCAGCAAAACAAAAACATTTAACCAAATAAAAGACATTCCTAACAGTTTTGTGGTTGCTGACGATATAGAAATAGGACATAAAAATAAAATTCCTTTATGGCTTTTTGGAATGCTATACTGACAATCACCTGCCCATAACAAGTGTTTTTGTGCAAGAGCTTTCCGGGCGGTAGTGTAATATTTGTTCTATCTGTAGGCAAAACTGTTTGGTTTTTGCCAAGAAGTAGTAATTTAATATAAATGCAAACGGTTTTGCCGGCAGGGTGGTGAAGTGGAATATCTCGTTTCAAAATACCGCTTCTGACACAAAGCCGCCACCTGTTATAGGGTATTTAAAAAGACAGCAACATGAAAACAATTGCATTATTTATAATGATGATTCTGACTACAGCAGCTGTCGTAGCTTTTCCATATAGGGGAACAGATAGCACTTCCTACGGTTGTAAACGCTTCATTCAATCTGAGAGGATAAGCAGGTGGAGGTAATCTCCATGTGAAGAGTTCGCATTCGGAGTGGACAGCCTTATACTCAGCCGTTAAATTCATGGCAATCAGCTCGATATTGCTCAGCTTAGGCTTTCTGATCTGCAGGAAATCAAAAGATATATCGATTGTTGAGAGGTGAGTCAAAATAATTTCGTAGTTTTGAATGAAGTTGTTTGTCATATTTAACTGATTGGCTATTAATCAAATATATGAATATTTATCCTAAAGATGGGGAACTTCTTTTATTGTTTTCAAATGCACAACGGGTATTGATATTCACCTCATTGTTTGTGTTATTGATGTATCCAAATAGATATTAGGAAAAGAGAGCACATTATGAAATCCAAGAAAGTCATTCTAAATATATGTCTATTTGTAGGTTGCATTTCTTTTAGTTTTGGGCAGGATATTGTAGGGAATATTGCGGGCGAGGTGAGGGATAAGCAGTCGCAAACAGCATTGCCGGGAACCACCATTGTTGTATATACCAACGATGATACATTCGGCACAACCAGCAATTCCGACGGAAATTTTCATATCAGCAATATTCCAGTGGGCAGGGTGTCTGTTATCGTAACTTTTATTGGGTACCACCCGATTTCGTTCCAAAACCTCGAACTGACTTCGAAAAAGACGCTATTCCTTGAGGTAGAGCTATTAGAGAAGATTGAAAGTCTTGAAGGGGTTACAATTACGGCCTATCAGAAGGATAAGGCGATAAATGAATTTGCCACTGTAAGTTCACGGACATTTACAGTTGAGGAATCAAATAAATTTGCAGGTAGCTGGGGCGACCCCGCCCGCATGGTTTCCAACTATGCGGGGATAGTGACGGCGGGCGATCAGCGAAACGATATCATTATTCGGGGAAATTCGCCCGTTGGTCTGGTGTGGCGGCTTGATGGGATAGGTATTCCCAATCCCAACCACTTTGGAACCTACGGTACCACTGGAGGACCCATTAGCATACTGAATAACAACCAGCTCTCCAACTCCGATTTCTATACAGGTGCCTTTCCTGCCGAGTTTGGCAATGCACTTTCGGGCGCCTTCGACCTGAAAATGAGAAGGGGCAACAGCCAAAACCATGAATTTATGGGACAAATGGGCTTCAATGGCTTTGAACTGGGAGCCGAGGGACCCATATCGCGCAAAAACAATAGTACCTACATGATAAACTACCGATACACTATGATGGACGTGATGAGCGCCATGGGGCTTTTCGATGTGGGTGGCATTCCCAAATATTCCGATGTGTCGTTCAAGCTAAGCCTTCCCACCACAAGCATGGGAACCTTCTCGCTCATTGGGCTTGGGGGTATGAGCAGCATTCAGCTCGAAGAGGACAAAGGCTCAGGGTGGACCTCCGATATGCCCCCCGGCACACAGGTTTTCAATGGCTCCAAAATGGGGGTTCTGGGCCTATCCCACAAGTACTTCTTCTCTATCAGCACCCGCCTGGAAACCGCACTGTCCACTATCTACTCCAATTCGTTCAACGATGTGGATACCCTGCAGGGCGAAACCTATACTCCATTCTATTCCGACAACTACAACGAAACCCGACTGGCGTTCTCCACTAAGCTTATCTCGAAAATTAATGATAGAAATACGTTACAGGTGGGTGGCATTGTGGAACATTTCTTCTTTAACTTCTACGACGAGACCCGTATCCCGGGGCTCGATGAGGTAATAAACGACACCGACATTAGGGAGAATACGGAGCTATATCAGGGATTTGTGCAGCTCAGGCATGGCATATCCGACAACCTGTTTATCAATGCGGGTATTCATGGTCAGGTGTTTGCCCTGAATGGCTCGGGCATGGTAGAGCCCCGCCTGGGAATTAGCTACAACCTGAGCAGTAAACATTCGCTCAGCTTAGGATATGGCCTTCATGGGCAAACCCAGCCCAAACTAATCTATTTTGTGCGAACCAACCATTCCGATTCGCCACACGACTACACCCTTACCAATAGGGAATTGGGCTTCAGCAAGAGCCACCATTTTGTGGCGGGGTACGACTATAGGATAAGCACCAACCTGCGCCTTAAGATTGAGACCTACCACCAGTCGCTTTACGATATACCCGTGGAGACAGGGGCATCTTATTTTAGCCTTATAAACTACGGTGCAAACTTTTACAACGAAAAAATTGATAGCCTAACCAATAGTGGTAAGGGCAAGAACAGCGGGGTAGAGCTAACGCTAGAGAAATTTCTGAGCAAAAACTTCTACTTCCTGCTCACCACCTCGCTATTCGACTCGAAATATCAGGGGAGTGACGGGCTTTGGCGCAACACGGCCTTCAACGGCAACTACACCGTGAATATGTTAGCGGGATACGAATTGCCCCTAAAAACCGATGCGCTGGCGTTCAATATCAAGATGATTTGGGCGGGAGGAAAACGGTATATTCCCATTAACATAGAGCAGTCTATACTACATGGCGAAGCGGTGTACAGCTACAGCGAAGCCTACACCCCGCAATTCGATGACTATTTTAGGGTTGACCTTCGCATCTCGTACCGTAAAAACTCTAAAAGCATTTCGCAGGAGTGGTCGTTCGATGTTCAGAACCTGACAAACCATAGCAATATATTTATGCAGCGCTACGATAACGATACGCAATCGGTGGTTAACGTGCTGCAGATGAAGTTCTTCCCTATTGGCTCATGGAAGATTTATTTCTAAGTAACAGTACATTGAAAGAGTTGAGGGATTTGCATAAGGGCAGCCGCACCACCGGGATCTATACCCACGTATCAACCAGGAGTTTACAAAATATTTATTCACCCTTTGATAGGTTGTAAATTGTACTTACATTTGCTATTACTATCCAACCAAAGCTATGCATATTCAGCACCTATTTGTTGGCGTTGGATAGTTTTTAGGTGATAGATGAATGAGTTGACACCCATTTAATCCGATTCGATAATAACCATATTCAGATTAATATGACAAGGACTCTAATAAACCTGACTTTACTAACGACTTTAATCCTGACTGGTTGTGTCAGCCAGAGAGTAAGTACAATTGTTGGTTGTGATTACGATAAATCAAAGAATCAGACTAATTATTTTGTATTACCATTTGGTTCGGTTTCGATACCCGGCAAATGGGAGAAGGCTAATTATAATTATGTAAGTGGACAACAATTTTTCATAAACAATGATTCAATTAGGATAGCGATTGCCTTTAACCGATTTGATAAATATGAATTCAATGCCGGCGACCTAAAAAAGGGATATGATTTTGTAAACGCATTTTACGAATGGGACTCAAAATTCTTTGTAGATTCATATGGATTGCAAAGAAATAGTATAGAAAATGATAGCATAAATAATTATATCCTCAATCAAATTTATGGATTTATAAATGATGCAAAGGTTGATACCTATTTTTTAGTCGGAGAGAAAAATGGGATTGTGAATAACTTTTCAATCATGACAACTGATAAATGGGCGGAGAACAAAAAGGTTGATTTTTTAAAAGGATTGTATATCAAGGATTAAAAACACACTGATACCAATACCGTGTTTAAACCATTTTTAGTAGTGGGTTACGATAGCTATCAATCTTGGAAATCTTGTGTAGCTTGAAAGGAAATCGCCCGCAATTGGCAACTTTTCATACCGCCACCCGTTAGCATTCAGTGGAGAAGACACTACAACAGACAGGAGCCTTACCAAAAACAGGCAAATTAAAATGAATATTAATCATTAAAAAAGGAGGTCAAAAATGTGACACAAAAAATATAATTAAGTGCCGTACTTTTGTTAGGACTCGTACTGACAGGCTACAGGCACAGGAAAGCGGTAACGCCACGGGCGGTAATACTTGGGGTAGCGGAGACTCTGCGGGCTATTCCGTAGGACAGGTTGTGAACACCACAAGCACAGGGCCCTTAGGTTGAAGTACCCGTACTTATTTTCTTAGTCAATGTAAGTTTGAAATTGAAATAAAGTATTAGTTAAAATGAAAAAGAAAATTTTAGTTCTATGCACTGGCAATAGTTGCAGAAGCCAAATCGCAGAGGGTTATTTACGATACTTTGCAGGTAGTAAAGCAGAGGTATATAGTGCAGGGATTGAAACTCACGGAGTAAATCCGAAAGCAATCGACACAATGAAAGAAGACGGATTTGACATTTCAAATCACACATCAAACAACATTGATGAATACAGAAATATTGCTTTTGACTTTGTGATAACTGTTTGCGACAACGCCAAAGAAAGATGCCCTTATTTTCCAACCAATGCGAAGAAATTCCATCATAATTTTCCCGACCCAGCTAAAGCAACAGGAACAGACGAAGAAATCAATGAACAGTTTAGAAAAGTCCGAATTCAAATAAAGAAGTATTGCAAGGATTTTGTTGATATACACTTGTAAATGAAAGGAGTATGCTGATAACAAGTGGTTTGAACGCAAGGCGGGTTAATCGCTTCCCTGCCTGCCGGACGGGCAGGGATTGAACATCTTAGGTAAGAAAAAGTAAAATCTTCACTGCTGTCTATTAAAAAAATGTGAATCAAATTTGAGTTCCAAATGCAGTTGGTAATCGTTGTCATCGTTGGATGTTTTATCCGTAGGAGCCAGAAACTCTTGAATGGGGTCTTTGACCAACAGGGAATTGCCAAGGATACGCATAACCACGACAACTGGCCTACCAAGTTTGAGGTCGTGTTCAATAATTACGACCAAGCAATAGGTGATGATTGCAAGATGTACCTGTATTCGGACAGCGTTCTCAGATTCTCCCCAAAAAGACTTGACACGCAGATGCTGCTTAATCCACTTGAAGAACAGTTCAACCTGCCATCTGTAGCGGTAAAGAAGGGTAATGTCTTTGGCTTTAAGGTAAAAGTTACTGGTAAAATATATGTGAACGTTCTTCCAAGGTCAGGGGCAAAGTAAATGATACGTCTGAGTGGAATCGGATAATTTTTACTGTTTCGCTTGCCTGTGAATCTGACTGTTTGGTCTCTAAGGATATTGTCATCACCCTCAAGCAAGTCTTCACCGTCTGTAATCTGATAATCTGGATGAAACTTCTCCCGGATAATAAAAAAAGCTCCGGCTTGTTCAATTGCATAGAGTCTGGAAAGATCAAAGTAGGCTCTGTCAAATACATAGCAAGCATTACATTGGTAGATAATCTGATCCATGAATTTGGTATCATGCATAGTTGCATGACTGATTCTGTAAAAGACCAGTATTTCAGTGGCAATATCAATCTGCGTATGAATCTTAATACCGGACTTTGTGCTTCTGAACTTTGCCCATCTAAAGACCGACAAACACAGGTCGATGGTAGTGGAGTCAATGGCATAAAATCTTCCATGAAGTTCAAATTCTTTGGTGATACCTTTGGATTGAGCAATAGACACAATGTAAAAAGCAAACTTCTCAAAAACCCCCGGGTCTCTGAGTCTGTTAACTATGGAAAGTACACTTCTGTTGATGGGAACCCCTCCCTGACTTTGTGGGATTCTTATTTTTGTAAAACGATCATCTGACTAAGTGTAGCAGAAAGCGATTTCTGCTGATTAGGCTTTGACACTGTTTATGAGTTATTCTCAAACTATCCTCATAAGTTTTGTCCGGCTGTTATTTTTGCGTCTTAGAGCTACCTTTGGAAGCCGTATCCTCTGGTTGTATCGGCTTAGAAGATCTGTTTTTGCGTTCAGGCATACTACCCTCGGAGCTTTCCTTTTTCTTGTATGCTGATGAATGTCGTTGGTATTTGAATTTTCTCCAGCTCAAAATGATAATGATGGAGGCAATGATTAAAATTTCGAGTAGCAGATATTGTTGTTTCATTGAGTTAAAATTTTTGAAATTATCTTTATCTGAAGCAGCTCTGAAAATTTAAACCAAAGGAGCTGCTTCACGTTTACCTGTATCTTTTGAATCAAGCTGCGTGGATACACTATGATTAAAAACTGCAGGTACATTTCAATTTTCTAGTAAGTATTTTAGGTGTGCCTTCAAAATTGTATTCGATTCAGTTACTGCAAACTTACATAACTATCCTGATTTTTACTACTTTCTTCAAGTTGTCTTTGTTAAACTCTTGTATTTAACCCTCTAATGTTGATGTCAAAGTCATGTGTTACCATGTGGTTGGTTGCTTAATAGGGGATTTGTTTTTCATTGCATATCTCACATTATATCTTCAGTAGGCAGTCACAGAAAGCGGGACATTGCCTTTTCAGCTGCTTCATGGGATATTCTTTTGAGAGTGTCGCAAAGTTTTTCTATTTCCGTTACTTTTGCAACTAAAAAAATATGTCAAAAATAAGAATAGCCATCAACGGATTTGGACGTATCGGAAGGATCACTTTTCGCAAGCTCATGGAACGATCAGATATGGAGGTTGTTGCTGTAAACGATCTTACTAATGCTGCTAATTTAGCTCATCTCTTAAAATATGATTCTGTTCACGGTCTGTTGCCGGCTCAAATAACAAGTACACCCGATCGTATCATCGTTAACGGCAGGTCAGTTTTGGTTTTATCAGAGACTGATCCCTCAAGGCTTCCCTGGAAAGCCTTAGCTATTGATGTGGTCATTGAATCGACCGGAATTTATACGCATGCCAAAAAAGCTATGCTGCATATAACGGCCTCAGGAGCCAGAAAAGTTATTATCTCGGCCCCTACCAAAGACGAATCCGATAATATCCCCTATATAGTTCTTGGAGTCAATGATGAGTTGATCGACCGTAATGACACTATTATCAGCAATGCCAGCTGTACCACCAATAATGTAGCTCCTTTGATCAAGATATTAGATGAAAACTGGGGCATAGAAAAGGCGTTTATCACTACGGTTCATTCTTACACCAAAGACCAAAACCTGATGGATGGCCCTCATCACGACTGGAGACGTGGCAGAGCGGCGGCACAGTCGATAGTACCTACTACAACAGGGGCTGCCAAAGCTGCAACCCGTATCTTTCCGCATTTAAAAGGAAATTTAGGTGGGGCAGGAATACGGGTGCCGGTACCAGATGGCTCGCTGACCGATCTGACTTGTACACTCAAAAGATCAACCAGTGTGGAAGCAATCAATGAAGCATTTAAAAAAGCCGCCGAAGGAAGCTTGAAAGGTATACTGCAATATACCGAAGACCCATTGGTGTCGGTCGATATTATCGGAAACACACATTCAGCTATTTTTGATGCTCAATTGACAGCCGTATTAGGCGATAAAAATAAATTAGTCAAGGTAGTGGCATGGTACGATAACGAAATGGGTTACGCCAGTCGATTGGTTGACCTGATAGAACGCTTTGCGTAAGTGAGTCAAACAACTGACACTCTCATCATAGGTCAAGGAATAGCAGGCAGCCTTTTAGCCATGCAATTGAACCGGATGAAGCATGATTTTTTAGTCGTGGATTCTCCTGACCAGCCCAAAAGTTCGTTAGTGGCAGCCGGCTTGATCAATCCGGTCATTTTCCGTTACCTGACCCTCAGCTGGGAGTTGGAACGTAATCTCCAGGCTGCAAAAGGTAGCTATGCCGAGCTTTCACGATTCTTCAAAACAAAATTCTTTCATCCCCAGCCTATATTACGCATATTTGGCGTGAATGAATACGAGCTTTGGAAAAGAAAATCGGCTTCACCTCCTTTCGATACCTTGCTGCAACCAGATACGTTCGAAATTTTTTTTGATCATTATTTAGCGGCACCCTTTGGGGTTGGGTTGGTACATAAAGGTGGATGGCTGCAAATGGCTGAGTTAGTCAAACAAATACACGCATTTCTTATTCAAAACAATAGGTTGATCCAAGAGGATTTTGAACACAAGGCAGTTGTTGTAAAAGAAGATGGCATACAGTATAAAACTATTGAAGCCCGGCAAATTGTATTTTGTGAAGGTGCCGCAGCTTTGTCGAATCCTTATTTCGATTTTATCCCTTTCAGACCTGTCAAAGGCGAGTTGCTTACCGTGAAGATACCCGGAATGACTGATGATCATATTATCAACAAAGATATATATCTGCTGCCTGTGGGTGACGAGATGTTCAGATGTGGCTCCACTTTCGACTGGGATGATCTAAGCTATCAGCCGACTTATAAGGCGAGAGCCTTTCTTGAGGAAAAACTTAGAGAGTTTCTGAGGCTTCCTTATGAGGTGATCCATCATCAGGTGGGTATCCGA
Source organism: Bacteroidales bacterium (assembly GCA_023229245.1). Classification (GTDB taxonomy): domain Bacteria; phylum Bacteroidota; class Bacteroidia; order Bacteroidales; family F082; genus JALNZU01. The sequence continues at coordinate 268,583 of JALNZU010000001.1, read as the reverse complement.
CCAGCTATTGCTGACAGAAGACCGGTTTGTGGACAGCATCCGGTTCACAACCGCTTATGGATTTTGAATGGCTTAGGTGCTAAAGCAGCTTTGTTGACCCCATTTCTGGTCAACGAGCTCGTAGCCCAGTTAGTTGAACACAAATCGCCTGATGCAGCTATCGATCCGGTACGGTTCTGGAAAGCATAGAAATACAATCCTTTTTATGGTTCAACTTGTTAGGCTTAGTAAACATGTATCTTTGCAAAAAAAATACATTTGATACCTTCAACAACTTATTTTCGTATTATCGTAAAGACCTTTGCTGGTTTAGAGCCCGTTTTAGCTGATGAGATCAGTACCTTAGGTGGTCAACAGATAGAGCCGATAAACAGAGCCGTTGCTTTTGTGGGAGATAAAAAGCTGTTGTACCGCGCCAATTACGAGTTACGAACTGCCCTAAGGGTGTTAGTGCCTATAGCTAAGTTCAATATAAAGGATGAAAACCAGCTTTATGATGCCATACAACAGCTTAATTGGCATGAGTACTTTGGTGTGGATCAGACGTTTGCAGTAGATGCAGTAGTAGGAGGTAGTGTGTTTACCCATTCGCAATATGTAACTCATAAAACAAAAGATGCCATAGTGGATCAGTTTCGCAACCGCTTTGGCAACCGACCCTCAATCAATACTCTACGCCCTGATCTACGTGTTCATATCCATATACAAGGGAATGAGCTGAATATTTTGTTGGACAGTTCGGGCGAGTCACTGCATAAAAGAGGTTATAGGTATCAGGTGGATAAAGCGCCTATTAATGAGGTGCTTGCTGCTGGTCTTATCCTCTTGAGCGGATGGAAAGGAGATAGTAATTTCGTGGATGCCATGTGCGGATCGGGAACCATCCCTATAGAAGCTGTGATGATCGCAATGCATATACCGGCCGGATATTATCGGGATAGATTTGGTTTTATGAGCTGGAAAGACTTCGATAAATCCCTATGGGAAGAAGTATGGCGTGAGGCTGGTGAAAAGATGACCGATTGCAGTGTCAAAATATTGGCATCAGACCGTTCGGGAAGAGCAGTGGATATAGCTAAGAATAATATGCAAAAGGCTCATGTGCATAAAGATATACTGCTTCTCAAAAAAGATATGAGTGTTCTCATCCCACCTCCTGCTCCCGGTATCGCTATTATGAACCCACCCTACGGACAACGGCTGGAAGAAAAAGATTTAAAGCAGTTATATAGCGGGATAGGAGATAGCCTGAAAAAGCAGTTCACCGGATACAAAGCCTGGATCATCAGTAGTGATATCGCTGCTTTGAAGCATGTAGGGCTAAAACCATCGAAGCGAATTACTGTGTTTAACGGACCATTAGAATGCCGTTTTGTGGAATATGAACTGTTTGCCGGGACTCATAAGGATCATAAGACTAATGTATCAACCCGATAAAGAAAAAAAGGCTGCCCGACTTCCTGGACAGCCTCTGAAATATTTCGTTCATATTTTATTATGGGATCAATACCGATTTACGTAAGTAGGCTCTATCGGATTGGATACCAATGATATAGACGCCGGATTTCAGATTTAATCCGTTAACCACCCCACTGCTTCCATGAAGTATTTGTTGCTGTATCAATCGTCCGTCGCTGTCAAAGAGCTGTAATTTGCCTTTCGCAATAGATGTGTGAAGTTGTACATACAAATCACCATCATTATATCGGGCTGTAAAATGATTGGCTTCTTGCTCGGTTAGTGAAACAGGTCCCCAATCTTCGATGATAACATCGTCTAAAAATATTCCAAGTCCGGCTTCAGTTTCTGCTCTGAAAGCAAGGAACCCATATTGATCGGCTTGAGGCCGGAGCATCAGTTCACCGGCTAACCAATCATCAGCACCATCGAAGCCCGAGAAGAGGGCTATCTGCTCGGTTAAAGCCTCTGTCTGGGCTGCATCACCCCAATAAATTCCCATACGCTCGGTAGTGCCAGGCAAGAATGCACGATAATAAAATCTGATCCGGTATTCTTTGTCAGCTTCTACTACTAAAGGAGGAGTGATCAGCCAGTTGTCGAACTGGGTATGGGTCATCCCGCTTGCGTTATAGCATCCCATCGAATGATTTCCTTCATGACTGATCAGCTTAGTGCTGATCCATTTATTGTTGCTATTGATCAACTGTTGCCAGGATAGCGGCAAGGCAGGCACTGTAACATCTTCTACATCCATTGTATAAGGATAAGAAGTAATAGCCATAAGAGTTGTAAACTGCCAGATATCGGTACATGCTTCATTGCTGCCGTAATCGTTCACAGGTATTACTTGTAGATAATAAATAGTGCTGGGTTCTAGGTTGGCAGTGAAATAGGGTGTGTCGCTGATTAATCCGTTATGGATATTGGTAGGCGTTTGAACCCCATCACCATCAGTACCAAAATAGACTTTATAATGCAGGGAGTAAGGTGCGTGTTTCCATTGAATAGTGAGGTCAAGCAGATTTTCTTCCGAATTTTGTAATGGGTTGATCAGTCCTTCTGAACAGAAAGGTATACCGGTGTATTCATTGATTCCGCTGATAATAATGCTAAATGTCTGCATATTATTAGCTAATACGCCATCGTGGTCAACTTCTATTGTATAGTTACCTGCTTGGGGCTGTTCGATAAACACTTGTTCTACATTATCCACATAATTTTTTCCATCTTTTTTAGGCGGTTCAGCCGGGTTGTCCGGATCAAGGCGATAAGGATAATATATCGTTTGATCAGGGCCTATGATACGAAGGTCAAGGTCGTTGATTAGCCTTGGAGTCCGATTGTTTAATGCAGGTGGTAGGACAGAGCCAGCCGGATCGTTCCATGCGATAGTAACTTTAAGAGGGACATTACCCGGCACATTAACCTCTCTGTTATAGGTGTTCCCTTGTGTCAGATCAATCTCATCAATCACATTTTGCTGTACATCATCTTCAGAGATTATAATAGCTGCTTCTTTGGCATTGATCAGTCCCCATCCGAACATATAGTCGGGGCCTTGATGTGGGCCTGCCTCATCAGCTGTGTGTATGACCAATGCTCTCAATGTGCTTGATAACATTGGCTGACCGTAATGTGTGTTTTGATAATGTTGCTGCAAGAGTGCCATAGTACCGGCTGCATTGGGTGCAGCCATACTGGTACCGTTTTTTGAGGAATAATGACTGTTGCTGTTCGATCCGGCCGAATACGTTCCAACTCCTTTGGCTACTACCTCGGGTTTGATGCGGCCATCATCCACCGGTCCCCAGCCACTGAAGCTGCTCATGACAACTGAAGAGGGGCCTGTATAATTGAGCACTTCTTCTATGGCACCAATAGTCATAATATTTTTTGCGTTCCCATAGCTGCCAATGCAATCAAAGCCGTCTTCACCTCCATCAACAGGAGGGCGGCCGCCAGTACCGGCATTCGATGGGCCTTGACCTCTGTCGTTGCCAGCTGATTTAGTGATCAGATAATAAGGTGCGTTGTTGGCAATAAGATCCCAGTTACGGGCTTGAGTGCCATAATAGCCAAAGCGGTAATCTTCGATATTGGATATGCTGCTGTCGCCTGTCCAAACCCAGTTGCCGTTGTCGTTGTTCCATCCTGTAACCGTTCCATAGGAGTGGTTGGACAGCTCAAGTCCGTTGGCTGCCGCCGCCGCCATCTCCGACTCGGCATTCGACCAGTCATAGGCTCGTAGTATCCCATTGGTGTTCATGCCTCGTGCTTCTAAAATGACTCCGCCACCAATTAAGGTGCCGGCCACGTGTGTCGAATGGTCACTTAAAGAGCTGGCTCCATCGCCTTTTATGACACGCAATGAACCACCCGTATTGAATTCCTGATGGGTGGTACGAACAGCACCGCTATCCCATTCACCTAACTTATCATAGCCTTCACCTGTTAGATCTAACCCCAGACTGCCGCCTTCCATAAGTTCTATGGCACGGGTAGTGATGGAAGCACCATAATTATCGGTGATCAAAAAAATGGGTTGCCCATCCTCAACATCTATGAGCTGAATGGTAGTGCCATCGTCATAGTGTCGGATGAGCGGAATATTATGAGTAGATGCCCAGGAAGCAGCTCGTTTTGAAGCTTGCCGGTATTGCTGATCAAAATCTTCTGAAAGTTGGTGCAGGCGCTGAACATTAGTCTGACGTTGCGAAAAAATATGGGTGCTGCAAAAAATAAATACAAGCAGAAAACCGAAAAAAGTGTATATACGATTCATATCTGAAATATATTGAGATCGCTCAAAAATACATTGTTTTATATTTCTATCTGATAGCCATAACAAAAAACCTTTTGAATGTTTTGCTTAACATACAGAAATTCTGTTAGTTAAGGTGTAAATAAAATTTTAAATCGTTTTAGTTTACCGTCATCTTCTCGTCTCCTATGAGAAATGACTGTTTCTATCTGTTTTCAGTTGTAGGAGAATCTGAACGAAGCTGTTTTATTCAAAACATTGAAGTAATTTTACCATTTAATCATTCATCCATCATTATCTAATATATCTGATATGACAAAAAGGGTTTCTTTAGCCGATGTTGCCAACAGTTTAGGTTTGTCTAAAACAGTTGTTTCGTTAGTGGTGAACGACAAGGCCGATGCGCATGGCATCAGTAAGAAGACTCAAAAAAGAGTCATGGAAAAAATAAAAGAGTTGAATTATCAGCCTAATGTATTAGCCCGGGGTTTTCGCACCGGCAAAACCCAAACTATTGGCTTGATCGTTTCGGATATTTCTAATCGGTTTTATTCGCGCATTGCACGTCATATTGAAGATCTGGCATGGCAGCACGGCTATGGCGTTGTGATTTGCAGTACTGATGAAAAAACGGAGAAAGAACGTAAGCAAATCCGTTTGCTGTTAGACCGCAGAGTAGATGGACTGATCATCTCCTCCTCTCAGGATGAAGCGGCGTTTTTTAATGAGCTCAAAGAAAGTGGTATCCCTCATGTGCTGATCGACCGTGTGTTTGATCAGATGCAGTCGTCAAGTGTTTCTGTGGATAACTACGGAGGTGCCCGCATGGCTACCCGACACCTGCTGGCACAAGGAGTGAGAGATATCGCATTGATGGTCATCTCACCTACACATATATCTACCATCCGCCAACGTATCAATGGTTTTCTATCTGCCATGCAGGATGCGGGAAATGCCGTGCCCGAAGAAAGAATATTGTCTGTCCCATTTGATACAATGGAAGCGGCAGTGAAAGAGTATCTGCAATATTTTTTTCAAAGCGGTACTATGCCTCAGGCTATATTCACTTTGAATAATAATCTGACTTCCTTATGTATCAAATACCTGAGGAAACTAAGCATTAGCATACCTCATGAAGTCATGCTGATCGGCTTTGATGATACCGAATACTTTGAATACACCCAACCTACTATTTCAGTTATCGAGCAGCCATTGGAAAAGATAAGCGGTGAAGCATTTCGTGTGTTACTGAATCAGATCAGCTTGAAACAAAAAGCATCGGCTGAAAATATTCTTCTGCCAGTGGATATCATCATCCGGGAATCTTCTGTTAGCGGAAATTCCTCCTTTACACCCATCCACTGACTTCTGAAGCGAACAGACTGCCACTTGTGGACGGTGCTTGCGCAGTCGAATCGAGAAACCGCTTTAGTATTTCGTGATCGATGAAGCGACATCTCGCTGCATGGTGGCAGCCTGAATAATGGCCAAAACGATACACGATTTAATAATAGATCAGCTTGATAAGGATTCTTCGGAATGCAGTTAGAAACAATATATATGCAAAAAATGCGTGGTTTTCTTAGTAACATGCTATTTGTCAGCCTTTATAAAAAATTGTTTCGTGTAAAGTATGGGCTGAATCGTTACCATAAAAGTCTTTTCTTAAAACTATATATTTTGTATCTTACTGTAGTTCAGGAGGGTACAACTACTCCTAACGAATCATAAGGATTCTATTTACGCAAATAGATGTTTTTATTGGCAAAAGTTGTAAATTAGTAGCGTAAATGAGATGTTATGGCTAATGCTAAAAAGACAGACAAACCAAAAAATATAGAAAAATGAAGACAACAATTTTACTTTCGATGTTTTTAATTCCCTCAATTCTTTTGGGACAAGCAATTAATCATTTTGACGATATTGATTCAAAATGGAATGTTGCAAAGACCTATCCTGCAGCAAATCAACAAAACCCCGACTTTGTAGCGACTACGACAACAGTTTATGGCTTTCAGGGTGACACACTTATTGATAATGAGCTATGGTTTAAGTTTTATTCCACAAGTGATTCAATGTTTCAAAGTGACCTTTTATATCATGGTCTATTACGGGTAGAAAACAATAAAGTTTTTTACCTTGACACATTAAATCAGCTTGATGCTTTGTATGACTTCTCCTTGAATGTTGGAGACAGCGTTCTGTATGATTTAAATGGTATGTTTCCTGAATGGCTTCAAGTAATCACTGTTGACAGCATCCAGATTAACGGGAATTATTATAGACGACTGAAATTTGCTGAGCCAATAATGAACGCCTTTGATGAGCTCAACGAAGTATGGATAGAAGGAATAGGAAGTGTTCACGGACCACTCTTTCCATATTCTCCGGTAAAGTTTAGCCAAGAAATACCAGATTCACTGTTTGTTACTTGTACATTTTCTGGTAATCAGCAAGTATGGCAACACCAAAGCTACTCAGGTTGCTATATAAATATTGTTCTTAGTGTGGACCAGTTGGATCTTTTCGACTTCAAAATTTATCCCAACCCATTTACGAACATAATTCACATTGAAAACATTGGGATACAAGAGTATGAATTAACTATGATGAACAGCATGGGACAGATAGTTAAACAATTGCAAATCAACAATAACAATACGATTATTGACTTATCAGAATTGAAGCATGGGATTTATTTTTTAAGAATTGAAAGTCGTGATAATGCTAAGACAATGAGAATAATAAAGAAGTACTAAGTCATACATGCATCTACCTAAAAGTGGCTATTTAGTGGCTAAATCAAGCTTTGTACTTCTATTATAGTTTCTGCTTGGTTATCAGTGAAAAGCTTCGAGATGGTCATCTTCGGGCTAATCCCCCACCAACTGTATCTTTTTTCAATGATTTTTTTGTTTGATTTTTGTAGGCAATAAAAGTCTATATCACCCCAAGGGATAGATAGTGTGATGAGGGTAGGAATCTGACTAATCTTGTTTAGGATACAGCTTACCGAACGGATTATGAGGACTGGTAAATTACCGATTGGAATATTGCGGCAGTTAACTGATAAGCACCTATAAAGCTGACAAATGAAAGATTTTTAACACTAAAACTTGTTACTATTTGATATGCCAAAAAAGGAGTGATTTTACTATCTTTGTAGTGTGAAAAAAAAAGGTTTCATAGAAATCAGAATTACAGGTTCTAGAGGGAATCTTGACCTGACACCTGATAATTACGACATTCGGGAAGTGATTGAGATGCTTGAAAATGCCGAAAATTTACTTTATTCGGATGACAAAAAAAACAGACCTACAATTAGTTATAGAATAGAAGAAGGTTCGGTTAGACACGTTTTCACAACTTCAATGCAAAAGGTTATTGGGTTTGATGCCATTATCGGGCAAATTAACCAAACTCAGGATATTGATTTTCTTGATATTGGTACTGCTAAAGCGTTTGAGAATATTCAAAACATTGCTACGAAAAAGAATTATGTGTTCAGTATAAAAACATCGCTTGACCAAACAAACGAATTGATACTTGATAAAACAACACGCTTATACAGAACAGAACCCATTTGGGCTGATGCGGAATTTTATTTATACGGAAAAGTTACGAATGCGGGAGGAAAGGATAAGGCGAATATTCATCTTTTGACCGACGAGCTTGGAATTGTAACCATAGAAACACCAAAGGCGTTTTTGGAAGAGTACGAAGAAAATTTGCTTTACAAAGTCTTTGGTATTCGTGTTATAGGAAAACAACATTCTGAAACAGGCGAAATTGATAAATCAACTCTAAAATTTGTTGAGTTGGTTGACTACCAACCAAAATACGATGAACAGTATTTAAAAGGACTTCGGGAAAAAGCAAAAAAAAATTGGCTTGAGACGATTGACCCTGATAGTTGGTTAAGAGAAATTAGGGGAAATTATGAAGTATAAAAGAGCCGTTTTACTGGATACGAGTTTTTTTCTACGTTTTCTAAACGACGGTAGTCCGTTATTCAAAAATGCAGACGGATATTTTCGATACTTTCTGCAAAACGAAATTGATATGATGATTTCATCAATCAGTGTTGCGGAATATTGTATTGGTGGCGACCTTCAAGAACTTACCATTGAAAAATTTACAAATTGTTCCTTTCAACTTAAACCACGCTCTAAGAGCGAGTAAATTTGCTAAAATTGCATTTCAGGCAAAAAAAGCAGAAACGTTACAGGTAAACGAAAGAAAAATAATTCCAAACGACACTATGCTTTTTGCGCAAGCAGATTGTGAAAAAGCAATACGATATTACTTATCGTCAGATACCGAAAGTTTGAAAGTCTACAATACAATCAAAGAGAAGAGGATGCCAAAATTCCGGTTCATTGACCTGCATATAGCACATCATCAAGCTTTCGGAGTACTAGACTTGTGAGATAATATGAATAGTCATCTAAAGAGATTTGTAAGAATGGCCGATAAACGGCTTTGACTGAGTGTTTTCAGTAAGTTAGAAATTCGTTTTTCAATTAATCCTGACAGCTATCGGGATCGGTGAAAGTTTGCCACTCTAATAAGTCAGTCATAGCTTATTAGCAATCCTCTACCTTAGGTCTATTCACTGACTTCTAAAGCTATATAGTTAATCTGGAGCATGCTGACCCCTCAACTTTCCCCAACCCGACATTCCGGCAGATACTGACCCCTCCTTATAAAAAAGACTGGGAGAAACAAGAAGATTTTCGAGCATGCCGATCACCTTTTGTTTAGAACCCGTCCACCCCTTTTTTCTTTGATTTTTGTAGGTAATAAAAGCCTATAACACCCCAAGGGATAGATAGTATGATGAGGGTAGGAATCTGACTAATCTTGTTTTGGATGCAGTATGCAGGGTGGATACAAAAGTCCTTTCATTGATGAAGTTCACCCAAAATAATTTCTTAACTCCTCACAAAAGAAAAATTCTTTCATTTCGCATATAGCTTTATTTGGGTTTCTTTCATCAAAATTTCCCAGTGCCGCTGCATTTTCCAATGCAGTGAAAAAACCTGGTTTCAGTTTTAAGTAAATATCATCGTTTTTTTTGGTGAAGTAGCGCTTAGTTTTTTCGTAGTTTTTTATATGCTTTTTTAGTTGTGCTTCTACTTTTGAGCAGTTATTAAAATGTTTGTTTGTTTTTTCAAAGTGAAGCAAAAACCAAAACTCCAAACATGGATTATTTACGATAACTGTAACGTTTCTATACTTTTCTATGAGTGTTTGTCGATAATTTTTAAAAACTTCCATTGGTTTAGGTGCCCCTCTCGGTGCTTCTCTTGTTTCCTTTATTATGGAATCCAAATCGACTATCCAAAATACCTTGGTGAACTCTTTGTTTACTAGATCAAGCACAACTTTTTCATATTGATCCTTTAGAGATTTTTTACTATGTATTTCAGGCTTTATTGTGATACGAATATCCTTTTCATTGCGTTTCAACATATTCAAATACCACGCTTCTGTTTCCCCGCCAACAACAGCAGCGATGCTGGGGCCTGCAATAGGTGGGTTTCTCATACGGCTGCTCATGATTCTATATCTATATAAGGGTCTCTCAAATTGGGTATGCCACTAAGTTTTCCGCTTTTGTATGCATTTAATATATTCGTAGTATCCCGAACAACAGTGCTTCCAAAGTCAGCTAACGAGTATAGCTCGGTGGCCGATGAACCGGACTTATCGGTAAACCAGATGGCATCATTTCTAAAAATATCTTTATTGTCAAAAATCTCCCTATTATGTGTTGTAGCAATGAGTTGGGAATTATGAGAGTTTAACAGAAATGAGAGCAGAAAATGTTGAAATAAATCAGGGTGAAGCGATGATTCTAATTCATCAATTGGCACTATTTTCGGAGTAGATAACAAAAAGACTAGTAGTCCTGCTAAACCATAATATCGCCTTGTCCCTTGCGATTCCTCTTCCCAAGGCAAAGGGTAGGTTACATTATTAACCTCATGTGCTAAGGCGTGAATTATCCTTCTCATTATTCCTTGTTCTTCAATCTTTTTAATTTCATCATTGGGTGCAGCTTGTGTCTTTTTAAGAAAATCAATCATACCATCAGGTAAGATTTCTATTTTTTCTTCGATTAAAATGTTGGATATATTTAAATCTGCTTTTTTCAATATAGAAACAACATCTAAATCAGAGATTTCTTTAAAATGAATCTTTTGGGTAACGAAGTTCTCTAAATCAGTTTGTGCGAGAACAATAGGTTTTAGATAATTTTCAAACCAATCAACAACCTCTTGTAGTTCATTAAACTCAATATTTGTTTTTAAATAGCCTCCCAGTACTGTGTTGTTCCAAAGGGTGTTTGAGGCAAGTGTTTTTTCAAACGTTTTGTCTTTTTTGATTTTGCTGCCAAAACTTATTTCAGTAAATTGACGTTCCAAATTTGTTTTTCGTTTGAAGATATTTGCCTTGTTCGGACTGTAAAAATAGAGCTCTTCCGAAACGATTGCTTTACTATAGTACTCAACCTCATATAGATATTTTATCTCATTTTGATAAAATTCAAGACTAAAAAAAGAATTTTTCCTTGGAGTATTGGCATCAAACAAAAAAGGTTTGAAATCTAATTCTTCTGTTTTTTTACTTTTAGGTTTAAGGACTAGATCTCTAAGAAAGTTAAGTGCTTTCAGTACAGTTGTTTTACCGGAAGCGTTTGCCCCGTAAATCAAAGCGATTTTTAAGATTCGCTGGCCTTTAATAGTAATAACATATGCATCCTCAAGATGGGTTGACTTATCCGCTTCAAACGAAAGTGTTTGCTTCTCTTTGATCGGTCCAAAGTTTTGGATACTGAAATTTAGAATCATTTTTATATCAAATTTTGTAAATGAATTACAAAAATAAGAACTAAAGTTGAAAAAACAATACTATTTGTGTAGTTTTTCTAGTCTAACTAAATGTTTTTATTAAATTGAAGGTGATTTTCTTCTTTTAGTGCATACAGATACCTCGGGTTAACTCAGATTTAGCTGTTAGATTGAATAATCCAGAGCATGCCGATCCCCTTTTGTTTAGAACCCGTCCACCCCTTTTTCTTTGATTTTTGTTGGCAATAAAAGTCTATAACACCCTAAGAGATGGATAGTGTGATGAGGGTAGGAATCTGACTAATCTTGTTTTAAATGTGGTATGCAGGGTGGATACTTTAATTCAATGAAGTCAGATAAGTTGGGGTTGAGAATATTTTGTGTGGCACGCATTTTATTAATTTATCATATAGGTCTGTTTTTGTGATGTAGGTTTTACCTTCAAATCCAAAACCTTGTGTGTGAATCTTTATCAATCCAAAGTGGTTCAAAAATCTTTTGAAAGTCCGAAGCGAATAGCAGTTAGTTGCATATATTTCCAATGGGCTATAGGTTGGTTTGATAGAATCTAATAATGATGGAAATGCGTTACAGTATTTTTCTGCATAAAATGAATCCAATCGTTTCTTATGCCCATATTTTGATAGTAAGATCAACGAAAAGCCGTATCCTGTTTGTCCGATATCTTTATTGCTGAATCCGTCGTGATAAGCCCAATTGAATTTTGTGGTGAATGTCAGTAATATCAGTCGCAATAACTCATAATTGTCCTCCAGGATTTTTTTGTTAAGCTCAATTTACCATGCCTCTTTTTTGCTAAATCAGTAAGTTCTAATATGATTCTTGTCAGGTTAATAGTTGTCGAATCAGTCTCTTTATACAATTTTGAAACCTCTAATTCAATACGTTCATCTTTTAAGAATCCTTGTTGATAAATCTCTGAAACTATTTTTGGGGGTAGGTATCCTTTCTGAGTCGGTTTTATCTCTGTGTTTTTGTCGATCAGCTCCGCCAAATACTTAATCTGATTGAGTATTGGAATTTTTTTGTAGTCCGAGTCGGATAGTTTTTGCAGTTTGATCGGGCTGTCTTTTTCGAAGGTGAAATATAAGATCTGGTACATCTCGAAAGGTGAATATCCTTCATATTTTGGAATGGACCGATTGTTTAGTTCATGCGCCGTCGCTTGGTCAAGGTACTTGTGGATATCTTCAAATTCCATTTCACTTTATTTTTTTAAGCTCTTTCAGTATATCAGTAAAGGTTATGACAACCACTTGCTGATGTACTGAAGCAACAGTTTTAAGATTCGATATGAGAACGGTTCTCCAAAGGCACATAATCATTTACCTCAATACATAATACCAAAAGATCGGATTGCTTATTTTAATACAGGATAAAAACATTCGGGGATGAGGATAGCTCATGAACACTGAAACATTGTCAGAGAAAATCATTCACCTACAGTTATTTTGATGTGTATTTAAAATGGATATATGAGTGAAATATCGCTGGGTTGATGCATAAATATCTTCTTTGATTCACCTTTTGTCATCCACTTTTCAAATCAGCTGGGTGATGAAAAAAAAACTGCAGCACTTAGAAAGATACTGCAGTCTTTTTTTAAGGTTGAAAAATATTTCTATTGTATCAATAGTTTTGAGGTCTTTTCATATTCGTTTCCTTTAATATTCACTATATATACACCAGTGGATAATTTAAGGGATTTTGAATAACTAGCTTGGTCTTGAATAGTTTCATTAAAAATCGTTTGCCCAGCAGCATTGGTTACACTAAACTGTGTCCCTCTCAGATCTACTGTAGACTGTACGATGAATTGTCCTTGATGGTACGACAGCCTGACTTGTTTTTCAAAAGCATCGGCTATACCGACAGGGCCCCAATCTTCTAAGAGTATATCATCTATAAACTGCCCCATACCGTTGTCAGTATTGGCGTGGAATGCAATAAAAATGAATTCATCACTATCCGGTACTATCAGTTTATGTCCTGTTTCCCAGTTGGGGGAGTTAAATGCTGTATTTTCAAACAGCAGATTAGAGAAACTGTTCGTATCAGCTGCTGCGAAGCCCCAGAGTACACGTAATGATTCGGGGTAAGTTGGGAAGAAGCATCTGTAAACCCAGCTCAGATAATATTCATTTTCTGATGACACTTGTATTGGAGGTGATATCAACCAGTTGTTCAATGAGGTAGCGGTCCCGGTTTGGGTATAGCAGGCAAACGATTTGCTGCTGTTATATCCTATCAATGAGGTGGTAGTCCATTCAAGGCTGCTAAAATCTAGTGAACTCCAACCTGTTGGAAAGGCAGGTGGGGCTACATCTTCCACATTGGTCAGAAATGGGAAGTCGTTGATGGTACCCATAGTAGTAAACGAATAAATCGTCTCACAATCATTCACCCCATAACTGTTTCGTGGCTTCACCTGTAGATAATAGGTGGTAGAGGGTTGTAGATCTAGTCGGAAGAAATTTTCTGTTTGGTAATCACCGTTTAAAATATTTGTTGGTGTTTGGGTGCCGCCTCCATCAGTACCGAAATAGATATCATATCCTGTGGCAAAGGAAGCTGGTGCCCATGTTACTTTATGATTTAAGAAAGCTCCTGCAGCTCCTGATTCAGGGTCTATTAATCCGTTTGAGCATTCAGGTATATCCGAAAACTCGTCTATCCCTGAAATGATAAGCGAGAACACTTGATTCGGACTCAGCGTACCTGCATGATCAACAAAAATGGTATAAGTTCCTGGTTCCGGGTTATCAATATGAATCATTTCTACGTTATCCACATAGTTTTTTGAGTTGGTGGTAGCCGGTGCATCCGGGTTCTCGGGATCAAGTTTATAAGGATAATATATATTCAGGGACTCATCGAGTATGCGAAGGTCTAAGTCGTGTACGATAACCGGTGTACGTGGGTTAAGGCTTGGCGGGGGTATATTCCCGTTACGGTCAGTCCAGCAAATAGTAACTCTGAATGGTCGTCCTCCCGAAACGGTTACCTCACGGCTATAGGTCCCATTATTTTCCAATATTATTTCGTCTATCACATTTTGCATTTCACCGTCTTCTAATATGATCTGAGCAGCTTTTTCGGTGTTCATCAGTCCCCAGCCAAACCTATAGTCGGGTCCTGGATGTGCTCCTGCTTCATCAGCTGTATGTATGACCAATCCTTTGAGGGTCGAAGAGCGCATCGGTTGATTATTATGTGTCTGCTGGTAAAGCTGTTGCAACAACACCATGCTGCCTACTACGTTGGGTGACGACATGCTGGTGCCATCCAATGAAGTATAAGAAGAGTTGGAGGAGGCGGTAGATGAATACACATTAACTCCTTTCCCTACTATATCAGGCTTGATACGTCCGTCGTCGGTTGGACCCCATGCACTGAAACTACTCATAGATACCGAGGCAGGGCCTGTATAGTTTAATACTTCTTTAACTGCTCCTACAGTGAGGGTGTTTTTTGAATTGCTCGAACCGCCTAAACAGTCGTATCCGTCAATCCCTCCATCTTTTTCAGGTATGTCGCCCGTCCCGGCATTGGCTGGGCCCTCTCCTCTATCGTTTCCGGCCGATACACTGATCAGAAAATAGGGTGCATTATATGCAATGATATCCCACGTACGAGCTTGTGTGTTGTAAAATCCAAAGAGGTAGTCTTCCAACGGAGCTACATTGGCATCTCCATGCCACTGCCAGTTACCGGTGTTTTGATTATAATCCCATCCTCGTATCATACCCCATGAGTGGTTGGAAATCTCCATTCCGGCATTAGCTGCTGCCGACATCTCACCTTCTGCACTGTTCCAGTCATAAGCTTTCAATTCTGCCTTATGTGCCATTCCTTTTGCATTAGCATTAACACCACCGGCCACTATAGTTCCTGCCACGTGGGTAGCATGTGTGATGGCTGAAGTAGCATTGTCGCCCTGTGTCACACGCTGAACACCGGTGTTATTAAACTCCTGATGGGTACGGCGCACAGCACCTCCATCCCATATCCCTACCTTTGAATAGCCTTCACCCTCTATGACAACACCTACATTGCCACCTTGCCACAGTTCGTTGGCACGGGTAGTAATAGCAGCTCCAAGATTATCTGTTTTGTAATAAATTGGTTGACCGTCAATCACATCAATAAGCTCAACTACAGTGCCATCAGGATATTCTTGCCTGATCTCAACATCATGTAAACGAGCAAACTGTTTGACGCGCTTTGCTTTTTGTTTCCACTCTTTTTCTTGTTCTTTGGCGATTTGACGCAAGGCCTCCGAATTAGTTTCTAACTGAGAAAATACAGGAAAAGCCCATAGAACAACTAATAAAACTACTAATGACTTTGGATACAAGTACTTCATGTTACTATTGAATTGGTAATTAACTGGAAACAAAAATAAGTTTTTTCGCTTTATAAAAGCCTGCTGCGATGCTTTTGTATGTAAAAACTATTCCCGAATTTTTATGTAGCCCATTGTACAAGCTCCGCAAAGCTTGTCGTAACAACTGATACAGAACAGCTATGAACAGAAAAATAACCCGTCATCTAAAATCAACTTATCTTTGCCGAAATTTTTTTTATGCGAGAATCTATTGTTGTTTTAGCCGGCGGCGGCCCCGCACCGGGTATAAATGCTGTGATCAGCACAGTGGCTAAAGTCTTTTTAAAAAGCGGGTATAGAGTGATCGGGCTGAATGGTGGCTTTAAAAGTCTCTTTTCAGATAAACCCGAGATCATGGAATTTGACTTCGTTCTGGCCGATACCATTCAGAAATTAGGTGGATCAGCTATACAGATGAGCCGATATAAGCCTAAAGATGAAGAGTTTAGTGCTAAATTCTTTATTGACCATCATGTGAAATTATTGGTTACTATTGGTGGTGATGATACCGCTTCTACAGCTAACCGAATCACGAATTTTTTAGCTGACAATAATGTGAAGATTCAAAATATTCACGTACCTAAAACTATTGATAACGACCTGCCTTTGCCCGAAGGAACTCCTACTTTCGGTTATTATTCGGCCAAAGATGAAGGAGTACGTATTGCACAGACCGTGTATGAAGATGCCCGCACAAGCGGCAACTGGTTTGTGGTATCGGCTATGGGAAGAGAAGCAGGTCATCTGGCTTTTGGAATAGGTACTTCATGCCATCTGCCAATGATCATCATACCGGAGATGTTCTATAAGACAACCGTAACCTTCGACCGCATCACACGATTGATCATATCGTCTATGGTAAAACGAAAACTGCTTGGTATTCAATATGGAGTAGCTATAGTTAGCGAAGGAGTATTTCATTTCATGACAGATGAGGAAATTGTTTCTTCTGGTGTGAATTTTACTTTCGACGAGCACGGTCATCCCGAGTTAGGTAATGTGAGTAAAGCACATATTTATAATATGTCTCTTCAGCATAAGCTCAAAGAACTTCAACTGAACATCAAAAGCCGGCCAGTGGAATTAGGCTATGAGTTACGCTGCGTAGGCCCTTCGTCCTTCGACCTGACTTATTGTGGTTTTTTAGGCTACGGAGTGAAAGAACTGTTCGACCAAGGTATTACCGGAGCTATGGTAACCTCTGATCCTTTAGGAGTGGTAACCCCACTTTATCTGAAAGATGTGGTGGATGAAACAGGAAGGGTGAAGGTGCGATTTGTGAATATTCATGGCGAAAAAACCAGATTCGTTTTCCAGCACGGACTGCAATATATTATGCCAGAAGACCATAGAGCTGCTAAAAAATATCTGACTAATCCTGAAGAATACGACTTCTTTAATATCCTGAACTGGTAATCCATATAATGGCTTTTCACGCTATTGAGCAGACACACAAAGCATTAGCTGTCGTGCTGCAAGCAGCTAAGATCAGGGTTGAGCCGGTTGAAATGGTCCCTTTACTTATTGATTGAAGGATATATGCCTGTATGAGTGTGTATTGCTGATAAATAACTTCATGAGTACACAAACAATTTTAGGTACCTGTTTGTTAACTCATTAAACAATACCATGAAAATTGTTGTGGCAGGAGCTACTGGTCTGATCGGACAGGCTTTGATAAAACGTTTGCTTGGAACACATGAGTTAGTCGTGTTTACTCGTGATATTCCTGTTGCACGTAAAAAATTAGGTGACACCGGAATTAGCTATGCCGACTGGCATCAGCCTCCTTCTCACCTTGCAGCGCTGATTGAAGGTACACAGGTACTCATTAACCTTGCCGGAGCGAATATAGGTGAAAAAAGATGGACACATAAGCGTAAAGAAACTATACTATGGAGCCGGCTTCAAACAGTTGACATGCTTTATACCTTGTTTCAAGCTGCGGAAGTTAAACTAAAAGCAGTGATACAAGCCTCAGCTATAGGTTTTTATGGATATGATGAACATAAAGCCTTTACTGAGTCAGATGAATCAGGAACAGGATTTCTTGCAGAGGTGAGCACAAAATGGGAACAGGCAGCAACCCGGTTTCAAGCGATCAGCGAACGACTGCTTTTTATCCGATCAGGAGTAGTGTTAGCTCATCAGGGAGGGGCCTTGCCGAAAATGGCAATGCCAGTACACTTGATGATAGGGGGTAGGATAGGAACAGGAAATCAATGGATATCATGGATAGACATAGAGGATGAAATAGAAGCCATACTGTTTTTGCTTGCAAACAAACATTGTAGCGGAGCATATAATCTTACGGCTCCTGAACCCATACAACAAAAGGATTTTGTGCAGATCATGGCAAAAGTGCTGAAACGACCTTCCCGATTGACTACACCAGCCTTTGTTATTAAAACAGTATTGGGTGAAATGGGTAAAGAATTGTTGCTGTCAGGAACTTATGCAAAGCCTGAACGGCTGCTTGCAGATGGGTTTTCTTTTCATTTCAAGAATGCCGAACAGTCGCTGAAAGATAAACTTTGAACCGGTATTCAGTTAGAAAAGGATGATATGAACAATACTCCATTGTTAGCTTACTCATTATGAATAATAGGGAAAACCATAGATTGGAATCCTATGAATGCTGATGTTTTTTTATTGCCTTCTCAAACACAGCCTTGGGTTTTACACCTACAAACTTTTCTACAACCTGCCCCTCTTTGAACAGCAGCAAGGTTGGGATAGATTGTATGCCATATTTCTCGGCTGTAGCCTTGTGTTCATCAACATTAAGTTTTCCGATGCGAACGGTTTCATCCATGCTTTCGGCCAGTTCACTCAGAATCGGAGCAATCAACCGGCATGGCATACACCAGGCAGCCCAGAAATCAACCAATACTATCCCTTTGGAAGTTTGATGAGTGAAATTGGTATCTGTCAGTACGATTATTTTCTCACTATCCTGATCAGGTGTATAGTTCTTCATTACATAATAGCGCCTGATGATGGTGTAAAAAAAATATACCAATAGTAAAGCCAGAATGATCCAGAAAATATTTGACATAATTCAGCAGATTGAAACATGAATTTATAGTACAAATGTAAGGAAAACAGTTGGTAAATTTAAAACCACTTCAGTTTTTTGAATCGATATACCATCCATGCTGCGATCGCCAACATAATCCCCCAGATCAGGATGTAACCATATTTCCAGTTCAGCTCGGGCATAAAACGAAAATTCATCCCGTAAACCCCTGCAATAAACGTAAGCGGGATGAAAATAGTCGCAATAATAGTCAGGGTTTTCATCACCTGATTCATATTGTTGCTGATAGCCGACAGATACGCCTCCCGTAGTCCGGTATTGAGTTCGCGGTAAGTCTCAATAGTTTCGGTGATAAAGAGTACATGATCATACACATCGCGGAGATATCTGTGTTGTGAGAAACTGATCACGGGCACATCGGTCTTGGAGAGTGTTTGAAGTAAATCACGCAAAGGATAAATGGTTTTTTTAAGGAGTAATAAATCTTTGCGAACCTCCTGAATACCTGCTAACAAAGCTTCTGTGGGTTCTTCAAACACTAAGTTCTCTATATAATCCAATTGATTGGCGCAATGATCCAACGCATTGAAATAATTATCCACCACTATATCAATCATAGCATATAACAGATAATCAGTACTTTGAGCTCGGATATAACTATTGTCCGATTCTAAGCGCTTGTATAAGGGAGCGAAAATATCCAACTCGCTTTCGTGAAAAGATATCAACAGCTTGTCTTTGAGTATAAAGCCAATTTGGTCGGTAACCAACCCTTTGTCGGGTAACACATCCATTGTTCTGATGATCAGAAAAAGTTGGTCGTCCATCAGTTCTATCTTGGGGCGTTGATTTGTGTTCAGTATATCTTCCAGTATTAATGGATGCACATTGAATAAACGTCCAATATCGCCTATCAGTTGTGTGTCGTGTAGTCCATTAATTTGTATCCATACTGGTTTAGACGGTTGTTTGACCTGCTGAAGCTCATCGGTGGTATGAATTAGATTTGTTACCAGCTGTTGTGGATCATAACTTCGTAATACTACACGGATATCTTCCATTTTGCGCGTTCCGGTGTGCACCAAGCTTCCAGGAGGCAGGCCTATCTTGGCATGAACAGCGCTTCGTTTGGTATGTCTGAGATTTTTCTTTTTCTTCTGATTCATACTTGGATAGATTTTAAGAATGCTGCCGACAAATTTATTGTAAATACGGCAGCCAATAAAACCCGACTTGCTGTTTTCGCTTTACTAATAAAATCAGGAAGAGGTAGATTGCGATATTTCTTTAGAAGGTCTGAGTCCTTTTTTTGTCATTATCCAGTATGATCCGGCATATGTGTGGTGCCTCATTCTAAAAGAAGGGTGCTGGCTGAAATAGTGGTGCGTGCTTTCATCAAAATACACCTGCTTCCCTTCGGGTAAATATAAAGTGACTATGACTTGTTGTGCCCTAAGACTCTCGTCTGTAGCAAGACTAAAGCTGCCGGGTATCAATAGTGAAGAATCATTGTTCTGGATTTCAAACCGGATACCTTTGGTGCGCTCACGTGCTTCCTCTATGCTGCTACCTCTGGCTTCAAATTTGGTTAGCACAAACGGATAGTCCTTATCAGTATATTCTACGTAAAACATGGGAAGAAGATAGGCATGTGCGTCATTGGAAATAAATTGCACATAAGAATCGAAAAACTGAAGATATTGATTGGCTTCTAATTGTGGAGTATTGTCAATCGAGATCGTCAAAACCGGGCTATGGGTCTCTTCAAGAATCATTTCGTCGGAAATACTATGGTAGCTTTCCCGTAAGTCCAACATCAGACCAAAAATAATATAGGCCAATATTACTATACTTGCAACCCACAGTCCTGCTGCGATACCACTTAAACCCGGGAGCCTGACTAAACGTCCGAGAATTAATCTCAATCCACCATAAACAAGCATAATAAGAGGTATGGCAATAAAGCCACCTATGGCCATAGGTGCTAAAGAAACAGCAAACGGATTCGCAAACAGATATGGGATGATCTTTTCAGTGTGAAGCACTGGGATCCCAAGATCATGCAGGACTGAAAAATTATCCCAGCCTAAAAAGAAACTCCCGGCTGCCATGATCAGGCTCAGTCCGGCAAATAGGAATATAAGCCCTATCACAATAGCTAAGATACGAACAACGGCATAAAAAAACCTAAGCAAATTGTGAGCTGCTTTTTTAGAATAATTTCCAGTATGCTTACCGGCCGTCTTCATGCTTTCACGGGCTTCTTTGGCAAATTCGTTTAAAGACGATCTTACATGAGCGAGTTCTTCACGTATTGACTTTTCAATAGTTTCAATGTTTACAGGCTCTCCTTTCATCTCAAGCTTCTCGGTGGTAGAACGAGCCGCTGGTATCAGAATCCAAAGGATAATATACACCAAAATTCCTGAGCCAGAGGCAAGTGTTAAAACAAGAAATGCGATTCGAAACCAAATCGGGTCAATAGAGAAGTAAGCGGCTAAACCTGCTGCTACACCAGCTACCTTCCGGTTGTCGGTATCACGAAACAAACGCCTTTTAAAACTATAACTCTTGCCTTGTGAAGGCGCATTGCCATTGCCTTCGTCATCCATCTCGGATGGCTGTCCTAATACTTCAATGATATGTTGAACATCCTGCAAACTGATAACCTGTTTAAACTCATTCAGGTTTTGCTGAAAGAGCTCGGCAATACGACTTTCAATATCGGCTATGATCTCCTCTTGCCCATCGCTTCCTTCAAAATATTGTTTGATGTTAGTAATATATTGGCTCAAACGGGAATAAGCGTCTTCTTCAATGTGAAATAATTGACCACTAATGGTGATGTTGATTGTCTTTTTCATACGTTGTGATTTTTGTTGCTTGGATAAAGGATTTGGGAAACAGCTTCGGTCATTGCCTCCCATGTCTGAGTAAGCTGGGACAATAATTGCTGACCTTGAGCGCTGATACGAAAATACTTACGCGGAGGCCCCGATCTCGATTCCTCCCATCTGTAACTGAGCATACCATCGTTTTTAAGCCGGGTCAGTAGCGGATAAAGTGTACCCTCAACCACGATAAGCTCTGCCTGTTTCAGTTGCTCCAAAATGTCAGAGGAATAGACTTCCTCGCTCTGGGCAATAATGGCTAAAATACAAAGCTCCAAAACCCCTTTGCGCATTTGTGAAATATTCTTTTCTGATTTCATGCCGCAAAGGTAGTTTTATTATTTTAATACTATGCAATACAAAGTACTGAAATTTTTAAAAAAAAAGGTCCATAGCGAATAAAGTATGAACTATCTCCTTGGTTGACAGTATTATATAAAATTATCTTGTTTGATCTTTTTTTGGCTGACGAAAGAGTAAAGGGTATTTCTTACCTGAATAAATTTATCGCATCAAGTTTTTTTCAGATCTACCTGATCTTTATCGGGTATGATCTATGGTGTAGCAACAGCTGGTCTCGGCACCTTAATTCAATTGGACTTGCTGTTTTTTGTCTCGTGCCCAATGAATGATCATATCTGTTGTAGCCTGATCAAATTTAGCTTCGGCGTGCAGCCACAGGTAGGGCTTGGGCGGCATCTTGCTTTTCTCTAAAACCTCTATCAACTCTAATAAAAGTGTTTCCTGTTCTTCTTTGCTATATAAGATCCATTCCGAAAAATTCAATTCACTTTTTGCTTCTATTATATGTCGGTCAATCAGCCATGAAACCGGTGAGATGCTTGCGTACCATGGATAAGTTGTTGAATTGGAATGGCAGTTATAGCATGCAGTTCGTATTGATGAAACTATTTGTGCTGGAGTGTCGGTTAGGTGGAATATATCGTATCGGCTGGGAATGGTTTGTTGGTTGCGTTCAGGCCGAATGAACTGAGCTAATCCGAAAAGGACAAGGATGCTGATAATCACTATATATTTTTTCATCTTTCAGAAGAATTATTGAATGAATAAAGTATTTGGTGTTGTTTTGACTTCAAAAATAGAAAAAAGCATACAGCACCTTCCAATTCTTCAATAAAATCTTTTACTGATACCCACAATAGTTGCATTTGTGTGAAAGGTTTTGTTTCCTATTCTTTTTTTGGATATGTCTTTATTTGTTTTGGTTCATAAAAAAGGCGTTCGGCTTTACATAGCTGAACGCCTTATTGTCGGAGCGGCCCGACTCGAACGGGCGACCGCTTGCACCCCATGCAAGAATGCTAGCCAACTGCACCACGCCCCGAACAATAAAATTGCGGTGCAAATATATACTATTTCAGGCTGTGGTGCAACAATTTTAAGCAGATATTTTTGTGCATATGGATTCATGATTCAACAATGGCGCAAAGCAGTTGTGCCACTTTGTCATCACTTATCCGACAATATTGTATTTTTGCACTCCTTTTTTCATCTACTACACACTGGCATTGTTTTCGATAAGAATACCAAAAAAATTATACGTATGAGTACACAATCTGAACACCTTCAATGTTTGATCATTGGATCGGGGCCTGCCGGATATACGGCTGCCATTTATGCTGCCCGCGCTGATATGAAGCCAGTATTATATCAAGGTATTCAGCCCGGAGGCCAACTGACTACCACTACTGAAGTAGAGAATTTTCCGGGCTACCCAGGCGGGATCACTGGCCCTGAGATGATGGAAGACCTGAAAAACCAAGCCGAACGATTTGGCTCTGATATACGATGGGGTATGATCACATCGGTTGATACCTCACAGCGCCCGTTCAAAGTGCAGGCCGACGACGGAAAGCAAATGACAGCTGAGACCATCATCATAGCAACAGGTGCTACAGCTAAATATCTTGGCCTGGAAACAGAAGAAAAATTTAAAGGAGGAGGCGTATCAGCATGCGCTACCTGCGATGGGTTCTTTTATAAAGGAAAAGATGTGGCTGTAGTAGGAGGCGGTGATACAGCAGCTGAAGAAGCTACCTATCTGGCTAAACTCGCTAAAAAAGTTTATCTGATCGTTCGACGCGATGAACTGAGAGCCTCAAAAGTAATGCAAAAAAGAATCTTTAACAGTCCGAATATTGAGGTGCTATGGAATCACGAAACAGTAGAACTTTTTGGAGAAGAAAACGGGTTTATGAAAACCTTGAAAGGTGCAAGACTGATAAATAATAAAACTAAGGAAGAAAAAGTAATTAATGTTGACGGATTCTTTTTGGCAATAGGACACAAACCTAATAGCGAACTTTTCATAGATGTGTTAGACATGGATGAAATCGGATATATTATCACCAAACCTGATTCGACGGCTACTAATATTCCCGGCATCTTTGCCTGCGGTGATGTGCAGGATAAGATATTCCGTCAGGCTGTTACAGCAGCTGGTACAGGCAGTATGGCAGCTTTGGAAGCCGAACGATTTCTGGCAGCACAGGATGATTAATGACAAATCAAATTATTAGAAAAAAAGGTTATTCCTTTAATTAAAGGAATAACCTTTTGCATTTGATAAGGCAAAATATGTATTTTCGTTCCTTTAATGACTTACGCATGCTGAATAATAGCAGAATGAAATGCGTTTTAGTTATTTTGAATCAATGATTCAAAAAATGTATAGTGAGGCAAGAAAATGTTTTGCTCATTAGGTTTACTAGTGTATGATCGAAGCTACTTTTGCCTGATTGAAACTTACTACCCCTTATAACATTTTTATTGATGGATAAAAGAGAAGAAGAACAGATGATACGTCGGGCTTTTAAGCCTAAAACATGGAATGAGATCAAAAGCCATGATTCCTGGTCGGTCTTTAAGATTATGTCTGAGTTTGTAGATGGATTTGAAAAACTTGCCCGTATAGGCCCGTGTGTAGCTATTTTTGGATCGGCACGAACCCGATCTGATCACCCTACATATCGGCTGACCGAAGAAATTGCATATCTGTTGACCAAAAAAGGATTTGGTATTATCACAGGAGGTGGCCCGGGTATTATGGAAGCCGGCAATAAAGGAGCTCACTTTGCAGGAGGTAAATCAGTAGGCGTAAATATTGACCTCCCATTTGAACAAAAGCCAAATCCATTCATTGACCCTGACAAATATATCGAATACCAGTATTTCTTTGTGCGTAAAGTGATGTTTATGAGATACTCACAAGGCTATATAGTGTTGCCCGGGGGCTTTGGAACTATGGATGAACTGTTTGAAGCAATCACACTGATACAGACACAAAAATTAGTGCGATTCCCAATAGTTATAGTAGGCAAAAAATACTGGGAAGGGCTATTCTCGTGGATTCAAACCACTATGTTAGAGGAAAAAAACATCGGCCGGGAAGATCTCGAGATTTTTACCATAGTAGATACCGCAGAAGAAGCAGTGAAAATTATTGATGATTTCTATCAGAAATATGCGCTAAAGCCAAACTTCTGATGGAATGCAACTGACTCACACTATCTTATAATCAAATTCTGCGCTGCATTGTGGATGAAAAAACTGTAAGGCAAGATATGACAGTTCTATCATTTATAAGTGTCGAAGCTGCTTAACCACAGCTAATTGCAATACTGTGAACAAATGAAAATCAGCATTATTCCTTTAGTCATTTTGCCTATCGAAAGTGATGGGTTTCATCTGATAGTTTCGGGTGAGATTCATTATAATCCTGCAACATTTTTAATTGATACTGGAGCATCACGTACGGTATTCGACAAAAAGCTGATCTTAGATTATGTTAAGACAGCTGATATATCAGAGATTGGGAAGTTTTCTACCGGATTGGGTACCGATAGCATGCCCACACATACAACCCGTTTAGAACAGCTGCGATTAGGCAGCCTTGAAATAGTGGACTACGATGCAGTGATAATTGATTTACAGTTTGTGCATCAATCGTATCAAACCCTTGAGCTTCCATTGATCCATGCAGTCATAGGAGGCGATATTCTAAACAAATATAACGCAGTGATCAACTATAAAAAGAAAGAACTGAAGTTGTATCATTAACCTATACTTTAAAACACTCAGACAGCCTGAAATAAGCGATGCTACTGAGGATCGACATTGACAAATATGCGTACTGATTTAAACTCCCGATTGAGGTGAAACAAATGAAGCTTTTCGGCTATGATTGATTTTACTTCTGTGTCGGACTGATTTCTTGGGAACTTTATTAATATTTGTTTGAAATATTGATTTTTTATTCGGGCTACTATTGGAAACTCGGGTCCTAACAGGTTGTTTTTAAATATTTTCCGTAGCTCGTTAGCTAGTTCAAAGGCTGCCCGGTTGATTAGGTGCTGATCGCGATGGCTCAGTTTGATTTCAATAAGCCTATAAAATGGCGGGTATTTAAACCGTTTTCTAATAATAAGTTGTTGTTTGTACAGCATCTCATAGTTGTTGTCCATCACAAATTTCAGCAGTTCATGGTTTGGCTGATAGGTTTGTATGATGACTTTTCCTTGTTCGTTTTTTCGTCCGGCACGTCCGCTAACTTGTGCCATCAACTGAAAGCTTCGTTCGAAAGCCCTGAAATCAGGATACGAAAGCATATTATCGGCATTCATAATACCCACAATCTTAACCTTGTCAAAGTCTAATCCTTTGGTTACCATTTGAGTGCCAACCAATACATCGGTTTTTCCACTTCCAAATGCTTCTAATATTTCCTGAAACCCATATTTTTTTCTGGTAGTATCCAGGTCAAGTCGGGCAATCTTCAGCTCGGGCATAATCAGTCCTAATTCTTCTTCAATCTTTTCTGTCCCGAAACCATGCATTTTCACTGATGTACTATGGCATTGCGGGCATTCAGAGGGTACGGCCATACCAAATCCGCAATAGTGGCAACGCAGCATGTTTTGATGTTTGTGATAAATCAAGCTGACATCGCAGTTGCGACATTGAGGAACATAATGGCAAATATCGCATTCCAATCGCAACGAGAAACCTCTTCTGTTCTGGAAAAGGATGACCTGTTCATTGTTGGTATGTGCGTGTTTTATTTCGGTAAGCAGGGGAGCACTAAAATGCGACTTTATAGTCTTACGCCTGACCTCTTCTCTTAGATTTACTATAGTAATTTCCGGAAGCTGCAATTTGCCATATCGCTCAGTGAGGGTAACATATCCATATTTTCCGCTTTGAGCATTAAAATAGCTTTCAAAGGCAGGTGTGGCCGAGCCTAACAATACTTTGGCGCCCAAAGATGTGGCATGCATGATGGCTGCATCGCGGGCATGATATCGGGGAGCTGGGTCAACCTGTTTGTAGGATGGATCATGCTCCTCATCTATGATAATAAGGCCCAGACGGGTGAAAGGAAGGAATAGAGCCGAACGTGGTCCTATAACAATCTGGTAGGATTTGTCGGCCTCAGAAGAGAGAACCTTATTCCATATCTCAACCTTTTCATTGGCGTTGTACCGCGAGTGATATACCCCTATTGCAGCTCCGAAATAATGTTTCAGGCGGTCGATGATCTGCGTTGTAAGGGCTATCTCAGGAAGCAGATACAACACTTGTTGCCCGTTTTGGATAGCCTCGTGTATGAGTTTGATATACAGCTCGGTTTTACCGCTTGAGGTGATCCCATGTAATAAGACTACCTGATGCAATTTAAACTGCTCCTTAATTTGATCCAACCCTTCTTGCTGATGGGGAGTGAGTTGAATAGTATCGGGACTGACGCTACTGGTATAGCTAGGTAACCGACTGACTGTCATAGTATCAATAGAAAAAACACCTTTATCTTCTAAAGCTTTGAGTTGGTTGTTAGACGCTTTGGCACGCTTCAGTAGAGTGGCAACCGGAACAGCCCTTGCCTTTTTTAGTGGAAACTGGGTCTCTGCTAAATATACCATCAATAGTTCCATTTGTTTATATGCCCGTTTCCCAAGCTGGTCCATTAGCAACGACAATTTTTCTTCATCTTTGTATTCTTCCGATATTAAAACTACTCGTTCCTGCTTAGGCTTATATTGTTCATTCAGAGTCTCTTCCATCAGGATATACGACTTTTCTATCATGGTTTTCACCAACGGCATGATCTTTTTGAATCCAAGTATCTTGCTTACTTCATCAAGAGTGAGCCTGTGCTGAATATCAAGTGCTTCAATAATCAGAAATTCATGGTCGGAAAGAGCGTGCATATCAATACTAAAACCGGGATGTAGTCCAATGGCCGAGCTGCTTGATAGCTTGAGCGCTGATGGCAGGGCTGCCGTCATCACCTCACCGGGAAAGCACATATAATATTGACAGATCCAGTCCCAAAATACTAACTGTTGTTCGCCCAAAATTGCAGTCTCATCTAATATATCCAGGATGTATTTGACAGCAGTTGCAGATGGAAGAATAGAGTGAATGCGTCGTATTATTCCGGCATAGATTTTTTTAGCCCCAAACTGGACAATTACTCTTTGCCCTGTCATGACATCTTTTTCTAACTTTTTGGGTACACGATAGGTGAACATACCCGGAATGGGTACTGGAACGATCACATCAGCAAATAAGGGATGAAACGATTCGGACGACATAAAGGACAGGTCAATGAGAGAATATGATCTTATGGCCAATCAACTGATCGTAGGCTGTGCCGGGCTGATTATAATAAAACAGGATGAGATATTCGTTCTGGGTGTCCCAATGGTTGCCTTCGGTGAGCTCGGTAGAAGCAAACGATTGCTCCGGTTCACGTATGGCATATAAATAATTATAATAGCCTTGTTTAAGAAAAAGTGAAAGCTGATATCCCTTCAGCTTGTAGTTATAAGCCATTCTGTTTGTGCGGTTTATCAAGCCATCATTGAGTGCCCCTATCACATAAATTTCCCCATGTGTGAGTGGTGCCTCATAATTCAGGAAAAATTCTACCCAAGCATAAT
The DNA here is from genome assembly GCA_023229245.1 of Bacteroidales bacterium. GTDB lineage: Bacteria > Bacteroidota > Bacteroidia > Bacteroidales > F082 > JALNZU01. The sequence goes on along the minus strand of JALNZU010000001.1, from coordinate 240,203 downwards.
CGCCTTCAATATCAGTATCCTGATCATGGCGTGCCTGGATAAGCTTTCTGCCAAAAAGATCGGGCTCCGATAAATGGGCTTTTCTTATACGGCTTTGATCGGCCCAAAGGCGAACAGTATAATATTCGGGTTCAACAAAAATTCTTTCAATACGCTCCGACTGATATTTAAAGCTTTTCATATCAAAATTACGCCATTGGTTGGCGGCTTCAAACACAGTTTCATCCATATATTCATAGGTGAGTTTATCGGTATAGGTATGACTGGGCCTGAGCCCTGATTTTATATTATCCCACCGGCTGTTTTGCATCATGACCAATTGAAATGCCTGCATTGGCTTGCCTGTGAAGAAACCTGCAGCATGTATTTCTACATCAAGTTGCTGGGCAGTATTGGTGTAAGCCGGATTGCGCGGATGCTGAGGTATGCTGGCCTGTATTCCCACTACAGGATCGGAAACCATAAAACGTTTGGTAAATAAAACAGTTTCTGATGTAAGTTGTCCATCATATACTACCAACAGATAATTACCTGATAATATAGGTTTTAAATAGGAGGTAGGAAACTTAAAGTCGTAATGCACGTATGGGGTAAGGGTGTTGAGCGAAAAACGGTAGTCCAGAATCCGGTCGTCTTCAAAACCTTCAATATATTCTATCGCCCGCAGATTGCTTGGTTTCCAATCGAAAGTGCAGTGTACGATAGTGTATTGATACACATAGGCCATATCACCCAACACATCAAACTTGAGTTGTAGAAGCTCGGGCTCGTGTAGCTGGATCAGCGGATAACTCAATGGATCATCTTCCGGATATAAAACTACGGTTTGAACCGTTTCTTGATATATTTTATCCTCAAAATCAAAAGGAAATTCATCAGAAAAAACAGTTGCTTGAACAAAGAGCAGGCTGGTAAGGACAATGATACGATGACAGCTTTTCATGTTTTTTGTGTAAAATAACGAAAAATATTACGACGGCTGATCAAAAAGCAAGGGTAATTTCTGACTGTTTAAGAGTATTTTTGACAGGCTTGCTTCAAAGATTGATATATATCAACAAGCTTTATGATATGTATAGTATGCCAACCCGAATATTTTTAGTGCTTTAAAGATGACAATACAAAACTAAATTTGTTTCTTTGCAAAACATTTAAATATTTAGTAAGGTAGATATGTCAAACGTTATTAAAATTAAAAAAGGCCTGAATATCAATTTGATAGGAGAGGCTGAAAAAAATCTCAAAGAGCTTTCGACAGATCAATATGCCATTAAACCCATCGATTTTATAGGTGTTTTCCCAAAAATGCTTGTCAAAGAGGGCGAAGCAGTTCAAGCAGGTACCCCTATTTTTGTGGATAAATACCGGGAAAATATTATTTTCTGCTCTCCTGTGAGTGGTGTTATCAAAGAAATTAAACGAGGCCCAAAGCGAATGCTGTTAGAAGTAAAGATCACTGCTGACGGTAAAGATGAAGCGATTGACTTTGGTGCCGAGAATCCCAAGAAACTCACTCGTGAAGCAGTGATTGATAAGCTCCTCAAAAGCGGGATATGGCCTTTTATACGGCAGCGGCCTTACTCGGTCATCGCTAACCCGGATGATACACCTAAAGCTATTTTTATTTCTGCGTTTGACACTGCTCCCCTTGCACCTGATATCGACTTTGTGGTAAACGGTAATAACAAAGACTTTCAAACAGGTATTGATGCCTTGTCAATGCTGACAAAGGGCAACATACATCTCAACTTAGATGCAGGTGTAGCACATTCCAGCGTGTTTACCAATGCCAAGGGTGTGGTTATCAATCAGTTCTCAGGGCCTCATCCAACCGGGAATGTTGGAGTACAGATCAGCCGGATTGACCCTATCAACAAAGGAGATATAGTGTGGTATTTATACCCACAGGATGTCCTCACAATAGGACGGCTCTTCAGAAAAGGTATAGTAGATGCAAGCCGAATTATCGCTTTGACAGGATCGGAGGTGCTGCAACCGGCATATTACAAAACTAAGATAGGTGTGAATATTGAAGCCTTGATCTACAACAACACAACAGATGTGAATAAGCGGCTGATCAGTGGAAATGTACTTACCGGAGATAAACTTGAGTTAGATGGTTATGTTGGCTTTTATCATACACAGGTAACCGTTATTCCCGAAGGCGACTATTATGAGTTCCTGGGATGGGGATTACCCGGTTTTAAAAAATTTAGTGTCTCGCGCACCTTCCCTGCTTTTATGTTTAAAAATCGCAAATATCGGTTAGACACAAACTATCACGGAGGCCTCAGAGCATATGTGATGACAGGTGAGTTTGAAAAGGTGTTCCCCTTTGACATATATCCGCTTCAACTGATAAAAGCCATATTGATTGAAGATATTGACCTGATGGAAAATCTAGGCATATACGAAGTAGATGAAGAAGATTTTGCATTGTGCGAAGTTGTCGATACTTCTAAGACCGAGATACAGTCAATAGTTCGTAAAGGCCTTGACCTGATGCGCAAAGAAATGAGTTAAAGAAAAAGAGTTTATTAATACAAGCTGAAAGAAGTAATGAAATTTTTAAGGGATTTTCTTGACAAACAAAAGCCGCACTTTACCAAAGGCGGACGTTTCGAGAAACTGCACTCCACTTTTGATGCCTTTGAAACATTTTTGTTCGTTCCAAACAAAGTAACTTCCAGCGGGGCACATATCCGCGATGCGATCGACATGAAACGGACTATGATAGTTGTGGTACTATCCTTAATACCTGCCTTGCTTTTTGGGATATGGAATGTAGGTTATCAACATTATGCTTCTCACGGAATGGCATACGATTTCTGGCCTATAATTGGTTTTGGACTGCTTAAGGTTCTTCCAATATTAGTAGTTTCGTATGTAGTGGGATTGGCTATTGAGTTTGCTTTTGCACAATCGCGTGGGCATGAGGTTAATGAAGGCTTTTTGGTATCCGGTATCCTCATCCCATTAGTAATGCCACCTGATGTGCCATTGTGGATGGTTGCGTTAGCCACAGCATTTGCTGTGATCATTGGCAAGGAGGTGTTTGGCGGAACAGGAATGAATATTCTCAACCCAGCTCTTACAGCAAGAGCTTTTATGTTTTTTGCGTATCCAAGCGAAATGTCGGGCGATAAGATATGGATAGCCGAAAAAGCTGATGCGTTCTCTGGTGCGACACCTTTAGGACACTTATTAGTAAATGAAGTAGATAAGCTCCCGACTAATTTATCCATGTTTATGGGTACTATACCCGGGAGCATTGGCGAAACCTCCACCTTAGCTATCATACTTGGTGGCCTGGTATTAGTGATAACAGGAGTTGGAAGCTTGCGTATTATTTTATCAGTAGTAGCCGGTGGAATTGGAATGGGTTTGTTGTTCAACCTATGGGGTGCCAATGAATATATGAATATTCCGGCTTACCAACATTTGTTGATGGGAGGCTTTGCGTTTGGTGCTGTGTTTATGGCTACCGACCCGGTGACTGCAGCACAAACAGCTAAAGGAAAGCTGATATATGGGTTCCTGATAGGAGTCATGGCAATATTGATCAGAGTGTTTAATCCGGCATATCCCGAAGGGATGATGTTAGCCATATTGCTGATGAATGTGTTTGCACCGCTCATTGACCATTATGTTGTACAAGCTAATATCAAAAAGCGTTTAAAAAGGGTCAAAGCAGCAGTGGTCTAATGTTAACCAGAAAAAATTTAAGTCATGTATAGTAATGCATATATTTTAAGATACGCAGCCATCATGGTAATATTAGTAGCTGCTATTTTATCGTCAGCTGCCATGCTGCTCAAGCCACTGCAAGACCGTAATGAAGCAGTGGATAAAATGCAAAGCATATTGATAGCAGCCGGTTTTGAGAATGTCAATTCTTCTAACGCAATTGAGATGTTTAACGACAATGTTACCCAAATGATCGTTATTGATCAGGATGGTAACCTGATAGATGAATATACCGATGATGCGAAAGAGAATTCGATGGCATTTAAACTCAATCTGAAAGAAGAACTTTATAACAAGAGTCTTAACAAACCGTATAAGCTGCCACTTTATATTGCCGAACGGAATGATAAACATATTTATATCATTCCCTTGCATGGTGTAGGTCTTTGGGGTGCTTTATGGGGTAATATAGCTCTGAAAGACGATTTTATTACCGTAGTAGGTGTAACTTTTGGGCATAAATCGGAAACACCGGGGCTGGGAGCAGAAATTGAAACACCTATATTTGAAGATCAATTTCCGGGCAAAGTGATATTCGATGAGACCGGGAAATTCACTTCTATACAAGTGGTTAAAGGCGGTGTAGCTTCATTGCCTGCCGATTTGCAGAAACATAAAGTCGACGCCATATCTGGAGGCACTATTACCAGCAATGGAGTTAATGATATGCTGCAAAATGTGTTGGAAAGTTATGTAACCTATTTCAAAAGTCAAGAATAAGCCATGAGTACAAAACATGAAAAAGAGCCTTTGTTCTCGGCTCGAAACAGAAAATTGATCTCAAACCCATTGGGAATGGAAAATCCCATTACTGTTCAGGTACTTGGTATTTGTTCGGCTTTGGCCGTTACAGCTAAACTCAAGCCTGCTTTTGTAATGGCTGTCTCGGTAACCGTTGTAACCATGTTCTCAAACCTGATTATCTCGGCCATGCGCAACAGCATCCCGCCTCGAATTCGGATCATAGTGCAATTAGTAGTAATCGCTTCATTGGTAATCGTAGTCGATCAGGTATTAAAAGCCTATGTGTATGACGTAAGTCGACAACTCTCAGTGTTTGTAGGATTGATCATAACCAACTGTATCCTGATGGGACGCCTTGAGGCTTTTGCAATGAGCAATAAACCCTGGCCTTCGTTTTTAGACGGATTAGGCAACGGATTAGGATATGGCCTGATACTGATTATATTAGGTTTTACAAGGGAACTATTCGGTTCTGGTGCCATTTGGGGATACTCTATAGTGCCTCAAGCCTTATTTGATTTTGGATATAAAAACAATGGATTCTTCATCCTGCCACCTATGGCTCTTATCATCGTAGGTATCATCATATGGATACAACGTTCCCGTAATCCAGAATTGGTTGAAGACTGAGAGTAACATTAAATTTTCGTGAGATGCAAGAGATTTTTAACATATTTGTCAAATCCATCTTTGTAGATAATATGGTTTTTGCCTACTTCCTGGGGATGTGTTCCTATCTGGCAGTATCAAAAACCGTTCAAACTTCTGCCGGTTTGGGGATAGCAGTTGTTTTTGTGTTAGCTATCACTGTTCCTGTCGATTATCTGCTCAATGAGTATGTGTTGAAGCCAGGAGCACTGTCTTGGTTAGATGCCGGTTTTGCCGATGTTGATCTGAGTTTTTTGAGCTTTATACTATTCATTGCCATCATTGCTTCCTTAGTTCAATTAGTTGAGATGGTGATCGAAAAGTTCAGTCCGGCATTATATACCTCCTTAGGTATTTTCTTGCCATTGATTGCTGTAAACTGTGCAATTTTGGGTGGCTCACTTTTTATGCAAGAGAGAGACTATCTGAATGTAGGCCAGGCAACCGCATTTGGATTAGGCTCTGGGATAGGATGGTTTCTGGCTATAGTAGCTATTGCTGCCATACGCGAGAAAATACGGTACTCTAAGGTGCCTGCCCCCTTGCGTGGATTAGGTATCGCTTTTATTATTACCGGACTCATGGGTATAGCTTTCATGAGTTTTCTGGGTATCAAATTATAAACCATGTTGAATAGAATTAATTATATAACACAATGATTCCGCTTGCTACAAGTACGGGAACTATAGTTCTCATCAGTATCATTTTCTTTTTGGTTATTATCTTGCTTTTGGTTGGATTACTGCTTTTTGCACGTAATAAGCTTATCCCGCAAGGTAAGGTCAAAATTACTATCAATGGTGAAAAGGAATTAGAGGTTGATCCCGGTTCTTCCTTGCTGACTACTCTGTCGAACAACAAAATCTTTCTGCCTTCTGCCTGTGGCGGAAGCGGTACTTGTGCCATGTGTAAATGTCAGGTCTTAGAAGGCGGTGGCTCAATTTTACCTACCGAAAAAGGCTTCTTCTCCCGTAAAGAGCAACAAAGCAATTGGAGGCTGAGCTGCCAGGTGAAAGTACGTGAAGACTTGACAATCACTGTGCCTGCCGAAGTGTTTGGAATTAAAAAATGGGAATGTGAAGTAGTCTCTAATCGAAATGTAGCCACCTTTATCAAAGAATTTGTGGTGAAACTACCAGAAGGTGAACGCCTTGATTTTCAATCAGGTGGATATATTCAAATTGATGTCCCAAAAGTTGAAGTTGACTTTAGCAAAGATATTGAAGTAGAGGAAAAATATCGCGATGAGTGGGATAAATTCAATCTGTGGGACTTGAAAATGAAAAATACAGAAGAGCAATTCCGAGCCTATTCGATGGCTAATCATCCAGCTGAAGGAAATATCGTTATGCTCAATATCCGTATTGCTACTCCTCCCTGGGATAGAAAGACTAATAGCTTTATGAAAGTCAATCCTGGAGTATGCTCATCTTATATCTTTTCTTTGAAGCCGGGCGACAAAGTGATGGTGTCAGGGCCATATGGAGAGTTTCACATAAAACCAACGCAACGCGAAATGATGTTTATAGGCGGTGGTGCTGGTATGGCCCCAATGCGGTCACATCTGTTTCATTTGTTTCATACCGAAAAAACTAACCGCAAAACAACATTCTGGTACGGTGGACGCTCACGAAGAGAGTTGTTCTATATGAAGGACTTTGAAGATATTGAAGAACAATTCTCTAATTTTCAGTTTAACGTTGCCCTCTCAGAACCCAAACCCGAAGATAATTGGACCGGATATACCGGATTCATCCATCAGGTTATATTGGACAACTACCTAAAAACACATCCCGAACCTGAAGAAATAGAATATTATCTCTGTGGCCCGCCTATGATGAATGCTGCCATCTTTAAAATGTTAGACGATCTAGGAGTGCCTTTAGAGATGATCGCCTATGACGACTTTGGTGGATAAATTATTTTTCCTTAAAAAAAAACCGATTGACGATTGATTCAATCGGTTTTTTTTATCTTTGTAGGTTCTAACCAACCTAATATGTATATAAAACAGCTTGGAATAACGATCCTCGCCTGTCTGGTATTGATCGCATGTCAGCAAAAAAAAATTGAACCGATCAGTGTTGCAGGTATGACGCAAGGCACTTATTATGCCATTACTTATTACGATCAGGAAGGTAGAAATTTTCAAACAGCCATTGATTCATTATTGGAAGCAGTAGATGTGTCTTTATCCCTATGGAATGATCAATCAGTGCTTTCAAGAGTGAATCAGGGTGATACCACTGTAGGATTAGATCCGATCTTCCTTTCCACATTTCTGATATCCAAAGAAATGAGTGCATTAACTGATGGGTATTTCGACTTTACTATCGCACCTTTGGTAAATGCATGGGGCTTTCATCGTCAAAAGAAAATGGAATTGACCCAAAGGCAAATTGACAGTATTCAAGATTTGGTTGATTATCATAAAGTACGGATAGAAAGAGGAAAGGTAGTCAAAGACGATCCACGTATGAGCTTTGATTTTAATGCCATTGCACCAGGTTATACAGTTGATCTGATGTCTCAAATGTTTGATAGCCTGAATCTACAACATTTTATAATCGACATAGGTGGTGAAATTACTGCACGCAATGCAAAGCCGGATGGTGAGCCATGGCTTGTAGCTATCGAACGCCCATCACACACCAAAGATGAAGAAAGAAGTATTGATGTAGTCCTTGAATTGGTTAACAGATCGGTTGCAACATCAGGTAGTTATAGAAACTATTTTGAAAAAGATGGGAAACGATATTCACATGCCATAGATCCAAAAACAGGCTATCCGGTTGAACATAACTTGCTTAGTGTAACGGTAGTAGCCGATAATGCAGCCACTGCCGATGCCTTAGCTACTGCATTTTTGGTGATGGGATTTGAAAAAGCTAAAAAACTTCTTGAAGACCTGCCGGATGTTGATGCATACTTCATTTTCTGGAAAGAAGACGGATCATATGAAGAAATTTTCACACCAGACATGTATAAGTTGATCAAACAGTAGCCTGCTCCGGCTACTATTGTGTGAAAGCGAATAAAGACAAAAAATCTGCTTATAACAACTCTTCAAACCTGATTTGGTCAAACAGCTGAAGTTGCTACAATATTCGCTACTATGTTTTTGAATAAGAGGTGGTAATTTGATTCACGTATAATAGCATACTATCAGCCTGTTTCAATTTTTGTGTAAAAGTCAGGTATTAAGTTGGCTGAAATTTTGTCATAGCCCTATTGTAGCCAAAGCGGCAGATTATCCAATGGCATACAAATTGATCAAGTCCTCAAAAAAAATATCAATGGCTGTTATTCATATCGATTCACATGAGCAAATGCTTGCTTCTTTAAAAAAAGAAGGGAAAAACTATGTGTTGATCTACAAATCCGGTTCAGAATCAGGTAAATGTAGTTTTGATAATGTGAACCAAGCTGCAGAAAAGCTGACCGAAACAAATGTGCTGTTAGTTGATGTGGCACAGGTTCGTGATGTTCATCCACACTATAATATTACTACATCGCCTACTCTGATGGTGTTTGAAGGTGAACGCTTTGTAAACGTTGTAAAAGGTTGCAACAATCCAGATTATTATATCGCCTTGTTTGAAGAGTCATATTTCCATCCAATGGAAGCCTCGGCTCAGCCAAAGCAAAAAAGGGTAACTGTGTATTCTACTCCAAGCTGCTCATGGTGTAATACTCTGAAGAGTTATCTTCGAAGCAATCGTATTCAATTTACGGATGTGGATGTGTCAAAAAACCAACAAGCAGCCGAACAAATGGTTCGTAGAAGCGGGCAGCAGGGAGTACCGCAAACCGATATTGAAGGACAAATAGTAGTTGGTTTTGATAAGAATAAGATTAATACACTGTTAGGAATTCAACAAAATACAAATTAAATATTTCTAAGCCATGAAAGAATTACAACCGTTACACGAAAACGTCATCCTTGATCTAAGTGAAGAAAAAGCCGAGCAGCGAACTGCCTCCGGCCTGATTATTCCCGATACAGCAAAAGAAAAACCTCAGATAGCTAAGATACTGGCTATTGGGACTATCGAAAACCCTGCTATCAGTGTAGGCGATGCCGTACTCTTTAAAAAATATTCCGGAACCGAGATAGAATATGAAGGGAAAAAATTATTGATCATTCCCTATGCCGATCTATTAGCAAAAGTTGTGGAGACAGAACAAATATAAGCTCATCCAAAAAACCGGTACTTCAGTGCCGGTTTTTTTTGATCTTATACGTGGCTACTGCTGTAAAGCAGTACAAAAAGCCTACATTTGTACTCTATTATCTCATTTGTTGCAAGCAATGCCCAAAACACCTACCCTGCATACATCAAACTGTATTGAAAAAATCATGTATTGGGCTGTATGCATGGCTTTGGGAGGACTCATGTTTGGAACAGCCTCATGTAGCGGAAAACGATTTATTCCAACGGATAAGTATCTGCTAAAAAAGAATAAACTCGAACTGTCAACCTCCAAAACCACATTCAGCAATTCCGATCTGACAGTATTGTATGCCCAACAGCCTAATGGTGGATTTTTTGGCATACGGCCTGCATTGTGGATACATTTTGTTACCCAACATAAAACCGAAAAACGATTCTGGAGATGGGTGCATAACCGCCTCGGTACAGCTCCGGTATATTATGACCCATATATGACCGGCAACGCTTGCATGCAAATGCAACGCTATTTAGATAATACAGGCTATTTCGGTAATACGGTTACTCCAAAACTTCAGGTTGAATATAATAAAATAGCCAAACTCACCTATCAGATAGAAGTACCTAAACCTTATCGCATCTCAGAAATACTTTACTCCATACCCGACAGTACGATACATGCGTTTATCGGCGAGATACAATCAGCTACCTTATTAAAGGCAGGTGATGTGTATAATGCATACACCATTGATAATGAGCGTGATCGTATTACTAATTATTTGAAAAATAATGGATATTATTATTTTACTAAAGATTATATCCATTTTGAAGCTGACAGCAATACAACGCAGCATTCGATTCGCCTCAATATGATGGTTGAGAACCGCCGGATATTTGACCCCGCCTCTGCTCAATTTGTTGAAGAACCACATCAGCGCTATTTTATTCGGAAGGTTCAGATATTTCCAAATCATAACCCGTTTATAATCAATAATATACCTATAGATACATCCACAGTTACTATACGAACGGATACTAAAGACCGTCAATCGCCTTTGTATTTTTTAACCCAAGGTAATCCCAGAATTAAAAGAGGTATTTTCAATCAGGTCATTCAAATCTATGAGTACGACCCATTCAGTTTGTATAAACTAAGACAAACTTATAAGGCACTTGGTAATTTAAAGATATTTCGGGCTTCAAATATCAGCTTTGATACCATTGCAAGCAAAAAAAATCTAATACAGGGAGTGGATAACTGGATAGATTGTAATATATATCTTCAACGAAGTCAGGTTCATGCCTATACCGTTGAAGTAGAAGGTACTAACTCGGCCGGTGATTTAGGTTTGCGTGGCAGCATAGCCTATACCAATAAAAACCTGTTCAGAGGTGCAGAGATGTTTCGGTTACGGCTCAACGGCGGTTACGAAGCTCAACGATTGGTGTTAACCGATATAGAGCAAGGGGAAACAAGTACATCGCTTTTTAATACCAGCGAAATAGGTATTGACGCTTCTATTTATTTTCCCAGATTTCTTAACTTTTTCAATCTTAGAAATTTTACTAAGGAATACCAGCCACGTAGTAATATCTCACTTGGGATTAATTCGCAAACCCGCACATACTATGAACGTACAGTGCTGCGACTGACTTTTGGCTACGACTGGATGGCCAATAAACAAATTACCCATCAGCTAAGCCCTGTTAATATCAGTAGTATTAAAGTAAATCCTTCCGAAAGTTTTGCGGCTTTCCTGAACGAACAATCCAATCAACGGTTCAGAGACCAATATTCTGATCATCTGATACTAAGCATGAGGTATTCGTTTGTGTTTAATAACCAGAATATCCACTTACTGAAAGACTTCTTCTATTACAGGCTCAACCTGGAAAGCTCTGGCAATCTTCTTTCGCTGATTGATGGTACCTCCCTGTTTACCAATCAAGGGAATTACCAAGAATTATTCGGGATTCGCTATGCGCAGTTTTTACGCTTCGATCAGGATTTTCGCTATTATAGGGTGTTGAGCAAGGAAAACCGTTTAGCCTTTCGTAGCTTGATCGGGATAGGTTTCTCATATGGAAATTCTACTGAAATGCCTTTTGAACGTAGTTTTTATGCCGGAGGTGCTAATGGAATGCGTGGATGGCAGTATCGACAGCTTGGCCCAGGCTCTTTTTCCGATCCTGTCATGATCGAACGCATAGGCGATATTCAATTGGAATTTAATGCCGAATACCGCTTCCCTATTTATGATTATCTGAAAGGTGCTGTGTTTGTTGATGTGGGAAATATCTGGACATTACGACAAAGGGAAACATATCCTAACGGAGTGTTCAAATTAGATAGCTTTTATCAGGATTTAGCTGTTGATGCTGGTATAGGATTTCGTTTTGACTTTTCGTTTTTTGTGTTTCGGCTTGATGCGGCTACACCTATACGCGATCCGGCCAGATCAGGATCAGATAGATGGATGCTTGATCAGATCCGATTGAATAATTTTGTCTGGAACTTTGGCATAGGATACCCTTTCTGATGGATAACAGCCTGCTGTACAGTAGATTATATCAGTCTTTTGGATTTGAACCAACACAGGGGCAACAACGGGTGTTGCGCCATCTTACGGCATTTTTACTTAGCAAAAAGCCACTGCCGCTGTATTTGCTAAGAGGATATGCAGGTACCGGAAAAACAACATTAGTAAATGCCATTGTTAAAGTGGCACCGGTGTTGAATATGCGGGTGATACTCATGGCTCCTACTGGTAGAGCTGCCAAAGTACTTAGTCAATATACGGGTATGCAGGCATATACAATACATCGTAGGATTTATTTGCACAGCTATACTCCCGATGGGCTGTACAAATCGGTCTTAGTGCAAAACAAGCTGAAGAATACACTCTTTGTGATAGATGAAGCCTCGATGATAGCCGGTTTCTCTACCCATTCCGATGAGATCAAAGGGCGTAATCTTTTAGACGATCTGATGTATTTTGTTGCACAAGGCGATGGCTGTCGATTGCTGCTAATAGGCGATCAGGCACAACTTCCACCCGTTGGTATGGAGCTAAGCCCTGCTCTTGATGTGAATTATCTCAAGACAAGCTATCAGGTAACTGCAGCAACTTATGAGCTGTACGAAGTGATGCGGCAAGCACTTGACTCGGGTATATTGTTTAATGCAACTACTATACGCACGCAGTTGCAACAAGGAAAAGCTAACCTACCCCTTTTTCAGATACAGCAGTTTTCAGATATAGAAACAACCGATCCGGTACAATTAGAAGAACAACTCTATGACGCATTTGCAGCTCGTAATTTTGGAGATGCCGTTATAATATGTCGCTCCAACAAGACAGCTAACAGATATAATCAGGCAATCCGACAGCATATACTTGGTATGGATTCCGAAATAGCTTCCGGTGACCTTATCATGGCAGTTAAAAATAACTACTATTGGTTGGAAGAAACCGAACAAGCCGGATTTATCGCTAACGGAGATATTTTTGAAATCAAACGGATAAATAAGATTGAAAATATTTATGGCTTTCATTTCGCACATGTGAGTATGAGCTTTACCGAAACAGATGATCAGATTGATTTTGATACGATCATCATATTGGAAAGCCTGGCTACTGAAACAGCTGCCTTAGGAAGGAAGGAAACTAACCGGCTGTTTGTAGCTATAGAAGAAGAATATGCACATATAACACCCAGATCAAAACGAATTTCAAAAATACGATCAAACCCCTACTACAATGCACTACAAGTGAAATTCGCATATGCAATGACCTGCCATAAAACACAAGGAGGACAATGGCCTGTTGTGTTTTTAGATGCCGGAATATATCAGACTGAAAATATTGACATATCCTATTTGAGATGGCTGTATACAGCAGTTACCCGTGCAACAAAAAAATTATATCTCCTGAACTTCAAAGATGAGTTTTTTCCTCAATAAAATACTGTATCACTTCAGGAAAAGAGTTGCCTGTTTATATAAGGCAGACCTGATTTTCTTATGTATATTTGTGTGAACTAAAGAAAGCTAACTATGAAACAATTGAAGAACTTTTTGATAGTAGTAATGTTGTTAATGTCTATCAATGTGATAGCACAGGTTGATCCGGTAAAGCAATTGGATAATCGGCTGCGTCATAGAATTGATATGTTGGAAAAACGCATGGACGATTTATTATGGTACGAGCGTATAGGTGATCAGGCTTTTATTGATAAGGTCTTTATCTATGGGCCTCCGCCGGCCAATATTCCTGATCCTGCTGCAATGGGTGCTGCTAATCCTGTTAAATTCTGGGCCTATGTCTTCATCCCTTCCGACTTAGAGCAAGGTAAGAAGTATCCGCTTATTATTTTGCCACATGGAGGAGTGCATGCCAATTTTACTACCTATCACACACATATTATACGCGAACTGATTGCCCAGCAATACATAGTTGCAGCGCCGGAGTACAGAGGTAGTACAGGATATGGAGAAGGATTTTATAAGGAAATTGATTATGGCGGTCTTGAAAATGAAGATGTGTTTGCATGCAGAAACTATATGGTGGAAGAGTATGAAATGGTTGATCCTAAGCGAGTTGGTATTATAGGCTGGAGTCATGGAGGCATGATCACACTTTTTAATATTTTCAACCATCCGGAAGCGTATCAGGTGGCTTTTGCTGGTGTACCGGTAAGCGATTTAGTGGCACGTATGGGATATATGCAGCAGTATTACCGAGACTTGTTTGAAGCCGATTATCATATTGGCGCCTCAGCCCATGATAATATAGCTGAATACAGAAAACGATCGCCAGTCTGGCATGCACACAAACTGCAAACCCCATTGATGATCCATACCACTACCAATGATGACGACGTGAATGTGCTGGAAGTGGAACACCTGATAAGAGCTTTAAAGGCAGAAGGAAAAAAATTTGAATACGAAATATTTGAAGATGCACCTGGCGGCCATTCGTTTGATCGTATTGACAGCCGGTTAGCCAAGCAAATACGGGTGAAGATTTATGCACATTTAGCCAAATACTTAAAGCCTTCCCGGCCTATTACATCCGTGAAGGAGATTAATCGGGCAGCTTACTATCCTCGAAAATAAATTTATTCGCGTGTGAAAACGTATTGTAAAAGGTTGGCACCCATTCGTAATGCTTTCAGTCGGGTTTCTTCCGAATTGTTATGTACAGCCTGGTCTTCCCATCCGTCGCCTAAGTCGCATTCATAGGTGTAGAAGCATACCAAACGCCCTTCCCAGAATAAGCCAAACCCTTGTGCCGGCTTGCCATCATGCTCATGTATCTTAGGCAATCCGTTGGGAAAATAAAACCTTTGATTGTAAATCTCATGGGTAGAAGGTAATTCAACAAAATCCAACTCGGGAAAGACTTTCTTCATCTGAGGCCTGACAAAAGGATCCATTCCATAGTTGTCGTCTATATGTAAAAACCCGCCTCCTATTAAATAATTCCTCAGGTTTTGGGCTTCATGTGCATCGAAAAGCACATTGCCATGTCCGGTCATATGCACAAAAGGGTAGTTGAAGATTTGCGGACTGCCTGTTTCCACTGTCGCTATCTCCGGCCGTATATTAGTGTTAAGATGCTCGTTGGCAAAAGCAACTAAATTAGGTAAGGAAGTAGGATTGGCATACCAATCACCTCCACCGCGATATTTTAACAATGCAATCTGTACATCGCTCTGCGCAATTACTGATGAAGTGGCAAACATTAGTACACAAAAAATCAGCTGTTTAAACTTTTTCATGATATTGATTTATAAAGTGGACTGTTGCACAGGCGATCAGCCCGGCTGTCTCTGTTCTTAAACGAGCCTTCCCCAAACTTATTGGCTGATATCCCTTTGCAATAGCCAGTGCAATCTCGTCTTTGCTGAAGTCACCCTCAGGTCCGATAAGGATAGTACAATTGCTCTGTGGACTTAACTTTTGCGCTAATAGAGGTAAAGGTTGTTCATCGATATAAGCAATGAATCTCTGTCCATGAACAGATAGTTTTAGAAACTCATCAAACGTAATAAGAGGTTCAATTTTTGGTGCAAATAATTTCATTGACTGCTTCATCGCTGCTATACTGATCTTTTCCAACCGGTCAATCCTTACCTGCTTACGTTCAGAGTGAAAACTTGTGAATAAACTCACCCGATGGATACCGATCTCTACAGCCTTTTCAATGAACCATTCTATCCGCTCAATATTTTTTGTGGGTGCAATGGCAATATGGATTTCAAAGGATTCATTTGGTGTGTCCTGTACTACTTCCTTGAGAAGTATGACTGCCTTTTTTGGATGTGCTTCCGTCAGTACGGCATGAAACAAAGTACCTTGCCCGTTGGTTACCAACAGGGCAGACCCAACTTGCAACCGCAATACTTTCACGCAATGAGCCGACTCCTCTTCCGATAATACACACAAACCTAAATGAGCGTTCGGTAAATAGGTGAGATGCATGCTAAAAGTTTTGTACAAAATACGGTAAAAAATCTGTCGGGCAAAAGTAAAATATACCGTAGCATGCGTTAATTCTGTCGAAAGACAAGATGCTCATTTTCTTTATCAATACGAACTGGTTTGTCTTTTTGAATGTCTCCGGCAAGTATTTTTTTCGATAATTCATTCAGCAACAAGCGTTGCATAGCCCGTTTCACTGGCCTTGCACCGTATTGAGGATCGAATCCGGCCTCAGCGATCAACTGTAAGGCAGCTTGACTGATATCTACAGTAAATCCGTTTTTTTCGAGCATTTGCTTCAACTGATTAAACTGAAGACGCACTATTTCAAAAATCTGTTCTTTGCTCAATGGATGGAACATGATGATGTCGTCAATACGATTGAGAAACTCAGGCTGTACTTGTGTCTTCAGCAATTGAAATACCTTATTTCGTGTATCCTCAAAAAGAGTAGTATTCGACTGGTGTGCTGTGTTTCCCAATGTTTCTTGTATGAGCATAGAGCCTATATTAGATGTCATGATCACTATGGTGTTTCGAAAATCAACTGTCCGACCTTTGTTGTCGGTCAGCCTGCCGTCATCTAAAACCTGCAATAGGATATTAAACACATCGGGATGTGCTTTTTCTATTTCGTCAAGCAAAACAACTGCATATGGTTTTCGGCGTATGGCTTCGGTCAGTTGGCCGCTTTCATCGTATCCCACATATCCGGGAGGTGCTCCAATAAGTCGTGAAACACTGTGTCTCTCCTGATATTCTGACATATCAATGCGTATCATAGCCTGCTCATTGTCGAAAAGAAACTCGGCCAATGCTTTTGCTAATTCTGTTTTTCCGACTCCTGTAGTGCCTAAGAAAATGAACGAGCCTATAGGCCGTTTCTCGTCTTGTAGTCCCGCTCTGCTACGGCGTATGGCATCGGCAACAGCTGTGATGGCATCGTCTTGTCCTACAACTCTTTCATGCAGATGCCCTTCTAATTGCAGCAATTTATCTCGCTCACTCTGAAGCATCTTGCTTACCGGAATACCTGTCCAACGGGAAACGATCTCTGCAATTTCTTCTGCGCCTATCTCCTCATTGATCATAGGTTGATCGGCCTGCAACTCAAGTAATTTTACTTTTTCTTTTTCAATTTGTTGTTCTGCATCTCTTATGCGACCATATCGTATCTCGGCTACCTTTCCATAATCGCCTTCCCTTTCGGCTTGTTCTGCTTCTAATTTATATGTTTCTATTATCTTTTTTTGTTGCTGTATGCTATTCACGCAATTTTTTTCTGCCTCCCATTGAGCACGCAGCCGTGCTCCTTCTTCGTTGAGTTCCGATAGCTCTTTATTGATATGGTCTAATTTTGATAGATCGTTTTCACGGCGTATTGCTTCCCGTTCTATCTCCAACTGCCTGATCCTTCTATCTATAACCTCAAGCTCTTCCGGTAGCGAATTGATCTCTAATCGTAATCTGGAAGCCGCTTCATCCATTAGATCTATAGCTTTATCGGGTAAAAACCGGTCGGCTATATACCTATGTGAGAGTTCTACGGCAGCAACTATTGCTTCGTCAAGGATACGCACCTGATGATGGCTTTCATACCTTTCTTTCAACCCTCTCAGTATTGAGATAGCGTCGGGGATGGCTGGTTCATCCACTATGACAATTTGAAACCTTCTTTCTAAGGCCTTATCTTTTTCAAAATACTTTTGATATTCCTTTAGTGTTGTTGCTCCTATAGCCCGTAATTCGCCTCTGGCTAATGCCGGTTTGAGAATATTGGCGGCATCCATAGCTCCCTCACCTTTACCCGCTCCAACCAAGGTGTGTATCTCGTCAATGAAGAGGATCACTTCTCCTTCACTTTCAATCACTTCGCGTATGACATTTTTCAGCCGTTCCTCAAACTCACCTTTATACATAGCACCGGCAATCAAAGCACCCATATCTAAAGAAAACACTTGTTTGCTTTTTAGGTTTTCGGGTACATCACCATTCACTATTCGATGTGCTAATCCCTCAGCTATGGCAGTTTTGCCTACCCCTGGTTCACCTATCAGTATAGGATTGTTTTTGGTACGTCGCGACAAAATTTGAAGTACCCGGCGGGTTTCTTCATCACGACCTATCACCGGATCTAATTTGCCTGCTTTGGCCATTTCATTCAAATTGCGGGCATAACGCTGTAATGAATCATAGCTTTGTTCAGCCAACGGAGTAGTAGCACTACTGCCTTTACGCAACTCACGGATAGATTCGACTAACGCATTGCGGTTGAGACCTCCGTCTTTAAGCATGCGAGACGTGGTTCCTGAAGTGTCAAAAATTGCAAGAAATAAAATATCTAATGCAACATAAGTGTCGTTGAACTCTTTTGCAAGCTCTATCGCCTGTTTTAATGTGTTCAGGGTTTCTTGTGAGAAATAATGCTCTCCACCACTAACCTTGCCCAAAGATGCAAGATTTTGTTGTAAGGCCTTGTTTATGATATCCAGTGAAATTCCCGATTTACGAATCAAATTGGGTATGAGTTGCTCGTCTATTTGTAGCAAAGCCATCAGCAGATGGCTGTTCTCAATAGCCTGATGACCGTTGGAACTGGCTATATTAGTGGCCGCTTCAATAGCCTGACGTGATTTATGTGTAAATTGATTCAGATTCATCATACTTTTTTTGCTATATAAGCAAAAATATATCCAAGTAGTAAATCTGTTAAAATGACATAAATATCTCAAACAAAACCGACGAAATGACAGTTAGTTTTGAGGTACACATGAATGCAGTCAGGGAATTGCTTGGTAAACGAGTTATATACAGTTGATTACAAAAAGAAACAAGTTATAGTAATTGTACTTATTCCTTTTAGGTGTATTTGTTTAAAGAGCATGTTCGGGTATGGTTCCTGTAAGGCTTTTAAAGAACTCAGCAATTTTATCAATTTGTTGCTGGTCTAATTCTCTTCCAAGCTGTGTGAGTGCCATAATTCGGATTGCTTCATCAAGGCTTTCGATACTTCCGTCGTGGAAGTATGGGGCAGTTTTTTCGATATTCCGCAGTGAAGGGGTTTTAAACACCCATTCATCCGTAGGGTTTCCTGTAATATCTTTCCGGCCTAAGTCCTGCAATTCCGAACCCGTATATTCCCAGTATGGGCCATGTACCAATCCAAATCGTTGCATCATAGTGCCACCTAATCCAGGACCTATGTGGCAGGCGATGCATCCTGTTTCCATAAAAAGGCTTAATCCTTCTTTTTGTGGGTCGGTTAGTTCGTTGATAGCGCCATCTAAGAAGGCATCAAAAGCGGATGGTGTGGCTAAGGTAGACTCAAATTCAGCTATAGCTGTTGCAAAGTTATCGAAGCTGATAGGTTCCGTCTCTTCGGGAAAGGCTTGAGTAAAGAGTTCGACATATTCTTCCGAGTTTTTTAGGATATTTTCAACGTCGGATGGCCCTTGAAGCCCCATCTCTATAGGATTAAGTACCGGCCCTTTGGCCTGATCAGCCAGATCGGGCGAGCGTCCGTCCCAAAACTGAGTGGTATGAAAATACGCATTAAATGTAGTAGGACTGTTGCGCGAGCCTAAGCTCCCATCATGCCCGGGTGAGGTAGGCAGATTGTCAACACCATAGTTTGCAATAGGATGACATGTGTTGCAACTCATCTGCCCATTGGCAGATAATGCTTCTTCGTAATATAGCTTTTTCCCTAACAAAGCTAGAGGTGTGTTAGGGTCTTTGGGCTCGGGCAACTGGTTGAAATAACGTTGAGCAGCAGCAAGCAACTGCTGATCAGCTTCACTGTACTCAGCTTGGTCTTGCCGCACCCGACTGCCGCAACCCATAAGTAAAAACACTATAAATAAGGTGAGAAATGAGAATTTATTCATGGTTTTATTATTTGCAGATCGTAGTACAAAGTAACAGAAAATTAGCGGATGATAGCATCTGGCTTTTGCCTATTTTTGTAGGAAACCATATAGAACCTCATGTATAAGATTCTTAATACGGAGCAAATTCGTCAGGCCGATGCCTATACTATTGCCAACGAACCCATAGCCTCTATTGATTTAATGGAACGCGCCGCTATGGCTGTGTTTCAACGGATGTTACCAAAACTGTCACCAAGCCAGAAATTGATGGTGTTTGCTGGCAAAGGGAATAATGGTGGAGACGGATTGGTGTTAGCCCGTTTGTTTCATCAGCAGGGGATAGAGGTAGAAGTGTTTATACTGAATACAACGGGAAAGGGAAGCCCTGATTTTGAGATAAATTTACAGCGAATCCAAACTATTGGATGCCGTTTAAATTATTTGACCGATGAAAGTCATTTTCCGCTCATACATCAAAACGATTTGTTGATTGACGCATTGTTTGGATCTGGACTGAACAGGCCAATAGGCGGCCTGGCAGAAAGCTTGCTACAACACATGAATGATTCTCAGGCAGTTATAGTTGCTGTTGATATGCCAAGCGGTTTGTTCGCCGATCGGATCATCGACCCCAAAGACACAGTAATAAGAGCTGATCATACATATACTTTTCAGTGGCCGAAACTAAGTTTGTTGTTTAGGGAGAGCGAATATTTTGCTGGTAATTGGGAAGTGGTTCCCATTGGCCTTCATCCGGAGTTTGAACGGCAGGTTCAGGTGGTGCATCATTTTATTGAGCCTGTTGATATACGTAGGATTTTATTAGCTCGAAGTAAGTTTTCGCACAAAGGTAGTTTTGGCCATGCCTTACTTCTTGCCGGTTCATCTACTAAAAGTGGGGCGGCTATCCTTGCAGCGCAGGCCTGTCTGCGTTCCGGTGCAGGTTTGCTGCATACACATCTGTCTCAAAAAGTGGTCTTGCCCATGCAGTGCAGCTTGCCTGAGGCCATGATAAGCAGAGATACCCATACGGATTTTATCACCGTTTTGCCTGATCTGTCAACATACAATGCCATTGCGATAGGGCCCGGGATAGGTCAGGAAGAACAAACTGCCAAGGTGTTGAAACTCTTGATACAGCAAACACATTTACCTTTGGTTTTAGATGCTGACGCACTGAATATGTTGGCTGCCAACAAGACCTGGCTTTCTTTTCTTCCCAAGAACAGTATTTTAACTCCGCATCCTGGCGAATTTGAACGTTTGGCTGGAAGCTGGTCGGACAGCATCGAAAGGACTGAGATGCAGCGGGAGTTTTCAATTCGTTATCAGGTATTTGTTGTGTTGAAAGGTGCGTACACCTGTATCAGCAGCCCGGATGGGAAATGCTGGTTTAATCCTACAGGCAATCCAGGAATGGCTACTGCCGGAAGTGGGGATGTGTTGACAGGAATAGTATTAGGATTGCTGGCAAGGGGGTATACACCTCAGCAAGCTTGTTGGATAAGTGTGTTTGTACATGGGATGGCAGGTGATCTGGCAATAGAAAGGCAAGGAATGGAGAGCCTGATTGCCTCCGATATTACCGATGAATTATCACATGCTTTCAGACGACTATATACCGATACATAAAACTAATACGAATAAGAAAACTAGCTTAGCGGCATAGGTCAGCCTCAGCTTTATACTTCTACATCCGACAGCCTGTCAAGGCGGCTTACCGTGCGTACTCCCTCTAATTTCTGAAGCTTGGCAATCACATCTTTCAGTTGTTGAATGTTATTAACGTATATAGTTACATAGGCATTGACGATGCCTCCGCTGCTTTCTAACTGCATATTGCGCATATTCAGATGCATCTCCATGGAAATAATCTGGGTGATCCTATGTGTAAATCCTACTGAATCAATTCCTTGTATTTTAATCCCTGCCAGAAATAATATATCTTCTTTTTGTTTCCATTTTGCTTTGATGATATTATTTCCATACTGCGACATGAGGTGAATTGCTTTTGGACAGTTTACCCTATGGATATACAAAGGCTCGTTAGGAAACGACAGAGCTACTACTTCATCGCCTGGGATTGGGTTACAGCAGTTAGAAGTAACATATTTCAAATCAATCATATCTTCTCTTAGAACGTCGGCTTTGATTTGAGTTTCGGTAGTAGAGTCGTTGTTTTTAACCGGTATGCCTTCTAAGGTCTTTTGACGGGTGAATGGACTGATGATATACTTGAACAAACCTTGACCTGATTTTTCTTTAAACACTTGTCTGATTTGTTGAAGGTTGATTCTGTCAATGGCTGTAAAGTAATACAGGTCAACCAATCCGCTGATTTGTTCAGCTTCCATCAACCGTTGATAATTAGCTTTGGATGGCTCTAGATTGAGTTGTTTGAAATAAGCTTCTACTTTTTCTCTTCCTTGAGTTTTAAATGATTTTCTGTGTTCACGTATGGCATCTTTTAGGCGTGATTTAGCTCGTGCGGTGATCAGATAGTCAAACCATTCTTCTTTAGGGTTTTGAATTTTTGAGGTTAGTATCTCTATCTGGTCGCCTGAATGTAGTTCATAGTTTAATGGAACAAGTTTATGATTTACTTTGGCTCCTATACATTGAGCTCCAAGATTTGTATGTAGGTTAAACGCAAAGTCTAATGCGGTAGCTCCTTGTGGCAAGCTGATCATTTCTCCTGTAGGGGTGAACACATAAATCTCATCTGAGAATAAATTTAGTTTAAAATTATTGACAAACTCCAAAGCAGAGGTGTCGTGCGAGGTGATGATCTCTCTTACTTTTGTAAGCCATTCGTCTAATCCGCTTTCAGCCGAAGGGCTGTCTTTATATTTCCAATATGCGGCATATCCTTTTTCGGCTATCTCGTCCATACGTACCGATCGGATTTGTACATCAATCCATCTGCCTGTCTTGCTCATCACAGTAGCATGTAGTGATTCATATCCGTTTGCCTTAGGTAATGATATCCAGTCGCGTAGCCGCTGATTATTAGGTCTGTAGAAACTGGTGATTGCTGCATAAATGCGCCAGCATTCCATTTTTTCAACTTCTAAAGGACATTCTACTACAAAGCGTACAGCAAAGGTGTCGTGTAATTCCGAAAACGAAAGATCACTTTCTTTCATTTGTTCGTGTATATGTGAGATAGGCTTTTCAACTGTACTGATAGTGGCTTGTAGATCCATCTTATCAATAGCATCGCGTATAGGAACTAAGAACTGTTCTACCATATCGTTGCGATCAGTTCTTTCCTGCTCTAACTCTTGTCGGATCAGCTCATAGGTAGCCGGTTCTGTATATTTCAATGCGAGGTCTTCTAACTCACTTTTAATAGCGTATAACCCAAGGCGATAGGCAAGGGGAGCGAACAAATACGATGTTTCTGAGGCTATTTTCAGTTGCTTAACCGAAGGCATGGCATCCAGAGTACGCATATTATGCAGTCGATCGGCTAATTTGATCAATATCACCCGTACATCGAATGCAAGGGTAAGCAGTACTTTGCGAAAATTCTCAGCTTGAATGCTTTCAATATCAGAGCCTTCAACTATAGTATCAATTTTTGTAAGTCCATCAATAATGCGGGCAATATGTTCGCCGAACATGGCCGATATATCGGTTAATTTGTATTCTGTGTCTTCCACTACATCGTGTAGCAAGGCACAAATGATAGATGTACGCCCTAATCCAATTTCACCAGCTGCTATAGTAGCCACTTCCAGGGGATGATAAATATAGGGTTCGCCTGTTTTTCGTCGCATATCTTTATGAGCATCGGCGGCCAGACGAAAAGCTTTGCGAACCATCCACCTGTCGGTAATGTTTTTACGCGTATGCCACACCTCGATCAGATTGCGATAGCGGCGTAGAATTTCTAGACGTTCAGCAGGACTATATGTATCTAAAACTTCGGGCATGATAAATTAACCTGTATGGATGCAAATGTACGCAATACAACGGATCTGGCGTAAACTGCACCATGGAATATTCTATATGATCTGCTGATAACACCAAACTGATATATTTGGTTCAAATCAATAGAACTAGTGAAATAAATTTAACAGTTTATTGGCTGAGGGTGATATCCAATTCAGAAATATTCTTGATACTAGCTTTGTTGTAAAGCTTTACTTCGATTAGAAACTGCTGTCAAACAGTCTGTTATGTTTTTGATTTTCTTCCTTTTGTTTGCGATCGTATGCTTCACAGTCAAACTCAATAGTTATATCTGTCTGAGGTTTTTCAAAATCTTTTTGTGTGATCTGTAGGAGGGGGTCATCATAGATTTTCTGCATATAAATTGCCCATATTGGCAGAGCTGTATTAGCTCCTTGTCCTAAGGTGATAGACCGAAAATGTGCTGACCGGTCTTCGGCTCCAGTCCAGATGCCAGTAACAAGCTCAGGGGTCAATCCCATAAACCATCCATCGCTTTGATTTTGTGTAGTACCTGTTTTACCTGCAATTGGATTTCGTAACCCGTATTTATATCGCAGCCGCACACCTGTCCCGCTTTCAACCACTCCTTTCATCAGTTGGATCATTTTGTACGCTGTTACCTCATCTAATGCTTCAGACTGTTCAGGGGCAAAGCGTTCAATCAGATTGCCATTTTTATCTTCTATCCTGGTTACAAAATACGGTTTGATATATACTCCTTTATTGGCAAAGGTATTCATGGCGCCTACCATCTCGTACAAGCTTATATCTGGGGTTCCTAAGGCAATAGCCGGTACTGGGTCTATTGGAGCTGTGATACCCATTTTCCGCGCCATTTGTATAACCGATTCAGGTGGAAACCGTTTGATCAGATAAGCAGATATCCAGTTGTTGGAGTTGGCTAATGCCCATCTAAGGGTTACCTCTTCGCCTATTCTGTCGTCGCTTGAGTTTCGTGGCTCCCAGAAGCTGCCATCATATAGTTGTACACTATATTGAATATTAGGTACTTTGTAGCATGGTGAATACTCACCTTCCTGCATTGCCAGAGTATATAAGAACGGCTTAAAGGTGGAACCTACTTGACGCCGCGCTTGTGTAACATGGTCATACTTAAAATGCCGATAATCTATTCCGCCTACATATGCTCTGATCTGACCAGTATGTACATCAACCGACATCAGACTGCTTTGAAGAAAGAATTTATAATATCGTATGGAATCCATAGGACTCATAACAGTATCAATAGGTCCATCCCAAGAGAAGACACGCATCCGAATAGGTTCGTGAAAGATATGTTGAATAGAATCGGTGGAGTATCCCTCGCGCTTTAGTTGACGGTAGCGGTCTGATCGACGCATAGCCTGGTCAAGTATTTTCTGAACTTCTTGTCGGGCCTCAGCTGGTGGAAAGACAAAAGGTGCATTAGGCTGAGCTTTCCAATGTCGGAAAAATGCCGGCTGAATATCTGATCCTAAGTGCTGGCGTATTGCTTCTTCGGCATAACGTTGCATGCGGCTGTCAAGAGTAGTATAGATGCGTAAACCGTCTTTGTAGATATCGTATGGCTGTCCGTTGGCTTTAGTATGAGTCCGAGCCCAGTTATGCATAAATGAACGTAAATATTCACGGAAATAAGTTGCCGATCCTGTGTTATGGTCAAGAAGACCGTAGTTGGATAAGTCGATAGGGAGTTGACTGATACTGTCGAAAACATCCTTTGGGATGAAGCCGTAGGATTCCATTTTTTTCAACACTAAATTACGGCGTTGTAGCGATCGCTCGGGATTACGTACAGGACTATACCATGTAGGGGCATTCACTACGCCGGATAAAACGGCTGCTTCCTCAAGGGTTAGTTCAGAGGTTGCTTTACCAAAAAAAGTGAGTGCTGCTGATTTAATACCAAAGGCTTGACTGCCAAACTCAACAGTGTTGAGATACATGGCTAATATCTCTTCTTTGGAGTAGTTACGCTCAAGCTTGATGGCTGTGATCCATTCCTGAAACTTACGAAGAGCTAATTTCGGAGTGCTGAGGTTCTCACCTCTTGGGAAAAGATTCTTAGCCAATTGTTGAGTGATCGTACTACCTCCTCCTTTTTTACTGCCACTAAGCAAGCCCCAGGCTACACGTAGCAAAGCCCGTTCATCTATGCCGGAATGCTCGGTAAACCGGATGTCTTCAATAGCAAGAAAGGCATGTACCAAATCAGTAGGCAGATCTTTGAAATGAATATTGGAACGGTTTTCAACATAAAAAGCTCCTAACACTATACCGTCTCTTGAGTATATTTGGGAAGCCAGATTAGTCTCTGGGTTTTCCAATTCTTCAAAACTGGGGATAGACCCGAACCAACTCATTGAAATACCATAGAATAACAGAAATACAAACAACAAAACGATCACAAAAGATGACCATAGAAACATGATGATCTTTCGGGTAGAACGGTTATTTTTATTTTCTTTCATAGAAATCATGCCATGCTTTTGCTATGACTATATAGCAGATTGTTCAATACGAATACCTACTGCCTTGATCCCTTTTAATGGTTCCTCGCGCATTGCTTGCTCTATTTGGATCTGATAGATTCCCTGTAGTGGAAACTTTATAGAAGGATTGAGTAGTATTTTATGATCCTGGAATCGTCCTGTGCCTTTTCCGAACCATTTACCAGTCGGATCGGCTAACACACACTCAATAGTATCGCGGGTGATGTTTCCGTTTGGGAAACGAGTGTGCATGAACACGTACAGATTGCTGTACCTATAGCTGTCGTCATTTCTGATATGCATGAAGAAGCTGTATAACTGATTGGTATCCTGCACATCAAAGTTAAACGGAATCTCATTCGAAATGCTCCATCCATCAGTCTCTATAGATTGAACCTGATCAAAAAGAGTGTTTGGCTGACATGAATACATTGCCACAGCAATGAATGCGAATATAACTATCTGTCTGCTGTCTTTTTTCAACTTCTGTTTGTTGAGTGCGATATTCATGCCCTGGGTTGCTGTTTATTTCTTTTTTTACGTGGCTTCTTTCGGTCTGGCTCATCGAAGCGTGTAATCTCGCCCTCAAGTTGATTGATAGGATACTCAACCATTTGTGCCTCTTTAAGGAATGCAAAATCTTCTAGTTTTTCCGGGAGTACGCCTTTGCTGTTTTCCTCGACTATAAATTTTACCTGCTCTATAGGTATTGCCATCATATTAGTTTTATCCTTATCATATGCATACCACATTAGTCCTTTGAACACATCATGTTTCTGGAAACTGGCATCCCCATTCAAGGTTCGTAATACAGTTTGTTCGTCGGGAAAGTCTTTTAATGCATCAATATAGGTGTCGTATTCGTAGTTAAGGCAACATTTCAGTTTGCCGCAAAGTCCTGCTAACTTTTGTGGGTTAGGTGAGATTTGCTGAACTTTAGTAACTTGTGTAGAGACCGAGCTGTATTCGGCCATCCAGGAAGCGCAGCATAACTCACGCCCGCAGGGTCCTATGCCACCAAGCTTAGCCGATTCCTGTCGCATCCCAATCTGTCGCATCTCAATACGTATGTGAAATTCATCAGCTAATTTTCGGATCAACTCCCTGAAATCCACACGGTCTTCAGCAGTATAATAAAAGATAGCTTTTGTTTTATCTCCTTGATATTCCACATCATTCAGTTTCATTTCAAGTTGCATATCGTATATGATCTCTCTTGTTCTTGTGAGGGTATGCTCTTCGAGTTCTATGGCGCTAACCCACTTTTCTATATCGGCTAGTTTGGCGTGGCGATACACTTTGCGTAACTCATGAGGCTGTTGACGGATGTTTTTTCGTTTCATCTGAAGCTCAACTAACTCACCTATCAGGGTTACAATTCCTATATCGTGTCCTGAGGCAGCTTCAACAGCAACAATTTCACCTTCGGTAAGTTCCAGTTCAGGGCTATAAGAATAATAGTCTTTATGGTCGTTTTTAAAACGTATCTCTGCAAATCGTGTAGATTGAGCGAGATGAGGGCTATCGAAATTTTTTAGCCAGTTTGAAGCACTTAGCTTACAACATTGGGCACAATAAATAGAATCTTTTGGATTATATACTCGTGGGGCCCTGCTACAGCCTCGGGCTAAAAAAGACTGATAGCTCTTCCCTTTTGATAATTCGTTCATGGGTATGGTTTCAATACAATTCAGTTGCAAAAATAGTTAATTTCGACCGGTTCAAGCCTTTTGTCGAAGCAGTTTCACTATGTCGAAGCTCATATCCATAAACAAAATCTGTGCATTGGCATTGCGTTCGATTTGTCGGATACCTTCTTCCATTAGCTGTGTCAGTTGAAGTAAATTGGCATGATGTATAAAAGGTGCAAACTTGCTGTTGAAAGCTGCTTCATCAGCTGGTAACCTGATCAAGTCCTGTAAGTTATAGTTGTATAGCAATGAGTTGCGATAATGATGCAATGCAAAATTCAGAAATTGTTTTTGACGCTCACGGCCTATAGTGCTGATAGATGAAACAAAGTCGGTTAAACCTGCGATATTGGTCGAATAACACAATCTCATCCAGTGCTGAAAGTTCACAAAATGGTCTTTTTCTTCGTCTGCATTTTCAAATAAGCGTATGGCCTCAGGCCAGCTGCCATTGGCCATGATAGCAGCATCTGTCGTTTCGGCTGGTCGGACATTATACAAGGCAGCCAACCTATTCTTGATATCTTCTAATCCGATGCGGTTAATTTTAATTTGATAGGCTCTCGACTTGATGGTGTTGAGTATCTGTTCTGTGTCTTCTGAAATTAAGATAAAAAGAGTGTTATCTGGAGGCTCTTCCAATAATTTCAATAGTTTGTTGGCAGCTGTATTGTGTAGCTTTTCAGCCATCCATAATATGATGATCCGATATTGCCCTTCGTAGGCTTTCAGACTAAGCTTTCTTGCTATATCCGAAGCGTCGCGGGCATAAATTAGTCCTTGTTTGTTTTCAACTCCCAGAAAGTCATACCAGTTGTTCAGGTTAGGGTATCCATTGCACGAGGCGATATATTTTCTCCAGTCGTCGGCAAAAAGACCTGATTCGGGATCTTTTTTTATCTGCTTAGTAGTGGTAGTAGGATAAATAAAGTGAATATCGGGATGAGTGAGTTTGCTTGCCTTGACACATGAAGGGCACTTGCCGCAACTGTCGTTGATTGTTTTGGCAGTGCAGTTGACATACTGCGCATAAGCTAATGCAAGCGCAAATTTTCCGGCTCCTGAGGGCCCCCAGAATAATTGAGTGTGACTTACCCTGCCATCGCTGACAGATTGTATCAATTGTTTTTTTACCTCCTCTTGACCTATTATATCTGAAAACTTCATACGAATATTTGATAAGTATCAAAAAATACTTGTTTTTGGCCTGATTAGCCATTGATCATTACTAACGATAATTTACACGGATTATTCTTGGTAGGAGAACGACATCCACAAAAAAACAGTTTGGTTGAGCGTTATGTTAAATCCGGGAAATAAAAAAAGGCGGCATAAAGCCGCCTCTTGTTCAAGCTGTAGGATTTATTAACGGACTTTGCTGTATTTGAAGTCCATTTCAAATAAGTTTTCAAGGAACTCAAAAGTTCCGTCAGTGTACACTATTGCTAATGTAAGTTCTTTATATCCATAAACAGGATCAGTATATTCCCTGAATTGAATATCACCCAATTTAGCATTCTCGCCTATGTGTAGTAACTCAATTTCCATTTGTGCATTCAACTCATTCAGATCATATGAGCCTGTTTCTTCGTATTCATTCATAAGAGCTTCAAGATTAGCTACGTTCACCGAGCCATCAACTTTAAGTGGATCGGTGAAGAAATTACCCGAAATTTGTTCGATAAATTCGCGATCTGAAGTGTACTTAAGATTTAGATCGTGACCTAATAGCGCAGTTGAGTTAAGTTTGAGAGAACTTGCTGTTCTGTAAGACGATCCGCTACCAGTGAGCGAAGTTTCAAAGGAATAAGGTGCCATGGCAAGATTGAGATTGAGTGCAGTAGGCATAGCAGTATTATCAAAACTTGCATTATAATTGGTGGTCATAGTGGTAATACCGTTGATAGCTAAAGTCTGATTAAATTTGGTGGGCACTTCCTGATCATAAGTTTCTGTGACCCATTCGCCTGACCAGTCATCAAAATAGGTCTCAGTTATTGTAATGGTAGCAAATTCAAGATTGTTAACCTCTAACACAGCATTGTTTTGCTGATTGGCATACGCAACCTCATCAGCCGGAAATGAAAATTGTAGCTTGGTTTGAGAAGGTTCAACCATTTCAAAATAGTCGTGTTCAAAGTTATATACGAATATGCCTAAATCAATCTCATCAGTAGTTGATTTGAAATGCTCCTGTTGAGCCAACGATTGTTTGATCCTCGAAAAATATTTGGGATAGGTAGGTACTGGATGTTGAATAAGCTTGTTGACCGAGAATTCACCAAAGTCAAAATCAAGCAATACAGCCAGAAAATTAATCGATTGAACGGAAGGCTCCATGAAGATATTCTGAACATCTGTCATCAGTTTCTGAGAAGCCTCGCGCAACTCTATTTTGGCATCCTCTGCCGTAAACTCTTTTACATCGTCTTTCTTCTTACAGGAAAAAATAGCCGTCGCTAAAAAAACTAATAAAAGTGCTTTTGTTAATCTGTTAAATCTCATAATAAAAAAATTTAGTTGGTTAATTATTGTTGAAATATTTTGAAAAAGGAATCAATAGTGCGACAAAAGTATAAAAAAATCGGCATTTGGTGTTAGTGTTAATTTTGCCATATACGCATTAGACGTATTAAATCCTGAGTTCGTTGCATGGTGATGAATTTTTACATAAAAATTTTTCTGCCATATGGTTCCTTGTTTTAGTTATTGTGTTTTTCTTTACCAGATTTTATATCAACTGCTTTTAAACAAAAGAGGCAACAAGGTTTTAACAGCTAACATGATATCCTCAAGATTGTCAATAGTGCCATCTGGATACTCAGCCATGATATTGATCTGATCTTTTTTGCCTGCATCAGATAATCGTAGCTTAGCTAATTTGCGCCCATGCATATCAGTCAGTGCCATAGAACGATGACGGTTATATTCATCCGTATAATTTTGAGGTACAATATGTACAAAAGCCCGATCAGAAGTCCAGTCGAACTTTAATGGAAATACAGATATAGCTATATGTTTCAGCCCAATACCTATAGTTTTATCTGCATTAAGTCGTATTTTTGATTTGAGATAGGTATGAAGTATTTCGGTTTCTCTGTTTTGAAGTGTAGCAATGGCCGACAAATGAGAGGTCTTTTTTGATAGTCGAACGGTGGATTTCAGCTTCAAAACAAGATGATCGGCTTGCATTCG
This sequence comes from Bacteroidales bacterium, assembly GCA_023229245.1. GTDB lineage: Bacteria > Bacteroidota > Bacteroidia > Bacteroidales > F082 > JALNZU01. Next base: position 209,198 of record JALNZU010000001.1, on the reverse strand, counting down.
TATGTGTATCTTTCCAATGAATCCAAGTCTCAGGCGTGCATTATAATCTAAGGTCAGCTGCTTTACATCGTTGATCCAAACGCTTGCTTTGATTTGAGTTGGAATCACCATGCCTGATTTTGTTGTAAGCTGTTGATAGTCGTCTATGATTAGTCTGAGTTGTTGCTTTTCATTAAAAGTGAAGTCAATGATCAATGAATCGGAGGGGCGATGCAATACAAAGTTTTGATGCTCGTCTTCTATATAGTGTCCTATATGCTTATCCATTTGAAACTGTGTCGGGTGTTCACTTTCTGGAGGATAGAACTCACGGGTAGGCAAGGGGCAGTGCGGTTTTTCGTATAAGGTTTTTAACGCATAGAAAGCCTGTATTTTTTGCAGTTTAAGACCTGCTTGGATCAGTTCAAAGTCGGCAGCTCTGATATATTTGCGGGCACTTTCGGCAGAGTGAGGTTTTTTACATGAGCTGATTACAGTAGATAAGGCAATCAAAAAAAGGATTGTTTGCAGGCTAAAGGACGGTATAGTACGGGATAAAACTTTTGGTGTTGTAAGTCTGCTATATTTCATGCGTTAGATCATATTTCTTTTTCGAAGCACGGTAATCAATATTTCTACTATTTCCTCATCCGACAAACGACTATTGTCAACAGTAATGTCCCAATGTGAAGAGGCAGGCTGTTTTTTGAAGAAATCTTGCATGAGTTTCATACGGGCTTCATCCGATTCTAGTATATATTTTCTGGCTTGTATGCGGTTCATGTTTTTTTTGGCCATAATACTTTGAATGCGCCAGTTCAATGGAGCTATAAGACGTAAGTGCAGGCCTGATTTTATTTTGTTGGTAACTATAGACCCGGCTCTGCCAACAATGATCACATACCCTTTTCGTGCCAGATTCTGAATAAACTCTTTCAGTATCTCTCTTACCCGTTCATCACTTTTATAGGAGGAATGTTCAAAAGCTTTCATTATCTCGGTGAAATGCGAGCGTTCCTGAGCACGAAGAATGCTGGCTACCTGTTGTTGGTCTAACTCTAATTCACGCATTGCCGACTTAATGATTTCCTTGGTTACTATGTTCCATTTTACCGGCATAAGAGATTCTAATCGTTGATGAAGCAAGGTGGCTATCCTGAAACTATGGCAGCCAGTTTCCCTTGAAATAGTTACGAAAGGCGCTGCAGATGCTTTGGGAGGCCTCGATGACACATCAAAACGTTGATTCAGATACTGAATTAAATCCGGTGACATAACCCTTGTTTTTTAGGATAAAACTATAAAAATATTCTATATGATGCAACTATACGGATATTCTACTTTGTGAACTACACTTTTTTCTGTGGATTGCTTGTTTTTCCTCATATCCTGTTGTATCTTTGAAGAGAAACCAAAACTACACAAAGCTATGGCAGTAGATTATATGTGTCCGGATTGCAAAGGACATCTTCGTGTTGATGAGCATATTATCCTGACAGTAAAACAAGATGGCGAAAAAGGAATGCTGTTGTTGATCAATCCTGAATTAGGTAACTATCAAACTATCCATCATCAATCCCACTCTATCAACGAAGGTCATAAGTTTGATTTCTTTTGCCCTATATGCCATTCAAAGCTTCATTCTGATTTGAATGATAATTTGGCAATGGTGTTGATGCGTGATACAGATGAGAAGATTTTTGAGCTGCATTTTTCCCGCATTTCAGGCCAAAAAAGCACTTATCAGATTATGGGGAAAGAAGTGAAAACATTTGGAATAGATGCACCTCATTATTTGGATTTTATGAATTTGATTGATATGAGCTGATGAGATATTGGTCTGATCTTCTATAAGATAATTGGCTCAACTGTGCATGAAGTCTTCAATGGAAGTCATGATACTTTGGGTGGCACCGGTATTTTGCCTGGCATATTCTATGCATATGGCTGAGGCACGGTTCAACAGATCGGGCTTGTATATGAAGTCGTTAATCGCATCAGCTAATTGAGCTCCGTTTGCTACAGCCCGAACACCACCAGCCTGAATCAGCTCTACAGCTTCAATAAATTTTGAATAATGTGGCCCGATGATCACAGGGCAACCAAAAGCAACAGGCTCTTGTATGTTGTGAATAGACTTGCCAAACCCGCCTCCAACAAACGCAAAATCAGCATATTGATAAAGCTGCGACAAAATACCTATAGTATCTATAATGAGAATCCGACTATCAGATGAAAGGCTTGAAGAAGAATATCTTTGATGGCTCAAGGTCAGGGTGGATTCTATAGACCGAATACGTTTTTCATGGGTTTCATGTGGTGCCAATAAAATGCAATACTTATCCGGTACTTGTTTCATCGCCTCAAACAAATGTGTTTCATCTTCCGGCCAGGTACTTCCGAATACTAGTACTTTTCTGCCGTTGATAAAGGCTTCTATTTTGGGAAAAGAATCGGTTTTTTGTGCTAAACTGACTACCCGATCGAAGCGAGTGTCGCCCGTTACCATCACCTGAGAAATTCCATGTTGACGTAATAGCTCTTCCGATGATCTATCTTGTACATAAAAACAGCTTACTCCTTGAAGTTTGTTCAGAAACCATTTGCCGTAGGAACTGAAAAAAAATTGATTTGGAGTAAAACGCGAGGAGACAAAAATCAAGGGTATATTGCGTTGAAGAAGCTGGCTGATATAATTAAACCAAAACTCGTACTTGATAAATACTGCTATGCTGATGGATAACCCATCAAGAAATCGGGAGACATTTTTTGGAGTGTCGGCGGGTAAATAAGCAATTTGATCAGCTAAGGGATAATCTTTTCTGATCTCGTATCCCGATGGAGAAAAAAAAGTGAGTAATATCTTTTGATCCGGATATGTTTGCTTAAAAGCTTCAATGAGTGGGCGACCTTGTTCAAACTCACCCAATGAAGCGGCATGAAGCCATATCCATCGGGTTTTGTCAGCTTGTTCAGGAGGCCACGACTCATCCTGATCTCTGCGACCTTCGATCCATTTTTTAGCTTTATCGTTATATAATGATGCTAACCTGATACCAAGTACATATAGTTTTATAAAAAACGTATAAAACAATTTCATGGGAATGGCTAAAAGTAGTAATATGGCTGTGGGCTTCGCTTATAAACCGGTACCATCCAATTGATACGTATACCAAAATAATGATCGCTATAGCGTTGGTTGTCGGGTCGCATGAGGTTGAAGTCATACTTTCGGAGAGATGTAGTATACGCATGGATAAATTCGAGTCCTATGCTAAAGTTGAGTACTTTACTGCTTCCCATAAAAAGAAATCCGGCTTCCATGCTATGAGCAACACCACCTCTTAGCCGGTCGTACCCCTTGGCATAGTCGCCTTTTAGTTGGGGAGCGGTGCCAAACTGAGTCTCTATACGGATGTGATGTGTCAGATAGCCTAACCCTGTTTGAAAGTATAAGCCGGAATTTGGATTAAGCCTGCCAAATGGCACTATCTTGCCTCCTTTGAGTTGGGAATGGTAGCCACGCTCAAACAAGGCCAGACTGGTATAAACACCGTCTCCGTCTATGATTTCACCGGTAGAAGTACTGATCAGACTTAGCAACTCATTGCGGCCATGCACATTATCGCCAAAAATAAAGCCAAGCTGGGCACTCCAAAGCCAGTTTTTGTTTGTCTTATACCCTAAACCAACTGCTATCACCGAATTATTTCCGAAGCTCTTGCTCAAATCAGCCCCAGGAAACTGAAACGCATAGTTAGCATGGATCAAAAAGGTGTTCACTACACTGTCTTTTACCGATTGCTGAGCATGCAAAGGGTAGCAAAAACTTAAAAGCACAGCTATTGCTGCAATAATTAGTGAGGATCTCATGTGGCAATATTTTTAACACAAAAATACATGAAACCCTTCAATAGTTACTGGAAATTACGTATGAATCTAATTCATTGATGAAAAGGCGACTATAAGATTTGTTATCTATTTACCGAACAGAATATCTATAAAATCGGGAAGCAATAAGGGTCTGAGGATAGTAAACGGTAGCCAAAGATCAGTATGGCCGGTCGAATAGGGAGCTATTTCGTAGCTGTTATAATAAAATCCTATACCGTTTGGAGTGAGATAGAAATTGTCTGTAACCGGAATAGTATCAGTAAAGTATCCGTGATCGCTAAGCTTTTCTTCATCACTGATTTGTAGCTGAGCTTTCAGACCTTGGGTCAGTATTTGTTCCAATAGTGGCAGATTTTCGATAGAAACCATCTCATCAAGCACTAACATTTTGCCGTTCTGTGTATGGAAAAAGACGTGGCTATTGTGCGACATAGAATGGGCACCACCAGTAAACACATGTTTTGACCATCGCAATCCCAATAGGTTATGTTGATCATATATGAGGCTGGCATGCCTGCTGTTGAGCCATTGAAAACTCTTGCCTTTATCGCCCGGCAGCTCAGCCATTTCAGAATATTGTTTAAAAAACTCATTTATCTCTGACTTGATCCAGTGTCCTGGTTGTAAGTCATCCGACTGCCATCCATAAAATTGCTTGACTGCATGCCGCAAGTCTGAAAACCCATCATCAGGCCATACTAACGATATTTCCATAAAAGCTGAAGGTGAGTCAGGGTTATCAGGATCAAGTAGTTGGGTGTCTGAAACAGTGAATAAGAAACTATTCGTTTGCTCGATAAAGGGGACAGCATTCAATACATGCTCCTGATGATTGCCATCAATAGCAGTAAGCGTAATCTCATCAGGGCTGATACTCGCATTAAAAAGCTGTTGATTGTCTGTTGACCGGATGATGGCATAGGAGCTGTCAGCTTGCTTGATCGTTTCAAAAATAATAAGTAAATCCTTGTTTTCTGTCGGATTTGATAGGAGTATGGAACCTCTTGGGTAACCATGCTGCCAGAGCAAATACATTTGTATGGATGAAGGTTCTGTGCGTGTGTCAGTATATAAACGATAATCCGATTGAGGATACGCAAAACCATATATCAGCAAAAAGAAACCAAAAAAGCAGATTCGCAAGGTTTGTTTTATATTGGTAAAATGTTTCATATAAGATCAGGTCATAAAACTCCTGCTGCTGCGATAGCAGTGTATAGTTTTTGCAGCTGATATCGCAGTGATTTTTTTGAGTTTGGCTGTGTCTTAAGATTCTATTTCCCCGTGAAACTGATACCCTAAAAGTAGTATGGTTTGTTGCACCTGCTGAGAATTGATGTTGCTTCCTTTCAGAGTTACCTTATTATTTACTATGTCAGCTTCGACAGTGTCAACCCCTGGCAGAGCACGTAAATTCGTTTCTACTTTGTTCTTGCAATGGTTGCAACTCATGCCGGTTACGCTGTAAATATGAATATGATTTTCCATAAAATTATCGTATTAGATTAGTTTGTGACTGATACTGTTACATAAGCTAACTGATGATTATAGTAGATTAGGGCTTATGAAACTGTATTGGGATAATCGGGTACAAAAATACTATTAAAATTGCGTATCGGGAGTATTTAAGGTGTTTTTGACTGATTTTGTGGTTGACTAAAGATTATTCACACTATACCGGTGAATCCCATGAAAGCAAGTGCTAATATTCCTGCTGTAACCAATGCAATAGGTACTCCGCGCATGCCTTTTGGAACTTCCATCAGATCAAGGTGCTCACGTATGCCAGCAAAAATTACCAGAGCAAGCCCGAATCCCAAAGCTGTTGAACTGGAAAACACCACTCCTTCGATAAGGGTATATTCTTTTTGTATGGTAAGTATGGCTACACCTAATACAGCGCAGTTGGTGGAGATAAGAGGCAGAAAAACACCTAAGGCAGAGTAAAGAGCCGGACTGACTTTTTTCAGAATGATCTCGACCATTTGCACTAATGAGGCTATCACCACTATGAATGCGATCGTCTGTAGAAAATGTAGTCCTAATGCGTTTAATACATAAGTTTGGATTAGCCAGGTTACTATAGTGGATAAAGTGATGACAAACAATACTGCTCCTCCCATGCCGATAGAAGTGGAAATCTTATTGGAAACTCCCACAAAAGGGCATATCCCAAGAAACTGTGCCAGGACGATATTGTTGACAAAAATGGCCGATATGATAATGATAATATATTCCATGGGTTGAAAGTTTTTTGGCTTATTTATTCAGTTTTCTAGTAAGGGCGATCAAGTACCCTAGTCCAATAAAGGCACCGGGAGCCAGGACAAACACCAAAATCATCTCTCCCGGAATAAATTTGAATCCAAACAAGGCTCCGCTTCCAAGTATCTCGCGTAGAGCGCCTAAAATAGTCAGCGCCATTGAAAAACCTAATCCCATCCCAAGTCCGTCTATCACAGAAGATGCTACAGTATTCTTGGATGCAAAGGCTTCGGCACGACCTAAGACGATGCAGTTGACAACAATCAGCGGGATAAAAAGCCCTAATTGATCGAACAAAGCAGGTACAAAACCCTGCATCACTAATTCGACTACCGTTACAAAAGAGGCGATAATGACGATGAACGAAGGGATACGTACCTTGTCGGGAATGAAGTTTTTAACTAATGACACCACTAAGTTTGAAGAGACTAATACAAAAGTTGTCGCTAAACCCATGCCTAATCCGTTAAAAGCTGATGTAGTAACACCAAGCGTTGGACAAAGCCCTAAAAGCTGAGCCAGGACAGGGTTCTCTTTGATAAAGCCTTTCGTTAAATTTTGAATCTGATTCATAATTAGTTCTCTTTCTGATAGGTTAAAAAAGTATCATACGCATGTTGAACGGCATCAGTAAACGCACGCGAACTGATGGTAGCTGCTGTGATGGCATCTACATCGCCACCATCTTTCACTACCTTCAGGCGATAAGAAACCGGATTCATCCCGTTAAACTGGTTGCTCCAGTCCGACTTGTTTTTTTGCATCTTGTCGCCTAAGCCAGGTGTTTCTTTGTGATCTAATACAGAAGTGTTGTATATAGTTCCATCGGGTGCAAAACTGACCATGATACGCACTTCACCCGAGAAACCCTTGTTAGAAAAGGTGTTGATGGCAACACCTATTACGGTATCTGCCTGATACGCGACAAAAAATTGTAAGGAATCTTCTTCTCTATCTGATTTGATCTTGATGGCTTCAAGACGCTCAAATTCTGGTAACACCATACGAATGGCTTCTTCTAACTTTTTTTGTTTAGCCAATGCTATAGGTTCTTTAGTCAGATTATACACACTTCCCAATGTAAATGCAGCCACTAAGGTTATCACCAAAAGGGTGCTTAGCATATTGACAAAGGTTGATTCTCGTTTAGCTGCCATAACGGTTTAAAAAAATTAAGGTGTACTGTTGAAGTTAATTTACAATTTTACCAAAACGTCTGGGTTTGAATCCTCTGTTAATTAAAGGAGTAAACGCATTCATGATCAGAATAGCAAATGAAATACCTTCTGGGTATGCACCCCATATCCTGATGATGATAGTAAGCAGTCCAATGGCTATTCCATATAGTATCCGTCCCCACATATTCATAGGCGATGTTACCATGTCGGTAGCCATGAAAATAGCGCCTAACATTAGTCCACCCGAAAACAGGTGAAAGCTTGGCTCTACATAATACATAGGGTCAATCCAATGAAAGATAGCGGCAAAAACAAAGACAGTCAGTATGATAGATACGGGCAATTGCCAGTCGATCACCTTTTTGATGATCAGGTATAGCCCTCCTAATATCAGAGCTATATACGACATTTCGCCTAAGGAGCCTGCCATATTTCCTGTCAGGCGATCAATATAATCAGGCATGGAGGGATCGGCCATGATCTCGGGCAGGCGTTTTCCCGCGTCAAGACTCTCTTTAACCAATCCTAATGGAGTAGGACCGGTGATTGCATCGGTAACAGCTTTTGCAAACAACGGACGTGGAACCGGCCAGGTGGTCATCTGAGCCGGAAAAGATATTAATAAAAATACCCTGCCTACCAATGCCGGGTTGAAAGGATTCTTACCTAATCCTCCGAACGACATCTTAGCTATTCCTATAGTTACCAAAGCACCGATAATAATGATCGGTACAGGTAAATTAGCCGGGACATTAAACGCTAATAATATTCCGGCTACTACAGCCGATCCGTCATTGATGGTCAACGATCCTTTGATCAGGTATTTTTGTATGACCCATTCAAAAAACAAACAGGCAATAACCGAAGTAAGAAGCACACGAGCAGCATCCCATCCAAAGAAATAAATGGATATTAGTACAGCAGGTATCAATGCGTACACTACCGAATACATGATCTTTTTCACACTTTCTTCTCCGTGTATATGCGGGGATCCGGATATAGTTAATTGCTGCATAGATTCAGTTTTTTCTGGTTCTTATCAAGTGACCGACTTTTTGTTTTCCAAGTCTTAGATAATCAAGCAAGGGAATATTAGCCGGACATGTATATTGGCAGGAGCCACACTCAATACAATCCATTATTTTTCCCGATTCGGCTCTTTCAAATAAAGCCAATTTGGCAAGCTTGGCAAGCAGGTAAGGCTCTAATCCCATTGGGCATGCTTGTATGCATTTTGAGCAACGGATACAAGGTTTTTCTTCCGGTCGGCGGCTTTCTTCCTGTGGCAAAAGCACTATACCTGATGAACCTTTTACTATGGGGATATCGGTTGTGCTCAGAGCTTTGCCCATCATAGGTCCGCCGTTGATGATCTTTCCGGTAAACTCAGGCATACCTTGAGCTTCTTCCAATAGATCAGTAATCGGGGTGCCTATGCGAACTAAAAAGTTGGAAGGCTTGCGCACGGCTTTACCAGTAAGTGTTACTATTCGCTCAATCAGAGGCTTATTCTTTTGAACGGCTTCATACACAGCAAAGGCTGTTCCTACGTTCGATACTACACAACCTACTTCAATAGGTAGTTTTCCAGATGGGACTTCACGGTTTACTACTGCTTTAATCAGCTGCTTCTCACCACCTTGCGGATATTTTACCTGTAAGGCTTGAATATAAATATCGGTATAGTCAGCTGAGAGTTCTCTGAGATGACTGATGGCATCCGGTTTATTGGCTTCAATGCCTATGACAGCTCTTTTTACTTCAAGGGCTTTCATTAATATCTTAGTTCCTATGAGTACTTGTTCTCCTTTTTCAATCATCAGCCTGTGGTCGGAAGTAAGATATGGTTCGCATTCAACCCCGTTGATCAGGAGGTAGTCAGCCTTTTTGCCTTCGGGTATCATCAGTTTGATATGGGTAGGAAAGGTAGCTCCCCCAAGCCCTACTATACCCCGGTCTTTGATACGTTCGATAATTTGTTGTCTGTCCAAAACTATCTCTCGGTTGATAGTCTCGGAGCGGTCAATAGATTCATCCCATTCGTCGCCTTCAACATTGATAAAAATAGCCGGTCGCCTGTAGCCGCTTGAATCTGTTGCGTCATCAATTTTGAGCACTTTACCTGAGGCAGGTGAATGTATATTAGCCGATATAAATGCGTCTGCCTTGGCTATGAGTTGCCCAACCTTTACCTCATCACCTTTTTTTACTATGGGCTTGGGTGCTACACCCAGGTTTTGCCCTAATGGGACGATCAGCTGTTTAGGTAGTGGGATTGAGCTGATAGGTGCATGGGCCGAAAACTTATTTTCAGGGGGATGAATCCCACCTAAACGGAAACTTTTTAAGGATTTCATACCACAAATCAGATTATACGGTTGATTCGGAAGATGTATCTTGTTTGATAGTTGCGACGGTAGCAGTTTTTTCGGTGGAGGTTTTCTTGTCTTCTACAGCCGGCTTAGGTTTACGAAGCGGGAAATTGATCTCTAAGATCGCATCGGTTGGGCATACTTCTACACATTTTCGACAAAGTTTGCATGCGATGAAGTCAATATATGCTAGATTGTTTTTCATGGTAATGGCATCGAACGGACATACCTGAAAGCATTTGGAGCACCCTATACAAGCTACAGAGCAGTTCTTTTTAGCTGGGCCGCCTTTTTCTTCATTGATGCATGAAACAAATATACGTCTGTCTTTAGGGCCTTTTCGCCTGAGTTCGATGATCCCTCTTGGACATGCTTTGACGCAGGCGTTACAGGCTGTACATTTATCATTCACTTCGGGTAAGCCTGTCAGAGGATTCATATGTATGGCGTCAAAATCACAGGCATCCACACAGTCGCCTAAACCAAGACATCCATACTGACAGCCTCCCTCACCTGAAAACAGATTATGAGCAAAGGCACAAGAGGCGGGCCCATCGTAGATGACTTTGGAAGGTGAGTTGGCTTTGGAACCATTGCAACGAACCACTGCAATCATTGGAGCCTGCTCCTGAACCTCTAATCCAAGAATTGAAGCAACCTCTTTCATCACCGCATTACCGCCTACCGGACAGTTGAAACCGTCAATATTCTGCTGCTCATTAGCCTGTTTAACCAAAATCTCCGCAAAATTACGGCAACCAGGAAATCCACAGCCACCGCAATTGGCCTTGGGCAGTATGTCTTCTACCAAGTCTATGGTTGGATCTTCGATCACTTTGAACTTCTGTGCTACTAAATAAAGCACTATTGCCATAATGGCACCTAACAGACCAAGAGTCAAAAGCGAAAAAAGTAAAATATCGTTCACATTGTATCGTATTGATAGTAATACTAATATGCTAAGCTTTATATGATGCTGATAAAAAAATAACAGCTTAGCAAAAGTAAAATAATTGTGCGTAGTAAGAATACCAGTCAGACCTGAGAGACGATAGCAGTAACAATCACATACACAAATAGATGTGAAAATATTACAATTGATGCCCTATAGTTTGGATTAGCGAACGATCTGATTATCAGAAGTATTGGGTTCTTGTTTAGAATCTTTCTAAATTACCACATAATCAGTAATTTAGAACATATATAAATATGATAATACGTTAGAGCAAGGGTAAAAGAACTTACTTGATAAAAAACTCAAAACTTTTGTTGATGTGGTTTCGCAAAGTATATAACAGCAGGTAGTAAATAGCCAGGATTACCAATGCCGACAAACCGGCTATACCTTCGCTATTGCCGGTGGATATTATAATCACTAAGCTGGCTATCACTAAGATAAAGGGTAGTATGTATCCAAAAAAAACTGCTTTGAAACCTGTGTTACCGTACATGAATACAACGACTTGCTGGCCAGGCTTGAAGTCTTTACGAGCTGGTTTTTTAACAGTTACGATTTTTTCTTCCATCTCCGACAGGCTGCATGCTCCTTTTACCTGGCATGAAGCACATGCAGAAGAAGACATGATCATCACCTCTATCTCATCCTTGCCAATGCGGGTAATAGTACCCGGATGCTCTATAGTATTGGCCAATTGTGTCATTTCAGTAGTGTTAGGGGGGAAGCTATGAATTTGAGTGAATAAAGCTGCTTTTTAATGTGTATTCTTTATCTATTGATCGGTTTTGTTTCTGCTGGTTTGCCGGTTCATTTGTTCTATGTTGATGGCGCTAATAGTAAGTATTCCGGCTTCATCTACAGTGATAGAAATATTCACCGGCGCATCTTTAACAAAGGGTTCAAAATTAGCAAAAGCTATCCCTTTTAATGGTGAGCTGCCATACTGTCGGCTGATCTCCAACGCTTCTTTAAAGTCAGAGCTTATGGGTATGTTTGCTTGTGCAGCTATTCGTTGAGCTTCTTTCATAGCTACTTGATAATTACCTGTATATACTACTAAGAGTGAATTAAACCCTTCTTCTGGATTATTGACATTGGTCAGCATTGAAAGCTCCTGATTCAGTGTCATTCCTGCCGGTTCGCTCAAGCCTATGTCTTTGGCCCACAAAGGTAACTCTTGTATTATCGCTGCCTGTCCTGCAATAGTGATCTTGCGGCCATACGCATTTTTGATCTCGTTTGAGCGGATGAGATATTCTTCCCTGTTTATTTCACCCCTGACAAGCTGTGTCTCAATCTCATCCAATTCCTGCTCCATAGCCTCTAATATCTCCATTCGCTGACCAATAGATTCCATGCGGTTGTTGAAACGGTTGAGGTCTTTCTCAAACTTTTCAGTTTCCGACTCTATGGGAGGAAAACTACAGGCTGACAACAACCAAATAATAGCTAACAAGCTATTTAAAAAAGAAACGTGTTTCAAAAAAGAAATGCCCTTCATGCCTAATACCAATTGACCTATTTACAATCTGGGTCAAAAGTACTATTTTTAGGTTTTCTCTCAGCCTTTGCCTTAAAAAAAGCCTTTTAGTAGTTATCAGCAGCTCAATTTCAATCAGAGATAAATAGAGAATTAAAGATCTCATTATGAAAAGGCTTAACTTTGGAGCCCAATTCAACAGATTATGTATCGACTAAGTTGGATGTTGATAAGTGTATTATTCCTTTCGGGCTTTGGCAGGCAATATGTTTTTCAGGTATCTGAAAGCATGCCTCAGCAGCCTATAGAGACTCCCTGGTTAGTGCATTTAGCTAAAGGGGATGCGAAGAAAATGGGTGATTTTTTTGCTCCGATGATCAAGTTAGAACTGCCTTCTGATAAAGGTGACTATAGTAAGAACCAGGCTGTTATGATTTTATCAGCTTTCTTTAATACCTATCCGGCACTGAATGCTGTCATCAAGCAAACCGGAAAAGCCTCCCAATCCAATACCTTTTTCATAGGTGAATATACTCACTCAAAAAATGTCTTCCGGCTGTATGTTCAAACCCATGAAGCTGGGGATAGGCAGATTATTCATTCGCTTAGTATTACTTCCAAATAATACAATGCCATTAAAGTTCGTTGACCACGGGATGGAAACATATCATACACTGCTTTTTAGATTATTGTTTTCTATAAACTTTCCAGTCGAAACCAACTTTCAATGAATGCGTTTATAAACAGGAGGCGACTACGACAATATGTGCAGTTGCGCGATGCCATCAGGCGAAATCTACGTTTGCTTAAAATGCCGGGATTCCAAGGATTACCCCTGTATGATGTGTTGGTATTTTTTTTCAAAGGCTTATTCAAAGGAGCACTTTCTATACGGGCTTCTGCGGTAGCATTTAATTTTTTCTTAGCGATCTTTCCGTTCATACTCTTTCTTTTTACTCTGATACCTTATATCCCTATAGAAAATTTTCAACTGCAATTGTTTGACTTTCTGGCACAGATCATCCCGCCCGATACGTTTGAAATGGTTGAACAAACGATATTTGAGATAGTGATGAAACAAAACACGGGTTTGCTTTCGTTGAGCTTTGTACTCACTTTTGTGTTCAGCACTAATGGCACAAATGCTATTATTGAAGGATTTAACAGCACCTGGCATCAGATGCCTGCCAAAGGATGGTTTCATCAACGATTAATGGCAGCTTTTCTGATGGTTATATTGTTGTTTTTGGTTGTTATCTCAGTGGTATTACTCACTCTGGGCGGATCAATCATTAGTTATTTGGTAACGCACGGATGGATCAAAGGTGTTGTTACGGTCATTCTTCTTAATTTTATGAAATGGCTTATTTCGCTTACCCTGATCTTCTTTAGTGTTTCTTTCCTTTATTACTACGCACCAGCCAAACGTAAAGCCTTTCGGTTTTTCAGCCCAGGCTCAATCCTTGCAACTACCTTATTTGTTGCCGGCTTATTAGGATTTAACTTTTATATCAACAATTTCTCAAGATATAATGCCTTGTATGGCTCAATAGGGACCTTGATAATATTCCTGTTGTGGCTGTTTTTAAATGCTTTCATTTTGTTGATAGGATTTGAGTTGAATGCAAGTATAATGCAGGCCAGCCAAGAGCAAAATGCAGATCTTGCTGAATTGAATAAACATGCACACAGATAAAAAGATACTTTATATTCGATTGGTTGCCTCCACATTTATCCTTAAGGATGAAGAACTTTTATCGAATCATTATCAAGTAAAATCCTTTGCTTTCCAACATCGCAAAGGGCTGCAAGTGATCAAAGAACTATGGCGTGAGTTGATGTTTTTAGTAAGAAATTTGCGGAGCGCCGATTTCGTATATGTTTGGTTTGCCGACTTTCATGCAGTGCTTCCGGTGTTACTATCCCGGGTGTATGGTAAGAAAAGTATCTTAGTGATAGGTGGGGTGGATGCTGCTTATGATCCGGATTTAAAATACGGAACCAAAACCCGCTTGTTAGGACGGATCAGTGTGCATTTAGCTACACGATTTGCGCATTTGCTGTTGCCCGTTACGCAACATACGCTTAATCAGCTGATTAAAAATATAAACCCGACCCTTGTCGGTAAATCGCATATAGTCCCGAATTGTTATGATACCGATTTTGAAATCAGAATTGCATCAACCCATATCAGGGATGGTGTAGTGAGTGTTTGTCTGGCAGATTCAGTCAAGACGCTGTTTGTGAAAGGGATAGACTTTTTGATCCAGATCGCCCGGCTCTTGCCCGACACTCAATTTACTATTATAGGTGTTCAAGCTGAAGCGTATGATTGGTTGATGGAAAGAAAATCAGCAAACACGCATTTGGTCGGGCCTGTTCCTCAGTCAGAATTACGGGAGTATTTTATGCGATCCAAAGTAGTATGTCAGTTTTCAAGACATGAATCGTTTGGATTATCTGTTTTGGAAGGAATAGCGGCAGGATGTTTTCCGGTAGCACATCAAACTGGTGGCTTAGCCGAAATACTTGCATCAAGCAACGGCCTTCTTATCAAAAATCTGAATGTGGATGAAGCTGTTGACGCAATACAGACGGCGTGTCGGAAAAGCGAAGCAGAACAACGACATATAGCCGATACAGTGCTTGTCAGGTTTAGCTGTATCAACAGAATCAATCTCTTGTTGGAGGCGATACGATCCATTTCCTGACAAACCGACTATTAGAACATGAAATATGTTATGCGGAAGCTTGGTACAAAAAATGAAAATTACCTGATATACTCCTATGAGTTCTATGAAAACAGGAATGTAAAACCGCTTTAGAAAACAGGCAATTCCGTTTGTGATGATGTAAAACATGTATTTTCGCATATCTGTTAAAGACTAAATTTTATGAGTAAGGAACCTCAAGCCTCAGTGTACGGGAAGCGTATTGTTTTTATTGGAAGTGGTGCGATTGCAACAGCATTGGGTAATATTCTGGCTCACAACAAAGAGCTGACTATCCATTTGCTGTCAATAGAACCCGAAGTGGTTGAATCAATAAATGCAGTACATATCAATAGCAAGTATTTCCCTAATTTTCGATTAGATACCCGTCTTAGAGCTACATCCGACAAATCTATTTTACCGCAGGCTGATTTGATTTTTCTGGCATTGCCCTCAGTAGCTGTAACCGATTATTTGGAAACTCATTCCCACTTGATTTCACCTCAGACAGTTTTGGTTAATCTTGCCAAAGGTTTTGGTCGTGATAATCAATTGATACCTGATTCTCTGAAGCAGATCATGCCGAATACAGTAGCTGTGATGAAAGGCCCTTCTTTTGCCCGTGAGATCATATACAGCCAACCTACTGCTTTTACTGTTGCTGCATCAGACCCGGCTTGTTTTGGCACTTTTAACAGTTTATTTGCCAATACAACTGTGTATCTTGATTTTACAGACGATTTAAAGGGAGTGGAATATGCCAGTATTCTCAAAAATATTTATGCGATTGTCATTGGTATAGTAGATGCTAACTTTGATTCTCCTAACCTGCGTTCGCTCGTTTTGGCCAGGTCTGTCAATGAAATGCGACAACTGATCCATTATTTTGGGGGTAGGGATGCTACTTTGTTTAATTATTGTGGCTTTGGCGATTTTTCTCTTACTGCCTTAAACGACCTGAGTCGTAACCGTACGCTGGGCTTATTGATAGGAAAAGGATTTTTTACCAGAGGAATATCTGATAAGGTAGTATTGGAAGGACGTATAGCTGTCAATGTGTTTTACGAGCTGTTGCGTTCATGTTGCCGGCCTGATGAGCAATATCCACTTCTATCTGAGCTTTATAAGGTGTTTAATACCGATTATGATATTCAAAAGTTTGTAAGCCGTATCCTGAACGAATAACAGCACCTGTATCCTATACCTGCCTGCTATGAAACAAAAACTGATAGTGTTACTGTATATTGTTTTTCTGTTAGGACATAGTATGGGTTACAGCCAGGAACGTATTTCAACAGAAGCTTATATCAATCAATATAAAAAAATTGCTGTTGACAAAATGAAAGAATATAAGATACCAGCTTCTATTACTTTGGCGCAGGGTATTCTTGAATCGGGCAGCGGAAACAGTCGTCTGGCTCGTGAAGCCAACAACCACTTCGGTATCAAATGCCATGTAGGCTGGAAGGGTAAAACGTTTTATATGGATGATGACGAAAAAAATGAATGTTTTCGAAAGTATAAAAACCCTGAACAATCGTATCATGATCATTCGTTGTTTCTGACGCAACGGCCACGATATGCGTTTCTTTTCGGGTTGGAAATCACTGATTATAAAGCTTGGTCGCATGGGTTGAGCAAAGCCGGATATGCAACCAATCCGCGCTATCCCGAATTGTTGATACGTATTATTGAAAGGTATGAGCTGTTCAAGTATGACACTCAAGCCCTCAAAGGTCGTAAACGCGAACAAGCGGTAGAGGCAGAGCCTGTTGAAAAGGAAAGTCATGAGTTCATAGCAGTCAATCCTTCCGACTTTGAAGTGGTGGCAAAATCAGATTCCGGACGCTTTGTGCATCAGAACAATGGGAGAAAATTAATTTTTGCTTACGAGAATGATCAAATCAGTTCATTGGCTGCCGAGTTTAATATCTTCAGCTGGCAGATCGTCAAATATAATGAGTTTGAAAAAGGTGAACAACTATCTGTAAACCAAATTGTTTACTTAGAAAAGAAAAGACGAAAGTCGCATACTCACAAAGAACATTGGTTGCGTGAGGGCGAGAGCATGCATGCCGTTAGTCAGCTGTATGGTGTTCGTTTGAAAAGACTCTATAAAATCAATGAGCTGATACCGGGCACACAGCCTCCCGCAGGCACTCGTATCTTGTTGAAATAAAAAAATCCTTCCCGTACACGCCAGAAAGGATTAAGAATATATGTTGCAGATAAAATTATCTTGGGTCTATGACCACATCTTCTACCTCGTCAAGAGTTATAGTGCCAAAGTCATTTCCAAAATGATTGGAGACATAGTTGATCACAGCAATGGCTTCTTCTTTGGTATCGACCTGCGGTGGCATAGGGGCACTATAATGAACGCCTTTGATGGTGCTTCCGCCGGGTGAACCGTTCAAAGCCTGAGCTACAGCTGCTTTCTTGTCTTCTCGGATCAGATCGGAATCCTTGAGGGATGGAAAAGCTCCGGTCATTCCTTCTCCATTGGCCATATGGCATACAATACATTTTTCGTTGTAAATTTTTTCTCCAAGATCAACAACTTTATCATTGCCGGTAACAACTTCCGATTTGGCTTCTGACTTTTTTTCAGAAGTAGAGGAATCACCGCCACAAGAGGTTAAAAACAAAACCCCCAAGGCAAAGCTTCCTAGTAAAATAAACAGTGGTTTTTTCATAAAAAATTCAATTAAAGATTAGTGGATTACGAGCGGCAAAATTAGAAAACTTTCAGACACTATATAGAATGGTTCTAAATAATTTTAATACAACTCTCAAGCAGAGAACCTGGCTAAGATAAAATGATCCCTGTTCGGTTAGTTTGCTGAATGATTTTTCTGTTCAACTAATTTTTAGTGGTAGCTTTGTATGCGTTTTACGTTTTTCGGTTACGCAATTAATCGTTGAAATATTGGAAGTTGTTAAATATTATTCTAATTTTGCACCCTCAAAAAAAATTGTTACTATACGAAAGTTAATTAATTACACTTTAAGAAATGCAGAATAAAGGAGCTATTAAGGTTTTCGCAATTGCTTTGGCAATTGTTTCACTTTATCAGCTTTCGTTCACTTTTGTAGCATCAAGAGTAGAGCGTAAAGCGCAAGAGTTTGCCAAAAGTGAAGCAGCCTCGCAGCTAGCTGACGAACTTGCCAGGGGTGATGATTTATTGTATAAATATCTTCTTGATTCAATCGTAGAATCCAGGGAAACATATTATCTTGATTCGGTTGAAAACGAGGTGGTACTCAATCTGTTGATAGGTAAATATACGTATCGCAAAGCGAAAGAGCGTGAAATCAACCTTGGGCTTGACCTCAAAGGTGGTATGAACGTGGTTTTGGAAGTATCGGTTAGGGATATTATCACAGCTCTCTCCGGACATAGTAAAGACCCAATCTTTCTTGAGGCAATTGAACAGGCTACTATCAATCAGCGGAGCAGTCAAAAAGACTATGTAACTCTTTTTGGCGAAGCCTTTGAACGCATTGATCCTAATGCACGATTAGCTTCTATATTTTTGTTCGAGTTTAAGGATAAAGGTATCACCACCAACTCAACCAATTCAGAGGTGTTATCTATGATACGTCAGGAATCCGATGCTGCCTTAGACCGTACTTTTCAGATCTTACGTACCCGTATTGACCGTTTCGGGGTTACACAACCTAATATTCAAAAGTTAGCTACCTCAGGTAGAATATTGGTTGAGTTACCCGGTATAAAAGACCCGAAACGGGTCAGAAAGCTTTTGCAGGGTACCGCACAGCTTGAGTTCTGGGAAACATATAACTTCTCAGAAGTATATACTTATTTCGAAGAAGCCAATTCAAGGTTAGTCGAACAGCCTGAAGCTGAAGAACAAACAACGGAAGAAATAATTGATCAAACACCTTTAGAGGTGGAGATGACAGAAGAACAGCCCGGGCAACAGTCGGACTCCATAGAAAGTGCGTTGAGTGATACCACTGAAAAAAGCTTGCTGGAACAATTGGAAACCGATACAACTGCAAGTGCCGAACAGAGCTTTGAAGAGTATGCAAAGGCCAATCCATTGTATGCGTATCTGATGCCTTCTTATATGCAGGATGAGCAAGGCAGGTTCTTCCCGGGTAATACAGCTCGTGTTGGAAGTGCATTAGTGAAAGACACAGCCCGTGTGAACAATATGCTCCGTAAGGTAGAGAGTGTCTTCCCGCGTAATATGAAATTAGTTTGGACAGTTAAACCACGTGGCGCTGCTACAGGGCAACCCGGTGTGCTTGAGTTGGTTGCTTTAAAAACTTCACGCGACAATAAAGCTGCGTTAGGTGGTGAGGTGATAGTAGATGCCCGTCAGGATTATGATCAGAATGGAAGGGTAGAGGTATCTATTCAGATGAATAATGAAGGAGCTAAAATATGGAAGCGCCTGACAGGTGAAAATATTGGCCGACAGATAGCCATCGTATTGGACGATTATGTGTATTCATATCCTGTTGTGAATGATGAAATTCCCAGTGGCCGCTCATCTATCAGCGGAGGTGAGATGAGCATAGAAGAAGCTCTGGACCTTGCTAATATACTGAAAGCCGGTAAACTACCTGCCCCATCCCGTATCATGGAAGAAGCAGTAGTAGGACCATCACTCGGACGCGAAGCAGTAACAGCTGGATTATGGTCGTTCGTATTGGCTTTTATAATGGTCATGATATATCTGTTCGTGTTTTACCAAAAATCCGGTTTGGTAGCCGACATTGCCCTGTTTACCAATGTATTCTTCCTCTTTGGTGTATTAGCTTCATTAGGTGCCGTGCTTACCTTACCCGGCATAGCCGGTATAGTGCTTACCCTGGGTATGGCAGTAGATGCCAACGTGATCATTTTTGAACGTATCAAAGAAGAGATACGACTTGGAAAAGGAATGCGATTAGCTATTGAAGACGGATATAAAAATGCGTATTCAGCTATTATTGACGGTAACGTAACTACTTTGCTTACAGGGATAGTCCTTTATACTTTCGGAACAGGACCAGTACAAGGCTTCGCCACTACACTTATCATTGGCTTACTCACCTCACTATTTACATCCATATTTATCTCCAGAATGGTCTTTATTTATCTGTTAGACAATAATAAGAAAATAGTGTTCGGATCGAAGTTTGGACTAAGATTTTTAGCTCAAACGAATATCGACTTTATTGGAATGCGTAAAAAAGCTTATCTCTTTTCAGCTGTTATAATCATAATCAGCTTAGGATCGCTCACTTTCCGCGGACTGAACTTCGGCATTGACTTCTCTGGCGGACGTACTTACTTGGTGCGTTTCGATAAAGACGTTACAGTCAATGAGGTACGAGTGGCACTTGCCAATGAGTTTACTGAGGCTACACCGGAGGTGAAAACATTCGGGCCTAACAGGCAGGTGAAGATCACTACTAAATTTATGATAGAAGAAGAAGGAAAAGAAGCTGATACTATCATTCAAACTATGCTCTATAACGGCCTTAAAGACTTATACGAAGAATCTATAACCTATAATCAGTTCACTACAGACGAAGAAGCCTCCGATAAATTTATCGGTATATTGAGCTCACAGAAAATAGGACCTACCATAGCTGACGATATACGCAATAAAGCCTTATTAGCAATTACTTTCTCGCTTATCATCATCTTTGTATATATTGCAGTGCGCTTCCGCAGATGGCAGTTTGGTCTGGGAGGCCTGATACCTCTGGCACACGATACCATTATTGTGTTAGGGCTGTTTTCGCTCTTCTATAATGTGTTGCCATTCAGTATGGAAGTTGACCAGTCGTTTATTGCAGCTATATTGACGATTATTGGGTACTCCATCAACGATACCGTGATAGTGTTTGACCGAATACGTGAGAATATACGACTCTTCCCCAAGCGTCCTATCAAAACTACCATTAATGACAGCATCAATCAAACTTTAAGCCGTACGATCAATACATCGGGAACAACCATAGTAGTACTTTTGATTATTGCACTCTTTGGAGGTGAGGTGATCCGTGGCTTTGTGTTTGCATTGTTGATGGGGGTAATATTCGGTACTTATTCCTCCGTCTTTAATGCCAGTGCTATAGTGTATGATCTGTTGCATCGTCAGGAGGTTAAGGCAGCTGTAGCGTCTGATAAGAAAGCCGCTTTAAAATCAAAAAGAAGTTAATATATTTTTGCAATACCTTGTAATAAAAAATGCCCGACTGCAAACCAGTTCGGGCTTTTTTGTTCTATTTGAAGCAAGGGAGTAATCAAATGCTTATTTTTGTTTTTCTAAAAAATACGCATCATGCTGTTGTTTTTTAATATAGGTACCGGTGAATTGGTTGTCATCTTGTTGGTGTTATTTGTGGTTTTAGGTCCCAAACGATTGCCTGAAGTGGCCCGGACATTAGGTAAGACTATTAATGAAATGAAACGAGCTTCGGCTGGTTTTAAAAATGAGATCGACAAAGAGATTCAAAAGATAGAGCGTGAAACCCGCATGGATGAGTTGTTACATGAAAAAAGTCTCACATCAAAAACATCTGTTGATACTTCTGTTGCGCCAGTGATCAGCCCGCCAGAAGACAGCGTCAGTATGGAACAGCCTGATCAACCTTCTGCCGGAGCTTCCCAAGAGGGAAACGAAAATCAAGGTGAAAACGAAATAATATCCAATAATACAGACGAATGACCGTTTGTCTTTAAACTGCATATAGTGGAATGAAACATCCTCTTTTCACATTTAGTATTTTGATAGCTCTTTTATGGGCACCTTCATTAGAACTGCATGCGCAACGCAATGTATCCCGTAGTGCCGATGAAGCTTTTGAGCGGCATCAGTATTCGTTGGCATTAGACAGGTATAAGAAAGCCTACGGAAAGGTAAAACGAAACAGCGATGAGCGGAGCCGGATATCATACCGTATGGCCGAATGTTATCGGTTTACCGGAAGTACCAAACGTGCTGAAGCAACCTATAAACGGGTGTTGCGTACTGATTTGGTAGATCGATATCCAGAGATATACCTCATCTATGCTGACTTGCTCAAGATGAATCAAAAGTTTGAGGAATCTATTGAGTATTATCAACTTTATACAGAAAGACAACCCGATGATCCGCGTGGGCGATTAGGTGCCGAGACAGCCAGCCTGGCAGCCGAATGGTTGGAAAATCCATCCCGTTTTGAGGTTGAGCTGCTAAAAAAACTCAACTCACGTGCAGCCGATTTTGCACCCGCATGGGCCTCAGAAAATTATAACGAGATCATATTTACTTCAACTCGTGACGGGTCAACAGGAAAAGAAAAAGACCGCTGGACAGATCAAAACTTTAGTGATCTGTACCGCAGCCGCCTCGATAGAAACCAACAATGGAGCACACCAGTATTGATAGACAACGATGAAATTATCAATACCGAAGGCAATGAAGGAGCACCGTTTATGAACAGTAGCTTTACAACTTTGTACTTCACCCGATGCAAAAACACCCCTCAGCATAGCTCCGGATGCCAGATATATACCAGCACCCGTTCGGGAAGAGGCTGGGGACCACCTTCATTACTGCAGATACGTGGTATTGATAGCTTAGATGTAATCGGCCATCCTACCCTAAGCAGCAATGAACTGATACTTTATTTTTCAGCTGAACGTAAAGGTGGATTTGGAGGGAGAGATATATGGGTAGCACTACGTGAAAACACAAGTCAGGGATTCAACAGACCAATGAACCTGGGAGAGGTGATCAATACCAAAGGTGATGAGATATTTCCTTTTCTGCGAAACGATACCACCTTGTTTTTTGCCAGTAACGGACACGGTGGATTAGGTGGATTCGATATTTTTGTGTCTGTTATTGATACTGCTGGAAACTGGGGCGCACCAACAAATCTGAAATATCCAATCAACTCACCGGCAGACGATTTCTCTATTATATTTCATCCTGCCGAAGAACGTGGGTTTTTTGCAAGCAACCGTGACAATATCAGAGGAATTGATAATTTATATTCCTTTATTGAACCACCGGTATTGTTTACTTTGGCCGGAACAATCAAAGATGAAAAAACCCTTCAGTATGTGGAGGATGCCAGTGTACGTCTGGTTGGATCAAATGGGATGAGCGTCAGCACACGAACCAATGACAAGGGATATTATTTGTTTGGCAGCTCTCAGTTAGATAAAAATACCACCTACGAGATCATAGTTGACAAAGATTTTTATTTCACTAAAACGGCTATTGAAACAACAGTAGGGGTTGAATTCAGCCGCGATTTTGAGAAAGATATACTGTTGGAGCCCATACCTGAAAAACCAATACCCTTGCCGGAGATACTTTACGATCTGGCACGCTGGGAGTTGAAGCCACAATATGAAGATTCGTTGCAAGGACTTATAGAAACCTTGCAGCATAACCCTACTATAGTCATTGAATTAGCTTCGCATACTGACAACCGCGATACGGAAGAACGCAACGATATACTCTCGCAAAGGCGTGCACAGTCGGTAGTAGATTATCTTATCCTACGAGGTATAGACCCTGAACGCTTAGTGGCCAAAGGATATGGTGAACGAGTACCACGTACCATTGAAAACGACTTCACAGCAAATGGTGTGAAATTCAAAGCTGGGACGGTACTCACTGAAAGCTACATAGATAATCTCAAAACCGAGACAGAAAAAGAAGTAGCACACCAGCTAAACCGACGTACAGAGTTTCGAGTGCTTAGCAAAGACTATATACCTAAATCGGCCGGACAGGAAATGCAGGCTAAGGTTGAGATACAAATCAATCCCGAAGACAACCAAATTGGGTTTACTATCAATGAAGAGGGCTCTTTTGAAGCTAATTGTTTAGTAGACGGGTTCAATGAAACCTTTGTATATAACCGTACCGAGAACGCATCCATCTCGTTGCCCAAGGCATTGGATTGGCTTAAAAAAGGAATCATCCATAGGGATAATCTGGTAGGTGAAGCGGAAATATTGTTAGAAGCCGGATCGGTTGCCGATGGAGCAGTATTTATCATCCACGAAATCCGTATCGCCAATAAAATAGTACAAGAGGTAGAGGTAAACGTACTTCACAGACAAAAAGACCCCCTGGTCTTTGGTCAGCGGCTGCTCTCACGATTTGGTGATTTTGAGTTTGATGCCCCAACCAAAAAACTCATCTTTACCCCATGAGTCCAACACAACAACGCTATCAGCAAAGAGGTGTATCAGCTTCTAAAGATGAAGTTCATAAAGCTATTCAAAACCTCGATAAAGGATTGTTTCCCAATGCTTTTTGCAAGATCATACCCGATATACTGGGAGGTGATGAATTGTATTGCAATATCATGCATGCCGATGGTGCCGGCACCAAATCTTCATTAGCCTACATCTACTGGAGAGAAACAGGCGATATGAGCGTCTGGGAAGATATAGCACAAGATGCCATAGTGATGAATACTGACGATCTGCTTTGTGTAGGTATCACTGATCATATCTTAGTATCATCAACTATCGGACGCAACAAACAACTCATACCCGGTGAAGTGGTTGCAGCCCTTATCCGGGGCACTGAAAGCTTCCTGTCACATATGCGCGACTGGGGATTCAACATATGGAGTGCCGGTGGCGAAACAGCCGATCTGGGTGATCTGGTGCGTACTATTATTGTGGATAGTACGGTTTCAGCCCGATTGAAAAGAACACAAGTGTTAGAAAATAATATTCAAGCCGGAGATGTGATAGTAGGACTGGCTTCATTCGGACAAGCAAGCTACGAACAGAAATATAATGGTGGAATGGGAAGCAATGGACTGACCTCTGCACGACATGAACTGTTCAATATTTCGTTGGCGACAAAATATCCCGAGAGCTTCGACCCGTTAATACCCAAAGAATTGGTTTATACAGGAAAATATTCACTTACCGATCCAAGCGGAATAGAAGGGGTAAATATGGGACAATTGGTGCTGGCACCAACACGTACTTATGCGCCAATAATAAGAATACTGTTACAAGAATACAGGCCAAAGATAAACGGCATAATACATTGCAGCGGAGGTGCACAAACAAAAGTGCTGAACTTTGTGAACCAAAAGCATATAGTCAAAGATAATATGTTTGAAATTCCTTTGCTTTTTCAGAAAATACAAGAAGAATCAGAGACCGAATGGCACGAGATGTATAAAGTGTTTAATATGGGCCATCGCATGGAGGTATATACCGATACCGATACTGCTAACGCACTGATTGATATTGCCGCAGAATTTGAAGTAAGAGCAAAAATCATAGGATATGTCGATCAGGCTGAGACTAATCAATTGACTATCAAAAGTCCCGAAGGAATGATAAAATATGGGGACTAAGCATTTGAACGCTTGCCATGATCACAACCAATCTGTGCGTCAGCCTTAGAAATTGATAACTTAACAAACTGAAAATAACTCATAAACCTTGAGTTGATTGAATTGTGTTGCTTTTTTCACAACTGTTTTGAGTATCTCTGATCGAGTAGTCCATGACGAAAAAAGCTCAGGCTGTTTTGTAGCTGTTTTCCCTACATAGTGAAATTCTGTACTTTTGCAACTCAAAATAGTGTGCTGTGGAAATTAACGACAAATTAGAAGATATTAAACGCCGTTGGGAGGAGATAGGCGAACAACTGAATGATCCGGCTGTTGTGGCCGATATGAAACGCTTTGTGAAGCTCAACAGAGATTACAAAGAATTGGAACCTATAGTAGAAGCATTTAAACAGTATAAGATCGTATATTCTAATATTTTACATGCACGCGATATTATCCGTAACGAAAAAGACGAAGATTTTCGTGAGCTTGCAAAAGAAGAGTTAGAAGAGCTTGAAACTGAAGAACAAAAGTTAGAAAAAGATATACGGATGATGCTGATCCCCAACGATCCTCAAGATTCCAAAAATGCAGTAGTAGAAATACGTGCCGGCACTGGAGGCGATGAAGCAAGTATTTTTGCCGGTGACTTGTATCGAATGTATATCAAATTCTGTGAGACACGGGCCTGGAAGACTGAATTGGTCGAGATGAACGAAGGTACGGTAGGTGGATTCAAAGAAGTAGTGTTTAATGTCATAGGAGAGAATGCCTATGGCATCTTAAAATTTGAATCAGGTGTTCATAGGGTACAGCGAGTACCTAAAACCGAAGCTCAGGGACGTATTCACACATCCGCAGCATCGGTAGTTGTACTCCCAGAAGCAGAGGAATTCGATATTGAACTGAATGAGAAAGATATACGAAAAGATACATTTTGCTCATCGGGCCCAGGAGGTCAGTCGGTAAATACAACTTATTCGGCTGTGCGATTAACACATATACCTACTGGCATAGTAGTGAGCTGTCAGGATGAAAAATCACAGATAAAAAACTTGGCAAAAGCAATGAAAGTGTTGCGAACCAGATTGTTTGAAAGAGAATATTCAAAATATCTTGAAGAAATAGCTTCCAAACGAAAAACTATGGTATCTACCGGCGACCGCTCAGCAAAAATTCGAACCTATAACTGGCCACAAGGACGTGTAACCGATCACCGGATCAATCTGACTCTTTATAATCTGTCGGCAATAATGGACGGCGATCTGAATGAGATCATCGAAAAATTGCAGACAGCAGAAAATGCCGAACGGATTAAAACAGAACTTGAGGCTGAGAGCTAATCTATTAGGTCAATACAGTGAAAATAGTTTTAATGTACTGATAATTAAAAATAACAGATGAACCGAAACCAGCTCTTTGAACAAATCATTGAAAAGAAATCATTTTTGTGCATAGGTTT
Organism: Bacteroidales bacterium; assembly: GCA_023229245.1. Taxonomy (GTDB): domain Bacteria; phylum Bacteroidota; class Bacteroidia; order Bacteroidales; family F082; genus JALNZU01. The sequence continues at coordinate 182,564 of JALNZU010000001.1, read as the reverse complement.
AGATACGGACTATTCAATGTTGCCTAAGGTTGTTCTATCGTCCGATGACCCTGTATTTGAGTTTAATAAGGCAATCATAACAGCAACAGCTCCTTATGCAGTAGCTTTTAAGATCAATACAGCTTTTTATGAATCGGAAGGGCTGAAAGGTTGGCAAAGTATGGAAAAAACCATGCGATTTATAAAAAGCAATTATACTAATCTGCTCCTGATCGCTGATGCCAAGCGTGCCGACATTGGAAATACCGCAGCTCGATATGCCAGTGCTTTTTTTGAACAGCTTAATGCGGACGCACTTACTGTAGCACCTTATATGGGGCACGATTCAATACAGCCATTTCTAAACTACACGAATAAATGGACAGTGCTACTAACACTCACGTCGAATACAGGATCATCAGATTTTCAAACTATTACGGATGTTGAAGGACAAGCTGTGTACCAGCATGTGATCACTAAAGCAGTGCAGTGGGCAACTGCCGATCAACTGATGTTTGTTGTGGGTGCCACTCATCCTGAGGAGGTAGCTGTGGTGCGTGCGATGGCTCCGGAATACTTTTTTTTAGTACCCGGAATTGGTGCACAAGGAGGTAGTTTGGAGAAAGTGGCTCAAGCCGGTCTAAACGCACAATGCGGGCTGTTGGTTAACTCGTCAAGAGGAATTATCTATGCCTCAACTGATGCCAACTTTGCAAAAAATGCTGCAGAAAAAGCTCGGGAAATTCAACTAAGCATGGAAGCTATACTGAGAAAATCAAATATACTTCCAATTACCTGAAGGTGATCAATAGATTGGCACCAAAGTTCCAGACCATGACAACGGCTATCGCCATCAGCTTACTGAAATAGAACTTAAGGTTAAGCTTTGATACTAATATCCATAAAATCAGTGTGTTGATAGCAAGCCCTATAATAGCTATCAGCACAAACTCCGAATATTCTATAAGTATGGCAGGATTTACGCTACGGAAGGTCCAGATACGATTCAATAAATAATTTGAACTGGCAGCAAGTAAAAATCCTGTTGCATTGCTTATATACTTCTGCCACCCAAGCTTTTCCTTTGTAATATAAGTGATGCCGAAATCTATCAGCATACCGGAAAAGCCTACTAATCCGAATTTAACAAACCTCTCAAATAAGGTTTTAATTACGAATTGGTTTAAAAGAGTAAGCAATGCAATGTGTTATAGATCAACGATCAGTATTTCTGGTTTTTCTTTACGCAATATATCTACATGTATGCGTTGTCCTTGCTTTAGTTGACGTAATCGGTTCATATAATCGTATATATTGTTCACTTCCATGCCATTGATACCTACGATAATATCGCCTTTTTTCATTCCTGCCATATCTGCCGGCCCTCCTTTTGTTACTGCGTCAACTCCTAAACCCTGTATATCGCCTGCGGTATAACTTGGCATGATACCCAATGTAACTTTGAAACCTCGTCTGGCCTGAAATCGTTGTTTAGGTCCTGCCTCTGTGAATATCGGACGCTCGTCTATATTAGCCAGTCGAACAGCAGTCTCTTCAATCAGTTCTAACAAGATCATCATCCCATCGTAGTTGATCTTATCGGGAGTGTCGGCAGGCGTATGGTATTCGGGATGTGCTCCGGTAGTGAAAAATAATACAGGTATATCGGCTGCATAAAATGAGGCATGGTCGGAAGCGCCGAATCCTTCGGGTGAGAAGCTGAGCTTTAGCTCTGAATTGCTTTCAAGCTCTCGCAACATATCCTCAAAATTTTTTGCGGTTCCGGTACCTCCAACAGCAACAGCTTTTTCTTCATTCAGCCTGCCTATCATATCCATATTGATCATGGCCGTGATTTTCGAGCGATCAACCGGGAGGTTATCCACAAAATGTTTAGAACCAAGCAATCCTAATTCTTCAGCCCCAAACGATACAAATAAAACAGACCGTCTGAGTTCTTGCTTAGGTTGGGAAAACCGTTTGGCTAGTTCGAGCAAGGCTGCTGTGCCTGAGGCGTTGTCATCAGCGCCTACATGGGCTGCTATGGTGTCCGGTACCCGAGAGCCTGAGCCTTCGCCACCCATACCTAAATGATCGTAATGAGCACCGATAACTAAAAATTCATGTTTCAAAACCGGATCACTTCCTTCTAAATATCCATATATATTAAAGGTGGTGGTAAGTTTTTTTTGCAGATCAATAACTGCTTCCGGTTCAATATCCGTAAAGGAGATTTGTGGATTTTCGTTGCGTATGAGTTGTGATTCAAGACTGTCAATCAGTATTTTGTTGGCAAACAACTGTGTCTCGGCAAAACTTTTCTTCATATCTACGACCGCAATTCCGGCACTTGCAATAGAACGTTCAAAAAGCAGTGGTGTAAGCTCGTCATTTGGGTTGTTTTTTGTTCCTCCAATGAGGATAAGGCCTATAGCACCCTGGTCTTGTGCGAAAAGGGCTTTATTTCGTGCATCGGCAAAAGGTATATAAGGACTGCTGTTATTCTCAGGCTCAGGATCACCTTTGAGAGCCAATACCCATTTGCCTTGTACATCCAATCCTTCGTAATCGTTATGTATGAGGGAGTCGGTTTGAATATTCATACCAAATCCGGCGAACACTATTTCCGATTTAAAATACCCGCTCCGGCTGAAAGCGTATATGCTGTAATCTTCGCCATAAACTGCTTGGACACTACCAATACTTAACTTGTTTGAATCAGTAGTTTCTACTGCTGTCACTATCTGAAAAGCTGATTTACCATCCGGTGTAAAGAAGTTCAGACCGGCTTGCCTGAAAGCCTGAGCAATATATTCAGCAGCTATCTTGTCTTCAGCTGTACCAGGGAAACGCCCCTTTAGGCTGTCGGAAGCTAGGAAATAAAGGTCTTTACGTAAGGTCTCGATGCCCACTCTCGGCTGGGCATGTAAAGTGCTGACTAAAAAAAGCACAATAAAAAAAGGTGTGATTTTTCGCATAGAACTGATTTTCTGCAAAAATAACCTTAATCAGGCAGTACCCAAATCTTAAAAAAGTTTAAAAAAATAATGATTTTGATAGCTAAAAATCGATTATTCAACTATAAAATGATCGTAAAAATTGAAGCTATTTCATTGTTAAGCAAGCTGCTACATGGATGATTTTGGGTGTTTTTATTCTATAAACTGGAAAAAAATTCCACTATTGGGAATAAAATATTTTTGTAAAAATGATAAGAGATTGAAAATAAGTTGTATATTTGTCTGGCACAAACCTTGCCAAAGGTTATCCTTACAAAGGATACTTGTTTTGTTTGTTTTTCATAATTGGGCCGCTCTCCCCGGGCGGCTTTTTTTATTGGCCTTCTATTAGTTGTCGAATGGAATTACGGGCGATCTTACCAGTTTCCAACAGAGGAAGCCGCTCAAACAAAACTATTTTGCGTGGTATCTCATAAGGTTCAAGCAAGATTTCCAGTGTTTTCCATGCTTCATATAGTTCTCTGCTGCCCCATTGCGCTTCTACAGCTAATACAGGGAGTTGGCCCGCCCGATCATCGGTTATGCCCACTATGGCAAACGGAACACTGAACTTACCAGAGATTTTTTGTTCAATAAGTTGTGGAAACAGCTTCATCCCCGACATATTGATCACATCATCCCATCTGCCTTTAATTATGAAGTTGTGTTGGTCGATAAGTTCAGCTATATCATTGGTTTGTATAGGATGCATTCCTGTATATGGGGTTCGTATGATCAGGCACGAACGTTCGTCTGTACTGATTTCAACACCTTGTAATATAGTAAATTGTGGAGACTTATCGATTCCATTGACCCGTCTCATGGCTATATGACTTAAGGTTTCAGTCATCCCGTATGTGTGATAAATTTTTGTGTCAAAGGTAGAAGCCATCAATTCTGTTTCATGAGGTAAAGAGCTTCCACCCAATATCAATGTTTTGATTCGGCTCATTGCATCAGGCTGTGCTTGAGCTAACCTTAAAAACTGCAAAGGTACCATAGCTGCAAAGTCAATTGGGGTTTCGGGTATGCCCGTTAACTTGTCTGCCGATAGTGCTACGAACAGTTTCAGTTGGCCTACTAAAGCTCTCACTATCATCATCATGCCTGCTATGTATTTAGGCGAGAGATACAACAAAGCTGTATCACCTTTTTTCAGTCCCAAAAAGTTAATAGTCATTTGGGCACTTTGTATCATCTGTGCTTTTCTGACCAAAATTTGTTTTGGAGTACCCGTAGATCCTGAGGTTTGCAGGCTGATCAGCTGATCCTGACTGAACCATTTTTTCAGGAACACATGGGTTTGATATATCAGGCTATTTTTGTCGCCAGGTGGCTCCATTTTTAGGAGTCTCGATTTGGGAAAAAATATTTGCCCTATAAAAATACCTTCCATATCATTCTGGTTTATAGGCCAAAATAGCTCAAATTCCATGGCATGTCAGGATCCGACCATAGCTTGTCATCAGAGATGACAAGCGGTGAATCGAAATTGTTGCGATAAAGTTGGCCTGTTCCTAACCCTTGCGGCAATTTTGTTTTTTGGGAAGCTACCCATTGTGCAATGCAATTCAGCCCTATATTGGATTCTAAAGCTGAAGTAGCCCACCAACCTATTTGTTGAGATGTGGCAAATTGTATCCACTGTTCTGTTTGAGCTAATCCACCTACTAAGCTTGGTTTGAGAATGATATAAGCAGGATTGATAGCTCGTAATAGTTCTTGCTGTTTATCCGGATGGCTTACCCCAATCAGTTCTTCGTCCAACGCAATGGGTATGGGCGACTTTTCGCATAATGAGCTCATTGTCTCCCATTGTCCGGGTTGTATGGGTTGTTCGATAGAGTGGATGTCAAAGTCTGAGAGTTTATTGAGTGCATCAAGTGCTGCTTCTGCTGTAAAAGCTCCGTTGGCATCTAAGCGTATCATGATTTGTTCGGAACTAAACTCAGTACGCATCCATCTAAGCAGTTCAAGCTCTTCATCAAATTGTATGGCTCCTACTTTCAGTTTAATTACGGTGAATCCGCTTTCGATTTTTTTTTTGATCTGCTCTTTCATAAAAACTTTTTCACCCATCCATATCAGACCGTTGATAGGGATACCGCTTTTTCCGGCTGTAAATTCATTGTCGAACAGTTTTCGTTGTCCACCAGTATTCAAATCAGCCAAAGCTGTCTCAAGGGCAAAAGTGAGGGCAGGGAATTGAGTTCCACGTTCTTCGAACCATTTCTTATGCTCTGTAATATTTTGGCATAGATAAATTATTTCTTGTTCTAATTGATTTGGTGGATCCATACTTAAGCCGGGTATGATACTGCATTCGCCTATTCCTATTGCTTGGGGGCTGTCCGTATTGCGGATGAGTAAAAACCATGAAGGCTTCTCTGTCAATACTCCACGGGAGGTGCCTGCCGGTTGTCGAAATAGTAAACGATATGGAAAATAAGAAGCCTGTAACATATCAAAGGTTTATCAGAATACCGAAAACGAAAGTCAAAAGCAAGGTTTTCAGAGCAAGTTTTCTTAAATATGGGTCTAATGCTGCCCTGCCTTCTAATTTTCTGATGTCGTTCAAATCTCTGACAAATAGTGGCAAAGTGAAAAGAAAGGCATACTGCAATAATGCAGCTTGTTGCATGCTCAGAAAAACAGCTAACAACACAAATGGCAGCAATACAAGCAGGCTGTGATATCTCAGCGCTTTTTGAAATCCTATCTTTACTACTAAGGTGTTTTTTCCGGTCATAGCATCGTTTGCATGATCCCGCATATTGTTGAGGTTAAGTACAGCCGTACTAAGCATTCCCATAGCTGTTGCAGGCAGAAATATTGTCCAGGGTAAGCTGTTGGTTGCTAGATAATAAGTTCCGGCTACTGCTGCCAGACCAAAAAATATAAAGACATTGAGATCGCCTAACCCACGATAGCCGTAAGGGTTTTGCCCGACAGTATAACGTATTGATGCATAGATTGCTGCCAACCCAGCTAAAAGTATGATGATTTTTCCAGTCATATGAATCTGGGCTAATCCAAAGATCAGATATAACCCACTGATAAGTGATAAGATAGCAAACAATGTCATTGCTGTTTTCATTTCGGGTTGACTTACTTCACCTGCTTGTACGGTGCGTGTAGGGCCTATTCGTTTCTCATTGTCTGATCCTCTGACAAAGTCGCCATAATCGTTAGAGAAGTTTGAAAGTATCTGTAGGAATTGTGTGGTAAGTATAGCCATCAGAGCAACATTCAGTTGAAAATTCGGATGGGCTGCTGCTACCATGCCTCCCATTGCTGTGCTGGCTAAAGCAAGGGGAAGGGTACGCAATCTTGCCGCTTTGATCCATGCCTTGACGCTTGCCATAGCTTATGGATATTTTGGATACCGATGGAAATCAGGTTCTCGCTTTTCCAAAAACGCATGCTTCCCCTCCTGAGCTTCTTCGGTGAGATAATATAATAAGGTGGCATTACCGGCAAACTCTTGTATGCCTACCTGCCCGTCTAACTCGGCATTTAGTCCTAATTTAATCATTCGTAAGGCCATCGGACTGCGTTTCATCATGATCTCACACCATTCAACAGTAGCGTCTTCAAGCTGTTCGAGAGGTACAATCCGATTCACCATACCCATCTCTAACGCCTCTTTGGCCGAATAAAATAAGTTGAGAAACCATATCTCACGGGCTTTCTTTTGGCCTACTATACTAGCTAAATAGGATGACCCAAACCCAGCGTCAAAGCTTCCCACTTTAGGGCCTACCTGACCGAAGCGTGCATTCTCGGAAGCAATAGTAAGGTCGCACACCACGTGTAACACATGCCCGCCACCTACAGCCCAGCCATTCACCATGGCAACAACCGGCTTGGGCATAGAACGAATCTTCTTTTGCACATCCAATACATTCAAGCGTGGAATACCCTGCTCGTCTATGTATCCACCTTCCCCCTTCACATTTTGATCGCCACCACTGCAAAAGGCCTGATCGCCAGCACCAGTCAAAACGATGATATAAATATCCTGACGCTCACGACAGATATCCAATGCATCAGCCAGCTCAAAAGTGGTGGTAGGCCTGAAAGCATTATGAACCTCCGGCCTGTTAATAGTGATTTTGCCGATATGATTCCAACTTTCAAATAAAATGTCTTTGTATGCCTTTATTGATACCCAGTTTCTTGATGAATTCATAGTTTGTGATTTAGTTACTTTCTAACAGATGTTTCCGATTATTGTTTGCAAGATAAGTTTTTTCAAACAATGGTACCTGGCCGTTGGATCATATTTTGCCTGATTGTCTTAACCCAAATCATTATCATTGGCTAATGCATCAAAGTAGGCATGCAGTACTTCTCCGCTTATTCTTGCCGGACTGTGGACTTCCAATATTGCAACGCTTTCTTGAGGAGCCATAAACTTATTCCATACAGCTTCAAGTGAAGTAAAATCGTCTGCTTCGTAATAGCGTATGTGATGTGTCTGGGCTATTCCACGGGCGTGGGTTTGGTGCGAAGCTTCAAAATAGGGTTCTAATAAACCGGTTTCGGCTGGCCCATCAATAAAACGAAATATGCCGCCACCTTGATTATTGATCATAACAATCCGTAAGTTAGATGGCAGGTGCTTGCTCCACAATGCATTGGAATCATAGAAAAACGATAAATCGCCTATGATAAGTAATTGAAGATTCCTGGCTGCATAAGCAAAACCAGCAGCTGTTGACATGCTTCCATCTATACCACTGGTACCTCTGTTGGAATAGAATCGACGTTGTGCAGGATGATCAAACAATTGTGCATACCGAACGGGAGTACTGTTGCCTAAATGTATAGTAACTTCTTTAGCAATATGTGAAAAAATAAATTCCATGATGGTTAAATCCGAAAATGGACTTTGCGATACTATTTGTTTATGGCGGGCGAAGGCACTCTTGTCTAATACATTCCATAATTGGGAATATTCATTGTTGTCGGAGCTGAGGTAAGGGAGCAGTTGTTCAAAAAAACGGATGGCATCTAATGGGATGGATGCGCTCAAATGCTGATAGGTATCCGGCGCCGGAATATCGTTCCCTATATGCCAATGGCTGTGTATCTTGCTTTTTCTCAGGAACCCTTTAATACGTTTACTCACTATGGCTCCGCCAATTGTGATCAGCAGCTCGGGTTGATAATCGGTAGGACTTTTCATCCTGCTCAAACTGCGGTCAATACAACCATGAAAGATTTCAAGTGTATGATTTGATGTCGTTTCGGTCAGTATTACAAAACCAGCCCTATGGGCTAACTCGGTCAGCAACTCTTGCAGCCGGCTGTAGTGTGTCATTTGTCCGACTAAGACCATTTTTTTTCGGGAGCTGTTCACTATACTGGCTAATTGTTGCAACTGCTTGGGATTAAGTCTCTGCTCTGGTTTATAGCAGGAAATATCTTTAGGGGTAGTGTGTAAGACCTGATCAAACTGGTAGAGTGGTTCGGCAAACGGTAAATTGATATGTACCGGACCTGATACAGGATAAATAGCCGTATTCAGTGTTTCGGCAATCAGTCGGTCGTTATACCACAGATCATCCGTGTTGAGAATTTGATGAGGTAGTTGAGCACTTTTGCGGATATGCCGGTCGAACACGTATTGCTGTCGGATTGTTTGTCCGTCCCCCTGATCTATCCATTCGGGTGGACGATCGGCTGTGAGGACAATCAAAGGAAGTTGTAAATAATAAGCCTCTGCAATAGCCGGTGCGTAATTCAGGACGGCCGTACCAGAAGTACATACTATAGCTACTGGCTTTTGCAATTGCTGTATCATACCGATTGCAAAATAAGCTGCACTTCGTTCGTCAACAATAGTAAGACATTCAAAGTCATTTGATTTACAAAAGACCGTGATGATAGGAGCATTTCTCGAACCCGGTGATACGATTATATGTCGTATCCCTCTTGCTTTCATTATTGCTGCTAAATGCAGCAAACCCGTTTTATTGTCTAGCATGCTGCAAAGTTCAGGATTATTTTGCAATCACCGATTGCAGTACGCTTGCCTTGAGCAGGGTCTCTTCCCATTCGTTACGGGAACCGGAATCAGCTGTTAGCCCTCCTCCAACATATAGCAATGCTTTGTTGCCTATGATCCTCATACAACGTAGGTTGACAAAATAAGAAGCGCTATGGTCATGCTTTCGGATGCCGGCATATCCAGTATAATATAGTCGTTGGTGGGGTTCAAATTCTCTTATCAGCTCCTGAGCTGATTTGGTAGGTGTGCCACATATAGCCGGTGTAGGATGTAAGGTTTCTGCTAATTGATCAACTGTTACACTGTCGGGCATACGAAAATTGAACATGCATTTAAGATGAGCCACCGGTCCGGCCCATGTAGTAAACACTTCGGTTTCCCTTAGATCAGTAACATTCAATATCCGAAGCTTTTCCCGTATGTCGTAGATTACAAACGCATGTTCGTCAATTTCTTTTTGCCCCCATTGTAGCTGATCCTCTGTTGTTTGGCCTGCTGCCTGAGTACTGGCTAAAGCCATAGTTTCCCCTTCACTATCTTGTACCCTTAACAAAGTTTCCGGACTGGCTCCCATCCATTGCTGACTTGTTCCATCGCTAAAGCAGTAGGCAAAGGCGTTTGGATATGTCTTGCATAAGTCGGTAAATACTTCGCCCCAATATTTGTGGGATGGTAGAAGAGTTTCTAATTGTCGGGATAACACGATCTTGTTTGCCTTACCCTTTTGCATGAGCTGTATAAGCTGATCGGCAGCTTTCAAATAATCGCTTTCAGTCCATAGCTTACCTTCAAGTATTGGTGATGGATCAGGTTGATTATGGGCATTGGAAAGATGGAGAATGTCGGTAGATATTTCAAAGCCTACTTCACATTCGAGCAGTGCAACATATTGGTATTCAATTTCCGAGTTGTCGTAAGGGGCCATTACAAAGTAAGGTGTTGCTTGGTCGGGCCTTGTATCAAGCTTTACTTTAAAAGCTGACACAGGCTGCGCTTGATCGGGCAGTCGGTAGCAGACAAAAGGCAATCCGGTTTTCAGGGCATGATTGATTGCATCAGCCAGTTTCATGGACTTTTTTCTTTAAAATGAAATTAGTCAGCCGGCATGTAGAGATCAATCGACTGTTTTCGTCTTTGATCACTATGTCCCATACATGTGTCTGCCTCCCTTGATGCAGTATACGTGCCTCGGCTATTACCCATCCTTCGCGTGCTGCACCAAGATGATTTGCAGCCATCTGTATCCCTCTGACTTCATATTCCTGAGGATCAACCAACATAGCTGATCCAATACTACCCACTGTTTCGGCCAATGCCATGCTGGCACCACCATGTAACAAACCCATAGGCTGATGGGTGCGATGGTCAACTGGCATACGGGCTTTAATAAAACCAGGTGTAGCTTCAATATATTCAATACCAATAACTTCCATCATAGTGCCTTTGTTCATGGCATTAAGACGAGAAAGAGATGAATTGTTCATTATTGATATACGTTGTTAGGTGTTTATTTCTGATGGATCATTCCTAATTCCTGTAACATAAAAGCATATTCTAATGCTGTTTCGCGTATGCTTTCGAATCGTCCGGAGGCTCCGCCATGTCCAAAGTCCATATTTGTTTTCAGGATAAGGGTACGGTCATTGGTTTTCAACTCGCGTAGTTTGGCAACCCATTTGGCAGGCTCCCAATATTGTACCTGACTGTCGTGTAATCCTGTCGTAACCAACAAAGCGGGATAATCCTTTACCTCTACCTGATCGTAGGGGCTATAGGAAAGCATATACTCATAATACTCAGGCTCGTTGGGGTTTCCCCATTCGTCATATTCTCCTGTGGTCAGCGGGATGTCTTCATCTAACATGGTAGTAACCACATCCACAAATGGAACCTGAGCTATCACTCCGGCCCATAGGTCGGGGCGCATATTCATCACAGCCCCCATTAATAATCCTCCGGCACTACCTCCCATGGCGAACATCCTGTCGGTAGAGGTATATTGTGTGTCTATGAGATAATCACCGCAGGCAATGAAATCAAGGAAGGTGTTTTTCTTTTTAAGCAGTTTTCCGTCTTCATACCAGCTTCGTCCCATCTCTTCGCCTCCGCGTATGTGGGCTATAGCCCAGATAAAGCCTCTGTCCAACAAGCTGAGCCTCGAAATACTGAAATAGGCATCCATACTGGCACCGTATGAGCCATACCCATACAGAACCAATGGATTTTCTCCGTTGCGTTCAACACCTTTTTTATAAACCAATGACAATGGTACCATTGCACCATCGTGAGAAGTGACATATACACGCTCAGATTCGTACTCAGTCGGATCATAATCACCTAATACCTCTTGTTGCTTGAGCAAAGTTTTCTCGTGGCTGTCCATATTGAAATCGAATACAGAGTTTGGTGTAACTAATGAAGTATATCCGTATCGGACTATATTGGTGTTAAAATCTAAATTGGTTGACAGATAGGCCATATATGCAGGTTCGCCAAAATCAAGATAATAATCCTGTTTTCCGTCCCATGTACGTATTCGCAGCTGCAACAAACCATTTTTACGCTCTTCTAAGGCAAGATGATTGGCAAACACCTCGAAGTTTTCTAATAGCACATCCGTCCGATGTGGGATGACTTCTTCCCAGTATTGCAGTTCGGTTTTATTGAGAGGAGTTCGCATCAGGCGAAAGTTGGTGGCATTATAATTTGTACGTATATACCAATAGTTGCCAAAATGTTCAATGCTGTATAGTAGGTCGCGTTGCCGAGGCTGAATAATACGAAAAGCCTGATCGGGATCAGCGGCCGGTTGAACTCTGTATTCGGTTGACAGTGTACTGTAGGAGCCGATTACTACATAATTCCTTGACTTGGTTTTGAATACAAAACAACTATAAGTAGCATCTTCTTCATGGAAAACTTCTGTATCGACAGGTTCACCTAAGATATGTTTCATGATTTTGTACGAACGAAGATTCTCATCTTTCACCGTATAGTACAGAGTTTTGTTATCGTTAGCCCAAACCATATTAGCTGATGTGTTTGGGATGATGTCTTCAAACAGCTCGCCAGTGTGTAAATCTTTGAAGTAAATAGTATATTGCCTTCTGCTGACAGTATCGGTAGCAAAGGCTATCAGGCGATTGTCGTTGCTGACCACAAAACTTCCGATTTGAAAAAAGGCATATCCTTTAGCCATTTCGTTTCCATTGAGAAGTATCTCTTCTGCTGCTTCATCTGTTTGCGCATCTTTCCGGCAATAGATCGGATATTCTTCCCCTTCCTCGTATCTTGTATAATAGGAGTATCCGTTAAGTGTGTAAGGTACAGACATATCTGTTTGTTGTATGCGGCCCAATATTTCATTATAAAGTTGTTCCTGAAGTTTTTCTGTAGGTGCCATGACGGCATCGGTATAGGCATTCTCAGCTTCCAAATAAGCTATCACTTCGGGATTCTCGCGTTGGTTGAGCCAGTAGTAGTCATCAATACGGGTATGCCCGTTTGAAGTTAGTTCATGTGGTATCTTCTTTGCTGAAGGGGGAGTCATGATTTTTGATTTGTGGGATTGGCAAGCGAAAAATATAAAGGCGGGAAGCATAAAGAGCATTCCTCTGCCGATAAATCGTGTTATTTTTTTCATGGTGATGAATTTAGTGTTGTTGGTGATCTTAAAATGAAAAAGTCAGTCCAAGGCTGGGCATCAGCGGGAGCTGACGTACTGTGCTGTTTGTGATCTGATCTACATAGAAGACGTTTTTTCTGTTATAGATATTGGTCAGACTGAAATTTGTTTCTAATTCAGTGTTTTCGCTGAAGTAGAATCTTCGTTTGATATCTAAGTCAAGCCGGTGATAAGCGGGTAGCTCGCCTTTATTCAGTTCACCGTAAATGATTCCCAACTGTCCGTTGGCTGTTGTATAATCTGTATTGATCCCGCCGGTAAAAGGCAAATATTCGTAATAGCCTTGTACCTGTGTGAAAGGGAAGCCGGTTCCGAAGTTCCATCGCGTGCTGAATTCCCATTCTTTTTTATCACCGGCTGTATAGCTGAAAATAAAGTTTACATTATGCCGGCGGTCGTAGTGTGGGCGATAGGTATAGAGCTCGCCAGGGTTTTCTTCAAAAGATTTGTTTACATATCCTAATGAATAAACAGCCCACAGATAGGCTGGTCCTGATTCAAATTTAAGCGAGAGATCAGCTCCGTAGGCATTACCTGTTTCGATGATAAAGTCTTTTTTCAATATGTCGGGTACGGTATAAGGTGCGGTGCTTTCATCGTAAAGCTTGTTACGATTGAGGTTGGTAAGCTGGTTAAAGTCTTTCAGATAACCTTCGATATTGAGTTGTATTTTTTTACTGACATCTATCTCAACTCCTAAAATATAATGAGTAGCTTTTTGTAGTTTAGTAACCACTTCCCGGCCATCAAAACTGCGTGGAAGGTTATCGGGGCCTGATAGGAATCCGTAAAACAGATTGACCACATCACGATCGCTATTGGCTGCTATCAGATTCTGAGAATAGATACCTGTTGCTAATTTCAGTCGGATATGATCGCTTAGCAGATATTTGGCAGCAAGTCGGGGTTCGGGCGATACCTCAGCTAAGGAGGCGTACCATTGGATTCGCAGACTGGGCTCAAACAGCAGCTTGCCAAAGCTTCCTTTATAACGCATATATCCGGCTAACTCGGTAGTATGCTCTATCTGATCAATGACACGGCCTACACCATTGGTAAAGTTGAACTCGGTTTTGAAACCTAACATCTCAATACCGTATTTGAACAAGTCTTTCCCAAGGAAATAGGTAAAATGAAACCCCATATTAAAGCCATCTATTGAGCTGGAGCGATCGGGTGCCGAGGTCTCAGACAACAATGCATCATAATTGGAATAGGCAATATTCCCTTCTATTAACACAGGTGATTTACCAGGTATGACCAAAAAATTAGCTCCTCCTCCAAAAGCACTCCACGCAAAATCGGATAATGCCTTATAGTTGGTTACCTTATCGGTGAAATTGAAACCAAAAAAATTCACCTTGCTGCCATTAGGAGCATTGATAGATGCTTTGCCATATATATCGAAAAAATTGAACGGCAGCCCTTCGGGATCAATATACGAATAGATGGAGGTACTTGTTTGCTCTAAATAGGAGTTTTTCATTGAGAGGACAAAAGAGGAGGTGGAACTATTCTCTGAGCTTGCTTTTTTTAATGGCCCTTCCAACATTAGTCGAGTACCAAAAGTGCTGGCGCCCAGCTTGCCTGCCAAGCGTTTTTTGTTGCCATCGCGGGTAGTGATATCCATAACCGATGATATCCTGCCACCATAATCGGCACTGAACCCACCAGTGAAGACCTCCGCATTACGGATGATGTCGGTATCGAATACTGAGAAAAGTCCTATGGAGTGAAACGGATTATAAACAATCATCCCGTCTAACAACACCTTATTTTGGATAGGTGCACCACCCCTAATATAAAGCTGGCCGCCCTGATCACCTGTAAAGATAACCCCGGGTAACACCTGAAGATATTGAGCCAGGTCGGACTGACCACCTATGGAAGGAATTTTTTTAAGGGTCTTGGGAGTAAGGTTGATGACCGAAGTCTTAGTCTCCGTTACCGCTTCCATCCTTTCAGCGGTTACATTGACAGTCCCCAGACTTATAGCCGATTCGACTAAGTTATATTTTCTGTTGAGCACATCACCCTTCTTCACTGTAAGAGATTCACGTATAGTATCAAAACCTAAAAAAGTGACCAAAAGGGTATAATGTCCATCAGCTATACGGGTGATACTGAAATAGCCGTTTATATCGGTAGAAGCTCCATAGGTGGTACCTTCTAAATATACATTTGAAAATATAACAGGCTCACCAGTACGGGATTCGTAAACAAAACCACGAATAATAGCTTCCTGTGCCAGTAAACTGTGTGAAGTGCCAATAATGAAAAAAAGAAGCAGCAAAAGAAAAGACTGCGTATAAATCCTCATAATAGTTTGGATGTAAGAATAATTATCAAACAAAAACAACCGGTAGCTTATTCCGGCATAGTCATAAATAAACGTACAAAGTAAATAAAAAGTACGCTATGGTTTTAACAAAATCAGTAATGGGCTGTGTTGATCCTTCTAAAGGCAAACTATTTAGAGATACTACATCAAATTGAAATATGTAGTATACGTCTAATCATGTGTTCAACTTGCTTGAGTAAGCTTGTGTTGCTGCATCATTTAGCTTAAGGATTATATTTCACCAAATAAATGGAATCAATCGCCAACTTTGAACTCTATATGAACTATACCCCTGATAATGTGTGAGCAATTGTTTTTCTTCGAAACGGAGCTTAAAGACTAAATTGACCAATAAAATTAACCAGAAAGCAAGTCGGTAGTGGGTATATTGCTCATGGATCAATGGTATAAATACTATCAGTTGAGCCAGATACATCGGATGTCGTATATATTGATACAGGCCGTGAGTTACTAGTTGTCCTCCTTTCTTTGGCAGTGGCGTGATATTGAAGTTGCCCGGTCGCATTTGAACAATAGCCGTGATACCTATGATCACACCACCTGCTTCGATAAGTAAGCCCGCAGGTTCGCGACTGATCCACGGACCACTGGCTAACAGCAGTATCAACATGCTAAACTGAATGGTTACATAAAAATAGGCTTTCCAGCGTTTTTGTGTCATGACTGTCTTCTAAAAAAACGGTACCCGGCTTACCGGCCTCCTTTCCGGCTGTAGTGCAAGTAGAGAGTTATGAAACGCCAGGTACCTGCTACAAAAATACTGTTTATTAAATGTAGCTACGATGATATCAAAGAAAATTCTGTCCCTTCAACAAAAACATATACTAAAGTGTTGTATAATCTCCGGTTGTGCAACGCATGATTTACGATGTCAACACTTAAGGTAGGATCAACCGGATGATTTTACTGATCATGTATTTGTTCACTGATGAACACAACAAAAGTGAGCGCGAATTATTTATAACTTTGCGCGATAAATCCAACACTATTAATTCAATATCTTGCTATGAAATACGATGTTATTGTTATAGGTAGCGGCCCGGGAGGTTATGTAGCTGCTATCAGAGCCTCGCAATTAGGAAAGAAAGTTGCTGTAGTAGAAAAGGCCGAATTGGGTGGTATTTGTCTGAACTGGGGCTGCATACCTACCAAAGCATTACTTAAAAGTGCACAAGTGTTCAATTATGTCAAACAAGCCGCCGATTATGGGATCCGCCTTGATGCACAAGCAAAGCCCGATCTGAAAGCTATAGTACAACGTAGCCGGACGGTAGCTGATGGAATGAGCAAAGGAGTGCAATATTTGTTCAAAAAAAATAAGATAGATCTCATCAACGGCTTTGGAAAATTATTACCTGGAAAGAAAGTTGAAGTAATTTCTGACGATAAGAGTAAGAAACAATATGAGGCCGGACATATCATACTGGCTACTGGAGCCCGAAGCAAAGAGCTGCCTTCTATGTCCATAGACCATAAAAAAATTCTGGGCTATCGCGATGCGTTAGTACTATCGGAGCTGCCCGAATCAATGGTTGTTGTTGGATCAGGTGCTATCGGAAGTGAGTTTGCATTCTTCTTCCATTCACTTGGAGTGACTATCACCTTAGTGGAATTTATGCCCACTATATTACCTATTGAAGATGAAGAAGTATCCAAACAGTTAGAGCGTTCTTTCAAAAAATCTAAGATGAAAGTGATGACAAACTCTTCAGTAGAGCATGTGGATACCTCCGGAAAAAAATGCAAGGTAACCATCAAAACCAAAAAGGGTGAAGAAATAGTTGAGGCTGATTTAGTGCTTTCTGCTGTTGGCGTAGTAACTAATCTTGAAGGGTTAGGATTAGAAGAGGTTGGTGTTCAGGTAGATAAAGGTAAAGTAATAGTTGATGATTTCTATCGTACCAATATAGAAGGAGTTTATGCCATAGGTGATATCGTACATGGCCCTGCTTTAGCGCATACCGCTTCGCACGAAGCAATTACCTGTGTAGAGGCTTTCAGTGGTCTGAACCCTCAGGCATTAGATTACGGAAATATACCAAGCTGCACATATACCACACCCGAAGTGGCATCGGTTGGAATGACAGAAAAACAAGCCCGCGAGGCAGGCTATGAAATAAAAGTAGGTAAATTCCCATTTTCTGCCTCAGGCAAAGCAAGTGCATCGGGAAGCAAAGATGGATTTGTGAAAGTTATATTCGATGCAAAATATGGTGAATGGTTAGGTTGCCATATGATAGGTGAAAACGTAACTGAAATGATAGCCGAAGCTGTGGCAGCACGTAAGTTAGAGACTACAGGTTACGAGATCATCAAAACAGTGCACCCGCATCCTACAATGTCGGAAGCTATCATGGAAGCAGCAGCTGATGCATATGGTGAAGTGATCCACTTGTAACAACAGATACAAACAGAGATACCCTATAGTCCTATCAGACAAAACTTTCAGACAGATGCAAATCATTCAAACCGATATCCCCGATCTGCTGATCTTAAAACCTAAAGTATTTGAGGATCATAGAGGATATTTCTTTGAATCATACAACAAAGAAAAATTCCTGCAGCACGGCATTGACCAAAATTTTGTACAAGATAACGAATCGAAAAGCATGAAAAATGTGCTGCGCGGATTGCACTTTCAGGCACCCCCTTTTGCTCAGGGTAAGTTAGTACGGGTGATGAAAGGTGCTGTCTTGGATGTGGCTGTTGACATACGTAAACACTCGCCTTTTTACGGACGATGGGCATCCATTAAACTGACCGAATCCAACAAATGGATGTATTGGATACCACCCGGATTTGCACATGGATTTGTTACCCTTGAAGATGATACCGTGTTTTTTTATAAATGTACGAATGTGTATAACCAGGCTTCTGAAGGAAGCATACGCTGGGACGACCCTGATCTGAACATCGACTGGGGAATAGTAAATCCACTTCTCTCCGAAAAAGATAAGAAAGCACCATTCTTTAAGGATTTTGAAAGTCCGTTCTGACCTTTCTGGTTTTTGTTTGTTCTGTTTATCAGAGAAGAATAGTATTTTTTATGAAGTACAGGAAGATTACAATAGCCATCCTGCTGGTTTTAGTATCAGTGCTTGTATTGCAGTGGCACCGGCTGTCCATTTTACAAGCTAAACAGCAGGTACATCCACAAACTCCCGATGGACTACAGCCTGTGCAGTTATTCAGTTTCGATCTGCCTTATGAAATTTGGTTTGCCGGCGAACGTATTCCGTTAGAGATGTTTTATATAGCCGAAAATTTAGAGCGTGAGCTGATTGTCAATACCTATTGGCACAGCTCAACCATGTTGTTGCTGAAAAGAGCCGGTCGTTGGCTGCCTGTTATTGAACCTATACTTGAAGAGCAAGGAGTTCCCAACGATTTGAAATACCTGTGTATGATAGAGAGCAACCTCACCAACACCCGTTCACCGGCCGGTGCTGTCGGATTCTGGCAGTTTATGGAATCAACAGCTAAAGAGTATGGGTTAGAGGTGAATACCAATGTGGATGAACGCTACCATCTAGAAAAAGCAACCCGGGCTGCTTGCCGCTATTTTAAAAAAGCATATGACAAATACGGGAGTTGGGCTTTGGTAGCAGCAGCATATAATGCCGGAACAAAGCGCATTGACGGCTTTCTATCAGAGCAACAGGCTTCTTCTTATTTCGATCTGTTAATGGCCGAAGAAACCGAACGCTACCTCTTTCGCATGATCGCTATAAAGATGATTATGAATGATCCGGACAAATATGGATTTTATCCGTTGGCAGAGCCTCAGTATCAGCCCTTGAAATGGCGTACTATGCTTGTTGTAGAATCAATTCCCAACTTAGCTGAGTTCGCATGGTCACAAGGTGTTTCATATAAGCTGTTAAAATATTTTAATCCTTGGTTACGCTCTAATCAACTGCCTGTTTCAAGCGGTAAGTCGTATGAAATAAAAATTCCTATAGCTCCCTTTAATCTGACTCATCAAGAAGTTCAGACTATTCTTTTGAATACCAATCAGGAAGCAGTACCTATCAAACCAGAGATACCTGTATATGACAGATAATAGTTTTTCGGAAGATAAATTTTTGGAGATACAGGGTGCTCGTGTGCATAATCTACGCAATATTGACCTGAAGATCCCTCGCAACGAACTAGTGGTCATCACAGGTTTGAGTGGTAGTGGCAAGTCGTCTCTGGCTTTTGATACGATTTATGCGGAAGGGCAGCGCCGATATATGGAATCGTTCTCGGCCTATGCACGCCAATTCATTGGTAATATGGAGCGTCCTGATGTAGATCGTATTACAGGCTTAAGTCCGGTAATTTCTATCGAACAAAAATCGGTAAACCGCAACCCTCGATCTACAGTTGGTACTATCACCGAGATTTACGACTTTCTACGGCTGCTTTATGCCCGTACAGCTGAAGCCTTTTCTTATGAAACAGGGGAGAAGATGGTACGTTATGCCGAAGACCAGATCGTACAACTGATATTGGATCAGTTTAATAATAAAAAGGTGATCCTCTTAGCACCGGTAGTCAGAGGGCGTAAAGGACACTATAGGGAATTGTTTGAGCAGATCAGACAGGCCGGCTTTCTCAAAGTGCGTGTAGATGGTGAGATACGCGATATCGTATTTGGGATGCAGATTGACCGGTATAAAGTGCACGATATTGAAATGGTGATAGACCGTCTTGATCTGTCGCAGTCAGATATAAACAGGCTTAGACAGTCGGTTCAAAGTTGTATGAAACACGGGCGCGGACTGATGCAACTGCTTGATGTCGACAGCAACCAGCTGCGTTATTACAGCAAGATGCTGATGTGCCCTACCACCGGTATTTCTTATAGCGAACCAGAGCCTAACACATTCTCGTTCAACAGTCCCTACGGTGCTTGTCCGAAATGTAACGGATTAGGGAAGATCACTCAGATTGACCTGCAAAAAATTATCCCTGATCCCTCACTAAGTATTAAAAAAGGAGGATTAGCACCTTTGGGGGAATACAAGAATAACTGGATTTTCGGACAAGTGGAAGCCATAGTTCACAAGCATAAATTCAGCATGGATACACCATTGCGTGATATTTCCGAAGAAGCTTTGGATGCACTGCTGTACGGATCGAATGAAACTGTTGAGGTGAAAAAAGAATACTTAGGTATAGTATCTACCTATAACCTTAATTTCGAAGGTATTGTCAACTTCATCATTTCACAGGATAATGAAGATGCATCACCGGCAATACGCCGATGGGCTCAAGGCTTTATGGATCAGATTATTTGCCCAACTTGCGAAGGCACACGACTGAAAAAAGAATCCATATATTTTCTTTTAGATGGGAAAAATATTGCTGATGCTGCTTCTATGGATATCGCCACTTTGGCAAAATGGATCGCAGGCTTACCGGACAAATTGAACGACCGGCAATTAACAATCGGACGAGAAGTACTTAGAGAGATTGATAAGCGTATTCATTTTCTGTTGGAAGTAGGTATTGATTATCTGAATCTGAACCGTCCGGCATTGAGCCTTTCCGGTGGCGAGTCGCAGCGCATACGTTTAGCAACCCAGATAGGATCACAACTTACTGGCGTTCTATATATCCTGGATGAACCCAGCATCGGCCTTCATCAACGGGATAATCACCGCTTGATCAATAGCTTACGGCAGTTGCGGGATATTGGAAATTCGGTCATTGTTGTAGAGCACGACAAAGACACTATATTGGCTGCTGATCATGTGGTGGATATAGGGCCTGGTGCAGGTGTGAATGGTGGAAAAATTGTAGCTCAGGGAAAACCGGGTGAACTCATGGATTGCAAAAGTATTACTTGCCAATATTTAAGTGGAAAGCGGGCGATCATAGTTCCATCAGTGCGTAGAAATGGGAAAAAGCATCAAGAGTTGGTTGTGAAAGGAGCCAGAGGGAATAACCTGAAAAATGTGGAACTACATATACCTCTTGGCAAAATGATATGTGTGACGGGAGTCAGCGGATCGGGTAAATCAAGCTTGATCAATGAGACTTTATATCCTATTTTGAGTCAATATTTTTATCAGTCGGTTAAAAAACCTTTACCTTATGATAGTGTTGAAGGACTGAAGCTTGTTGATAAGGTGATCGAAATCGATCAGGCTCCTATAGGTCGAACGCCACGTTCCAATCCGGCTACCTATACCAAAGTGTTTGATGAGATACGAAAACTTTTCGCCGGGCTACCCGAATCCAAGATCAGAGCCTATAAGCCCGGCCGATTCTCTTTCAATGTGAGTGGAGGTCGTTGCGAGGCTTGTAAAGGGGCCGGGATGAAGATCATCGAAATGAACTTTCTGCCTGACGTAGCAGTACAATGTGAGGTGTGCCACGGGAAAAGATACAATCGGGAGACATTGGAAGTTCGTTACAAAGGAAAGTCAATCAATGATGTACTGAATATGACAATTGATCAGGCGATAGAGTTTTTTGAAAATATCCCGGCTATCTATCAAAAAATCAGGACGCTGAGAAATGTGGGATTAGGATATCTGACTTTAGGCCAATCTTCTACAACAATTTCAGGTGGTGAGGCTCAAAGAGTAAAACTGGCATCAGAATTATCCAAGCGGGACACAGGAAAAACAATTTATATATTGGATGAGCCTACAACCGGATTGCATTTTGAAGACGTGAAAGTATTGCTGGATGTGCTGAATAAATTAGTTGACAAAGGAAATACTGTCATCATCATTGAGCATAATATGGAGGTCATAAAAACGGCAGATCATATTATCGACCTTGGCCCCGAAGGAGGGATAAGGGGAGGTGAGATTATCGCACAAGGAACGCCCGAACAAATTGCAAAGCATCCCACTAGCTATACGGCATTTTATTTAAAACCTGAACTACAATAAAAAAAGCCCCGCATGTGCAGGGCCTTTTACTTTAACCAACCAATATCTAATGAAAAAAACTACTGGAGGTATATTTACAATAACAATGCCAAATTGTATAACCAGTTGATTTTAATATGTTAAAATTTGTTTTTCTTTTGTGAAACGGTATATACCGGCTCATAGTAAATAACATAGATACAACTAATTTCAATGCATGTTGAAATATGATATAAGCTGCCAGAATAAGCTGATTGAGATCAACTGGCAGGAAAAAATAGATGTTTTAAAATCTAATTTCAGAAGCTTACCATAGGAATAGTTCTAATTTAGTAGCCATAAAAAGTTTACTGCTTGCGTATACTGTTTTTTGAGTTATAGGAATCTAAAATTGGGGTTTAGCTTGTTGTTTTGTTTTAAATTGGGAATCATGAAAAAGATCAAGTACTCGTTACATATCCTTGCCGAACTTACTAAGGTACGTATCACTTTTCTTGTGGCACTAACTACTTTGGCCGGATATGTTTTGGCTAAAGGTAAGATTGACGTTGGACTGTTTCTCCCCGTCTTGGGAATATTTTTATTAGCCTGTGGTTCAGGAGCGTTGAATCATGTACAGGATAGCGACCGCGACGGTCTGATGGCGCGTACACGCAAGCGTCCTATCCCTTCGGGTAAGATAAGCAAAGCAGCAGTTATGGGTATAGTCTTGATACTCACTATTTCAGGCTCAGTGCTTCTTTATCTCGGCTCAGCTTTTGAAGGCATGTGGTTGGGAATATTGGCGATGATATGGTACAACGGAATTTACACCCCTTTAAAACGGGTTACTGCTTATGCTGTCATACCCGGCTCGGTGATAGGTTCCTTACCTCCTTTGGTAGGATGGGTTGCAGCCGGAGGCGTCTTATGGTCGTGGCAGGCATTGGTCATCGCATGGTTCTTTTTCGTTTGGCAGGTACCTCATTTCTGGCTGTTGATGATACACTACGGTGACGAATATATACAAGCAGGCTATCCGTCTATAACTCAACGGCATTCTGTACAACATATTCGATATCAGATTTTTGCATGGACTCTAACTACCGTCTTATCTGCCTTGTTGTTTCCGTTGACTGGTATGATACATTCAGCAGCCATTTCCTTGCTCATGGCAGTATTAGCACTATGGTTGTTAGGCGCATTTTTGGGATTATTAAAACGTGCCGATAAGTTGAATCCATTTTATTACTTTATGAGGATCAACTATTTTGTTCTGCTGATCATAATAGCAATAGCATTAGATGCCTATCTGAGTTAGGAATATAAAAAAGGCCGGAAACATACCGGCCTTAAAAATTTTTCGGAGTAAAGAGTTATTTTACGCCACCTGCCAGATCGGCACCAGGTTTGAATTTTACAACCTTTTTTGCAGCAATACTGATCTCTTTACCGGTTTGAGGGTTACGTCCCATTCTGGCAGAGCGCCCTACAACAGAAAAAGTCCCAAAACCTACCAGTGTCACTTTATCACCGGCTTTTAATGCGTTAGTGGTAGCAGTAAGAAAAGCATCTAATGCCCTTTTTGCATCAGCTTTGGTCAAATTGGCTTCAGCAGCCATTGCATCAATTAATTCAGCTTTGTTCATTGTATTAAATATTAGTTAGTATTGGTCGAAAAACACACAAAAATAAGTTTATTTATTTACTCTCTACAAGAAAGAGCTACAAAAAACAACAAAATTTGTAAAAAAAAAGAATAAAACAAATTATTTGAAGAAAAAAGTCGAAAATCTTAAAAGAATTTTGGTTTTTCTTGAAATTATACTCCAATTCATTCTATTATTGCGATGCTTGTTATAAAACAAGCTGCCAACTATCCGAAAACGGATAACCACGAAGAAACTCATCAACCGATAAAACTTTCCGACCTGAGGCCTGAAGCCGTAATATATTGAAAAAGCCATCTGGTAACACAACTTTCAGATACCGATGGTTATCCGTCAGTATATGATATAATTCGGAAAGCTGATGTGATGTGGCTTCAAAACTTCCTTTCAACAATTTGAATTCCTTAAATTGGTCATGCGTATCTTTCAACTCGAAGAAAGCCCCGGGATAAGGACTTAATGCCCGAACTTGATTATGAATGACTTCGCCAGACCGGAGCCAGTTGATCCTGCAATCTTCCCTGAAAATTTTTGGAGCAGTTTTATACTGCTTACCATATTGCTGTGCCACAGGATGTATTTGTCTTAAAACTAATCCATTAATAGTATCTTCTAAAAGATATTTACCGGCTTCAACCATTCTATTGTGCAGACTGCCGGCATCCTCATCGGGGCCTATAGTGAGTTCTTTTTTTAATAACAGATGACCGCTGTCTATAGCTTCGTTGATGAGAAAACTGGTAAGTCCGGTTTTTGTCTCTCCATTCATTATAGCTCGTTGAATAGGAGCTGCTCCCCGGTAATCCGGTAGCAATGAAGCATGTATATTGATAGTGCCTGTAGGAGGTATTTGCCATACCTCGCGGGGTAACATCCGAAAAGCAATCACGATAAACAGATCAGCACCAATAGCAGTAAGCTCAGTTAAAAAATTGATGTCTCTTAGCTTTTCAGGTTGAAAGAGTTTGAGCTGATACTTTTCAGCTATAGCTTTTACCGCTGATGCTTGTATCCTCTTCCCACGCCCCGATGGCCTATCGGGTGAAGTGACTACAGCTGCAACATGATACCTTTGTTGGATCAAGTGCTCTAAATGATGTGCCGCAAAATCTGGAGTACCAAAAAAAATAATTCGAATATCCTTTGGGTCTTTCATAGCAAATGAGAAAGTTATACTGTTCATCAAAAATAAAAAAACCTGACCATCAGCGCCTCGGTCAGGTTTTTCTTTATGATTATTTTTTTAAAAATTACTGTAACAGCTGTGTCTTATGTATATTAAAAAACTCAACCTATAGTGTTCGCATTGTCTTCTTATACATTTTTCCAATCTTGTTTTAAGGTTTTACGAAGATCAAAAAAACATAATTTTTTTATTTTTGGCTTCTGAGTTTGGAGCGTTCAAGAAACTTATCTATTGATCTGCCCTCATTGGTGTTGGGATATTCTCTCTTGATTTTCTCGTATTGTTCGGTAGCTTTTGTATAATTTCCCATAAGTTCGTAGGAGCGGCCAGCTTTAAAGAGCATCAAGGGTGTAGTAAGCTCGTTAGGATTTGTGCGGGATGCTTTGAGATATAATTCGACAGCTTTTTGAGGCTCATTCAGCTCCATATAGGCATCTGCCATCGCACCGATAGCTAAGACCGATATGATCTTGTCTTTGCCACTGAATCGCTTGAGCTGATCGATTGCATTCTCATATTCACCTAATTGCAGATAAGAAATCCCTGCATAATAACGAGCTAGATTTCCTGTTTTCGTGCGTCCGAATTCATCAACGATATCTAAGAAACCAAGATGGTTGCCATCGCCATATAATGCTTTGTTCAGTGAATCGGACTCAAAGAATGCTTCGGCCATAAAAATCTGTCGTTGAGCTTCTTGCTCACGTGGTTCAACGTAATACCGTTTAAAACCTAAATAACCAAGTACTATGACAATCAATAGTGTCACAGCAATAGTAATGATCTTTTGATTTTCTTCGATTAGTCGTTCTGTTTTGCTAAGAACCTCTTCTACAGCTTCTAACCTTTCATCACCTTTTTTTATAATTTGTTTGTGTTTTGCCATGACAATGAATGCTAATTTTTTTCAGAGGTGCAAAAGTACTTTTTTTTCTTAAATAATCATACTCTTTAGGTAAATTTTTATCTTTGAATGCGTTAACCATATCAGTCGAAGTGACGATTGACATGAAAGTGAAAACTTTGATAATGAAGATTCAGGCTCGAAAACATTGGTGCAGTATAAAGCGAATACAGCTGTTTGTTGGGCTGACTTTGCTCGTCTTTGCATCGAACAGCCTGATGGCCGATTGGTTCATAGCCGAAAAGAGGGAAGACGATTATGGTAATTTCTCGGTCCAGAGCATTTTTATCAAAGGCTCGTATATGCGTATAGAGCAACCGGTTTCTACTTTTATCTTTGATGTGGACGTCAATCGGTTGACAATTATTTTTCCTCGTCAGAGGGTGTTTTGGTCAGGTGAATACGATAGCCTTGCCTTATCTCTTTTCGATGCGATTGAAGCACAAATGTCGGGACTGCTGGCGCGGGTACCCGATACAATTGCAGCAGAAGCTAAGGCAGAGATGGCATTAATGCGTCAAAGTCTGACACAATCGGCTGTAGAAAATCTGTTACCAGATAGCACAGCTGTTATCCAACGCGATTCGGTTAAAGAAATTAATGGACTGCAAGCTGAGTTATACGAATTTGTGATACGGCATGAAGTGGTCGAACGGCTATGGATCAGTCGGGCGGTGAAACCCTATGCAGGACTATCGCTAAGGAAATTGAATAATATGATGCGATTATTCAATAAACCGAGCCTGTTGGCGGCAATGAGGGGGAGTGACGTATGGTTGGAGTTGCTTCAGAATGCCATAGTGTTGCGAAGTGAGATACCAGCTTCTTCGGGTAAAAGCAGGATGCAGGTCGAAACAGTGAAAGAGATAGAGATTCCTATGAACTTTTTTCTGCCGCCCGACGACTATCGCCCGGCAGGAATACATGAAATAATAAGTATCATGATGGGTGAGGACGACCCCATAGGCATATCTGATGATACTCAAAATACTCTAAAACCTTCCTTGCCCGGAAACAGGAAACAAACTGAACCGCCAAGACCAGCCTATCAGAATATCATCGAAAAGCCATGAAATCTGAAATACATTGCTTTTTTAAGTATAAATTTTCAGCTATATTTGCACCTACTACAAGAAATACTATAAAATTAAAAGACTATGGGAAAAGGTGATAAAAAGACCAGAAGAGGAAAGATCGTACGAGGTACGTATGGGGTGCTCAGACCTAGAAAAAAGCGTAAGGCTGCCGTAAAAACTGAAACGGCTTCAACCACCAAGAAAAAGAAATAGCATACACAACAAATAGTTGTGATATGCCTTATACAAAGGATCATCAGACAAGCTTTTCCCTTGCAAAGGAAAAGCCGTGATGAGATTTTTATTTTAAGGAGAATTTTTTGGCTAACGCTTTAAATATTTCACCTCTCTGCTCAAAGTTTTTATACTGATCGTAACTGGCGGCAGCAGGTGAGAGCAGACAAATATCGTTCGCCTTGGCATTGGTTTCCATCATTGAGAACACCTCCTGTATAGTCCCGAAAAATCGCATCGAGCCTTTATATTTTCGTTCATCCAAAGCCTCTTTGATACGTGATCCGGCCTGACCGGTCAAAAGTAGATGACGGATAGTTTGAGAGCACAAAAAATCGGCAAAAGCTTCATAGTGAATAGCTCGATCGAACCCGCCCAGAATCAGCCAATCTACATTCCCAAGCGATTCAATAGCTTTTATACTGGCTTCGGGTACAGTAGCTATGCTGTCGTTGTAGAAATGTACACCACTAATACAACCGAGATATTCTAACCTATGTGGCAATGGCTTGAACTGCATCAGAAAGCCGGCTACCCGAGGTATGGAAAATCCGGCAGCTTCAACGGCCAACAAAGCAGCCTGAACATTATCTGCATTGTGCTGACCCGGTAGCGATGATGACTGATAGGGTGTTAGATGTGACAAAGGATAGTAAATAGTATGCTGTGGTACCACTTTCAATACATGCTGCAATTCCCTATGTGCAATCAAAATCTGATCGGATTGGCCAAAGGCATAGATCTGTTTTTTGGCCTCGAAATAGGATTCTTTACTCTTGAAATGATCTAAATGTTCTTCAAATAGGTTTAGCAGTACAGCTATCCTTGGTGAATGATGTATTTGCTCAAGCTGATGAGCCGATAACTCAAATACAATGATAGTCTGATCTGTAATCTTTGGAATACTTTCAAAACAAGGATAGCCTATATTACCGGTGATCAGGCTGTTTGCTTCAAGCGACTGTAATAGAAAATGAATCAGACTGGAGGTAGTACTCTTGCCTTTGGTTCCGGTAACACCTATGGTTTGCCGGTGATATGCGTCTAAAAACAAATCTGTTTGGGAGGTTAAAATCTGAGAAGGTAAAACCGGTATCAGTTCTGTTGGTATTCCTGGAGATTTTATAAGTATTTCGTAAGAGGTAGTGGCATCTAAATAGTTTGTGCCGGTATGCAGTTGAACAAAGGAGGGTATAGCATTTGAGTCAATTTCATTTTGATCGGCTATCCCTATTTCTTGCGTCAAACGGTGTTCTAACAAAAACTTCAGACTTGAACGTCCTTCACGTCCATATCCAAGAAGCAAAATGCGCTTGTTGTGTAGCTTATCAAAAATTCTTTCTATCATTTAACGCTTTCCTAATGAGCCACTCAAATTGTTGGGGCAGACAATGATCAGTATCAAACCGGGTTAGCAGAGTCTGAAATTGTTGTTTGACCTTTGTCTGATCGTATTGTGTGTTACGGAATTCGACAAACAAATCTCCCGGTATCCCTTGTAGTACTATCATCTGAATAGCAGTATTCACTTCTTCTATAGTACCCACACATTCAAAAGGTTTGTTTGGTGTGTCACCTTTTAATGATGCCAGCACAGGCGTGAGTTGAGTGTTGTCCGCCAGGTTTTGACCAAATATCTGATGCAGCTCTGGTTGACTTAGAAAAGGCGACAGCATCAGCCATGTAAACAGGCATTTGGAGCAGTTTCCACACCAACTATTGGTTTTACTACCTATATTACAGCTTTTGAATACCGGATGGAACGAAGAGTATTTACTAAAAAGATGCGCGATCTGCAGCTCATTTAAAGGACGTAGCAAACTAAAATATTCTATGCCGGATACAATATAGGTGTTCAGATAAAGTCGAAAATCTTTTTCGAAAATTACCGATTTACTGTATTGATGGTTGATGTCTGTGTTTGGTACGCTTGCTTCATTAGCACTTGACTCATTGGAAAGTACTATGAATGAGGCATGTGTCAATACGGCTGCAAAAGCGGATATGAAAGCCAATAAAGCTGAGAAAGGGGTATGTCCGTTCAGGAATCCCTGATCGTTGAGTTGCAGCATCAAGGGGTCTAAACTGCGTACTACTAAAATACTTTCTTCAGGGCCATATCCGGCAATTTGTGCGCAAGCTGTGCTGGCTGGTCGGGGATTGACTATCAGAGGACGAAAAGGGAAACCATACTGTTTAAGCAGTTCGAGACTTACTGCCGAGTCTTTGCCGCCACCTACTGGTACAAGGCAATGGTCAGTAATAGCCTGATGCTGTTTGACTGGTAAGCTACTGCCTTCGGTATGGATATCCATAAAATCGTCTATAGAACTTTGTATGCCATTTACATAAAAAAACTCACCCAACCCATGAAAATACAGCTTCTTCCACCATTGTTTCTGTGCTTCAGAAAGATCAAAAGGTATGATCTCTACCACCGGAGCACAGCTAAGCTTCCAATAGCTGATCAGTTCGACCATACCAATATGAAAAGCCAGATTGTGAAGCAAAGGCTCGGGTAGGTCGCTATGATAAAACGAGCGCATTGGAAACTGTATGGCAGGATAAAAATGATAGCGACCGGATAAATGAAAATGAAAAACGATAGTAATCTCATCCGGATTACGGGTAATTGTGTAACTTTGGTATGTGAATACCGGAAACTCTTTCCTTAGTCGTAAATAATCCGGATAGCGGAAATTAGAAGTCAAGGTATGGTACATTTTTTGATTAAGCGGTAAAATTAGATAAACTTATGTTCACGGTATTCAAATGAATACATTTTGGCAGACTATGAACAAATTACTACATATTCAAAGCAATAAACTAGAGCCTAAAAGTGGTCGGGTGCTGATAGCTGAGCCACTAATGGGCGATTACTATTTCGGACGATCGGTGGTGTTGCTGATTGAACATAATAACGAGGATGGTACGGTAGGCATAGTGATGAACAAACCCTCCGGCACGATGATAACTGATCTGATCAATGACTTTCCTGAGTTTCAGGCTCCGGTATATGTCGGAGGTCCTGTGCAAACCGATAATCTCTACTTTATGCACACACTTGGTGGTGAAGTGCCGGAAAGTCAGGAGGTCATACCTGGCTTGTAC
Source organism: Bacteroidales bacterium (assembly GCA_023229245.1). Lineage (GTDB taxonomy): Bacteria > Bacteroidota > Bacteroidia > Bacteroidales > F082 > JALNZU01. Next base: position 152,491 of record JALNZU010000001.1, on the reverse strand, counting down.
TGGGGAGGAGAGGTAGAAGCTATACGGGAAATGATAGTACTGGGAATGGTAAAGCCTAATCAGGTGCGCTTTTTCTTAGGCTATTCAGGATGGCAGAGTCAACAACTGCATGGTGAATTAAAACGCAACTCATGGTTAGTATCCGACACCAATCTGCAATCGCTCTTCCATACTAAATCACATAAAATGTGGAATCATTTCATGCAACGAATGGGACCGGAATATGACTTGTGGAGAAAATTCCCGATTGACCCCGAACTGAACTGAAAATATTGCTTTTCAATGATATACAGCCTATCTCAAACTGAAAGATAGTGCGAAATGAGATATGTCGTCATTGTCAGCATCTCTTACAGCATACCGAACGACCCAATGTCAAATAACTATTCTTGAACGATACTTTAAGACGGAATCACAACTATCCTAATATTCCTCTTTCTTTTATAATACGTTGGGACTTAGCCTCCTGCTAATTGAGTCAGAAAATACGTCAATAAGACCGGCTTTAAAATAATGGTGAATACTAGCCCAAAAACAGCTCCAACAAAATGTGCATAATGGCCTATATTGTCTTGTGCTCTTTTTCCCATATACGCTGAATAGATCAAATAAAGCAGACCAAATATCCATGCCGGGATTGGCATCGGAATGGGAAACACAAAAAGGGACATTTTAGGAGCTATCAAAATGCTTGAGAACAAGACTGCTGCTACTGCTCCTGAAGCTCCAACGGCTTCATAATACGGATTGCCTTTATGCTTTCCAAAATCTAATAGTGTAGAAAAAAGTATGCCACCTATATATAGTAACAAAAAGTAAATCAACCCTTTGGCAGTTCCAAATAGCATCATAAAGCTCCGTTCTACCATTCTTCCAAAGGAATACAGTACAAACATATTGATGATCAGGTGCAGCCATCCGGCATGTACCAATCCGTAGGTGATGAATCTCCAATGTTGTCCTTTTTCTTTGATCAGCCATGCATTAAAGCTTAGTCGTCTGAAAAGAGCCACATTGTTAAAAGCCAATACCGATATGATTGCTGTAGCTGCTATGATGAATATGGTCATAGCTGTTGTTCTATAGATGTAGCTTGGTCTTCAAGCTGTGTAAAATCTAATTCAGAGCCAAGGGCACTATGAGGGATCAGATAGGTAGCTAACATAGCGATCATGGCTACTATAGGCCATATCCGGTTTTGTGGTTTTTTGCGAAGCCTCAGCCAGGCTATCAGCCAAAAGATAAATGCAGCGATGGTTTTGTTATCGGTCAGATCATGCCCCCAAGGCCAGCCTGTCCAGTATGCCCCGAAGGCATATTTTTGAACTATAGGGCCAAATATCAGGCCGCCTATAAGCAGTAACAGTAGAGTGACACTGGTCAACATATAGGTCTGATCGCGCTTGAGAAGGGCTTCAATACCGGTGCGAAGGCCAAATACCATTGCAAAAAACATGAAAAAGATATGAGGTACTAATACAAAGTCCGGTACTACCCCTTTAAAGCGGATGATGACGGGCTCGTCCGTCAACGGATAGCTTGATTCACCTTCACGCAACACAATTTTGTACTCCACCTTACCTGCCGGAGGCTGCTGAGGGATGGCAAAATGAAGGGATCCGTCAACAGGGCTGACATCAACATGATGCCATTGATCGTGGCTTTTAAAACGCTTATAAGAGAAAATGGCACTCACTCCTTCAGGTACTTCGATCGAAACAGGAGCGTCAATACCTGTATCATGGCTGCGCAATAAACTATATGTGATTGGTTGCCCTTGTATTTCAACCTTGCCACTTACCGGATAAGTCGGACCTGTAGTACGTTGATATACTGCTAACACTCCCATGAGTAGAAACGATAACACCCATAAAAATAACGATCTCATATGCTGAAAGTTTTAATATAAGAAGGAATCGGATACCTATCTGATTCAAGATTTGCCTGCAAAAATATGCAAAAATACGCTCTGTTTATCCGCTCTGTGTCTGTTGATAACTATCAGCGAAATAAGTGGGATATCTGACTTTAGGTGGGTTTTATTGCCCGAAAACTGAAATTATGTCTACTCATAAAAAAATAGCTTGTATTTTAGAGGCTTAAAACAAAAATCTTTATAAACAGTATAAAACCATTTGATATGATGAGAGTTGTACGTACGCAATTGATCCGGTATGCGGTCATCGGTTTGATGTTTTTGCCGATGATCTTATGGGCGCAGCTTGCCGATACTACGGAATTCCCTTATTGGATTGAAATGATGCAAGACCCTGATGCAAATTTTTTCCAGACACAGCGGGCTTTTGAGCTGTATTGGAAAGACAGGGAAGTCACACGAGGGAGTGGGTACAAGCCTTTTCGACGTTGGGAGCATATGATGGCTCAACGAGCTGATGCCTTTGGCAGGAAGCCTGATCCCACACGTGAGCTACAAGCTTTTAATAGGTGGATGGCTTCCACCTCCCTGCGCAATATAGAAGGGTCGTGGACTGCCTTAGGTCCTTTTACCGTTCCCTCAGGCTATAACGGATATCGTGGATTAGGACGCCTCAATGCAATTGCTTTTCACCCTGCCGATCCGGATGTCTTGTATGTAGGTGCACCCTCAGGTGGATTGTGGGTAAGCTATAACCACGGCGAAACCTGGGAAGTGTTGACCGATCACCTTCCTACCCTTGGAGTGTCTTCAATCATAGTTGATTATAGCAATCCATCCATGATTTTATTAGGTACTGGCGACAGAGATGCTGCCGATGCCCCTGGATTAGGAGTATGGAGAAGTACGGATGCAGGGATCAACTGGGAGCCATGGAACAATGGAATGGGTAATGCAACCGTTGGACGCATGATTCAAGACCCTGATGATCCGCAAGTGATCCTGGCAGCAACAAGCAGCGGAATATACAGGAGCGATAACGGAGGAGCACAATGGATACGCACACAGGGAGGGAATTATAAAGAAATTGTCTTTAAACCCGATAATGCCGATATAGTATATGCTGCTACAGGAGGCTCTTTTTATCGTTCAACTGATAACGGGAATACCTTTTCTATTATTACTACCGGATTGCCGGGAGGCGCAAGAGGTGTGATAGGGGTTTCACCTGACCAGCCAGAATGGGTCTATTTTCTTTTGACTAACTCCGATTCGTTTAAAGGCTTATACCGCTCCGAAGATGCAGGTTTAAGCTTTAGTAAACGATCCGATTCACCTAATATCATGTCGTGGGACTGTAACGGAGGATCAGGCGGACAAGCCTGGTACGACTTAGATATAGCTGTTGACCCATCAGATGCTTCAGTTATTTATGCTGGAGGAGTCAACTGCTTTAAATCCACCAACGGAGGTACAAACTGGGCAATACGCTCGCATTGGTACGGAGGATGTAACGTACAATCGGTACATGCCGACTTGCATATACTTGAATATTCACCTATCAACAATAGATTATATGTAGGTAATGATGGTGGATTCTACTGGACAGCTAATGGAGGAGTGAACTGGACTGAAATATCTAATGGACTAGTGATCAGTCAGGCGTATAAAATAGGGCAAAGCAAAACGAATCCTGATTTTGTTATCAATGGATATCAGGATAATGGAACATCCGTGATCAACGGCGATACATGGATAGCAGTAGGTGGAGGCGATGGAATGGAGTGTGCATACGACCCACATGACCACCGATATAGCTACTATACATTGTATTATGGCGATATTTTCAGACTGTATAATAATAACTCCAACGGACAGATAGCCGGAAACGGAACAAACGGCATTACCGAAAGCGGTGCATGGGTAACCCCTTTTCAGATTGACCATGAAGATGGTAATACGATGTTTGTAGGATATAAAAATGTTTGGCGAAGTACTAATATCAAGACTGGAAACTCGAATCAGGTACAATGGGAAAAGATCAGTGCTTTTACTGGTGGCGACCTGAATGTGTTGGTACAGTCAAAAGCCGACCGTAACATAATTTATACATCTTCAGGTGCTAAGTTATACAGAGCTGATCGTGCAAAAGATGATCAGGTGGATTGGACAATACTTACTTCCAAACTCCCTACCAACAATACCATTACAGCTATCGAATGCCATCCTGATGACCCCGATATAGTGTATCTGGCACAGCAGACAGCTTTGTATAAATCGGTTGACCGAGGTCAGCACTGGCATAATATTACGGCTAACCTGAACAACATACAAATCAATTCCATTGCGTATTATTCCAATAGTAGAGAGGGATTATATCTTGGGACTGATATAGGTGTGTTTTATCGGGATATGTCTATGGATGAATGGGTCTTCTTTGCTAATGGGATGCCCGCCAGTGCCAAAGTTACTGAGATAGAGATTTATTATTCGCCCGATAACCCTTCGGGTGATTTAGTACGTGCAGGCACCTATGGGCGAGGCCTGTGGAGCTCAACGCCTTATTACAGCATGCCTGTAGCCGATTTTGAATTGTCTGATGCAACAGTAGCTGCTCATTGTTATTTAGATTTTACTGATCTGTCAAACGGGATACCATATAGTTGGGAATGGGAGTTTGAAGGTGGCGAGCCTTCGACTTCAACCGAACAGCATCCAAGACATATCGTTTATAATAACCAAGGAGTTTACAATGTTTCACTAACTGTTACCAACCCATCAGGCAGTCATACCTTAGTATGCGAAAACTGTGTTACTGTAACTCAGGCTGCAGCACCTATAGTTGATTTTGTGGCGTCGGATACTATTGGATGTGCGGGTATGATCGTGCGTTTTACCGATCAGACGACGAACTGTCCTGATGAATGGAACTGGTCTTTCGAACCATCTACATTACAATTTTTAGAAGGCACCGATTCGCAATCAGCCGAGCCTGTAGTGCAATTTATGGAAAATACAGCATATACTGTAAGTCTGACAGCAGTCAATCAAACCGGTTCTTCTACATTGATTCGGGAGGATTATATACAATTTGGCGGCTATCAACTTCCGTATGAACAAGACTTTAATGTAGCTGACATAAAGCAGACAGGATGGAAAGTTGTCAATCCGGATGCGCTGCGTACCTGGGAAATTATCAATCTGGGTGATGAAATAAATGCCGTCTGGTTGAATTTCTTTGCGTATACCAATATGGGCCAGCGTGATTATTTGGAAAGCCCGCCTCTTGATTTAACTAAGGTGGAGAATGCCTGGCTCAGTTTTAGCTATGCGTATGCCCAGCGGCATATGCAGGTTGACTCATTGATCATCAGCGTATCGCCTGATTGTGGTGAGAGCTGGCAAAGGGTGTATGCCAATGGTCCTAACGGTAATGGTATCTTTGAAACAGCACCGCCTACTACACAATCGTTCGTACCAACATCGGATGAAGACTGGTGCTATGCCGGTGATTTCGGGGCTCCATGCCCGTCAGTTAGTCTTAGTCAATATGCTGGACAAAACGGTGTAAAAATCAGGTTTGAAGGATTCAATAATTATGGAAATAATTTGTACCTGAAAGATATTTCGGTGTCAACCTATACCGGTATTGCTGATCAAACGGGTCTTGAACAGTCATGGGCGGTTTACCCCAATCCTAGCACAGGAAATTTTATGATTGTTCGCCATGACAGTCAAAAGGCTATTGACATGGAGCTGATGGATTTACAAGGGCGTAAAATAGCTGAATTTACATTCAAGGCAGGGCAGACGGTTCTGACAGTGAATAAATTAGAAACAGGAATGTACTATATTGTACCTGCTGATCAGGAATATAAACCTGTTAAACTCATTGTTTGGTAGAAAGAAATATTTTAGTTGTCACAGTAACTTTTTGGGTGTGTTGTTCGTCTAAGAAGATATGTGCCGGTATCATTTGCAATGACAAAAAAAGAATTCAACAGCTGTGTAGATCAGTATGCTGATGGAGTGTATCGCTTTGTTCTCAAGAACACAGGCGATGAGGATATGGCACAAGATATAGTCCAGGAGTCGTTTACACGTATGTGGCAAAAAGTATCTGATATCGCTTACGATAAAAGCAAGTCGTACTTGTTTACCACCGCCTATCATACCATGATTGATCTGATCAGAAAAGAAGAGCGTTTGACAAGGTTAGAAGACTGGCATCATAATAGTGAAGCAGAGTTTAACACCTATAGCGATCTGAAAGAGGTTTTGAACAAGGCGTTGAGTACCTTGCCTGAAAAGCAACGTACGGTAGTGTTGTTACGTGATTATGAAGGTTATTCCTACGATGAGATAGGTGGTATCACCGGATTGAGTGAAGCACAGGTAAAGGTATATATTTTCAGAGCCAGAAAATCCTTGCGAAATTATATCACTAAGATAGATTATGTGTTGGAGGATAAATAGATGAAGCTTAGCAAACATACATATGAAGCCTGGCTGCTTGATTTATGGGAAGGCAGGCTGAATGCAGCAGAAGCTGCTTTGCTGAAGCAGTTTATCTTAGATCATCCTGAATTTGGCACCTGGGAAGACCTAAGCGGTGATTTGCCGGTATTATCTGAGACTACACTCCAATTTCCAGATAAAGAAAGTTTGAAACGACCTGAGTTACATACATATAGTACTGTTGCAGAGCAGAATACCGATGATTGGTTCATCGCATTTTATGAAGGCGCGCTTAGCGAAGCAGAAACCAATAGCTTGCAAGAGTTTCTGAAGCTAAATCCAGAGTTGGAGCCAGAATTTCAACTGTTTGGGAAACTTTATTTCAAGCCTGACACGCAAGTGGTTTATCCCTTCAAATCGCAGCTGCGGAAATCATTAATACCGGTTCAGACCAGGTTATACAGGTATGTGGCAGTAGCTGCGAGCTTGTTGCTGCTTATTGGCTTAGGCTGGTTGCTGATGCCGGAAGTGAACTACCCTACTCACAATATTGAGCAGCCTGTTCTGGTCAGTCTTCCCATGATACCAGTGCCGGATAAGATTGATCTGACCCATACTTCTGATCATACACCTCGCATGGAAAAACCTGTTGCCTTAATGCCTCAGGTGAAACCAGAACCTGAATTGCTGTCAGAAGAAAATCGGTACGACCTGATGGAACTACCCATGCTGACAGCAAAGCTACATTCGGAGCCAATTATTTCTCATATGCCTCAGTATCATATTGTTGATCCAAAACATGAAAGTAGAGAACAATTATTGGCAGCCTTGAACGCTGAGTTCAATAATCAACAAGAAGTGAGTCGTAACTTATCGGTTCTTTTAGCTTTCCAACGAACTGTGGAAGGAGGTAGGGAGCTGGCACAATCGGTAATAAGCTGGATGAAGAAAGAAGAAAAACAAGTGCTTCCTGTAGATGGAGCTTCTTTATGGGATCTGGCCGAGTCAGGTGTGAAGACCTACAACGCACTTACCAATAAGGAGGTACAACTGCTCAGGCTTGCAGACGACGAAGGTCGTACACTATATGTAGTGTTTCAATCGGAGAATATGTATTTCAGTAAGAACTTTTAATGAGGTCGTTTTAAGCGTAAACGAAATAGCTTGCCGTATCTTCTCCCTAAACGGTTCATAGCTCAAATCCTATACGCATCAAGCCTACTAACGCATTTTTCAACCCACTGTAGCTGCCTGCCGGATGTATAATATACTGAAGGTCAGGCTGTATGAAAAAGTATGAACAAATTTGGTGTTTCCAACTAAGCTCAATGATGGTCTCATGTCCTAACCCATTACTTAGTTTGGCGTAGGCTGCTGCTAATCCAAGTATATCTGTGTTGCGCTTGCTTAAAAAGCCTGTTGCGTTGATCCCCATCCCGAAATAAAAACAATTCAGACTGATCTCTGACGGACTGTATCCGGTATGTACGAACACATTGAGCTCCTTGTGCTTCTGATGCCATAGCTGTTGTTCGTAATTCAAATAAGCACCCGATGTGTTGGTGTTGAGTGAATCAGGAAAATCGGAGAAGAAAGTTCGTTCGATAAAATGGTTGTGGATAAAGGCGCCTACCTTATAGATTCCCTTTTTGTCGTGTATTTCAAACTGGTTTTGGAATTCTGAAACGATCAGCACGCCATCGCCTTGGTTGAGGCTCCAGTTAAGGTTATACGGATTGTAATCAAAATCGGTAGGTGTTCCGTCATACACAGCATTGAGCCACGACATGTTGCCGTTGATGTTCCATTTGGCGGTTATCCCGGTGGAGGTCAGCGGATAGATAGGGGCATGAAGATTAAGAGCTATGATAGGTAGAACTCCAAATGAACTATGAACGAACAGTTCGCCATTGGCAATACGAGTGATCTCCACGTTCAAATCTTGCAATCCAATTGTGATTTCCACATTTTTGATCTGCTGTTTAAACCAAAACTCTTGCAGATAAGTGTGCTTGCCTGCTTCGATATTCGATACTATCTGTATGTCGCCTATCAGATCTTCAGAAGGTGTAGCTCCATGTGTGTTGCTGGCTTTCAGAAAAAAAGTACCACCTTTCCATAGCCTGGCAGCTTCGGTGTTAAGTGTCAAATCTAGTTCGGTTAATCCTAAATAAGCGGTCCCTTTTTTTATCCCTCCGGAGAAATTCGACAATAAATCGCCTGTGTAGGCTACTCCAAAAGAAACAGCCTGGTTGTGTTCGATAGTCTCCTGTGAATGGGTTGATATAGTGATAAGTGTGAGTAAGAATAACAAAGAGGTTCTCTTCAATAGCATGCGTATGACTACTAATGTTTTGTTTTATAAGTGCATGAAATCCAGCGGAGCTTGATGCGTACTTTAATGGTTTGATTCAAAAATGATCTATCAATATCTTACCTTCTTCAGGAAAAGCTGCAAAGATATAAAATAAGTTGTATTGGATTATAGGGGAATGCAGCTGTGGTTTTTTGTTGCCTCAAAATGTCCAACAATATGCTTATCATATTTCGCTGGTATTCAGGCTATTTTGTATCTGATTCATGATTAACAGGCAAATCGCATCATAGTTTTGGTCTTCCACATGAACTGCGGGCAGAAACTCTACCTTGATTTTGCTCATAAAACGTGCAAGGTATCTACCTTTAGGCATGGCTTTATAGGCTCCATGAATAGCTACCGGAATGATGGGTACTTTTAGTTCGCGTGCTAAAATAGCAAAAGTGCGCTTAAAATGACTTAGCTCACCGGTTAAAGTGCGGGTTCCTTCAGGGAAAATGATGAGTTTTTTCTTTTGATGAAGGACTTCTGCAAGGGTTTGTATGGATTGTTTCAGATCGAGGTTTAGGTTGACGATGATGATATTGTTTTTTGCAGCCAGAAATTTGAGTATTCTTTTTCTGAAATGCTTTTCCTTGGCATAAAAGTATGTTTCCCTGATCTGCTTAGTTTTCATTACTGAAGCAACGAAAAGACCGTCGAATGCACTTTGGTGGTTGGGTGCTATGATGCAAGGCCCATCAGGAATTTTTTCCATACCCCGTGCACTGAATCTGAAATAGCTGTAGATCAGATAGCGTGAAATCCTGAATGCAATACTACCGATGTGCCAGGTCGAAGGTAGTTTAAACAATGATTTTTCTTGTAAAATATCTTTCCAGTTGACATCAATCTCTTGTAGTTTTGTTTTATGGTTGCCAACCCATTCGGCTAATTGGGCAATATTCACAAAATCTGCTATCTGATGGGCAGGCAGACTTAGCCCGAAAGTGTGCAGCAACCATTCCTGAAATCCGATCTTATCGAGCGAATCAAGCCCTATGTCAAGTTCGGGATGATGAAAAGGCAGCACCCTTTGCCCTTTTTCTTTTTCAAGGTATCCTGCTATCATCTGGTATTCCGGTTGCATAAAAACAGGCTGTACTATTTCTGTTATAGGCTGTTGCTGAAGTAGTCCGGCTAATTTAAAATGTTGAAGTTTCCCTAATCTGGTACGCGGTAATTCCTTGTCGGTAATATGGATTCGCATAATTTTCTTAAAAGGAGAAACTTGCCGATTAAAGGGAGCTATCAATTCATGGCGGAGAATATCTTCGGTAGTACGTCCGGGATATACTGCCATAGCTTTCTGGTTGGGAAGTATCAATGCCTGAAGCTGTTTTTCATGATAAAAAATCCCACAGTCTTTTACTAAGGGTGAGTTGAGCAGCAAGTCTTCTAACTCAACTGGATTGATATTTTTTCCATTTGGCAGTACGATTATCTCTTTTTTTCTTCCGGTTATATACAGGTATCCTTCCTTATCTATATAACCTAAGTCACCGGTATATAACCAGCCATTCTTGAGTACTTCTGCGGTAGCAGTGGGGTTCTTATAATAGCCTTTCATGATATTAGCGCCTTTTGCCACTATTTCACCTTGTTCGATACGGATCTGAATACCCGGCATTTTCTCACCTGGCGATCCTATCCTGACTCTTCCCGGACGGGTAAAAGTTATCAGTGGTGCTGCCTCGGTCATGCCATAGCCTTCAAGTACTTCAAATCCTAATGTCTTAAAATCGTTACCTACTTCGATTTCCAAAGCAGCACCACCTGAAACAAGCACCTCAAGAGAGCCGCCTAAACGACGATGAACCGTTCCGAAGATAGTTTTTGAAAATCGCTTTGAATTGATTTTTCTTGCTAACTTAAAAAGTATTGATGCTATAGTACTTTGGCCAATCTTTTCTGTAATCCCTTTATGGATTGCGGCATACAGGCGGGGTACGCCGATCAGGATGGTAATTCGATTAGCCTGTAGGGTACTGATGATTTCTTCTGAGGCCATGCCCGGGCTTATGGAGATACTCGCTCCAATATAAAGTGGTACTATCATGGTTCCCATCAACGGGAAGATATGGTGTAGCGGAAGCAGCACTAATACCCTTGAGTCGGGCTTATAAATAGGAATATGCTTGCTTACAGCTTCAATATTGGAGATGAGATTGTTGTAGGTGAGCTCGACACCTAAGGGATTAGCCGTCGTACCTGAAGTATATATGATGGCAGCTGTGTCATCTGTTTGAAAATCTTTTATGCCGCAAGTAGTCTGAGGATTGCAAATGAAGTCTTCATGCTCGTCAATTAGAATCACTGGGACACTACAGCCTACCATTCCTATAGCTTGATACAGAACCACGAGATTGGCTTGGGAGCAGAAAATTGCTGTGGGATCACAATCACCGAGTATATGCGCTAGCTCTGAAGCTGATGACATATAGTCGACGGGGACTACTATTCCACGTTTTTTCAAGACGGCGTAAAAGGTGTAAATCCAGGCAGGCCGGTTGTGAGAAAAAAGTACAATATGATTGCCAGGCGATATGGTGGTTAGTCTTGAAAAATAATCTATCTTCCCGAATAGTTGTTCGTAGGTAAGTTGCTCGGAGCCATAGGTGAGCGCAATCTGCTGGCTGTTATCTTTGATCATAAAAAAAAATATTATCGAATAATACAGTATATGGAATATTCGGGTAATTTGCAGACCTATATTATTGTTATTTAGTTCAATAGATTACCTTTGGTCTCTTTGTTGGCAATTTGCCGCAAAAGTAATGCAATTAACGAGGCTGCATCTGCTACATTGAAAAATAATTCATGACTGTGTTGGGATTGGGTGATCCCTAACTTATAACACATATAGTCGGATATCAGATATTATTATTGTTTTTTACTGGTATTACCTTGTCGTAGCTAAGCTGATTATTAGCGTTGCTAACTAAAAAACCGTTAACACTGTATTACTGTTAACGGTTTTAGCGACCCCGGAGGGACTCGAACCCCCAACCGACAGAACCGGAATCTGCTATTCTATCCATTGAACTACGGGGCCGTATGGGTGTGGCAAAAATAAGCCCTTTTCGCCAATCTCATATTCATTTCTCAATTAAATGATTGCAAATCATACAGGCGTTTATACACACCGGCTTTCTTGAGAAGTTCATCGTGTGTGCCACGCTCGGCTATCTGTCCTTTTTGCATGACGATAATTTCATCCGCATGTTGGACAGTAGAAAGGCGATGGGCTATGATGATAGCTGTCCGGTTACTCATCACCTTGGCCAGTGCTTCCTGTACTAATCGCTCCGATTCGGTATCTAATGAAGAGGTAGCCTCGTCGAAGATAAGGATAGCAGGATTTTTTAAGACTGCACGTGCGATGTTCAGCCGTTGCCTTTGTCCGCCCGAGAGGTTCGAACCCCTGTCGCCTATAGTAGTGTCATATCCATAGGCCATCTCCATGATAAAATGATGGGCATTTGCAATCTTGGCAGCCTCTATTACAGCCTCTGGACTAGCATGAGCACTACCAAAAGCAATATTATTATATACCGTATCATTAAATAGGATGCTTTCCTGAGTGACTATACCCATCAGGCTTCGCAATCCATCAATTTTCATATCGCGCAGATCATGGCCGTCTAACAATATGTTTCCTGAGGTTACATCATAAAAACGGGGTAACAAATCCACCATAGTTGATTTTCCTCCTCCTGATTCACCTACTATAGCAATGACTTTGCCTTTGTCAATGGTCAGGCATACGTCTTTAAGCACCTCATCATGTCCATAACTAAAATGTACGTGGCGATATTCTATTTTGTCGGTAAAGTCAGTCACGGTCAATGCATCCGGTTTTTCAATGATCACCTCTTCCGCATCTAATATCTCAAAAATACGCTCTACCGATGCCATTCCTTTTTGTATGCTGTAAAAGCCTTGTGAGAAAGACTTGGCCGGTGGCAGTATCTGGCTAAAGATAATGATATACGTGATAAAATCAGCGGCGCCTAAGCTAGAGTTTTCCGCTAAGACCATATTTCCTCCGAACCATAATACGATAGTTATTACTGCGGCTGATAAGAACTCACTCATGGGAGAGCTGAGGTCGCGCCGCCTGTAAATCTTTGTCAGTATGCGGGCATATCCGCGATTTTGGTCTCTGTACTTTTCATCAGAATATACTATGGCATTAAACGCTTTGATGATTCTTAATCCCGATATTGATTCCTCTACGGTTGACAGCATCTCGGCCATGCGTTGCTGGCCTTGTCGCGATGCTTTTTTCAAGACCCTTCCAATACGCCCTATAATGAATCCGGCAGCAGGTAAGATCACTAACACAAAAAGTGTAAGCTGAGGGCTCATCGAAAACATAAATGCTATAAAAGCAAGTATAGTAATCGGATCACGTATCAGCATCTCCAAATAGTTCATAATGGAGTACTCCACTTCTTGTACATCATTGGTGATACGGGTGAGTATGTCGCCTTTCTTGTTTTTATGATAAAACGAAAGCGGTAATATAAGCAGTTTGCTAAAGATAGCGTTACGCATCTCACGCACAGAACCAACCCGTACATTAGCCATGAAATAGCTTGCCATAAAACGGGCCAGATTACGAAGGAAGAATGATGTTATCAGCACAAGACAAATGAATACCAAAGCAGCACGATGCCCTTCACTGATGATGATCCGGCTGATGAGATAATTCATATACCCTAATAAGGTATCCGTGTTGAAAGCAAAAGCAGGCTTGATAGTAACTAATTCCTCTGTGCCAAAAAGCAGGTTGAGGAAAGGAACCAATAATGCCAATGAGAACAGCGAAAATACGATGACCAACAGATTGAAAAACACATTCAAAAGCGCATAACTCCAAAATGGTTTGGCAAATGAGAGGATGCGGTAAAAGTTATTTTGTTTTTTTTTCATCGGCTGATCCCGGTATAATTATGTGGGCTGATACGCTTCATTTCTTGTTTTACGCTATCGGAAACAGGAAGCTTTTCAATAAACTTATGTATGCGGTCCTTGGTGATGACGGTATTGGTTCGGGTAAGTTCTTTCAGTAACTCATAAGCTCCTTCCACTTGTTCGCGTCTGAGTATGGTTTGAATGGCTTCAGCCACCACAGCCCAGTTTGACTCCAGGTCAGCTTTTATTCGTAAGTCGTTGATCACTAATTTGCCCATACCTTGTATAATACCTTGCATGGCAAGAGTAGTATGAGCTATGGCAACACCTATGTTGCGGCTGACGGTAGAGTCGGTCAGATCGCGTTGCAGCCGGCTGACAGGTAACTTATCGGATAGAAAATTGAGCAGTGTATTAGCGATCCCTAAATTGCCTTCCGCATTTTCAAAATCGATAGGATTGACCTTATGGGGCATAGCTGAGGAACCTATCTCACCTTCTTTGATTTTTTGTTTGAAATAATCCTGCATCACATACAGCCATATATCGCGGCTCAGATCGATAAGTATGGTATTGATCCGGCTGAGCCCATCGAACCAGGCAGCCAGATAGTCGTAATGTTCGATCTGGGTAGTGGTCTGCTGCCTGTGAAGCTGCATATTGTTTTCAATGAAGCGGTTGGCAAAACTGATCCAGTCTATATCAGGATAGGCTATGTGATGTGCGTTGAAATTGCCTGTAGCACCACCAAACTTAGCGGAGAAAGGAATTTTTTCAAGCAGCTCCAACTGATTTTGAATACGCTCGGCAAATACTCCAAATTCTTTTCCTAGTAGCGTGGGTGAAGCCGGCTGTCCGTGGGTTCGTGCAAGCATAGCCACTGCCTGCCACTCATCGGCCAGAGATCGTATCTTATTCAAAAGCTGGAGAATGAGTTTGTGAACTATATGGTGCCAGGCATCGCGCAGCATTAGAGGCAAAGCTACGTTATTGATGTCTTGTGAGGTAAGTCCAAAATGGATGAACTCTTTGAAAGCTACAAGTCCTATGCTGTCGAACTTCTTTTTTAGGAAATATTCAACGGCTTTGATATCGTGGTTAGTAGTTTTCTCTATTTCCTTGACTTCCATAGCATCTTTTATGTCGAACTCAAGATAAAGCGATCTTAAAACGGAGGTTTTGCCTTTGTCGAACGATTGAAGCTGTGGCAAAGCTAGGTTGCACAATGCGATGAAGTACTCTGTTTCAACTAATATCCTATAACGAATGAGGGCATATTCTGAGAAATAGGCAGACAGCGGTCTGGTTTTTTCGCTATAACGCCCGTCTATAGGTGAAATAGCCGTCAAAGCATTAAGTTCCATTCTATGTGAATTTAATGCAAAAATACTCAAAAAATATCCTATAAATGCGATAAGAGTGAGTATAACTGTCTTTTACAGATAGAGATATCTTGGGCGGATAAATACAAAGCTTCTTTTGAGTATTTTTACACGTCTGATAAGCCTATGACTACTGAGAAAAAAAAACTGATCAACAGCCTGTTCGTACCAATTGCATTAGTGCTTTTGATGTGGTTGGTGAAATTTATCGAATGGGTGCTGAACTTCCGTTTATCCTTCTTAGGTATTCATCCTTTGCATGTGGATGGACTGCCCGGTATTATACTATCGCCTTTTCTTCATGCCGACTGGAAGCATTTGATGGCCAATACTGTGCCTATGTTGGTATTAGGATCGGCATTGTACTATTTCTATCGCTCTATAGCCACTAAGGTAACGATCATGATTGTATTGCTTACCGGTATCTGGGTATGGTTGGGAGCTCGTGGGAGCTATCATATTGGAGCCAGTGGTTTGATATATGGATTAGCGTTTTTTTTGTTGATAAGTGGCTTTTTACGTCGAGACACTCGTTTGATGGCTTTATCTTTTGTGGTGGTCTTTTTGTATGGCGGGATGATATGGGGTGTCTTCCCACAGTTTTTTCCCGAACAGAATATTTCATGGGAAGGACATCTCAGTGGCCTGATTGCCGGCCTGATCCTGGCATTCTTCTACAGAAAAGAAGGCCCTCAACGTAAAGTATATTCATGGGAACTTGAGTCGGAGATAGATGATAAGCCCGATTCAGATGCAGAGCCTGATCAGGAGAAACCATACTGGGATATACCCGAACCGGATAAAAAAGACCTGACAGTAGTGTATCGTTTCAGACCTTCTTCAAAGGGTAAAAAATAATGGCTTATTTAAATGAGTAATGCCTGACGTAATATGCA
The DNA here is from genome assembly GCA_023229245.1 of Bacteroidales bacterium. Taxonomy (GTDB): domain Bacteria; phylum Bacteroidota; class Bacteroidia; order Bacteroidales; family F082; genus JALNZU01. Next base: position 136,603 of record JALNZU010000001.1, on the reverse strand, counting down.
CAGTCGCCTGTGGAAGGCTCGTCGGCAGCAGTGAACCCATATGCGTTGATCTTGTCGTTTGTTTTGTCAAATCGGATGATCAACGAAGGGCTTACGATGACTGTCATTGCCATATCACTACCCGGTGGTGAGCAATTGGAAGAGCCTGGCTTGTACCACACATCCTGCGGAATGATCTTGTCGGCTAATAATTTTGAGATAACTGCCTTTTCATCAAAGTCATACATATTCTCACCACTAAATTCGTAATGATAATACGTACCTTGCGGAAAATGGTATGCTGTGCTGGCATGGTCTTCCTGTATGAAGTCGGGTATGCTTCGGGTAGTGGTTTTTGTACTCTGGCAGCCGATAAACAGCAAGGTGATGCCTAGTATAGATAAGATAGTTTTTTGGTTCATTTGATTTTAATTTTTGTTGGTGTGCTTTGCTTTTTGTAATACTGCATAGCTTCGGGCAGCCATTTCTTTATTTGTTCGATGCGTTTGGCATCAGAAGGGTGTGTGCTTAAAAATTCCGGAGGAGCTTGTCCGCCTTTCATGTCGGCCATTCGTTGCCAGAAGCTCACGGCTCGTTCGGGATCATATCCGGCCATTGCCATAAAGATAAGGCCTAAGCGATCAGCTTCGCTTTCGTGCAGCCGGCTGAACGGAAGCATAACACCTACCTGACTTCCTAATCCATAGGCTGTCAGCCATAGCGCCTGAGTTTGCTCAGGCTTTTCCTGAAGGGCTACCGAAAGGGCAATCCCTCCTAACTCGGTGATCAAGCCTTGACTCATGCGCTCGTTCCCATGCTCAGCTATGGCATGTGCTATCTCATGACCCATCACTACAGCTAATCCAGCCTCATCTTTTGTAATAGGTAAAATACCTGTGTAAAAGACTACCTTGCCACCAGGCATACACCAGGCATTGGCTTCTGGGCTATCAACCAGGTTAAATTCCCATTGGAAGCCTTTTAACTGCTTGGATAAACCTTTTTCGGAAAAATAACTCTCAACAGCGTGTTGTATCTTTTGACCAACATGTTTGACCATAGCTGTCTGCTCCTGATTGGTAGAAAGCCGGTTTTCTTTCAAAAACTGATCGTACTGCTGAAAACTCATACTCATTATCTGAGAACCAGGAATAAGGTTGATCTGCTTGCGGCCTGTGAGGGGTACCTTGGCACAGGAAGCAATCAATAGGGCTATCAGTAAAAGAAATACTGAAAAGGGCAAATACTTTTTCATATGTGTAGGGATAAAAACAAGACAAATGTATGGGAATTTACCTGAAGTTCTGCGTGAATAGTACTTTTTATACTAGTAAAAGTGTTGGATTAGTGATGAAACGAATTGGAAAATAAAAAAAGGCCATCTCGTTTAGAAATGGCCTTCTTAAGAAATTTTTTCTTGTTATTCAGTAATAATAATAGTTTTATGATAAGGTTCGCCCAATGTGTTAATGAATTGCAAGGTGTATACACCTTTGTGTAAGCCAGTCAGGTCAACAGTTTTATTTAGTTCACCGTTCAGACCGATCTCATGCACTACCTGACCCATCATATTGATCATTCGTATTTGCCGTACGCCATCAACCAATTTGATATTCAGTAAGCTATTAGCCGGTACAGGATACACACTGATCTGATCCATACTGCTTTCGTCTATACCAACAAGCACATTCAATGTCACTGGTAGTATCTTAACCGGATTGATGGGGTCGTTACTTTCAATCACTATATTAGCGTTAAAGGCGCCCACGGGCAGATCAGCTGCATCGGCAGTAACAGTAACATCTTGAGTAGAACCTGCTGCTACAGAGCCTGTAGTGGGGCTGAAGCTCAACCAGTTGAAGTCGCTTCCACTGTTGATCAACGCACGAATATTCCAGTTGTTACTAAATCCAAATGATGACAGGTGAATCCAGTTGATTCCATCAACGGATATCCAGTCGCCCTGTGGATTAGCCGGGCCTGCATCACAGCCGGCTGGAAATTGCTGGTCTTCATGAGTACCTGAGTAACCAACCCATATATCCTGCCCTGAAAGAGTTACAGGGGAAGAAAGAGTAATGGTGTTCCAGCTATAGCCTGTAGCTGTGAATGATTGTTGATGTAATATTTCTCCAGGAGTGGTGGATGTACCGGCTCCCCAGATATATTGGATGCAATTAGTTGGAACATCATGTATATATATATCTACACTTTCTAATGTATAACCAGCATAAATACTGACCATATCGCTTGGGAAGCGTGCGGCAATATATGCAGAGCCACCTCCTTCCAGGCCTATGGCATCATTATTTTCGCCATCATAGTGGAGGATAACAGTCTCACGGCTTTGGTGTGTGGCAGCTGCGCCACCGGACTGTGTGCCGGCAAGAGCAAAGCTAACATCAGCTTGCGTTACAGGCTCAGGCCCTTCAGGCACACTGATAGCAGCTGTAGTAAGCTGTGTCAGATACTGAATCGTGGCTGACCAGTCTAAGCCTGCATCACCTGTGTTACCAATAGTAAGAGTAAGGTTCTGGCTTCCGGCTTCAGGTACGGAGAACACTAAGGATTCCGGATCAAGGGTGATCACAGCAGCAGTAGCACTTACTTCTAAGGTGACCGGTACCTCAACAACAGGATTTGTCGGGTCGTTGGAGCTGAACACTAAGCTTCCAGAATAAGTTCCTGTCGGGAGGCCATACGCATCAAAGCTGACATCAATAGTGAGGCTTTGTCCGGTTGTGAGTGTACCGGATAATGGTGAGGCACTCAGCCATTCACCTACAGGACCACTGTCTTCGACAAGATAGCCGGCTATGTTCCAGTTCACATCAAATCCTGCTATGACAGAGATAGGATCCCAGGCACCTCCAAGAGCTATCATATCACCATAGCCAACTACGGCAGGGCCTGCATCGCAACCGGCAGGAAACTGACCGGCATCATGAGTTACTTCGTACCCAATCCAGATATCGCTGCCTGTGATACCAACAGGGGTATCCAATTCGACAGTGATCCATGTGTCGGGTGTAGAGCTAAAGCTTTGTGAATACAATAAAGCACCGGGTGAGGATGATGTGCCTTGTCCGTATATCTTAATAACAGCTGATGAAGGGACATCATTGATGTACACTTCAACTTTCTCAAGCTGCATATTGACATACTGTGCCATAGTAGAGGCAGGCCAGTAGGCAGCTACTTCAAAGGTGCCTCCGTTAGTCAGACCAATAGCATCATCGTTTATTCCATTGTCATAGCGTATGATCTCTTCATCTGTAATATGTGTCGGAGCGCTGTTATTTGATTGCTTATTAGCTTTTTGAAATTCGATGCTGCTCCAATCAAAATGTATAGGTGCTTTTGAATAATCTTGTTGGATTACAGGTAGTAAGCGTATGTTCTTTTGTTCAGTCGTGACTTCTATCTGAAATTCCAAATCAGCTGCTCCGGTGTTTGATACTGTAAGCTGTTTGACGGATGTCTGTCCTGTTGACAGAGTCTCGTTAAGTTGCATAGGGTTGATATTGATCACCGGTTCGGCTACAGTAAGGCTGAATTCTACATCATCTACATGCCAGGCGTGTGCGTTGCTTCCTTGATAACGGAATGCGATATACACTTCTTGTCCTGCATACACAGAAAGGTCGATATTGGTCTCTGTCCATGCAGAGGTGATTGAAGCGGGTGACCAAAGCTCAACAAAATTGCCGGTTTGTGGTGTGCCGTCACCTGCGCTTATCAGTACGCTATTTTTCTCATACCAGCTTGGGAAGGTGTTGTAATTCCAGAAGCTTAAATTTATTCCTGAATTGGCGGGCAGTGCTAACTTAGGTGTTACAAGCCATCCATCTTCGATTTGTGAGCTGGGGCCGTAATTATGAAATGCCGATCTGTTACCTCCCGGAGTATGATTTTGTGCCGTTGAAACTTCCCATGTACGTACGTTAGGTGAGCCATCCACATCATATATAGTCCATCCTAATGGAGGAAACTCAGCCTCAAAATCTTCAAAATAAGGTGGATTGATTACATCAAACTCTGTTCTGAAACTCCAAACAGGTCCGTTTTTCTCCATGCCAATATTAGTGTTGTACGATACTAATTGCCACTGATAAATAGTATTGGTTTGCAGATTGCTATAGCTATAGCTTCCGGTTGTTCCCTGGCTTCCGGCATCGGCTTGAGATACGACAAGCTGCATATTGTTGGCTGTTCCAAACCAGAGATCATATTTATTAGTGTTGTTACCCCATGACCAACTCAGTTGCCCATCTGTAGCTACGTTGACAGCGTTATTCGACGGATTGGGATTAGTTACTGTAGTAGGTGCTCCCGGGATATTGCTTTCGCCTGTGATTGAAACGTCATCCACACACCAATAATAGCCCCACGATCCTGTATAATTCCATTTTAACAGCACATTACTCTGACCGGTAAGTTCATCAATAGTAACAGTGAAGTTAGCTGGGTTGGATGTTGTTGCTGACCAGCTTTCTACTTGTGTCCATGTATTGCCTCCGTCTATTGAGTAGTGGAAGCTGACTACATTATTCGAATAGGATCTGAAATAATGTTTGAATTCTATTTCAACCTCCATGTACTCGCTTAGGTCGAACAGTGGTGATATCAGGTCGGTGTTCTGTGTGTTGCCACTGCCAAATCCATCGCTGTCAAGATATGCATAATTTCCTGTAGTTCCGGTCAGACCTCCACTGATAGTCCCAAATGCCCACACTTGACCATTCCCTTGATTATCCTGTACGTCCCAGCAGTTAGGGAGACTTGCACTTTCGTTGAAGTCCTGAAAATAAGGCAACTCGGTAAGTATGTCACATTGAGTCCATGCATAGGTTATCTTCCCGCTGGAATAAGTGTTTTCTGCATTAAAGGAGAATGCCTTATAAAAGTACTTTGTATTGGCTTCTAAGCCGTTATGTGTATACTCAGTGTTATTACCTTTATAAAGGACTATACCTCCACCGTTGATTGCCTGACCCACATTATAGGTAGTGCCATCTTGCAACTCACCAAAAGTGCCGTCTGCTGACCAAAGGATGAGTACATTGTTGTTGTCGGGGTTCAAATTCCACTCTAACTCAATGGTATTTGTGCTTATGCCTGTGGCTTTGAAAGATCGTGGATTAGTTACGCCAGTCAGGTAGTTTTGGGTTTCTAACAATGCGTTGAGAGCATTTAACCGTCCCGTACCTAATTTCCCTATATAGCTAGGGTTCACATCATAATGATCGTCGGTAGTTGTGCGAAGTATTTCAGCTACATCTTCATTGGATAATAGGCCGTAAGCCATAGATATCATCAAAGCGGCAACGCCAGATGCATGTGGACAGGCCATTGATGTACCCTGGTAAAATCCGTAACTATTAGAAGTTAAAGTGCTTAGCACACCTCTTTCGGTAACTGTATTAGTTTCTCCGCCAGGTGCTGAGATGTCTACCCAGGTGTCATAGTTCGAGTACCATGATCTCTTGTCCTGATTATTGGTAGCTGCTATGGCAAATGCACCTGAATAGCATCCGGGATACCATTGACCTTGGGAATCGTCGTTCCCTGCTGCAAAGATGGTTATTCCACCATCTAAGGCGTCGCCTCCTCCGTTGGCGTTAAAATAGTCTATCGCATCTAACACTGACTGTTCAAAAGTACCGGCATAACTATAGCCCCAGCTGTTTTGTGAGATAGAAGCTCCGTTATCAGCAGCCCATACGGGTGCTATATGGAATCCTCCATTGGAATAGCCTTGAAATACCTGACAGCTCATAATTCGCACACCATCGCCTGAGCCTGTACCTCCTGCTATACCTGAAACTCCCAGATTGTTGTCGTTTTCGGCTGCGATAGTACCGGCCACATGTGTCCCATGATTCCCAGGTACGACATTACTAGTGTTGTTGACAAAGTTAAATCCTATGCCATCCCACATATTACCGGCTAATTCGGGATGTGTGTACTGTACGCCTTCATCTATAACGGCAACGATCACATCGCTATTCCCTGTTTCTATTTCCCATGCTTCGGGCAGGTCAATATCTCTGCCGGCTGTCCCGCCTTGTTGCCCGGTATTATGATAATGCCATTGCTCGTTAAAGCGGGGGTCATTAGGGAACCATTCGGCTCCTTTCGGGTCGGCTTCTGCTGTTATAAGCACCTCTTCTCCAACAGGGGCGATTAGTCGTTTCTTATAAACCGGCTCAGCCCATTCTACCTCAGGCAATGACCTGTATGCCATGACGATGCTTACTATGTCGTCACTTTCTTCTAAATCCAACTTAAACCAGCGATGAAAACCCCATGCTTTATGACGTTCGGTGAATTTAGAAACAGTGGCATTAGTAGCAAAATGAGGCATCACAGATTGAACGGCATACTGCATATTTAACTGATCCACTTGCGCTATCCCAAAGAGTGCTACAGCTTGCTTGCCACTTGAATGCGTTAAAGTTTCTATAGCTTTATCTTGTGATTCAGCTAATTTGATGATGATAGTGTTGTGCTCGTAAGCTTCTTTTGGAACTTGGTTCAGATCAATAGTTGGACGCTCGCCACGCTTTACCATATAGGCCTGACTAATGCCTTGATACCCAAAGCCAAACAGAAGTGAACAAACTAAAATAATTGAAAAGGTAGTTTTTTTCATTCGAGTAGGATGTTTAATGAAACAAAAAAAATATGAAGCCAAAAGTAAGGTTTCTTTTATTAAGATAAAACCAATAAGATGGTTATATCTTTAAAAACTTCTTTTATTCTAAGCCTTAACTATCGGAAAATAAACTAAATATGATATTAAAAAACTTTTAAACTTCATTCATATCGAAAAAAATTGAGAAGTAGTAACTTATACCAAAATAATAAGACATTCTATACATTTTTTGTGATCTCAGGCACTTCATCAGATATGATAGCCATGAAGTATATCTGTTTATGAATGATCATATGTTCAAAGATCAGCATTGCGACAAAATATGTTTGATCCATGTTTTTTTCTTGTCATCCCTGATAGTTTTCTGATAATTCCTACTTTTGGACGATTTAATTCAGGGTAAACAGAGAATTAATTGTTGAAAAACCGGATTATAGGTGTTTTTCTTCTTTTTTGTTTTGTAGCTCCACTGCCAATGCATTACGGATTTTTACAGCTACAAAGGAAACAGATCCGAAAATCTGTCAAGAAGAAAATGTTGGACGGCATCCCTAAGGAAATGCTTGTCATGCTAAAGTTTACTCAAGCAGAAAAAACAAGTCGTTTAAAGTGGAAGCATTCCCGTGAGTTTGAGTTTGAAGGGGAGATGTATGACATATATGATAGTGAAAATCATGGTGATACTACCTATTATTGGTGTTATTGGGATAAAGAAGAGACACAGCTCAACAGGCAGATAGCTGGGTTGATGGATTTTGCAATGAAAAAAAATGCCAGACGGCTTGAACAAAAGCAACAACTCAATAGTTTTTATTTTTCTCTTTATTTTGTCGGAAATAAAGTAAACGAGTTGACTTTCAAAACAGATTCACAGCAATTTGCTTGTCATCTGATATCGTTTTATCAATCAGTTTTACATACTCCTTTATTACCCCCTCCCAAAAACGTGTTTTTGTAGCTTAATATCTTGCTGTATGTCTGAAAGGCATTGCTTATTTGGCACATACAGTGAGAGAGATATTTTTCTTTTTATTAACTAACTACTTTACACGAATGAAAATAAAACTCATATTAATTGGGTTCATGATAAGTTTTTCTATGTCTGCATATACTCAGATAGTAACTGTTATTGACAATGAAACTCATGAGCCATTAGATTTAGTCACTTTTTCAAGTGAATCGCCCAAGGCTTTTACAATGACTAATGGCAAGGGCCAGGCTGATCTGGCTTCTTTTGCTGCATCTGAAAAGATTGAGGTTCGCTTATTAGGCTATAAAACCGAGACAGTCAGTTTTGCTGACCTTCAGAAGCTTGGTTTTGAGTTGAAGTTGCAGCGTTCTTATATCAATTTAGATCAGATTGTAGTATCGGCAACGAAGCGGCATCAGTCATCAACTAAGATCCCAGCTAAGATTTCGACTGTTTCGGCTAAGGAGGTAGCTTTTCAGCAGCCTCAGACAGCAGCCGACCTGCTTGGTGTCTCAGGTAAGGTCTATATACAGAAGAGCCAACAGGGTGGTGGAAGCCCGATGATCAGGGGTTTTGCTACAAACCGACTGCTGTATGCTGTGGATGGAGTACGTATGAACAGTGCCATTTTCAGAGCCGGTAACTTGCAAAATGTCATTAACCTGGATCCTTTTGCAACTGAAAACACTGAGGTAGTCTTTGGCCCAGGCTCGGTGATTTATGGAAGCGATGCCATAGGAGGTGTGATGAGCTTCCAGACACTGACACCCCAACTCTCATATACCGATCAGCCCTTTGTCAAAGGTAAGGTGGTCAGCCGGTTTTCATCGGCTAACAATGAGAAAACTGCTCATTTTGATGCGAATGTAGGATGGAAAAAATGGGCAATGGTAACCAGTATCAGTTACTGGGATTTTGATCACCTCAAACAAGGAAGCCACGGACCGGACGATTATATCAAGCCCATCTATGTGCAACGTATTGACAGTATTGATAGGATATTAAATCAGGAAGATCCTTTGCTGCAAATACCATCGGCATATTCACAAATGAATATGATGCAAAAGATCCGGTTCAGACCCAACGATAAATGGGATTTTCAATATGCGTTTCATTATTCCGAGACCTCGCCTTATGGTCGTTACGACCGTAATAACCGAATGCGTAACGGAACACTACGTTATGCCGAATGGTTTTATGGCCCTCAAAAGTGGATGATGAATAATTTTAGTTTGACCAATACCCAACATACCTTATTGTATGATGAGATGATCCTCAGGCTGGCACAACAATCGTTTGAGGAGAGCCGTATGGACCGGGCATTGAACAATAAGAAACGCAGGGTGAATACAGAAAATGTAGAAGCCTACTCGGTGAATCTTGATCTGACAAAATCTTTGGGCAAACAACATAAGCTATATTACGGTGCCGAATTTATATATGATGATGTGGTATCTAAAGGTACTGAAACCAATATGACGACAGCTATAGAAGAGCTTAGTGCTTCTCGTTATCCTAAATCCGACTGGAGCTCTTTGGCTGTTTATGTCAACGACGAAGTGACCGTTTCAAATACTTTCACTGCATTAGCAGGTCTGCGATATAACCAGTTTATTATCAATGCCGATTTTAGTCCTAATATTGACTTTTATCCTTTTCCCTTTACCGAGGCCTCTATCAACAACGGGGCACTCACCGGAAGCATTGGTGGCGTTTATCGCCCGAATCAGGAATGGGTACTCAGTGCTAATTTTGGTACCGCTTTCCGCTCACCTAATGTGGATGATATCGGAAAAGTATTCGACTCGGAAGCTGGTGGTGTAACCGTACCTAATCCTGATCTGAAAGCTGAATATGCCTATAACTTTGACATAGGTGTAGCAAAAAAATTCGGCGAAAGGGTCAAGATTGATTTAGCAGCCTATTATACAATATTAGACCATGCCATGGTAAAACGTGATTATCATCTTGGAGGGTTGGACAGCATAGTGTACGATGGCCAGATGAGCCGTGTACAAGCGATACAAAATGCTGCAAGTGCTTATGTGTACGGTATCCAGGCTGGATTAGAAATTGAACTGCCTGCTGGCTTTAGCATCATGTCTGACCTGAACTACCAATACGGTATAGAAGAGTTGGACGACGGCTCAACAAGCCGTTCGCGACATGCACCACCCATGTTTGGGATAACACGCCTGCAGTATAAAACAAATAAACTGCGCATGCAGCTATATTCGATGTATATGGCCGAGCGGACACATGAAGACCTGCCTTTCGGTGAGAAAACCAAAGACGAGCTTTATGCCAAAGATGCCGACGGAAACACCTGGGCACCCGCATGGAATACATTGAACTTTAAAGCCGAATATCTGCTTTCGCAAACATTTACTATTAGCTCGGGTATAGAAAATTTAACCGATAAAAGGTATAGACCTTATAGCTCCGGAATCTCAGCCCCCGGACGCAATTTCGTGTTCTCGGTACGAGCTAATTTTTAGATATCAGCATATATGATATATGGCTACTAAAAAAGGGAGGTTACCTCCCTTTTTTTATAGATAGTTTCAGGGCGTTATGAGTATGGTTTTATGCAGGTTGTTGCCTGTGCGGCTCATACATTGTAGAGTATATACACCCGAAGCCAATCCGTTAAGAGTAAGAGTAATACTTTGGTGATGAACTATATGTTGCTCATACACCATTTGCCCCATCGAATTGATCAGACGTATAGTTTCAAATCCATCGGCAAACTTGATGTTCAATAAAGTTGAAGCTGGTACAGGATATACCTTGACAGCATCCGCCAATTCTTCTTCCATCCCAACAACTATATCTATATAAACAGGTATCCAAAGTTCGGGGGTGTTGGTATCATTACTGCTCAGTATGATATTGGCTGTGAAAGATCCGTTCCACAAATCCTCGGAGCTCATGATGACTGTCACGTTTTGTGTGGCTCCCGGATTGATAGAACCACTATAGGTGCTCAGGCTTAGCCAGTCATCAATGCCACGAGTGTGATTGTTTTTCAACACTACTTGATCCAAAGTGTGTTTCGGTTGTGAAAGGATAGAGGTCTGAACCTGATCTTCATATTCAATTTCGGCAGACCAATCAAGGCTTGCTGTGCCAATATTGGTGATAAACAAGGCTTGAGTTTTTATTTCTCCTATGCTATGGAAATTTTCATATATCTGAGTGGGAATCACTGTGATTTCGGGTGCAAGATCGCTTTCAAAAATGCGTATATTATCTATTCTCCATTCGTTGATTGAGGTGGATGCCTGACCTGTTGCTTCAAATTTAACGAGCGTATAATTGCCTTTGGCATATGCACTTATGTCGTAGAGTATGGTCTCCCATGAAAAAGTACCTGAATTAACGAACGAATCAATCAATTCCCATGCAGAGTTATCTCCATCCCATATCCATATCTCTAAACTCTCGGTGCCAGAGGCGGCGTTGTCATTAAGAGTTAGATCAGCCTGTAGAAACAAATTCTCAGTAACATCTCTTGCATCAATGACCGGACTTTTAAGCGCAATTCTGTAGTCAACTATTTCTGGATCCCCTGTAAACTCGGCTGTTGGCTCTGGATTCCCTTCGGTTTCATTTATTGTCCAGTTGCTTTGAATGGGGCTAAAGCTCCAGTTATGGGCAGTAAAGTTAGCTTCGTTCCAGTTTTCTATGAATGGCATTCCAACGGGCTCATACACAGTAATAGTTGTATGTGCCATATACGATTCGCCAGGCTGAGGCTCACCGTATATTGCCGAAATTCCATACATATAAGTGGTGAGAGTTACCTCCTCATCTAAAAATTCTAACTCCTGATCTGATGTAGTTCCAATTTGAACTCCATCGCGGTAAATCTTATAACCGGTCAGAGTATAGTTTCCGCCTTCCATCTCAGGGGTGTCCCAGGTAATCAGCACGGCATGGCCGATATTGGTTGAGCTGGGATGTTGTGGTTTAGGCAGATCGGGTGAACTGACCTGAAGTGTTACAGCTACACTAAGGGTTGTATGTGCTGCATCGTCGAAAACAAACAGGACTGTAGCAGTATATTGCCCCGGGTCTAAGTCGTATGAATCAAACAGCACCTCTATGCTTGCTGTCGCATCAGGTTCAAGAGTTCCTGAAGCAGGTTCAACCGACAACCAATTATCGTATGATTTATTTACCACCTTGATAGAATAATCTTCTATCTCACCAAAAAGCGATTCACCGTAGGGTTGAGGATACTGGTCATAAGTCAGGCGTATGCGAAGGCGATAAATTCCATCGACAGTGCCATCTGGAACAGTGATAGAACCAACAAAGGTCTTCCCCGCATCATGACTAACGAGTGGATATTCTTCTTCTGTTTCCACAGCAAACTCAAAGTCACTGTTCCAGTCTACCCACACAGAGGCTTGGTCGCCAGGCGATGGATTCCCATTAGTGAGGATGATGGATACACTGTCACCACTCTCAATCTCAGTGAACAAAGCGGTGTAGTCCGCTACTCCGTTTTGCCAGCTACTGCTGTTGTTAATACTGCCCATAGTAACATTGGCAATACAGGTATATGCTTCTTTGGTAGATGCCTGATCATACACTGACAAGACTTTTTCAGCATGGCTGTTTATAGTGGATGATAAACTCTGATCCCGTATCGCATTCGTTTGAGTAAATACTTCGAAGTTCAGGCTTGATGATCCATGATTACTAAGTGATAATTGCTGTACTGCTGTTTGATTGGGAGTCAGGGTTTGTGTCAGAGATTCCGGATGCACACTCACCTCAGCCGCTTCGCTTGTACGTGGAATAAAGCCAGTACGGTCGTTACTGCCTTTATACGTTCCAAACAATACATCTGCTTCTTCCACTGGGATATTTAATTCATACACATTGATATAGCATGAGTCGGCAGGTGTAAAAGTAAGTTCATAAGATAGTGAAACCAGGTCTAACATACCATCGCCGTTCACATCGCCAAGGGTGGGGCCGTTCATATATGTAAACCCTTTAGGACGAAGTGGGAATCCATCGATCTCTCCGCTTCCATCCATCTTATAGGCATGGATAAAGCCATATTCTTCAACCATCAGATTGCTTCCGAAGATCAGATCGTGCATGCCATCTCCTGTGATATCGGCTACACATATAGGCGATTCTAAACCACCTGATTTCTCGATAGGGAAATTGTCCATCATACTTCCATCCGCATGAAAACCGTATAACATTGGCATTGCCTCTTCGCCTGTAGGACGGCTGGTAAATATTCTGAAATCGTTATCGCCAGAGATATCTACCACAGTAGGTGGGGAGTAGCTCCAATAATCATCCGGTATTGGTATAGGCCATCCGTCTCTGAAACTGCCATCGCTATTGCGCACATAGAAATAGGGATTGTCGCCATGAGTAACGCCCGCTATGCTCAGTGTCCCATCATTATCAAGATCGACAAGTAGTGGCGACTGATAGCTCAGCCCTGATTCATCGGCCTCTGTTGGGAAACCCGGTTTATAAGTGCCATCAGGCCCGTTGAATGCATGCAATAATCCATTGGAAGTACCAGTGATAACATCAGGTATGCCATCGCCATCTATATCGCCTACCGAAGGAGTGATAGCAGGTGTCCCACCTATATTTACAGTCCATAGTACTGTGCCATCTTGTTTGATTACATGCAGATCATTAGAAGTACGTGTATGAATAATGATCTCTTTTTCTTGGTCATTATCCACATCAGCTAAAGCTGCAGAACAGATGACCCAATGGTTTTGGAACGAAAGCGGAAATCCGGGCATATCGTTTCCATTGATATCAAGATAATATACTCTTCCGTTATTTGGTACTCCACCTGTAACTTGTACAATACCTATGGTACCGTTTGCATCCATCGTAGCCACAGCAGGAGGATACACCGGAGTACCCGTGAGCTGCTTTTCCCATAGCAGGGTTCCGTCAAATCTGAATACTCTTAAATGACTCATAGTGGCGGCAAGTATCTCTTCTTTGCCGTCGCCGGTGATATCGGCTAAAGTGACATTACGCATATTCTTGAAATTAGGATGTACAGGAAGTTTTTTTGGGAAACCCGCCATCTGTTGTATGCTCGAGGGTGCATGATGTGCGAACGGATGATGATCAATAACTTTGTCCTCACGAAGCACCTGACCGTCTTCCCCAAGAAAAGCACGACTTACGATAGTTTGTGACCAGGAAGACAACGCAAAAGATAAAACAAAACAAATGAGTATAAATTTTTTCATAACAGGCTGTGTTTAAAATAGGTTCAATTTAACTTTCATACTTCCTACAAAAGTAGGTTTTTTTAACAGGTATCAACTTAGTACAAATATTCTGTTTCAAATATACCTTATCAGCTTTCGGAGATAGTCTAAATAACAAAAACTATTGATTATCATTAAAATAACATAATTATTTTTCAATATATAGAAAATGACTATAAGATGTAGTATATGCTTAAAAGTATCAGAAATTCTACATACTATTTAATATGGTCTAAGTATAGAGTAAAAAAATCGGGATCGTTTGCAAGTGTTGTATCCCCGTTTCTATCGGTGTTTTCAGCAAGTGAGTTATAAATCAGCTATTTTTGTGGTTCAGTTTAATAAATATAAATAACTGACTATGAATAGTAAACAAAGGATATACGATTTATGGAAGGCATTATATCCTCAACAGCCTACTGATTTGTTAGATAACTTTATGCTGGATCTCAAACCGTCTGATGGCTCCTTAACGCAGGATCCGTTATGGTATAAAGATATAGTGGTGTATTCGCTTTATGTAGATCTGTTTGCCAAAGACTTTCATGGATTAAGCGCCAGATTAGATTATCTGCAAGAATTAGGTGTTAGTTGTTTGTGGTTGTTGCCTATACTTGACAGTCCTATGCGCGATGCCGGTTTTGATATCCGTCATTACGATCGCATCCGTCACGACTTATTAGGGTTGGATATTGATTTTACCCAAGAGCAGCAGGAAACAGTGTTTGGTTCGTTTCTGCAAGAAGCCCATCAGCGTGGGATACGGGTAATTTTTGATATAGCTATCAACCATTGCTCTGAAGAGCATCCCTGGTTTGTAGAAGCGCGTAAATCGGAAGACAATCCTTATCGGGATTATTTTATCTGGACAAAAGATCCTGAGCTGTATAAAGATGCCCGTATTATTTTTAAAGGGATGGAAGACAGTAACTGGGAGAAAGTAGGTGATAGTTGGTTCTTTCATAGGTTCTTCAACTTTCAACCAGACCTGAACTACCGAAATCCTGCTGTGTTGCTTGAGATGACCAGAAACCTGCTTTATTGGCAACAGTTAGGTGTGGATGGATTCAGAGCTGATGCCATTCCGTATCTTTGGAAAGAAGATGGAACTGATAGCGAGAATCTGCCTCAGACTCATTGGATAGTAAAGTTTTTCAGAGCGGTGTTAGATTATGTAAAACCAGGCACATTATTGTTAGCCGAAGCTTGTCAAAAACCCGCCGCTGTAGTAGAGTATTTGGGAGATGGTGATGAGTGCCATGCCGCCTATCATTTTCCGGTGATGCCTATGTTCTATAAAGCTATCGCAATGCAAAGCAGTCAGCCAATACGCCATATACTCAGCCCACAGGTTACGCCAGAGATACCTGCCAACAGCCAATGGTTCACATTCCTTCGATGTCACGACGAGCTAAGCCTTGAACTAGTATATGTCTCAGAAGAAGACCGTAAATACATACATGAGCAATACTGCCATGAACCTGAATGGGACTTTAGGATGGGAGAAGGTATTTCAGCACGCCTTGCAAACCTCTTTCAGTTCGATGAAAGGCGTATAGGATTAGCATATTCCATGATATTCAGCCTGCCGGCTACACCGGTGATCTATTACGGTGATGAGTTTGGAAAAGAAAACGATACGCAGTACTACCAGCAGATGAAAACCTTTGTCGGAAAAGATGATACCCGTTTTTTAGTCAGAGGTCCGGTGAATTGGGAGTTGAGAATGAATCAATTAGCTGATTCCAATACGTTTCAGGCTAAAGTATGGAACAGGCTACATCAAATGTTGCAACAACGCAAGCAGTATGCAGTGTTTGGCAGAGGGGCCATCCGGTTTGTGGATGCATATTCCAAGGAAGAGAAAAATGACCACATCCTCGCTTATGAACGAGTATTGGAAAATGAACGAATGCTGATAGTCCAAAATCTTTCTGATAGCAAACAACTGATACAGATCAACGCAGTTGAAAAAATGGCTACTGATATATTGACAGCTCAGCCTTATTCCTTGAGGTCCTTACCCATGGAGCCTTATGCATATCATTGGTTTAAAATAACTTAAACTAAATACCTGGTACAATACAAATATAGTAAGCAGAACGAATGATGGGAAGTAAGAAAAAATTTCAGGCAGTGATTTTCGACTTAGATGGAGTGATTACTAAAACGGCTGATGTTCACAGTGCTGCATGGAAGCAGATGTTTGACGAATTTTTACGGCATCATGCCCGATCTATCGGCACGGTATTCAGGGAGTTTACCCATGCTGAAGACTATCTTCCGTATGTGGATGGGAAGCCCCGCTACAAAGGGGTGGCCGACTTTTTAGCCTCACGTAATATTGTATTACCGTACGGAAATCCGGATGATGCTCCAGATACCCAATCTGTCTGTGGTCTGGGAAACCGGAAAAACGACCTGTTTAACTATGTGTTGCAACGCGACGGGGTCTCGGTATATCCATCTACGGTAGCCTTGATGCAGGAGCTTCGAGAACAAGGGTATAGGGTAGGGGTGGCCTCATCCAGTAAAAACTGTGAAGCGGTGTTAACAGCAGCCGCTTTGACGCATCTTATAGAAACACGGGTAGATGGTGTAGTGTCAGCCGAACTAGGGCTGCATGGAAAACCAGAAGCAGATATATTTCTTGCCGCTGCTGAGAATCTAGGATGCGAACCAGCCATGACAGTCATAGTAGAAGACGCAGTGTCGGGTGTGCAAGCCGGCCGAAAAGGAAATTTTGGATTAGTCATCGGTTTGGCCCGGGAAAATAATCATCAAGAGTTATATAAGGGCGGAGCTGATATAGTAGTGAATGATATGGATGAGTTTGGCCTATCCGATATCAACCATTGGTTTGCATATGGAATAGAGAAAGATAGTTGGAATATTACCTATTACGACTACGATCCCGAAAAAGAACGCTCCAGAGAAGCTTTGCTGACTATAGGAAACGGCTATTTCGGAACCAGAGGAGCTATAGAAGAAACCAAAGCTAATCCTGTCAACTATCCAGGTACCTATATGGCAGGACTTTACAACCGGCTGATCACACACATAGCAGGCAGGGATATCGAAAATGAAGATTTTGTCAATATACCGAACTGGCTCACCATTAGCTTCAGGATAGATAATGGAGAATGGATTGATCCAAACACATTGAATATTCTCTCTATAAAACGACAGCTACACCTGAATAACGGCCTGTTGGAGCGGGAGATGATAGTAGAGGACGACACAGGTCGTCAAACATATATTCATTCCAAACGCTTCGTAAGTATGAAGCAGATGCATCTGGCAGCTATGCAGTATGCGATCAAACCGCTGAATTATGATGGGTTGATTGAGATACGAAGTGGTATTGACGGTGCGGTGATAAATGCTGGGGTTGAACGATATAAGACATTGAATCAAACACATTTGAATATTATCCAGACAGGAACAAAGGAAAATATATTATTCCTTGTTGCCCAAACCACTCAATCCCAACATACAATTGCCCTGTCAACCAGACATACCTATACGTCCGATGCGGATGTTGCTCTTCCGACAAAACTTGCTAAACTGAATACAAATCATGTGTATGAAACGGCAAGCATAAAGCTGAAGGCTGGTCAGCTTATACAAGTGGAGAAGATAATTTCCATCAGTTGTGATAAGGAAGAGTTGGAAAAGGATACCCTTTCAATTGCTATGCAAGCTGTGCGTCAGGACATAGATTTTGACAGCTTGTTAGGTGAAAGTGGAAATATCTGGAAGGAGATTTGGGATAAGATTGATGTGCGCATAGAAGGCGACCGGCTGTCGCAAAGGCTGTTACGACTCCATCTTTATCATCTGATGGTTTCAGTTTCACCTGTTAATACACATCTTGACGCCAGTATCACTGCACGTGGCTTACACGGAGAAGCTTACCGTGGACATGTGTTTTGGGATGAGCTGTTCATCATGCCTTTGTATGATCTGCATTTACCCGAAGTAGCTAAGTCTATGCTCATGTATAGGTACAGAAGATTGGACAAAGCCCGTGAATATGCAGCAGCACATGGATACAAAGGAGCTATGTTCCCATGGCAGAGCGGCAGCGATGGTAGGGAAGAAACGCAGATAGTACATCTGAACCCGCTTACAGGAGAATGGGGCGACGACCACAGCGCCTTGCAACGGCATGTATCATTAGCTGTGGCATATAATATCTGGGACTATTATTGGATCACTGATGATAACCAGTTTATGAAGCAGTATGGAATGGAGATGTTTTTTGAAATATGCCGTTTCTGGGCACATAAAGCTGTGTATGATCCAAAAACCGATCGGTATGAGATCTCCGGTGTGATGGGACCGGATGAGTTCCATGAACATATGCCCGGTAAAGAAGAAGGAGGACTGAAAAACAATGCGTATTCCAATCTGATGGTAGCCTGGATGCTTGCTAAAGCGCAAGATATAGTTGCAATAACCGGTTGGCAAGCGATAAAAGAAAAAGGTTTTGATGAAGATGAACTTGCACAATGGAAGTTAATCAGATCAAAATTAGCCGTTCCAATGAACGAACAAGGGATCATCGCCCAATTTGACGGTTACTTCGATTTGTTAGAATTAGATTGGGAGTATTATCGCAAAAAATATACTAATATCTATCGGATGGACCGCATCCTGAAAGCGGAGGGCAAATCACCTGACGACTACAAAGTGGCCAAACAGGCTGATACCTTGATGACTTTCTATAATCTGACCAAAAAAGAGGTAGATACCCTTTTACACACATTGGGTTATAAGATGCCTTTGGATTATATAGAGAAAAATCTGAGATATTACCTTGCGCGTACCAGTCATGGGTCAACGCTGAGCAGGGTGGTACATGCACGATTAGCTGCTATGGCAGGCGATAGTGAGCTGAGCTGGAAGCTGTATCAGGAGGCTTTGGCCAGCGACTATGTGGATATACAAGGAGGCACTACCGCTGAAGGAATACATACAGGCGTGATGGCCGGTACCGTTCTACTAGCCTTGACTACCTATGCCGGGATCAACTACAGGGAAAAATATCTCAGCCTGACACCCGATCTGCCTAAACAGTGGAAAAAAATGAGCTTCAATATTCATTTTAAACAGATTGAATATCACTTCCAATTAGAGCATGACAGGATAAAAGTAAGACCTGAAAAAGAGGTGGTATTAGTGCTGAATCAACAGCAATATTCATTAACTGCTAATCAATGGAATGAACTGAAGCTCATTTCTAAGCCTAGGATAAATGACAAATAAAGAGTATTATACGATATATTAAAAAATTATAAACAATTACTTAATTTATCATACTATGTTAGGAGATGTATTGTTAATCACCGAAAAGCACCGGGAGGCCGGCGAGCAAATCATTCAAATGATTTTGAAACAGCCCAAACCTAAGATGATGATTGCCATATCAGGCGAATCCGGATCGGGTAAAACTGAATTAGCTCATGTAATAGCTAAAGGATTACGTAAACACGGAATTCTTGCAAAACCCATGCATATAGACAATTATTATCGCATTCATCCCTATCAGCGAACCGAATGGCGATTGCAGCACGGTATTGAAAATGTTGTAGGACCTGAAGAATACGACTGGGCTACCATCAACCGCAATATCTATGAGTTTAAACAAGGACTTAGCTCAACTGGTCCATGTGTTGACTTGGTAACCGAACAAATTGATCAACTTACTACCGATTATAAAGATATTGACATGCTGATCATTGACGGACTATATGCAATAAAAACACAAGACGTTGATTTGAGAGTGTTCATTGAACTGACCTATCATGAAACAAAAAAAGCACAATTGGTTCGTGGCAAAGAACCGCAAAACGAATATCGTATGCAGGTGTTAGAGCAAGAGCATAAACAGGTTCAGACCCTAAAGCCACAAGCTGATGTGTTGATAGATAAAGAGTATGCGGTGCGCCTGGCCTGAAACTTATTCTTAATGATAG
This sequence comes from Bacteroidales bacterium, assembly GCA_023229245.1. GTDB lineage: Bacteria > Bacteroidota > Bacteroidia > Bacteroidales > F082 > JALNZU01. The sequence continues at coordinate 116,734 of JALNZU010000001.1, read as the reverse complement.
CTCACCAAAGCAATCTTTTTGAAATGCGTCATTCTTTCATGCTGTTTTAAGAACTGAAATTTTGCGTAACAGACGGTCATTGCATGTCAGGGCATACGATGCTATACCAAGCGGCAAAATGATAGAGAACGAAATGATGATGGTATATCATTGCCCGTCAGGGCATACATATCAATTTAAGGTTTTATTTCATTGGTAAATGCTTGCCCTTTAGGGCATACACCATATTGGAATTGTTTTTCAGAAATTTGGTTGTCAGCTTTTTCCTGATGATTGTCCACCAAAGCAATCTTTTTGAAGTGGATCATTCTTTCATGCTGTTTTAATAACTGAAATTTTGCGTAACAGACGATCATTGCATGTCAGGGCATACGATGCTATACCAAGCGGCAAAATGATAGAGAACGAAATGATGATGGTAGATCATTGCCCGTCAGGGCATACATATCAATTGAAGGTTTCATTGCATTGGTAGCTGCTTGCCCTTTAGGGCATACACCGTATTGGAATTGTTTTTCAGGAATTTGGTTGTCAGCTTTTTCCTGATGATTGTTCACCGAAGCAAATCTGCTTGGATTTCCTGCCAGGTTTTAATCAGGCATGCTGTTATTTAGACCATTTCCAATATAGCTCTACCCCTCAAAGAATCGCCCGTTTTTATTTGTTTAGTATCATTTAAAGTACTAATTTTGCGCTGTTAAGAAAATAACAGTATTATCGGATTTACAACATATTATCATAACAATTTAAACCCAAAACTATGAATTTGGAAAAAATCATGAGCGACCTGGAAAAGAAGCATCCGGGCGAATTAGAGTACCTGCAGGCAGTGCGTGAGGTACTTGAATCATTGGAAGAAGTATTGTTACAGAATCCACAATTTGAAGCCAAAGGGATCATTGAACGTATAGTGGAGCCTGATCGTACCCTTATTTTTAAAGTGCCGTGGGTTGACGACAACGGTCAGGTACAAGTCAACATTGGCTACAGGGTTCAGTTCAACAATGCCATAGGGCCTTACAAAGGTGGCTTGCGCTTTCATCCCAGTGTAAACCTCAGCATACTGAAGTTTTTAGGTTTTGAACAAATATTTAAAAACAGCTTGACTTCGCTCCCAATGGGAGGTGGTAAAGGCGGCTCCGACTTCGACACCAAAGGTAAGTCTGATGGCGAGGTGATGCGTTTCTGCCAGGCTTATATGCTTGAGCTGTGGCGCCTTATTGGCCCCGAAACCGATGTGCCAGCCGGTGATATAGGAGTAGGTGGACGTGAGATAGGATACCTGTTTGGGATGTACAAGAAATTAACTCTTGAGCATGTAGGTGTGCTCACCGGTAAAGGCCTCAACTGGGGTGGCTCACTCGTACGCCCCGAAGCAACAGGATTCGGTGCAGTTTATTTCGTACAGGAAATGTTAGCCACCAAAGGTGAAAAAGTAGAAGGCAAGACCTTTGCCATATCTGGATTTGGGAATGTGGCATGGGGTGCTGTCTCCAAGATCAATGAATTAGGTGGTAAGGTGTTAACTATTTCAGGACCTGATGGATATATTCATGACCCAGACGGAGTATCAGGCGAAAAGATCGAATACATGCGCGAGCTGCGTGCCTCTAACCAGGATATAGTGAAGCCTTATGCCGATAAGTATCCCGGCGCAACATATTATGCCGGCAAACGTCCGTGGGAAGTCAAATGTGATGTAGCCATGCCTTGTGCTACCCAGAACGAACTCAATAAACAGGATGCTGAAAACCTGATGGCAAACGGATGCTGGTTAGTTGCTGAAGGAGCTAATATGCCATGTACACCTGAAGCAATAGAAGTGTTTAAAGATCATAAGATACTCTTTGCACCTGGTAAAGCAGTTAATGCCGGTGGTGTTTCCACCTCAGGGCTTGAGATGTCGCAAAACACTCTGAAACTTAGCTGGACACGCGAAGAGGTAGATCAGCGGCTGCACCAGATCATGCGCAATATACACGAATCCTGCGTACGCTACGGAACTCAGGATGACGGACATATTGACTATGTGAAAGGAGCTAACATAGCCGGCTTCCTCAAGGTAGCCAATGCTATGATGGATCAGGGTGTAGTATAAATAATACATACCATTGATATTGAAAGGCTGTCTCACTACGAGATGGCCTTTCTTTAGTATATAGCTCTACACAGCTACATCAGCTTAGGGAGAAATCATTATTTTTGTGCCCTAAAACCCGAAAATGCAGTTTTTATATCCATCGATGTTTTGGTGGCTCCTGGCAGCCTTTATTCCGGTGATTGTTCACCTGTTCAACTTCAGAAGGCATAAACTGCTTTATTTTTCAAATGTAGCCCTGCTAAGAAACCTGCAGCAGCAAAGTAGCCGGAAACGAAAACTGAAGCATATATTGATACTCATCAGCCGTATCTTGTTTATTATTGCTTTAGTAACTGCCTTCACACAACCGTACAAACTTTCCGATACACATATTAATCCGGATGCAGATAATTTAGTAGGCATATATTTGGATAATTCATACAGCATGCTGTTGCCCGGAAAAGAAATGTCGCTATTAGACGAGTCGCGTCAAAAGGCAATGCAGATCGTCAAACAGTTTGGACGTAATAATCGGTTTTATTTGTTTACCAATGATTTTCATCCGGCTCACCAGCGTCCGTTATCTTATACGGAGATTTTACAGGAGATAGAACAAATAGGTGGCGGGGCACCTCCGGCATTGCTAAGCGATGTGCTGCTTCGGGCTAATACCTTGCAACATGAGCAGCCTGCAGAAAACAGACTGATATTTGTACTTTCCGACTTGCAAAAATCTGCCTTAGATTTAGAGCATATCGTTGTGGATAGCAGCCTGAACTTGTTTGTAGTACCCGCTTTTCCCGAAAATGTTTCAAACATCTATATTGACAGTTGCTGGTTTGATTCGCCTGTGCTGCATGCCGGACTTCCGTTGAACCTGATAGCCCGTATTGGCAATTCGGGGGATACCGAAGTGCGGGCAGTACCCGTACAACTTGAGGTGGACGGACTCCCAACAGCTGTGACTAATGTAGATATTGCCCCCGATAACACGGTTGAAATAAGCATGCAATTTGTACTATCTCAACCGGGATTTCATCAGGCTAAGCTCAATATCATTGATTATCCGGTAGTTTTTGATGACGAGTTGTTTTTCAGCTTTGAGCTAAGAGACCAGATCAGGGTGTTGGAAATTTTTGAACAGTCGCCCAACCGCTGGCTTGCCCTGCTTTTCTCAGAAGATGAACATATCAGGTACAACTCATACAGTCGTTTGCAACTTGACATACAATCTATAGATACGTACGATTTTATCATTTTAAGTAGTAGTGAAGCTTTTCCTTCGGGTTTGCTGTTGGCTTTGGAAAAGTTTGTATTTCAGGGTGGCAGCATATTGATCATACCACCCGAAGAAGATGCATCCGGTTTGAAACCTTTAGCCTCCACCTTCGGATTGGTGTATGAACCTAAGGCAGATACTGGTAAAACAAGGGTGCTCCATATAGAACAACAGCATCCGCTCTTACAGGATGTATTTGTGAAAATACCCGATAATCCTGATTATCCAACAGTAACCAAACACTATGCTCTGCATGGCATGATCGGCTTTTCGAACAGACCGGTCATCACCCTGCTGAATGGTGATCCTATGTTGTTGGCAGGAAGTCACGGAAGAGGTAAGACTTATGCATTAGCGCAACCGTTGGATACCCGTTCTGGGGATTTTCCTGCCAACAGCCTGTTTGTACCAGTGATGTACCGCATGGCACTGATGTCGGTCACTGCCACTCAACTTTATTCATTATACGGTGAGGAAACACCAATTCCGGCTCCATCAGATCAAACAGAACATTTGAGTACCTTACGCATACGCGGAATAGAAAATGAGGTAGAACTGATACCGGCAGTTAAAACAGTAAGTATTTCAGACGAATTTTATGTACCTTCGCAACAACTGCCCCCTGGACATTACGGCCTTTTCAAGCAAAACGAGATGATCAGTATGGTAGCAGTAAATGCCAATCGCAGCGAATCTATCTTAGACTATCATCAACCGGCAACAGTTGAAAATTCATTGAAAGATAAATTTATCAGCCTGACAATGGTAGATCAGGGAATGGCAGAGACAGACGGTGAGTTTGCAACCTGGATAGGAGCTACACGCCTGTATCAGTATTTTGTATGGATGGCGTTATTATTTTTACTCATCGAAATATTTATCATTCGATTTTGGAAATAGAAAAAAGTGAACAATATGACCTTTGAAGAAGCATCACAAAAACCACAGCAAGCTGAAAAAGAACAATATCGGACGATGCAGCTCAGCGGGATGTATGAGAACTGGTTTTTGGACTATGCTTCTTATGTCATCCTTGAGAGGGCTGTCCCCGAGATAGATGACGGGCTGAAGCCGGTTCAACGCCGGTTGTTGCATGCCATGAAACAGTTGGACGATGGGCGATTCAACAAGGTAGCCAATATTATTGGGCATACCATGCAATATCATCCTCATGGCGATGCTTCTATAGGTGATGCATTGGTGCAGCTTGGGCAAAAAGAGATAGCCGTTGAGACGCAAGGTAACTGGGGTAATGTGCTCACAGGCGACAGTGCAGCAGCTTCACGATATATTGAAGCTCGCTTATCGAGATTTGCTAATGACGTGATATTCAATCCCAAGACTACCAACTGGAAACTGTCGTACGACGGACGTAACAAAGAGCCGCTTTCATTACCCGTGAAATTTCCTTTGTTGCTTGCACAAGGAGTAGAAGGAATAGCCGTAGGTCTTGCATCCAAGATACTGCCACATAATTTCTTAGAGCTGATAGATGCTTGTATTGCCCATTTAGAAGACGAAAACTTTGAGTTGGTACCCGACTTCCCTACTGGTGGGATGGCCGATATGAGCCGTTATAATGATGGTTTGAGAGGAGGACGGATACGGATCAGGGCAAAGATTGGTATCTTAGACAGAAAGACATTGATAATTACAGAGATACCATTTTCAACTACTACCGGTAGCCTGATAGATTCCATCATTGGTGCAAATGATAAGGGAAAGATAAAAATACGCAAGATAGACGATAACACTGCCGAAAATGTGGAAATAGTCGTACACCTTGCCTCGGGAGTATCACCCGACCAAACCATAGACGCACTGTATGCCTTCACCCAATGCGAATTGAGCATATCGCCCAACGCATGTGTGATCATGGACGGAAAACCGGCTTTCATGGGTGTAAGCGAGATACTGAAATATAATGCCGAACGAACACGCAATCTGCTCCAGCAAGAGTTAGAGATACGGCTGATGGAGTTGGAAGACGACTGGCATCATGCTTCTTTAGAAAAGATTTTTATCGAAAACAGAATCTATCACGATATAGAGCAGTGCGAGACATGGGATGCCGTACTCGAAGCTATCTCTATAGGACTAAAACCTTTTGTGGCTAAGCTGCACCGCGAGATAACCGAGCAGGACATCATCCGACTGACCGAGATAAAAATAAAACGCATCTCAAAATACAATACGTTCAAGGCGGACGAGCATATCAAATCGCTTGAAAATGAGATGGAAGAGGTGCAGAACCATTTGGATAATCTGACTGCATACACCATTCGCTTTTTTGAGCAGATCAGAAAGAAACACGGAAAAGGCAGAGAACGTAAAACAGAGATCCGCAGCTTTGATGTGATAGAAGCGGCATCGGTGGCAGCTAATAATGAAAAACTTTACGTCAACCGTGTACAAGGATTTATAGGTACTTCACTCAAAAAAGATGAGTTTGTGTGTGAATGTTCGGATATAGACGATATCATCGTTTTCAGGGAAAATGGAACTTATCAGATCACCAAAGTATCAGCTAAATCGTTCATAGGTGAAAATATCATCCATGTGGACGTGTTCCGTAAAAACGACGACAGGACGATTTATAACGTGATCTACAGAGATGGGAAATACGGTCCCTATTATGTGAAACGCTTTGCAGTAGTTGGTGTTACCCGGGATAGGGAATACACGGCTACTAATGATAAGCCCGATTCAAAGATTGTGTATTTCAGCTCTAATCCCAATGGAGAAGCTGAAATAGTGAGAGTGCAGCTGCGTCCGCGCCCCAAGCTTAAAAAAACTAACTTTGAATACGATTTTGCCCAGTTGGCGATAAGAGGAAGGACAGCAAGAGGGAATACCCTGACCCGACATACCGTAAGAAATATTACTATACGCGAGAGTGGTGTTTCTACATTGGGAGCCATGAGTATCTGGTACGATGAAACCGTGAAACGACTGAATACTGACAGCAGAGGCACTTATTTGGGCGACTTCATGGGGGACGATAAAATCCTGATACTGATGAAAAATGGGGAGTTCAGATTAAGCGGCTTTGATCTCTCAACCCATTTTGATGAAGATATGCTGCAGCTACGAAAGCTTGACCCCGAAGAGGTGCTGACCGTCATTTATATTGAAGGTGAGACAGGATTGTATTATCTGAAACGCTGTACCATAGAAGATGATCCGGCTCTGATGAAACGAAATTCAATAATTGGTGATCACCCCGACTCACGATTTATCGGCCTGCTCTATGATCCACAGCCCCGCATACTGATCCGCTTTAAGGAGAATGAAAAAGGACGTAAGCCAGATGATCAGGAAATATCAGTAGAAGACTTTATAGGTGAAAAAAGCTTTAAAGCCAAAGGTAAAAGGCTCTCAAATCATCCCATAGAAAGTATTATTGAGCTTGATCCGGTGGAAGAAGATTTACCCGAAGAAGAACCGATACCAGAAGATAAAGCAACTGATGAACAGCCAATATCAATAGAAGATGAAGTAACAGCCGAGACTGATCAACCAAAAGAGGTGCTGCCTGCAGGGGAAACTCCTAACAAAGGGAGTAAGCCCATTCAAATGGAATTAGATTTCTGAGCGTACAAGTCTCAAAGCCGTGTCAACCCTGTCATTTGCCTGTTATTCTTTTCACGACTGAACCATTTTCAATCTTGAAAATGAAGAACAATTTGTACCTTTGCATATGGAATAAAGTCAGGTTAAATCTACTTTTCCGAACACCTGATTGATAAAGATAACCTATTAATAATTAGTTGAATATGATAACAAATAATTTTGTACAGCGTCATATCGGTCCTCGGCAGGAGGAGATAGATAAGATGCTGACTGAGATTGGTATGAGTTCGTTGGATGAGTTAGTTGAAAAAACTGTTCCAGCCGATATCCGCCTTTTGGAACCTTTGAAGTTAGAGGATGGGATGAATGAGTACGAATACCTCAACCATCTGAAACAGTTGGGCGGAAAGAACAAACTGTACAGAAGTTTCATCGGTATGGGATATTATAATACTATCACCCCAGGCGTCATCACACGTAACATATTAGAGAATCCTGGCTGGTACACCTCCTATACCCCATATCAAGCTGAAATCTCACAAGGTCGTCTTGAGGCTTTGCTCAATTTTCAGACTGTTGTATCCGATCTTACTGCATTACCTATTGCCAATGCCTCCCTGCTTGATGAGGCTACCGCAGCTGCCGAAGCAATGATCATGTTTTTCAACGCTCGAAGCCGGAAAATGCAGAAAGATGGCTCCAATGTGTTCTTCGTTGCAGAAAATGTGTTCCCTCAGACACTTGATGTGATACTTACACGGGCTACACCCCTTGGGATACAGGTTGTTACAGGAAAACCCGAAAACTGTGCCAATACAGAAGCTGTGTTTGGTGCATTGTTCCAATATCCTGATCAGTATGGAAACATACAAGATTATCGGCAGTTGGTAGCAGCGTTAAAAGAGCAGGAGATACAAATAGCTGTAGCAGCCGATATACTCAGCCTGGTATTATTAACCCCTCCCGGTGAGTGGGGTGCCGATGTGGCAGTTGGCTCTACCCAGCGTCTGGGAGTGCCTATGGGATTTGGTGGGCCACATGCAGGCTATTTCGCTACTACCGAAAAATATAAACGAAGTTTACCCGGACGTATCATAGGTATCTCACGTGATGCCAAAGATCAGACTGCATTGCGTATGGCATTGCAAACACGTGAACAGCATATCAAACGTGAAAAAGCCACCTCTAATATTTGTACGGCACAAGCCTTACTAGCTATTATGGCCGGATTTTATGCCGTATATCACGGGCCTGAAGGACTGCGCAAAATAGCTCGTCATATCAATATACTGACAGCAGTATTAAATCAGGAGATACAGAAATTAGGCGTCAGACAGCTCAATCAGGCATTCTTCGATACCTTGCATTTTGAATTGCCAAAAGGGATACAGACAGCACAAATCATTGCTGAAGCCGAAAACCGGAAGATTAATTTCCGATTTATTGATGAAACCCATTTTGGTATCAGTTTAGACGAGATTACCACCTTGGACGATGTAAATGAAATACTGCAAATCGTAGCTTCCGTCTTGCATACCGACTACAAACCTTTTGAATGCGATCCTGTGGTATGTGATAAAATGACCACATTTCCCCAGGAACTTCATCGCCAGTCGGACTATCTGACGCATCCGGTCTTTACTACCTATCATTCCGAGACAGAGATGATGCGGTATATGAAAAAGCTTGAGAACCGCGATCTGGCATTGAACCGTACGATGATACCATTGGGTTCGTGTACTATGAAGCTGAATGCGGCGGCTGAGATGTTTGCGCTTAGCTGGCCTGAGTTTGCCAATATTCACCCTTTCGTGCCATCTGATCAGGCTCAGGGATATCTTGAGCTTATAGCCGAATTAGAAAAAGACTTGTGTGAGATCACCGGATTCGATTCCATGACTTTTCAGCCTAACTCAGGTGCAAATGGCGAATATACCGGATTATTGGTGATACGCGAATATCTTATTCACAAAGGCGAAGAACATCGGAATATTTGTCTGATCCCCTCTTCGGCACACGGTACCAATCCGGCCAGTGCGGTGATGGCAGGGATGAAAGTAGTAGTAGTAGAATGCGATGATCAGGGAAACGTGGATATGCACGATCTGCGCAAAAAAGCCGAAGAACACAAAGATAACTTAGCTGCTATCATGGTAACCTATCCCTCAACACATGGAGTGTTTGAGAGTGAGATAAAGGAATTGGTTCATATCGTACATCAATATGGCGGACAGGTCTATATGGATGGTGCCAATATGAATGCGCAGGTAGGTCTAACCAATCCTGGTTTTATAGGTGCTGATGTATGTCATTTGAATCTGCATAAAACTTTTGCTATCCCTCATGGTGGAGGTGGACCGGGTGTTGGCCCTATTGGCGTTGCAGCTCATCTGACCAAATTCCTGCCCGGACATCAAATCGTTAAGACAGGTGGTACGAATGCCATACGTGCCGTTGCTGCCGCACCTTTCGGAAGTGCGCTGATACTGCCTATATCCTACGGATATATTAAAATGATGGGTGGAAAAGACCTGACATATGCTACCAAAATAGCAATATTGAGCGCTAACTACTTGAGCGCACGACTGAAAGACTATTACCCTATTCTTTATACAGGTGAAAATGGATTGGTAGCACATGAAATGATATTAGACTGCAACCAGTTCAGCCGTACAGCTAATATCACTGTGACAGATATTGCCAAACGTTTGATGGATTATGGCTTTCACGCTCCTACAGTGGCTTTTCCAGTGCATGGTACACTGATGGTAGAACCTACCGAAAGTGAACCGATAGCCGAGTTAGATCGGTTTGTAGAGGCTATGATAAAAATTCGTCAGGAGATAGCTGAGATAGAGGACGGCAGGGCCGATAAAACCAATAATATCCTCAAAAATGCACCACATACAGCCGAAATGGTGATCTCAACAGAATGGCCATATCCGTATAGCAGAGAAGAAGCAGCATTTCCGCTTGCACAACAACGAACGGATAAGTATTTCACACCAGTAACACGAGTGGATGAGGCCTATGGCGACCGTAACCTAATGTGTAGCCTGACAGCTGTAACCGAATACAGATAAACTATTGACATATTAAAAAAAGCCGGAATCGTTCCGGCTTTTTTTATGGGATACTCTCCTTTTGTGCCACGTTTGTCCACCTGAAATCAAGCTATGTATTGCAGGCAGGCTTTTCTCCAAATCATTATAACAACCAACTCAAAATTTGTTCTCCACCATCTCTGTATGCTCTTATTTCTAATTGTTCCTTATATTGTTTGATTACCTATCCTATATCTTCTGTATTTCCTGAGTACTGAAAAACAAACGACTGTGTGAATGACCTTCCCTGCTTTACACCATAATCAGTTAGGTCTGGATAATATATAATAGTACCGTTTTCCTCTATCTTAAAGCCGCTGTAAGATCCAGGATATAATGTGCTTTCAAAAGAGTAGTATCCGCTTGCATATGTTTTCTCTGTAACTTCTAAACTCATAAGTTCTTCAAGAAATGACAATAATTTTTCTTCTTCATTATAGCTGATCGCCATCCAAAGTGTATTTTCAGGTATTTTATTTAATGATGTATTTGTAAAATAGCAAATGGAATTATCTACAAAGTTTGTTGTATAGCCGTTCGATGAAACGATTAACTCTCCCGATTGCCTTATATGTTCATTGTAGAAATTAAGTTGATATGTTCCGTTATGTAATACTCCTAGGTCAACCTTTGTAGTTGCCGGCCCAAAAGCAGTTAAGCACATATCAGTTTCAATTACCCCCTTATAGGTGATGTCAATAATGAGCAAAGATTTCTTCAACGACAAATCAATCAGGTAATTGTAGCAAGGATATATTTTCGTTGTGGAAAAGTACATTTGAAATGTTTGGGACGAACTTTCCATCATTGTAACAGCGATTTCTGAATCGATTTTACTAATAATAGCTGTAGTTTTGTTGCATCCAATAGTAGTCATTAACAGCATTATCGTTATAGCTGCTGTTTTAAAAATATGTGTATTCATAGTAATTTATATTTTTTCCATATTTCCAACCTTCACCTTTGCACCTATTGGTGCTATAGCCTTGCGAAGATAAAGCTTTTTGTATTATACTTCAAGCCAAAGCATTGATTTAAGCCTATCTAGATAGCTTTCTACAAAGACGTTTTTTGTCGGTTCAGCAGAAGTGTAGTTCTCTACTGGCTTTCTTTAGGTCTGCTTATTGATAGGCATTGTAGAAACTATATTCTTACCTAAGTTTTGGTAAAGTGTTTTATTTTTTGTTCCGGCTGCGGATTTAACTTTGAAAAGAAATACGGTGGAATAGGAAAAGATTTATTTATGTTCATCATGTAAAACAAGTGTCAGACATGGGGAAAGATAATAAAATAGATCCAATTAAAGACGTAAGACCTGTTTACCCAAACTTCCATGCGATGATTCATAAACGATGAGTACCATATACAGTTAACGAATTGAAAGATTTGATGAAAAAAAGCCAGCAAGTAACAGTCAGCTTTACGTCTGATGGGTCGAACGTCATGCACCATCTTTCACTATAGTCCAGATAAAATAAATTCAGAAGAAAGTTTCGTTATAATGAAACATTTGTTATCTTTGCCCGGTTGAACAAATGGAGAAACATTTTGAAATACTATTTTTAGACGATGCCTATGAGTTTTTGAAAGGGTTGGATAGAAGGCATTACAAAAAAATACTTTATAACATTCGTAAGGTGCAAACTGAACCCGACCCTGATTTATTCAAAAAGTTGAATAATGAAATTTGGGAGTTAAGAACTTTTTACCAGGGACTTCATTACAGATTACTTGCGTTTTGGGACAAAACCTTGACAACAGAAACTTTGGTTATTTCCACTCATGGATTTATAAAAAAACGAAGTAAAGTTCCTGATCAAGAAATTCAAAAAGCCATTAGACTACGGATAAAATATTTTGAAGAGAAAAAATTAAAATAGTAAGATAAAATGAAAAAATACACATTAGATCAAGTGCAGGACGAACTGATTGGGAAGATGGGAACTGCTGAAAGAGACCTTTTTGAGTATGAACTTCAAATGGACTTAATCGGAAAAGCAATCCGACAAACCCGAAAAGAACGTAATTTGACACAAGAGGAATTAGGAAAACTTATTGGAGTTCAAAAAGCTCAAATTTCACGCCTTGAAAACAACGCAAGTAATGTAACAATAGACACTTTATTACGTGTTTTTACGGCATTAAAAGCAAAAGTGAAACTACAGGTAGAATTACCAAACCTAAACATAAAGGTCGGACAATGATGCGACACCGAATAATCAGGTTTACCTCTGGAGGGAGGACATTGTTCGTTGTGACGTTTTTATAAGTTCGTGCTTGGACACAGGTTTGAGATTTCCCGATGGAAAATTCTACCTGAAAGCATATTAAGCATGACTTATAGAGTACTGCGGTGAATCGGCTGTATTATGCCTGTTTTTATGCTGTAAGTGCAATGTTACTATCTGATTAAACAAGCCAACATCTACCTTTAATCTTTTGTGATGACTACTCAGCTTCAGTAGGGATAGCAAGAGCTTAACACTATAAAAGTCAGCGTGTTCACTTCTGCTCCGTTGGAATATGTAGTGGGATGCAGTATTTAAAATTTTAATGTCAGGCCAATACCATTGCCTGTCATCAGGACTTTTAACTCGTTTTTATCCCAAAACGAACTTGTTTGTAATCCGCTGTTATATGTTTCGACTGCTTTTCTTGTTTTTTTGTTGACATTCTTACTGATTGGGATGGTTATTGCAATCAGTCCGGCTCCAATACCTGCCATAGCCCAATTCGGTTCGCCTCCGCCTATTGCGGTCCCGATCGGCCAGCCTATCATAAATCCACCTGCATAGCTAAGAATCATTGCTACGGCTGAAATTGATTGAGCCGATTTGATTTGAGTATAAGCGCCCTCATTTGAGCTCACGGCATTTACAAGTTGATTCATGCTTAGTGCTTGCTCCCTCTGATAAAACTGATACCCACCGAAAACCTTTTTCATTATAATTGAATCCATAGTTGTTTGTCCAAAAGCGCTTGTCATGTTGACAGCTATTAGGCTCAAAATAATTGCTATTTTTCTCATGTTGATACTATTTCTAATAAATTAAATAGGGAAATAAGCTCCTACTGAATACATTAACATAGCAGGTGGTTGTTTAAAGTAAGTTGGTGCAGCCGGGCCTATCTGTAATAGAAATCCTAATCCAATCTGGGCAGTGAACCATTTCTTACTTCTATAAACGAAATTTGGACCTATTACACTTTGAGTAAAAGAATCACCGACACCCTGATTCCAATACTGTAATGAGATAAAAGAACTTCTGATTGAGGGTTTTAAATGATAATTTAGCCCTCCTCCAAATCCAATAAGTCCGGCACCTAACTGAATCCCAAACTTATCGGTAAGCAAAAATTCTATATCAGCTCCAATTAGAGAACCACCACCTTGTAATATCCCTACTGTCACGCTGTTTCGTTTTTCAGTAGGTGCATTTTCTTGGCTTGTTTGTGAAAATAGATTTGTAGTGGTACAAATCATTATCATTATAATGAGGATACGTTTCATTTCCTGGTGATTTCTGTGAATACTATGTGTGCATTTGAGGTGTCTAACGAACGAATAGATATAGTTTTTGGAGTTGTGCTTTTCAAAATGATTGTCCTTACTATTATACAGATTTATTCTCAACCCTTTATGATGATTTCAATAGTTCAGCGCAGGCTTTTTTAGAAATAGACTGTTGCACTAATCATTGTAGCTGTATTAACAACAATTCCACCGGGATTTCCAAATCTATATGATAACTTGTCAGATTTTGTAAAATTACCTTGTGCCTCAACACTTACGCTAAAGTCATCTCCTATGAAATATTCCGCTCCAACAGTCAACCCTCCAATAAAGTCATATACAGTCATCGACTTAGTATATATTTGATTGCTTTTTGAAGGAATAGTACTAATGATACCAAGTTTGTATCCATAATATGGTGATAGCTTTTCTTTTTTTAAGTAAAATCTTTGAGCAAATCCTAATGCGAGATCTGTACTTATTTTCTCGGCATAAATAATTTCAGCGGTAGGAGCTAATACAATCTTTTTCCCCACCCAAATGGGAATTGATATCCCATATTGATTCCCTTGAATTGAACTGCTTAATCCTATTGTTTTCTTGGTTTGAGAAAATAAATAAATTGGTGAAAGAAAAGCTAAGAATAAAATAAAAACGAGTATCTTTTTCATTTTGTTAAAGATTTAGTTTAATTAATTACAATATTATCATATAATAAATGATCGTTTACTTTTAAGTAAATTCTGTAGTAACCTTGGGGAACTAAGGATACATCTATCATGAGATGATCAGAAGTAAACTCTGCTTGAATATATGGGTGACCTCCAATAATAATATAATTATCTTTATTTATGATATAATTCGATCCTTGATTGTCCCAGTATGCAGGAGTTATCCATACTAGTTTTTTTTCGTGATCGGTTGGGGCTTTTACATAGATGAATAAAACATTATCTGAACTTGGATTTGGGTAGGTAACAAAATAATATGTGGAATTAGTATAATCTGTCCCATTGCCTAATCGAACATTTGGGTTCCCTACAATCCCCATACTCAATCCATGAAAATCTCTTTGATAATAGCCTTTTATTGAAGGTGTTGTAAAGTCTGGTAATCGTAATTCAGTATCCTCTTTTGTGCAACTGCTAATAGCTATAGCAAATAAGAAAATCAATATCGGAATCCTTTTCATAAATCCATACTTGTTTAGTTCTGTTACTGCTTCTTTTTCCCCCTTTGTGTGTAAATATTATTTTCATGATTTTACTTTAAAAAATCTCAAGAAATCTTACAATCAATAAGTTATATATTGTCATGATAGTAATTTACGTTTACCACACAAAAGTAAAAAATAATTTCTGCAAAACCTATACTTCTATCAAATTATTCTTTATCTGAACTGGTGATCTAAGATTCTATTGAGAACGGTATATGAGGCGATAGAAGAATATGGGAGATACTTATTTAAAATGAGCCTCTTAAATAGATTTGTTGTCTGCTACTGTTTTATAGAAGTCGGTAGCGGATTATTTGAGTTTAGTGGAATATTGTTTCAGTCACATTCAGCTAAGTGTTGCATAAACTCTGCTGGTGAAAGTTCTTCATATATCCATTTACACCCTTCTTTTTTTGCTCTTATTTCTTTCTCGGTCAAGAAATAAGGATCGGTTAATGTTTTTGCTATGTTCGTACATTCGCAGAAGTCAAGACGGACAGCACAGCCTGAAAAAAATGTAAGTATTATTATAGGCCCAAGTAATAATACTATCTTTTTCATTTTAAATTGACCATTGGTGTTAGATAAGTCTCATTTCTTTTTTGATATCCTCCATGCACGCCTGGTAGCTTCATATTCTGCTATACCTTGTTTTAGCGCATTGTGAATCGGAAACACAAATACTGTTTTGATTGGATTTGCTGGATTGATATATGTTTCGTTCATACCAATAGTTTTCAACAAAAAAAAGCATAAAATATCTGATAAAAAATTCCATTTTAATCCAAGTGGAAGTCGGACAAAAGGTAAGAATAGCTGTATATTGATAATCAGGCAGAGAAATATGTAAATCCTGTTTCCTTCACTATCTTATTCAATTCTTTATGTAAGGATTGTCTTTTTTTTGATGACTGTGGTTTTGCCATGTGCAACTCAAGCAACAGCCTTTGAATCAGAAAATATTTTTTTGAGGTGAAAATAAGTTCAAGGTGATCAACTTTTTCTAACAGCTTTTTGCATGCGGGAATATTTCCTGAATGGAATAAAGCTTTGGCATGCATTAATGATAAGGCAGTATAATATCCATCTTCAATAGGTGAATTGTCAACTTTTTTATAATCCGTTGACGCTATATGTATCATTTCCAGCACTTCATCAAATTTGCCAACCAAATTGAATGCGTCGGCAAGGATAAACTGAAAAAACGGGAAATAAGCTTCTTCAACCGGATACCTCTTTTGCCTTTTCTCCTCCCTGAATGCAATTTTGGTCCAATGACTTAATTTGTCTGTATCGTTAGTAGTCTTAGCATTTAATAAGTTTGCCATGATTAGACGGGCTTGTACGAAAGGATGGATCGTATGTTGTATTCCGATGGCATTTATTTTTTCTAAAATTTTACCGGCTTCCACATATTTACGCGACAAGAACAGACCGAGATGGATAAGGCAATTGCCGAATAGTCGGGCTTCAGTTGTATTCTTTTCAGTTATATAGCTTTTTATGTGTTTTGTGTATCCGCTGGCAAGACCATCAATATATGGATGCCGTTCAAAAAAGTATATTTGCGAAACGGGATTCTTACAAAGGTATCCGGAAAGTTCGTTCATTAACACCGGGTTGGAGAGTATTTGCCTGGCTACATTTCCACAGGATTTCTGAAAATTAAAATCGGTCTCAGGTGTAAGACTGATGTTGTAAAACTCTTTAATCAATGATATTGCATCCGGCAAATTTTGTTTTGTTCTATATCGGCTTTCTTGCAGCCTTAATTCTTCAACAGAATCAATATTGCAATAATTCAATAATATTGCAATAGTATAGGATGAAGGGTTGGTGCCATCGTTTATGAATCCAAAAAAACGACGTATTGTTTGAGAACTGATGTATTTGCCTGTTGTTTTATGTATGTGCTCTGAAAGATGAACGCATTCATAGGACGAGATCAGTTCCTTCCCGAAACGCTGTTGCACTTCATCTTTCAACACTTTTATTTCATATGGAGATAGTTTCATAGGTAGAGCAGTTCAGTCTTAGTTCATAATTGCTTTTTTGACTGGTGCAACGGCTTATTCACACAACTTTTTTCCAAAAGTGCATTCCTTAATTTCCAAAAGTACAATAAGTTATACATCAGGTAACCCCCAATCTTTTATTAACCTCACAAAAATAAAAAATTAACTTCATTAAAAGAAATAGCTGTTAGGGTGTGTCTTCTGTGAGGTCTATTATGCTTCAATTATTGGAGGGTGGCATTTTTTGCACGGAAAAAGCCGGAGGAAACTCTGTTGTGAACCTGGCACTTAACATATTTAAAACAGATTTTGTACCGGTTATTGATTGGGTCGTGTTTTTTTTGCTGTTCAGTTTATTCTTTTCTACCCCTATATCTCCAATTCGATTTAGGCTTTAGTCCACTTGATATAGTTTCAGGTGAAATACTGGGTAAGGAGTATAGATATGAGAATGAGAATGATTCCATTGAGTTGTTTCTGACTTAGTTTTTCTTTAAAAACTACTATGCCTATTAACACTGAAACCACTAATTGTAAATTAGATAGAATATTTAGCGTTAAAACAGACAAGCTTTGGATCGCAAGATTGAAAAATAAGGTTCCGCCTATGAGCAATCCTGCTAACACAAAATAATGTGTAAGGTTTTTTATGGAAAGGAGTTGTTGTAGTGCTACGCTCTTTTTCTTACTGATAGCCCAAATTAAGGCAGAAATCGTGACACTAAACTCTAAGATGAATGAAAGCGGGAGGGCGCCAATAATAGGCGAAACAAATTTGAATAAGGGATAGGTAATTCCCCAAAAAAAAGTTGCCAATATTGCGTATGTTGCACCTTTATTCCAACGATTTTTTTTATTGAGCCTAAAATTTTGTGTGAGTAAAATTCCAACCAAAGCAATTGAAAACGACAGGTAATAAACAGAATAAAACCTTTCACCTACAATAAAAACAGATGTCAGAATATTAAATATATTTACTGAAGTAATTGGTACTGTTATGCTTACCTCTTGAAATTTTAAGGAGGATAAAAAGAAAATCAATCCTAAGGAGCAAACGAAACAAATAAAAATAGCTTGTAGATAAACTGTGCTGGTGGCAGTATTTCCAATAATTCCAAAGTGTTCAAGATCAAATCGTTTTAATATAATCCAGCACAAGCCAAAAAATATTGAGGCTAAGATTCCTCTGAAAATAACTAAATATGGGAAATCAATTTGCTTTGATGCGACTTTCCAATAGGCATTGCTAATGCCAAAACTTAAAGCACTTATGGTACCAAACAAAAAAGAAATCATAAATCAAGATAGTTTAGCTCCTTTTTTGGACGCATTTTTCAAATCGTTTTGGATATGTTCATTGTCATCTTTTTTACGCAAAGTTAGACTTCGTTTTGTATTTTTCAAGGAGGATACAAGCGATGACGAATTTTTTCTTTCGATGTCATCCCCTTCGACAAATCTTTCACTTAGCGCTTAATAGACATAAAAAAAGTCCATGATTTTTAATTCTAAGGTTTGTAATAAAAAAATTGCTATCTGCCAGAAAAGCCGATCACCTTGACTTTGTGCGTGTTACCCCGAAAGTTGAGAAGAATCCAGGTATTTGTAAATTCAGCTGATCCTATGTCTCAGTAACCCTCAATTTGAATTGTGTCCTGATACTGCCGATGGCCTTTATAAGCTGTTGTTTTTCTGATAGATAATAGTAGAAAAACAGTGAGTATCAATTCAGTGGTAAATATGTGACCTTGTGATTTTTCATAATGATGCTCCTGAATTATTCAGATCGCTTCTCAAATTTGGTTGCCACATAATTTTTTGGCATTCTCATATTTCCAAATGGAACACAGAACATTTATTGTAATTTCCCAAGATCATAGCTTATTCCTATTCTGAACCCACTTTCCCAAAGCCGCTGGTGGTACCGGCTTTTTTGGAATGGCAAGAGCGAGTGAAGTTTTGTATAGGGATTGACGAAAACAGAGATACCCATATCAAATTGATACTGAAAAGCCAATCCGGCCAATACACCCAAACCAGACTGATTATGAACAAATAGGTCGGAGGAGCCATCTATATTAAGAAGCATTCCCCCTTGAACGAAGAAATACTTTAGAAAGTCGGCCCTGACACTTATGGGGATGCTGACAAATGAAATCTTTTCCCGATAGGGTTCAATAAAAATCAATGGATGAATGTTTGGAATGACCCGAGTTCGATGGCTTACATACTCTATGCCTGCTTCCAATCCAAGCTGTGAACGCAGAGGATAGACATAATGAATGCCAAGCGCATAGAAGAAATCAGGCTTATAGGTGGCGTCGCCGTCTAACACAGTAAACCTGACAACCTCGTTGGTGCCAAATGATGCAAAGGAAATCCCTATTTTGCCTGCTTTGCTGCTGATAGCTGACTCTTGTGCCGATAAGCAGCCGATGATAAGCAGAAACAGAACGATAGTTGCTACTTTTTTCATTTTCGGTTTCTTTTTTTGGTTTGAAATACTTGTTCTTATCATAATTTATTAGAAGACTATTTCTGCATGTGTATGACTGCCAGATCAACTATCACTATACTACATTCAAACATGCATACAGATTTATAAAAAGTTTCAATGTCGTTTTTGAAACAAAAACTGTTCCGTTTTCTTACATGCTTCTGAATGTAAAGTTAGGTCTAACAATCAGATAATCATCAGAGACAATGCTTTTTGAATAGTTTCGACTCTATATTAAATATGTGTGAATATGACCGTCTGAGCGAACTGCTCAGACGATTGTTCAGTGGATCGGTGTTAGTGGAGTTGCCGGGAATCGAACCCGGGTCCAAACAAGGAACACTTATGCTTTCTACATGCGTATCCTGTTCGTATTTTTCGTGTAAGACAAGAAAACAGGCTTCCTAAGACCTACCTTAGCTTCTGTGTTTTCGCACGGCAATCGAAGCGTTTGTCGTGCTAGCCCAAGTTTGATTAGCACCCCGGTATCAGGCCGGCATCAGGCAGTTCCACCTGCGGGATGTCTCGTCTCCCCACCTTGTGAAGAGATGAAGCTTTAATCTACTGTGCTTCGATTAAGCAGCGAGAGCAAAGTTAGTTTCGCCAATTATTGTGTGCGATCAAGATTAGCGAGCGTCATCGCAAGGCTCGGCATGCTTACATAACCATTCATCTTGCTGTCAAAACCAGTCAACCCCAAGTAGCGGTATCAAGCAAAAAACATGCCTGAAACAGGCCTGGCAAAGATACAATAAATCTGTCAGTATGATATCGTCAAAAATATATCAATTAATCGTGTAACGGACGTGCATAACGTTGAACCTCAGTCTGAGTAATCAACGCACCACCCAATATAACCAATCGTTCAATCGCATTATGCAGCTCACGTATATTGCCGCTCCAGGTATATTGTTGTAGCTCATGCAGTGCATCTTCGCTGAATTGTGTCGAAGGTTTACCCATACGTGCAGCAAGCCTTTCAACAAAATGCTCCACTAATACAGGTATATCCTCTAAGCGCTCGCGAAGTGGTGGTACAGGTATCAGGATCACGCTCAGGCGGTGATAGAGGTCTTCCCTGAAATTACCTTTGCTGATCTCTTCCCGTAAATTTTTATTGGTAGCACTTAGTATGCGAACGTCAACAGCTATTTCCTTTTCACCTCCAACCCGGGTAATCTTGTTTTCCTGCAGTGCACGCAGCACCTTAGCCTGAGCCGAGAGGCTCATATCGCCTATCTCATCTAAAAACAAAGTGCCTCCATGCGCTAATTCAAAATCACCTTTACGCTGTTTGATAGCCGAGGTGAACGATCCTTTTTCATGACCAAACAACTGACTCTCAATAAGCTCTGAAGGGATAGCGGCACAGTTTACCTCTATAAAGGGAGCATGTGACCGGCTGCTCATCTCATGTAGTTGACGGGCTACCAACTCTTTACCAGTGCCGTTTTCTCCGGTGATCAGAACCCTTGCTGTGGTAGGTGCTACTTTTTCTATCATCTGCCGTATCTCATTGATGGCAGGCGAATTACCTATCATCTCAAACTGCTTGCTGACTACTTTTTTGAGTGCCTTAGTCTCATTGACTAATCGACTCCTGTCCTGTGCGTTACGAAGAGTGATTAGCAGCCGGTTCAAATCGGGGGGCTTGGAGATATAGTCGTATGCTCCTTTTTTGATGGCTTCAACCGCCGTTTCTATAGTGCCGTGCCCCGAGATCATAATAACAGGTGTGTCGGTGATCTGTTTAATGGCTTCCAAGGTTTCAATACCGTCCATCTCAGGCATTTTTATATCGCATAGGATCACGTCAAACTCATGTTCTTTGATAAGAGCTAATGCATCCATCCCATTAGCCGCATCTTCTACATTGTATTTCTCGTAGGCAAGTATCTCTCCCAAGGTGCGCCGTATGCTTGCCTCATCGTCTATGATCAGTACTTTAGGCATATTCTTCGAATTTTTGTTCAAAAGTACAAAAAGCAGTTGAGGGGTAGCAGGCTTTGTTTGCATAGCAGATGATGACTTAAATCCTTAATGGAAATAAAAGATGGTTCTATCAAACTATTTATGGTTGATTTGCCAGGCTTCCTATCAAATCTGCAAAGCTTATGCGAGGCATACTAATTTTTTATATTTTTACTTCATCACTTTTGTTGTTGATTATCTTGTCATGCGTTTACGGGCTTATCTGTTATTGTGGGTACTAAGTTTTTTTTCTGGGTCATTATCGGTATGGGCTGCCACGGCACATTCTATTTCAAGGCGCGAGGGATTGAGCAACGGAGCAGTGAACGCCATAGTAAGCGATGTGGAAGGATACATCTGGTTGGGGACATGGAACGGTCTCAATAGGTATGATGGTCAAAGTATTGAGACTTTTTTACCTGCCAGTAGTCATGGTACTATTCACAACCATGTGGTCAGAGAGATTTATCCGGCAAAAAATGGGTTAATGTGGATGCTGACCAACAGAGGCATTGCTCTTTATGAGCACAAGAACGGGCAGTTTAGCTCGTTCTTTGCCGATGAATCAGAACAGATCAACTATGAAAACGATATAGCTCTGACGTATAGTAAGGAGTTGGGTGCACTCGCATTGGTATTCGGACAAGGCCTGTTTCGGTATGATAGTGTTTCGGATCAGTTTGTATCATTAGAGATCAATACGGCTTCTAAAGCTGAGGAGCTAACCTTGCAACGGATACATTTAGTCAACGACAAACTGTATGGTATCAGTTCGATGGGTGCTATTTTTTCGTATCAAGATGGAGACCTGATACCTGTATTACAACTGCCGCTGACAGGGACTCTCACAGCCACTTCAATACAAGTGATAGCCGGAATACCGTATTTCTTGATTACTCAACGTAATGGACCCGCTTTTGTAGTGGATTTGGCTCAGGCAGAATTGCAAGCATTAGAGCTGACAGATGATCTGATAACCAGTATGGCAGCTTCAAGAATGACAGGTATGCTGTGGATTGGTAGCGAAAAAGGAAGAATATTCAGCTATGATCTGGCAACAGGTGATTTTACAGAACAGCAAACCGTGTCAAAGTTATATTCGGATAATCCTATCGCTACCCGTATTTTGTGCCTGTACGAAACAGAGCCTGACTTGCTATGGGTTGGCACCGATGGAAACGGAGCATATATTATGAAGCTGACCGAGTTCCCTGTTATACGGCTCGAATCGGAAAAGTTTTCCTATCCCATAGTGCGAAGCATATTAGTTACAGCAAAAGGAGATATATTGGTTGGAACCAAAGGAGGAGGGATAGATGTGTTTGACAGTGAGGGTACGCATATCAGACAGATATCCTCAAAAGACGGACTAAGTAATAACTCCGTATTGTCATTTTATGAACGTGCTGATGGAACCATTTGGGTGGGCACTGATGGAAACGGAGTAGATATTTTATCACCCGATTATCTGACTATTAAATCTTATCCGTACGACTTTTTTGATAAGATACCCTTACATTTTTCTTCTGTATATCGTATTATGGAAGACGTGGATGGCGATATATATCTTGGCACCAGCGGATATGGAGTGGTGCGCATAAAAACCGACGTGAAAGGAAAGCCATTGGATTATGCACAACTGATGCTTGACAAGAGGGCTGCTACTAATTTACAGAAACAAATTGTGTATGCACTAACCAACGAAAAACCCGGGATCATCTGGATAGGTACCCGGGGATTTGGCGTCTATAGATATAACACAGTCAGTCAAAGGGTGATGGCTCATTATATGTCAGGTTCGCATCCCGAACTGATTGGAAATGATGATGTCCTTTCGCTGTTTACGGATACAGAAGGAATGGTATGGGTAGGTAGCAGCGGAGGGCTGTTTGGACTGAAACCTAACGAGGATGATTCACTTCAGATAAAAGCTTTAGTTGTTCAGGATGGATTACCTTCCAACAGCATACACACTATAACCGAAGACCAGTCAGCTAACTTGTGGATCACAACCAATTACGGACTTTCGTTGATAGACAGCACACGTAGAATTATCCAAAGTTTTAATACCAATGACGGGCTGATCAATTTTGAATACAGTGATGGCGCCTCTTATTTTGATGCATTGGGAAACAGGCTGTTTGTCGGTGGGACTATGGGTATGGATATCGTACAAACGGATGCGATCCGCTTTTCCTCCTACTTCCCACCCCTGGCTATTAACAGCTTGTTGATACGTAATATAGCGATAAAGCCCGGAGAGGGAAAGGTGTTGCAACAAAGGGCTAATCTGCAAACCAATTTCAAGCTTAGGTATGCCGAGAACAGCTTTGCTTTTATTGCCAAACCATTGGCATACTGGGGTCGTGAACGTTATCGTCTTTCTTATCGCTTATTGAACTATCACACCGAATGGAATACTCTCCCATTGGATCAGCCGGTCGCTTTTTCCAATATGGAAGCAGGTAATTATATCCTTCAGTTTCGGGTAAGCGACGAAAACGGGATATGGTCAGATATTGTCAGAGAAATAGCCATCACGGTGAAGCCTCCCTTTTGGCGAACAGCATGGGCTATTGCCGGCTACATTGTATTCTTTTTATTAATACAGTTGTTGATCATCTTAGCCTACCGAAGGCGTGAAGCTCGCCGCAAAGAGGCTATGCTAATAGAAATGCAGATGAAACAGGAAAAAGAAATGCAAGCCTATAAGTTGGAGTTTTTTACCAATGTGGCACATGAGTTTCGTACTCCACTCACCTTGATCAGTTCTTATATTCATGAGCTGATGGACGACAAAAAGCTGATCTCCGAAAACTCACGGCTGACCAGAGTGTATAATAACAGCCTGAAACTTCAGAAACTGATCCTGGAGATCATGCAGTTTCGTAAGTTAGAAAAAGGGAAAGAACCACTTACTATACAAGAAGCAAACATATGCCAATTGATCAAAGAAGTTGTTTCGGATTTTGAACTTCTGGCTTCTCAACGACAGATATACTGTACGACAGAAGGTTGTGAGCAGCCCCTGCTGTTTAAAACGGATGCCGATAAATTTCAGCGAATTGTAACCAATTTGGTTTCCAATGCTATTAAATATAATGTGGACGATGGTAAGGTTACGGTTCGGCTGATGCAGCAAAACCGCCAGTTAGTAGTAGAGGTCATCGATACAGGTATAGGTATTGAACCTGTTTTACTGCCTAAACTGTTTGAGCCTTTTGGAGTTTCCTCCACCAAAAAACGGGCTAGCTTTCCTGGGTATAGATCTTCAGGCCTTGGACTTGCTGTAACCAAAGGACTTGTGGAGTTATTAGGAGGAACCATAGATGTGGATAGCAAGCCCGGTTATGGTACTACTTTTCGATGTGTTTTTCCTGATGTTCATTCAATTACCGTAAGTGCTGATTCTGCTATGGTAAGAGAGGAAAGCCTTGATTATTTGATTGAAACAGAAGAGGTGAGCGTATCGCCAGCAGATCAGCTCTCAGGTGAAGACCGTCCTCTGTTGTTAATCACAGACGACGATCCGGAGATACTGAACCTGTTAAAGGAATTTTTAGGACGACACTATAACCTTGTTTTTGCTGCTAACGGAATGGAAGCCTATGAAAAAACACTTACTCATAAACCAGCTCTGATCATCTCGGATGTGATGATGCCCATCATGGACGGGATAGAACTGTGTAAACGATTGCGAGATAATTTTGATACCAGTCATCTTCCATTGATCCTGCTTACCGCCAAATCCGAAATAGAAGACCGCATCATGGGGCTGCAAGCCGGGGCTGATGCCTATATCCCTAAGCCATTCCATCCCGACCATCTGCGCATACGAATTGAAAAACTGTTAGAACTGAGAAAACAAATACAATTATATTTTAGAAATCAGGCAGATGATATAAACCTTGTTGACGAGCTGCCCGACCCTTTCTTTCAGAAAATGTTGGAATTTATTGATGAAAATATTGACGATATTACCCTTTCGGCTGATCGTTTATGCCAGCAATTGGCTGTCAGCAGGTCGTCATTGTATGAGAAAACAAAAACAATACTTGCTACCACACCTCATGGGCTGATCAATCAGCGCAGGCTTGGAAAGGCAGCTGTATTGCTTGAAACTACGCAAATGACAGTGAGCGAGATCATTGATCAAACGGGCTTCTCAAGCCGTACAAATTTTTACGAACTGTTCAATAAGTCGTATAGCTGTACCCCCTCTGAATACAGAATGAAACGTAAACAACAAGCCAACCACAACTAAAATTTCAGTAACAATCTTTGAGTTTTGGTCAATTGTACCGAATTTGAATAGAGTTTGGACTCTGCCGGACAAGATACGGACTCTACAGGACAAGATTTTACACAATCGATTGTAATTTTGAAAGGTGCTTATTAACTGATATCTAACATCAGTGGATAAGGAGTTCGTATGCGTCAGCTCAATTGATTGAAATAGTCTAAAAAAATACTTAATCACAATATAACTATGGATATTGCAAAGCGTTTTCCACAAAATCCCTTGCTGCGTCCTTCTGATTTGGAACCCGGGATACAAGGCATGGAGATCACATGTCTGTTAAACCCAGGTGTGTTTCGATATGACGGCAAGATCTGGTTGCTGCTGCGTGTAGCCGAACGGCCGAAACAACAAGAAGGAAAGATCAGCTTTCCGGTGTATAACAGTCATGGAGAAATTGAAATACTAAGCTTCGACAAAGACGATCCCGATTTAGATGCTTCTGATCCACGGGTGATCAATTACAAGAAAAAGGATTATCTGACTACACTCAGCTATCTTCGATTGGTTTGCTCGGATGATGGCATCCATTTTTATGAGCCTCAAGGCTATGAGCCTATATTCGGGAAGGGTGAGTTAGAAACTTTTGGTATAGAAGATTGTCGGGTTTCGACTATGGAGGATGGTTTTAGTCTGACCTTTACTGAGGTCTCTGAGTTTGGTGTAGGCGTTGGTCTGATCCGTACATACGACTGGAAAAATTTTTATAGAGAGGGAATGATCTTCCCGCCACATAATAAAGATTGTGCCATATTCGAAGAACAGGTCAACGGAAGGTACTATGCACTTCACCGGCCCAGCAGTCCCGAGTTGGGAGGAAACTTTATCTGGATAGCCGAGTCGCCCGATCAGATTCATTGGGGAAGGCACAAATGTATAGCCACTTCGCGGCCGGGTATGTGGGACTCGGCGCGGGTAGGAGCAGGAGCAGCACCCATACGAACCGAAAAAGGATGGCTTGAGATATATCACGGGGCAAATCACGAACATAGGTACTGCCTCGGAGCTTTATTGCTCGATATCAATGATCCTGCTAAGGTGTTGGCGCGTAGCAAGGAACCTATCATGGAGCCTGTTGAACCTTATGAACAAACAGGATTTTTTGGCAACGTAGTGTTTACAAATGGACATTATGTGGAGGGGGATACCATATATATGTACTATGGTGCCAGCGACGAGGTGATATGTGGAGCCCGTTTGTCGGTCTCCGAAATACTTTCAACACTTTTATAAACAGATACTCCTTATGAAGAATAAGCTGTTGACGGAATATCGGTACTTTTTCTCCATGCCGCACAATATGAGAGTGCTGCTGATCACTAATATGCTGTATGCATTAGTATTGCCGGTAGTAGAGATATTTATGGCAGCCTATATCATGCGCTCATTCAATCATACCGGGTTTGTCGCCATTTTTCAGGTAGCCATGTACACCGGTATCATCATCACTTCCTTTATGAACGGGCTGTTGTTAAAACGGTTCAAAGTAGCTCATCTCTATAGCTTTGGTATTTTACTTAGCGGGATTGCGATGGCTGGTATGATGATGGTAAAAAATATTGCCCTACCCGGATTGATCGTTGCCGGAACACTCATAGGCGCTGCCTCAGGATTCTTCTGGACAAACCGCTACCTGATGACGTTGAATTCTACCTCTGATGAAAATAGAAACTATTTTTTCGGCTTGGAATCGTTCTTTTTTACCATCTCTAATATAGCTGTCCCACTGATCATTGGAGTATTATTAGCATCGATAGACGGGATGCAGCTGATGGGAATTACATTTGATGTGTTTCATGGATACCGCATCGTAACAGTGATGGTGTTTCTGATTACCTTATTAGCTACTTTTTCACTGTCGAGAGGGCAATTTGAAAATCCTGAACAAAAGGATTTTCTTTTTCTTCGTTTCGACAGGCTGTGGAATAAACAAATTCTTCTGGCAGCTCTCAAAGGACTTGTACAAGGGTTTTTGGTTACCGCTCCTGCTATGTTGATCATGAAATACGTCGGACAGGAAGGATCGCTCGGACTGATACAAGGCATAAGCGGAGGGTTGACTGCTATACTGATTTATTTGTTGGGGCGGTTCACAAAGTCTAACCACCGTATCATCGTCTTTGCAGTGGGTATTGTTTTATTCCTGATAGGTACCATCGTAAACGGTATTGAACTCTCCATGTTTGGAGTGATGGTGTTTGTGTTGTGTAAGGTCTTTTTCCAGCCACTACACGATCTGGCTTATTTTCCAATCATGCTGAAGGTTATTGACGTGGTTTCTGTACGCGAGAACAGAAATAATTATGCGTATATCCTAAACCATGAATTAGGCCTTTACGCAGGAAGGGTCATCGGATTAGGTTTGTTTATTGCGCTGGCTTATAGCGTGTCTGAAACATTTGCGTTGCGTTACGCCTTGATCATAGTAGCCGCATTGCAAATGTTGAGTATCCCATTGGCAAAAAATATCATAAAAGAATCATATGCAGAAACTATTGAAAACTAAGTTAAGTTGGGTTTGGGTCGGGTTCATCATTTTAGGACTTGCTTCTTGTACACAATATTATGGAGAGCCTGTGACTCAGACTACTATACCACGAATTGAACAGATGCCTATGCTGCCATCTCCTCTGAAGATCATTGACTGGAAGGAGAAAGCATGGTTGTTTGATAGCCTGGTATTCAATTTTTCAGCTACCACACCTTATGCCCCGTATATATGGTTGGATAGTGCCCGACGAAATATTGATCAAACAACTTTTGGACTTTATACGGTCATAGGAGATGTTCGTCAACAAGATGGAAATAATAACGGCGAGTTTCATGAAGCCCTCACCTCGTTGAATGCTTTACTGAGCGCAGGTCTGATAGGAATTGATAAGACTGATCAGCAGGGATTTAACTTTGTGAAGATGGCACAGAACTATTTTAACACCAACAATCGGTGGAATATAGTGATGAACAATACTTCTCCCAGGGTAGCTATGTTAGGAGGAGGTTATGGGCGCGACTGGTGGTATGACGTGTATCCCAATGTGTTGTTTTATGGGGTGGCAGCCCTATTCCCGGAGGTGGAAAATACAGCTGCTATTCAACGTACGGTAGCAGAGCAGTTCTATAAAGCTGATTCTGTTCTCAATGGAAATTACGATTATTCTTATTTCGATTACTCCAACATGCAAGGCATGCGTAATCATATCCCTTGGCAACAAGATGCGGCCGGCGGACATGCGTATGTACTTTACTCAGCTTATAAAAAATTTGGTGACCCTCGCTATCTGATTGGAGCTATGAGCGCTACCAAAGCTTTGGCAGACCTGAAGGAAAGCCGGTTTTACGAAATATTACAGCCGTTTGGCGCATATACAGCTGCCCGGTTAAATGCAGAAGAAGGAACCCATTACGATCTGACCAAGCTGCTGAATCATACCTTCGATGGTTGCCAGGCTGTTGACGGACGCTATGGCTGGGGTGTGATAGCCGATACCTGGGGCGAGTTTGATGTGTCGGGCATGCAGGGCAGTATCACCGATGGAGGTGGATACGGATTTTTTATGAACACGGTAGCTATGGCATGGCCATTAGTGCCTATGGTGAAATATGAACCTCAGTATGCACAGGCTATCGGACGATATATGCTGAATGCAGTCAATGCCTCCCGGCTGTTTTATCCGGATCAGTTAGACGATCAATACCAATGGTTATCCGGGAAAAAAGATATAACTAAAGGTATTATTGGATATGAAGGCGTCAGAAAAGCTGACGACATGAATAACCCGGCATTGGAAGGTGTAAGCCCTGTTGCCCTGGGCGATGGACCTAAATGGGTGGAAGGACAGCCGGAAGAATCTATGTTCAGTTTGTATAGCACCTCTATTAGCGGGCTGTTTGGTGCCATAGTGCAGACTACCGATGTGGACGGTATTTTAAAACTCGATTGCAATGCTACCGACTTCTACGGCTATACCGAGTATCCGGTATTCCTGATCTATAACCCATATTCCGAAATAAAGACCTTTCAGTATGATTGCGAAAACTGCGACTTGTTTGATGTGCTTACTAAAACCTATATAGCAAAAACTATTTCAACAAGTACTCCCATACAGATACAATCGGGGAAAGCTTTGTTAGTGGTCGAACTGCCTGCAGGAACCAGGCTGAAGTACGAGGATGGCATACTCAGAGCAGGTAAACATCCGATCGCGTATAAATAATGATATCACAAAAAGTGTAACAAAAATATACACCTTATGAAAAAAATTATAGTTCTTTTGATGCTGCTTGTTTTTGCAGGCTTTAGCTATTCTCAGGGGATAGTGGAGGGAACCGTAACCGATGCAGCCAATGGAGAAACCTTGATCGGTGTTACAGTACGGATCAAAGGCACGGTTACGGGGACTATTACCGATATCGACGGTCATTATTATTTTGAAGCCGGACGGTTGAATGCCTCTTCTGTATTAGTCTTTTCGTATGTAGGTTATAAGACTATGGAAGAGATAGTCGGCAATCGTAGTTTGATAAATATTGCTTTACAACCCGATCAGGCATTGTTGGATGAGGTAGTAGTTATCGGGTATGGTGCGGTAAAAAAGCGAAATGTATTAGGTGCTATATCTAGTGTTGGAACTGCCGAACTGACACGTATGCCTGTAGCCGGTGTAGATCAGGCGTTGCAAGGTAAAGTGGCTGGCGTTCAGGTTACCCAAAATACTGGAGCACCCGGCGAAGGTGTCTCAGTAAGGATACGAGGTTCAGGCTCGATTAATTCAAGTAATAATCCATTATACATAGTTGATGGCATACCTACAGCTGATGCGTTGAATATATTAGCCCCCGGAGATATTGAAACGATAAGCGTTCTCAAAGACGCATCTGCAGCAGCTATCTACGGATCACGGGCAAATAACGGTGTTGTGCTCATCACTACAAAAAAAGGTACAGCCGGAAAAACAACGGTCACTTATAAAGGGCAGACCGGCTTTCAAAAAGCGGTACGACTACCCGAAATGGTCAATACGCGGGATTATGTAACGATTTATAACGAAGCTGCTGTTAATGACAACAAATACCTGCCTGCAAGCTTGCAACGCAACCTGATCAGTGAAAGTGATGCTGCCTTGTTTTCCGATATCAACTATATGGATGAACTGTTTCGGACAGCACCGGTTAATCTGCATGAGTTTGCTGTGTCAGGAGGAAGCGATAAAACTACTTATTTGGTTTCCGGCTCATTCTTCGATCAGCGTGGTATAATACAAAGCACTGGCTATAGGCGGGGAACAGCACGTATTGACGTATCCACTCAGGCAAGCTCATGGCTTTCGATGGGGGTAAGCATGTTGGCCGGTATCTCGGATAATGATATCATCGGAAGTTCAGGAGATGGATATGGAGGCAATGGTGGAAGTGTAGTGCGCTATGCCTTTTTTAGAAATCCCGCTATTCCAGTGCGTTTCGACGATGGCAGCTTTGTGGATCGCCCGGCTGAGTATTTCGGGGCACAGATGTTTGATTCTTATCTCGGAGATGGATATAACCCGATAGGGATGACTTATTTTAATGATAATAACCGAAAAGATGACAGCTATCTTGGAAAAGCTTTTTTGACAGCTACTATAACTCCGCAGTTGAAGTTTACTACCAACTTCGGGATGGACTACCGCACTACAACAAGCCGTCGGTTTAATTCTACATGGGGTACATTGGATAGAATTAACGCCAAAAACAGCCTGAACATAGCTAATGAAAGGATCGCCAACTGGACCTTAAACAATCTGTTAAATTATGATGCAGATTTGGGCGACAAGCATAAGCTCTCAGCTATGGCCGGATTTGAAGCCATACGCAATAGTGGCAGAGGGTTGTATGCTAACGATATGGATTTTCCTGTACAGCAAAAAGAATTGATTTTCATAGGTAATGGTCTGGGAGAGAAGATCAGCAGTCAAAATGCGTTCAACTCCAGCCTTGCTTCGTTCTTTGGCCGTGTAAACTATGAGTTTATCAACAGATATTATGTCTCGGGTACACTCAGACGTGACGGCTCATCCCGATTCACCGGAAGTAATAAATGGGGGACGTTTTATTCTGTTTCAGCCGGCTGGATCATAAAAGAAGAAGCATTCCTGCGTGAGCTAGACTGGCTGCAGAACCTGAAGCTGCGTGCCGGATATGGTGCAATAGGAAATCAGGAAATAGGGTTGTATGCATACAGCGACCGTATCTCACCTTATTTTAACTATCCTTTTGGAGGCCTTACAACATCAGGTTATGCACAAACAGCATTAGGCAACGAAAATCTGAAATGGGAGACAAGCTACCAATATAATGCAGGGATAGATGCCGAGCTGTTTAAAGGGGCACTTGCCTTTTCGGTGGACTATTTCTACAAAGTTACTGAAGATATGTTGGTCAAGGCACCTAACCCGCCTTCTACCGGCTATGCCGATGCTGCATGGATCAATAGCGGATCAGTGTTGAACAGTGGAGTAGAGATAGAAGCTTTGTACAGGGTAAACAAAAATGACTGGGGATATTCAATAAGCGGAAATCTGACTTTCCTGCATAACGAGGTGCTTGAACTAGATGCTCCGCTGTTTGGTGGCAGGGTCGAATCGGGGATATATGCTACCCGAACTGAAGTAGGACAACCTATTGGAGCGTTCTATCTGTTGGAAATGGATGGCATATTCCAAAATGAGACGGATATACTTTTATCGGCTTATCAGGGAAATAATATACGTCCTGGAGATGTGAAATTTAAAGACCAGAACGGCGATGGGAAAATTGATAACAATGATCGCGTGTTTATGGGGAGTGCAATCCCAAAAGCTACTACAGGCCTTACCTTGAATGCTTACTACAAAGCATTTGATCTGAGTTTGTTTTTTCAGGGGGCGTTCGGACATAAGATTTATATGCAGGTGAATCAGGATATAGAAGGCTTTTATAGAGGCTTCACAGTTACACAACGATTCTTCGATGAGCGATGGACCGGTCAGGGAAGCTCCGACACACAGCCCAGACCTTCATGGACGGCCAAATCAAATAATGCCCGGCCTTCTTCACGATTTCTTGAAGATGGATCGTACCTCAGGCTGAAAAATATTCAGCTTGGATACAGCTTGAGCAATCGCTTCCTTGAAAGAGTTAAAGTTGAGAAAGCCAGAGTATATGTCTCATCAACTAACTTGCTTACATTCACTCGCTTCCCGGGACTTGATCCCGAAATGACGGTGAGCGACAACTCAAAAGACGAAGGCGATAGAGCTAACGGTATTGACTGGGGAACCTATCCCTCAGCAATGACATGGATGTTGGGTATTGATATCACTTTTTAATACGAACAGCATATGAAATACATAGTAAAAATAATGAGTAAAAAAATAAACCTAAGCAGCATTCGAGTAATACGACTTATTCCATTATTGGCAATAGCATGGCTGTTAGTTACTTTCACTTCTTGTACCGACTTTTTAACGGAAGAGTTGCAAGGCGATTTTAACAGTGAGACCTTTTATCAGAATGATAAACAGGCTTTACAAGCTATAAACGGTGCCTATAATGCGATAGCATTTACTTCTTTTAATAATGCCATTTGGGTTTTTGGTGATGTGGCTTCCGATGATGCAGTGAAAGGTGGTAATCCTGGCGATCAGGCCGAGATCACATTTATTGACGAGTTCAATGCCGATGCCAATAACGGCATCATTAACAACTATTGGATATTTGCTTACGAGGCTATCTCACGTGCTAATAATGTGATAGCCTATGTGCCTGAGATTCCAATGAAAGAAGAGCTGAAGACCCGTATCATTGGTGAAGCGAGGTTCTTACGTGCTTATTCGTATTTTAATTTAGTTAATATCTTTGGGAAGGTTCCACTAAAGCTATTGCCACAGCTCAGTCAGACGACTATTCATGTCCCTCTATCCGAGGTATCGGCTATTTATCATCAGATAGAAGAAGATCTGTCGTATGCCGTTCAGGTGTTGCCTGAATCCTATGGCTCGCCCGATTTGGGTCGTGCTACTCGTGGATCAGCATTAGGACTGCTTGGTAAGGCATGTCTGTATCAGGGAAAATGGGCTGAGGCGATCAGCTATTTCCAGCAGTTGGAAAGCAGCGGTCAATATGAATTACTGGATGACTATGCGTCAAACTTCAAGGTTGAGTTTGAAAACAGCAAGGAGTCAGTGTTTGAAGTACAACATCTCACCGGCCAGAATCCTTTCACCGGCAATGTACTGAATCAATGGTTTGCCCCACCCGGCGAAGGGGGTTACTACTTCAACGCACCAACCCAGGCTTTGGTGGATGCCTTTGAGATCAGCGCAAATGGTGAAGCCGACCCACGACTTGATGCCAGCATAGGACGTGATGGCCAACCCTGGCTGAATGGTGAGCCGTTCAGTGCCTCATGGTCGCCAACCGGATACTTGACCAAGAAACATCAACAACCTTTATCAGAAGTGCCATCATCGTTAAAAGGGGATGGCGATCTGAATTATATTTATATGCGCTATGCCGACATATTACTTATGAAGGCAGAAGCATTCAACGAGTTGGGAAAAGCCGATTCGGCTCTGATAAATCTGAACAAAGTAAGAAAACGTGCCCGAGACAGCTATCAGGGCACTATCCCATCAGATCTATTGGCTGATATTACTACTATAAATCAAAATCAAATTCGGGAGGCAGTTCGCAATGAACGTAGGGTAGAACTGGCGCAAGAGTTTCACAGGTTTTTTGACCTGATGCGGTGGGGTAAAACAGTAGCCGAAGCAGCTCTTGGACCTGACTTTTCTTACGATCAAAACAGGTATCAACCGCTGCCACAAGCCGAAATAGATGCTAATCAGGCTATTCCGTAAAAGAAATTTAATAACAATAAATAACTCTATAATTAATTAATACCATTCAATAACCATTAAATCTATTGTATTATGAAACATGTAATGAAAATTAAAGCTTTATTGCTGATGCTTATTATTGGCTCCGCCCTGATCATGGGATCTTGTAAGGATAAAGATAAGGATGAGCCTATAGTTGAAGGCGATAAGACTGAGCTTTTAGCATTGATCACCCAAGCAGAAGCTATAGCTAATGCTGCTACTGCAGAGGATTATCCTCAATCAGCCATTGATGAGTTCAAGGCTACGTTGCAGACCATTAAAGAAGCTGTCGAAACTAAGCTGACACAAACAGAGATAGATAATATGATCGTACAGCTTACTGCAGCTATTGAAAAATTTAATGAACAAGCCTATGGCTATATTGATGAGAACCTTTATCTCACAGCCGGCTGGCATTTCGACGAGGGATCGGGTAATACAGCTACTGCTTTTTCAACCGTAGCACATATAGCTACTTTCTTTAGAGGTAGTACTGCTGTGTTGGGCGACGAAGCCATGATGCCAAGCTGGGTAGATGGAGTGAAAGGCAAAGCTGTTTACTTCAACAAAGGAGCTCATCTAGAAGTACCTTATACCACTGCCTTCCTCCCGGCAGATATTACCATCTCGGTTTGGGTAAAGCCCGATGAACTCTATGAACATAATTATATCGTCTCTCAAAACTACTGGAATGGATATAAACTTCAGACACAAGGAGGAGGAAAACCTTTCTTTACCTATAAAAAGACTGATGGAGGTATAATTGATGCCGATAATGAAACCGATAATTCGGTCAAAGCCGGACAATGGAACCATATAGTGGTCTCGGTGAATAAAACATCCAAAGAATTGAAGTTCTATGTGGGTGGCACCCTGACTAAAACATGGACTGAATCCGATAAGGGCATAGGACCCCTCCTTCAGGATCTCGAAGACCCACAGCCGTTTATCATTGGTGGAGTAGCAACTGATGCCGAATTAGAAGCTAACTTCATGGAATGGACTACAGCCGAAAATCTTGGATACTTCAAAGGTGCGATAGATGAATTGAAGATATACAATATCGCCCTTTCGGATGGACAAGTATCTAAACTGTATAATGATGAAAAACCGTAATGAATTGGTTAATTGATTAATAATATGTATGGGAAAGAATTGCCCTTCCATCCTCAATCAGATGGATGGGCAATCTTTCTTTAATACCTGTCAATATCTATTCAAGCATATGCTCATAGGTCGAGATGGTGCAGATAAACATTTTATTGTCAAAGTTTGACTTTGAGATACGATTTAAAAAAATGAATATAACAGTTTCTCAATCTTAAGGGATAGAAACTGTCTTCAATTCAAACAGATACAAAACCTTCAACATATGAAAAAGCTGATAGGTCTGCTCCTTTTGTTTGTCGGACTTGGTGCTTTTACACAGCCCGGTCAATTGAGTGTGAACCGCATTGATCAGATGCCTGATCTGCCGTTTCCGCTTTCAATACGCGACTGGGATCAGGTGGCCAAAGCATATGATAGTTTAGTATTCAATTTGGATATGTCGGGGCAATATCTGCCGTTTGGCCGTTTGGGTACCCAAGGAATGTATAACTATACAGATAATATCCCGCTTTTCCTGGATACTTATGTAGGTGCTTCAAGCCATCTTAATCAGGCTGAAGCGATTAATATCATGCCGGCTATCATAGGTGCTTCTTTAGTAGGTATAGATAAAAGCGGACAGCAAGCTTATGACTGGGTGACCAAGGTCAGGGATTTTTTTAATTTAAAAAATCAACAAAATGTATATCTGAATAATTATAGTGCTACATCGGGTCACGATTGGTGGTATGAGCTGATGCCCAATGTCTATTTTTTTCAGCTCAGGTCGCTCTATCCCAATTTGGTACCGGAGTTTGAGACACAGTTTGTTACTATAGCCGATCGTTGGCTGTGGGCTGTCAGCCGTTTAGGCGGGAGTACTACCCCATGGACAGTGCCTTATATGAATTATCGTGCCTTCAATCTTGCTACCGGTCTGCCACTTACAACGGGTGTCCCCGAACCCGAATCGGCAGGAACTATTGCATGGATACTCTATCAGGCATATAGGGAGACTGGCTTGCGTAAATATATGGAAGGAGCTCAGCTGGCTTTAGATTTTCTGCGCGAATGGGAGTCTAACCCGTCCTATGAGCTGCAACTTCCGTATGGAACTTTGATAGCCGCTCGCATGAATGCGGTGGAAGGTACTTCTTATCCTATACAAACATTTCTTGACTGGTGCTTCGACAGGGGTGCACTAAGGGGATGGGGTGCTATCAAAGGTAATTGGGGCGGTTATGATGTGTCAGGTCTTATAGGTGAAGCCAACGATAATGGAAACGACTATGCCTTTGTGATGAATGGTTTTCAACAGGTAGCTGCGTTGGCACCACTGCCTAAATACGATAAACGATATGCAAGGGCTGTCGCCAAGTGGATACTGAATCTTACAAATGCCAGCCGGCTATTTTATTGGAATGCGTTGCCACCGGAAAATCAGGACTCTTATACATGGGCATCGGTCAATGATCCTCAAGCCTGTATCCCATACGAAGCGATGAAACAAACCTTTGGCGGTAAAACTCCGTTTGCTACCGGTGATGCCATACGCGGCGGATGGGCAGCTACCAACCTGTCGCTCTATAGCGGCTCCAGCGTAGGTTATCTGGCTGCGGTAATAAATAAGACAAATGTGGAAGGCGTACTGCAAATTGATTTGAATAAAACAGATTTTGACGGAGATAATACATATCCTGCTTATCTTTATTTTAATCCTCTTGATACCGAAGAAACTATACATATATCGCTCCCTCAAGGAAGGTTTGGGGTATATGAAGCTCTGACAGAAACCATTTTCCCTGAAAACTACAGCGGACAGTTTTCCCTTACTATACCTGCCGGAGAAGCCCGGCTGATACGTTTTTTCGATGAAGATAAGCAAGCTGAAATACAAGACGGGAAGTTGTACATTGAAAATGAGGTGTTGGATTATCATTATGGCTATGAGTATTCAGAAAGACTCAGGATAAAGGCTTTAGCCGTTGATGCAAACCCGGTAATTACAAATACAGCTTTTACTGCTTATTGTGAACCGGATCATGTTCCTTCAGAAGACATACAGTATAAGTGGTATGTAAATGATCAGTTGCTGCCACAGTCTGAAAGCCCGACTGTAGAAATAACCGCTCCTTCCACAGCCGGTATCTATATCCTGAAATGTGAGCTTGTTGTAAACGATCAAACAGCGCAGGATACCTTGCATCTAAGTGTGGTAGATCGCATACCTGAACCACCGGTTTTAACTGCTATTCAAAGTGCAACACCTTATACGGCAATTGGAAAAACGAATATTTTTACAGCAATCAATGAACCCACCCCAGGTGAGGTGTTGGAATACGAATGGTTGGTAACGGATGGCGAGATATTGCATCAAGAGGAAAACACAGTGGTGTGGTTAGCGCCTGAGGAAGCTGTCTGCGGAACAATAAGCGTTACAGCTACTAATCAGGATCAGCTTTCATCGTCCCTTAGCTCCGGCATTTTAGTAAAAGACACAAGCTTACCTGAACAACAACCATTAATCTGGTATCCATTCGATTGGGATAACCACAACAGGGTTGCCGACCGCTTTCATGCCCGCGTAAGTGGGGCTTCAAAAACTATTGACGCCAGAGGTATGCAGGGATTAGCCTATAGGTTCCACAATGGTACTGATATTATATATACTGAAAATCAACCTGAGCTGAATTTCAATAAGGCTGTCAGCCTGAGTTGTTGGGTGCAGATTGAACAATTTGGTTCGGAACGTTATATAGTCTCGCATGGGAGCTGGCAACAGCGGTATAAGCTTTCTGTAACCCCTGAAGGTTATGTGCGATGGACGGTAAAAACAGATCAGGGGGTAGCCGATCTGGACGCATCCAATCCTTTGGAATTAAACAAATATTATCATATCACAGCTGTATATACAGGCTATTCCCTTGAGTTGTACATAGATGGTGTGTTAGATACGTTTGCAGCCTTTTTTGGCGATATATTGGCTTCTACCAAACCTCTGACGCTGGGTCGCATGGATATCTCTGAAACAGAATATACCCTTAAGGGAAGTATTGATGAGTTCCGTTTATGGGAGACCGAGATCAGTCCTGATCAAATTGCTCTACTGCCTCATAGCTGGGCAAGTGCAGAAGGATTAGATGAACGACGGGAAGGAATTAGAATCTATCCGAACCCCGGACAGCATACGCTTTATATTGAAAATCTTTCCAAAAAACCAATACATCTTATTATCCTCTACTTGCCCGATGGCAGAATATATAGTACCTATAAAGTGCAATCTGATGAGGAACGTATGAGCATAGACCTGAATACTATAGCTCCCGGCTCATACCTGATCGGCTTCATACTTGATGATGGCAGCCGATTTACCCAAAAACTCCTGATCCGATAAACCGAAATTGTGGTAAGCTTAATAGCCCTCTTCAACCTAAATATAGGGTAGGTATTACATTTTTACTATTTTCTTTACTGCTGACTGTGTTTGAGTTTTCATATGTATCAGATAAGTTCCGGATGGTAGCTTGCTCAGGTCCAAATTTGTTCTGTTATTTCTGAAGTCAGCCGTTTGGATAGTATAACGTTCTATGAGTTTGCCGTATAAATCAAAAAGTTCTATCTGTACTTCTTGCTGCTCGGACAACATATATCCATCATTGGCGCTGATACCTATTTTGCCACTTGTTGGATTGGGATATATATGTAAGGATAAGCCTTGAGTACTGCTGATTTCAGTCTGTCCTACTGGTGATCCTACAAGTATATTATCCAAAAATAAGTTATTCCCCTGTCCATATCGTTCTCTGAATTGGATGAGTATATCTCCTTGATAATCAGTCAAGGGAATAGTTACGTGTGCCCATTCTTGTTCTGATTGTGGATAGAATGGCTGGAAAGAAGTTGGAGCAGTTCGCAGCTCAATGCCGCCTTTATAAAATAAAGTTTCCCATGTGGCTCCACAGTCTTGTGATACGGAAACCCGCAACGAATCAGTAACTGCTCCCGGATAAGTTGTAAAAGCGTAGTCGAAACTTAAGTTGGGGTTAGTAGAGTTCGTCAGGTTTAATAAGGGTAGCATGAGATCGTAGTGTTTTCCAAAAACACCCCAGATATCGTAATTATTTTTGACTGCGCTTCCTGTTCCTTGGTAGCCGGTTAAAGAGGTTCGGTTCCATTGTTGGATAGAAATGGAATTCATAGTCCATCCCTTTTTGGGGAATTCGTTGTCGCTAAAATCTTCATAAAGTCCACTCAATGCAGCCCCGGGTGTGTTAACATAAAAATAGCTGTATGTGCTGTCATTGAAATGATATCCCTCTGCTTGCCCGTTTGGCAGTTCTGTGAAGCATACAAACTTATGAGTACCTCCTTGAGTTATAAACGATGGCAATGTTACCTGTTTGGATCCTCCTGATACCAGTGAACCCGCCCATATATAACTGTTTATCGGTTGCCCTTCTACTCCATATTTTAGAGTAACATTAGTCAAAGGGTCTGTACCGAAATTCTTTAAAGTAACAATAGGTGTAATGGTATCGGTACAATAATGATTCCACGGAGAGCGAATTTCAACAATACCTGCATCATTTGCTTTTTTTGTATAATCATTCATAAATACAGACATTATCATAGAAATTTTTAAATTAAAATCAGATGAACGATCATTGAACAGCATACCTATAGTTGAGTTTATCAGAGGGTCATATGTGATAATGGAAGCATATCCAAGCATACCTCCGGTATGATAATAAGAAGGGCGTGTACGTCCGCCCAAAAATATTCCTAATCCCATTAAGGAAGAAGGTTCAAAAGCAAGTAGTTGTTGCATGGAAGATTCAGATAGTACCATACCGGTGAAAAGGGCATTGTACCATAATACCATATCGGAAGCAGTTGATAACAATGCACCACAGGCATTGGCCTGAGTGTATTCTGATGTCATAGGTGAGTCGATGATCAGATTACCAAAGAAATAATCCCACTCAGCGGCCACCGGGCCATTGCGTGGCTCAAATGCTCCGACAAAAGTATTGTTCAGGCCTAACGGATCAATGATGAAGTCGTGTACAGTTTGAACCCAACTTTGACCTGTAGCTGCTTCAATGATCATACCTCCCAACACAAAATTGGTGTTTGAGTATCGAACACCTGTACCTTTGGTAAAATTGGCACTACCAATGCTGCTTAAAATCTCATCAGTAGTCCAGACTCGACTGGTATCATCCCAGATTTGGTAAAAAAAACTAGTTTGGTCATTCCAGAAATCAAAAATTCCGCTCTGATGATTTAATAGTTGTCGGATAGTAATTGTAGAATCAACATATTGAGTGGGGGGTATCCATTGATACAATGGGTCATCCAAAGAAAGGATTCCTTGCTCCTGAAGTTTTAGTAACGTAACGGCAATAAATAGTTTGGAGTTGCTTCCAATGCCAAATCTCATATCAGTTGTTATAGGTACATCATCATGTGAGATACCGCTAACACCTGTCCACAAGCCTTCTTCAGGTGTATAGATAGCTATGGAGGCACCCTTGCCGCCAGTAAGCTGCATGATACTGTCTAAGGCATTCTGAAACTGCTGAGCCCAGATAGGATCAAAAGATGAAGTTTGTTTGAGGGAAGTGTTGGAGCTCTTTGACTCGAAAACTATGTTAGGTGGCTTTTGAATCTCATTATGAAGTTGGGATTCATCTTGTTGTTCAAAAAAGGATCGTGGATTTCCGATTTGGGCAAACGTAGCCATGCTGCTGATTACCAATGCGATAGTAAGAAAAATTGTTTTCATAGTAGGGTTGGTTGAATAAAAGTTATATAAAAAGGCATATATTAGAATAGTATAAGAAAGTAGGTGTTCAATAGAACTTGTAGCTTATAGCAACTGAACATACTTTAGCGATTGTTTGTATCACATTTTAATCAGTTTTTTTACCACCAACTGATCAGATGTTCGTATATGGATTAAATAAGTCCCTGAAGATAGTTTGCTCAGGTCCATCTCTGTTCTGTTATTTCTGAAGTCAGCCATTTTGATAGTATAACGCTCCATGAGTTTGCCATATAAATCAAAAAGTTCAACTTGGATAACTTGTATTTCAGAAAAAGTAGTTTGTCCGGCACTGATTTGAATCTTATCTGTAGTAGGATTAGGATATATTTGTATATCTGAAAGTAGCTTGCTGCTGCTTTCAGCTAGCCCAACCGAAGAGCCTACAAATATATTATCCAAATATAGGTTGTTACTATTTCCGTATCTTGCTCTGAAGCGGATCAGTATATCTCCAGTATACCCTGCAAGGGAGAAGGTTATATGAGCCCACTCCTGTTCGGACTTAGGATAAAATGTATAAGAATTACTAACAGTAGTAGTAAGTTCAGTTCCTCCCTTATAAAATAAAGTTTCCCATGTGGCTCCACAATCCTGTGATACAGAGACCTGTAGCGAATCACCAAGACTACCAGGAGCTATAGTATATGCGTAGTCAAAGCTTAATTCGGGGTTAATTATGTTTGCCGTATTTAAAAGTGGTAATTGCATATCACTATATGTTCCTATCGGTTCCCATGATGCCCCCATCAGTTCCCATGGGTCATAGTTTTCTTTTACAGCGGCTCCAGTACCTTTTAGACCAGTTAGTGAGGTTCGGTTCCAGTTTTGAATAGAGAGTGAGTTGGTTGTCCATCCTTCCTTTGGAAAACTGGTGTCGCTGAAGTCCTCAAAAAGTCCGTTCAATGCTGAGCCGGGGATATTGACGAAAAAATTACTGTACGTAGTGTCATTAAATGTATATCCTTCCGGCTGTCCGTTGGGTAGCTCGGTGAAGCAATAGAACGTATGGGCACCCCCATCAATTATTAAAGGCGGAAGAGTAAGTTCATTGGAATCACCCGAAAGTAGCGATCCGTTCCAATTAAAGCTGTTTGCCGTATTCCCTTCAATACCGTATTTTATAGTAGCTGATGTAAGAGGAGCTGTACCAAAATTTTTCAAAGTAACAATTGGTGTGATGGTATCGGTACAATAGTGTTCCCAGGGAGTTTGTATAGCAATAATTCCGGCATCATTTAGCTTCTTGGGGTATTCGTAAAAAAATATGTGTATCAGTGGTTCTATTTTCCTCCATAATTTTAGCACATGGTTATTAAAAAGAGCACATATCACAGCGTTTCTCCAAGGATCATACAAGGCAATAGAAGTATAACCAAACAAATAACTTGTATGATAATAAAAAGGATACTCTTTTCTACCCATGAAGATACCCATGCCTACTAATGAAGAGGGCTCAACAGAGCACAGTAATTGCATGGAAGTTTCTGATAATATAGAGCCGGTGAACAGGGCATGATACCATTGAACCATATCGGCAGCAGTAGATAAAAGTGCTGCGCAGGCGTTGCCCTGACTATATTCTGCTGTCATGGGTGAGTTGATGATCAGATTGCCAGTGAAATTATCCCATTCAGCGGCTACAGGGCCTGTGCGCGGTTCAAAAACTCCGGCAAAGATGCTTTCTAAATTATAGGGTTCAAGAATTAAATTGCGTATAGTTTGAGGCCAGCTTTGGCCTGTAGCGGCTTCTATAACCATTCCAGCCAATACTAGATTTGTATTTGAGTATCTGTATCCTGTGCCATGCATGAAATGTGCTTGTTCTATACTTCCAATTATTTCTTCAATAGTCCAAAAACGACTCGTATCATCCCAAATATGATTTATAAGGACAGGAGTTTCAGTCCAATAGTCAAATACCCCGGTCTGATGGGTGAGAAGTTGTCGTATAGTTATCGTAGAATCAACATATTGTATAGGGGGTAACCATTGATATAGAGGGTCTTCCAAAGAGAGGATTCCTTGTTCCTGAAGTTTAAGAAGGGTTACAGCTAAAAATAATTCGGTATGATCTGCTACTCCAAATCTCATATCAGTTGTTATGGGCACATCATCATGTGAGATACCGCTAACACCTGTCCACAAGCCTTCTTCAGGCGTATAGACAGCTATGGAGGCACCCATGCC
Organism: Bacteroidales bacterium; assembly: GCA_023229245.1. Lineage (GTDB taxonomy): Bacteria > Bacteroidota > Bacteroidia > Bacteroidales > F082 > JALNZU01. The sequence continues at coordinate 73,182 of JALNZU010000001.1, read as the reverse complement.
GCCAGTAAGCTGCATGATACTGTCTAAGGCATTCTGAAACTGCTGAGCCCAGATAGGATCAAACGATGAAGTTTGTTTGAGGGAAGTGTTGGAGCTCTTTGACTCGAAAACTATGTTAGGTGGCTTTTGAATCTCATTATGAAGTTGGGATTCATCCTGTTGTTCAACAAAGGATCGTGGATTTCCGATTTGGGCAAACGCAGCCATGCTGCTGATCGCCAATGCGATAGAAAGAAAAATTGTTTTCATAGTAGGGTTGGTTTAGTTAAAAAGTACATGAAGAAAATTATAAATGGCCTGAAAAGTGAACAGACTTGTCAATAGGTAGATAAAGAAGTCTGAAAACCTTGTAGGCAACATGAAATATTTCATAATATCTCAGTTTATTAAAGTTGTTTTTAAAAAGGTCAGTTGATTGATTGGAATCAAGCAGCAAAGTGAAGTAAAAGGGATAGCATCCACAATCACATAAAAGGATGATTTTTTAAACGTATGAAGAAAATTTTAGTAGCTGTTGGCCTTTATTTTTTCACATGATTTGCTCGCTTCAATTTTTTTGTATGACCATAAAATATTGCTTTTCAGTTGTTTGATAATTTATTTATATGCTTTTGCCGCACTAATACATAAACATTGCATTCCGAAAGCCTTCGGGATTACTTGCACATTACCTGTGGGACGAGCTTATGGTAACACTTATATCAGAGCCATTGTGAATAGTAGTATCTCATACCAATGGATGTCTGCTGCTGAAAGGCCGGATCAAATAGATACATCCTTTGATAGCTGAAAAAACACCTACCTTTGTATAAACTCAAATTATATGATGTTACGTCTTTGGTTAGCGTTTTTATCGTTAGGTTTGTTGTATCCATATCATGTGTTGTCGCAATATACCGGTTTTGCTGTGTCAGATATGGAGTTATTGCAATATCCTTGGGCAGGTGGTTTGGATGCCTGCCAGTTTGGTTCAATGGATCTGGATCAAGATGGCAAAGAAGACTTGATAGTCTTTGACCGACGGGGTAATCGCATCCTTTGTTTTATGAATGAAGGAGGTGAAGGGGAGATAAGCTATAGATACGAACCAAGATACGCCAAATGCTTTCCACCTCTTTACGACTGGATGGCAATTGTTGATTATGACGGGGATGGCCGTAAGGATATCTTCACCTATTCGCCCGGCTGGGCTGGTATCCGGGTGTTTAAAAACATAGGCGACAGCCTGCCCGAGTTTGAGTTAGTCGTCTCGCCTTATCTGACCTCCTTTCAGGGTGGAGGCTATGTGAATATCTTTTCAAGCAATGTGGATTATCCAGCTATAGTAGATATAGACGGTGATGGTGATTTAGACATACTTACATTCTGGGCATTAGGTACGTTTATTGAATTGCACACAAACCGGTCTATGGAGAAATATGGTCATGCCGATTCATTAGATTTTGAAAAGACCGACTATTGCTGGGGACGCATAGCAGAAGACGAGGAAGATAATACCATTTTTCTTGATACCTGCCTTTTTGAAAATACTGTAAGAAATATTCAGGATGGCTTCAGACACAGAGGGGCTACCTTGTTAGTACATGACTTTACCGGTAATGGGTTGTTCGACTTGCTTTTAGCCGATGTGGACTATCCTAATCTCATCTTTTTGCAAAACGGTGGCACGCCTGACCATGCATTGATGGTCAGTCAGGATACTGCTTTTCCGGCAGGTACTACACCAATACATCTTTTTTCAATGCCCTTTGCTGCTTATATTGATGTGGACAACGATGGGGTGAAGGACTTGTTAGTCTCACCCTTCGATCCAAACCCTTATGTAACCCAAAATCGCAACAGTGTATGGCTTTATCTGAACAAAGGAACGGATACTCAACCCGTTTTTGAGCTTTATACCAAGTCGTTTCTTCAGGATCAGATGATAGATGTGGGCTCTGGCGCCTATCCGCTCTTGTATGATATGAATAATGATGGGCGCAAAGACCTGATTATAGGTAACTTCGGACGATACGTGAGAAGCTGGTATGTAGGATTAACCCTGCATTCCGAATATCTTTCTACCCTGACTCATTACCGTCAGATAGAAAAAGAGGGTGAATGGATGTTTGAGCGGCAGACCGAAGATTTGGGAGGCCTATCAGCTTTGAAACTGAAAGGTTTAGTACCTGCTATGGCCGACCTTGATGGAGATGGGCTGCCGGATATGTTAATAGGTAGCGAAAATGGAAAACTAATCTATCTGAGGCAAAAAGAAATTGACCAATGGGAATTGGTAAGCGATTTTTTTCAAGGAATCACTGTAGGCAGTTGGAGCGCACCCGAGCTGTTCGATGTGGATGATGATGGAATAGTGGATCTGTTGGTAGGCTCAAAAAATGGTAAAATAGCCTTTTATAAGGGACAGCAACAAAACGGTGAGATACAGTTTGTGTTCCAGACCGACTTTTTCGGAGAGGTGAATGTAACAGATTATAATTTTTCGTATGACGGATACAGTACTCCTCGTATGTTCCAAAGCCCTGATGATGAGCTGATGATGGTCAGTGGTTCGGAACAGGGGAAACTCTTCTTATTCGACCAGATACGAAATAATTTAAACGGAGCTTTTCGTGAACGCAGCGAATGGGAGTTTGTGATAGATACCAACCTGAGTGTCATCAACCCGGGAATGCGGACAGCCGCATGGATAGGAAGACTATTGGAAGGCGAGACGCTGCAGATGGTTACCGGTAACTTCAGCGGAGGATTAGAATTATATAATGCCGAGATACAGGTGGCACCCTACCTTCAGGAATATTCCACTCCTGAAGTCTTTCTATATCCTAACCCAGTGTCTGACAGGTTGTTTGTGAAACTTGATGATGAACATACAGAAATATTTGCTGTAATGATTTATGATCAGTATGGGCGCAGGGTGATGCAGTTAGTTAGTGAAAGCAGGGGAATGCAGGAGATCCAGCTTGCACATCTGAAATCAGGAATGTATATCATTCAATTGATCACTGATCATCAGCCCCTTACAGCCCGGTTTGTGAAATATTAAATAAGAAGCGGTTGTTATAATGTGAGAGGATAGACATGATACCATCCCAAAAATTGTGCAGTGTAGCTGGTGACTATCCAGAATTCTATCACTACAAATAAATCGTGAGATATGTACTTTGCACAATTGTAAATTAGTAAAGTTATCGAACAAATTGTTGCACGAGAAAGAGCCTGAGAATATGCTATCCTAAATAGAAGTACTACTCGTTTTCCATGAGTGCAGGTTCTACTACAGCCGGTATGGACATATCAGAAAATAAATCGGGATATTCCATACGTTTCATAGCCGACTGTAAAGTTTCGTCTATAGGCACTATCACCTGATAATAAGCGTCCATATCCCATAAATTACGGGCTATCAGTCCTTTGACCTGGTATTTTATCAGGTTTTTCGAATGCAGGAATTGCTCTTCGTTCCATTCAACTTTTTCGTCTTCGGCCACTTTGAGAAATGCCTTCATCATGGATTCATCCACTTCGAACTCCTGGATGAAATGATTTACATCTTTGAATTGCCTGTTCAGTTTTTTTCGATTGCTGTTGGTATATTCAATTGTATATCGGTTCAACACAGCCTTTCGGATGAGGTTGGAGTAGTAGTCAGTATATTGGGTTGAGTCCCAAGGTACAAACACATGCGGCATGATGCCACCACCTCCATAAACGGTATATCCGCCTGGGGTACGATATTTCAATGAGTCGGGAAAATGTATGCTGTCGGCATTGACTAACTCACCCCGCTTTTGACGTTCGTACAAATCTTTGTAATAAGTTTCTACTCCATCGGCATAAGGTTTCTGTATGCTTCTTCCTGTAGGTGTGTGGTAGCGTGCGGTAGTAAGCCGTATCACCGATCCGTCGGGCAATTGAAAAGGTCTTTGTACCAATCCTTTCCCGAACGAACGGCGCCCAATGATAAGCCCGCGATCCCAGTCCTGTACAGCTCCCGAAACGATCTCACTGGCCGATGCTGAGGCTTCATTGATTAATATGATCAGTTTGCCGGACTCAAAACTGCCTTTTTTGGTGGCGTTAAATTCTTGACGGATACTCTTCAACCCCTCGGTATAAACTATCAGTTTGCCGGCTTCCAAAAACTCGTCAGCCAGCTCCACAGCTGTATTCAAATATCCTCCCGAATTGCTGCGCAAATCTAAGATAAGATTTTGCATGCCGTGTTCCTTCAGCTTTTGCATACTGCTATGAAATTCTTCCATAGTAGTTTTGGAGAATCTGTTCAGCTTGATATAGCCTGTGTGTTCAGGCAGCATAAAGCTGGCATCAATACTGTTGATAGGTATCTTATCGCGTACGATGGCATATTCAATCAGCTCGGATCGGCCACTTCTATAAATGCTGACATTCACAGTAGTACCTTTTTTCCCACGCAGACGCTCGGTGACATAATTATTGCTGACCTTAGGCCCAAACGCATCTTCCCCATTGATCCTGATGATCTTATCACCGGCTTGTATACCTAATTTATCAGAAGGGCCTCCCGGAACCGGAGATACTACCAATATCGTGTCTTTATGAAGCTGAAAGCTTACGCCTATCCCTTCAAAACTTCCTTCTAATGGCTCGTTTGCGGCATCAATCTCTTTTTTCGACAAATAAGCTGAATGAGGGTCTAACTCTTTGAGCATCTGAATGATGGCGTGTTCGGTAAGACGTGCCGGCTGAGTGCTGTCAAGATAATAGTTTTCAATATAAAAAAGTGTAGCTGCAATTTTTTGACTTGTTTCCTTCGGATCACTTTTATCCGATTGACCGGACAGCAGACCTGGAATCAGCAGTAGGATGGCGGAAAGACTGATCAGTATTTTTTTCATGATAAATTAGTAAATAGCATAGTTACTTTCATGCTATCAGTTGATAATGAACTGTCAAAATTAGCTAATATCCTGTCTCATCAGTGCATAGCCTGAGAAGTATTAGTGTTAATCAATCTTAAAACATTGGTTTACAGCATAAAAAAGGCCGTATCTCAAGGTACGGCCTAAAAAAATGTTGCTTGTTTTAAAATTCGAGTGTTTCTAAAGCAGCTTGATAGATTTTTTCAGTATTGGGTAATATAGCGTTTTCTAAAATTCTATTAAAGCCAATAGGAGTAAAGGTGCTTCCAACTCTTCTCACCGGAGCGTCTAAATACTTAAATGCCTCATCAGCAATAATACCGGCTATCTCGCCTCCAAATCCGCCAAAGACTTTATCTTCATGTACTATCAATGCTCGTGATGTTTTCTTTACTGAGCTGAGTATGGTTTCTTTGTCAAGAGGGATGAGTGAGCGTATGTCCACTACTTCTACCTCCAATCCTCTTTCTTTACTGATTTGTTCGGCAGCTTTAACGGCCATATGGGTTGTGTTGCCGTATGTGATGATGCTCAGGTGCTTGCCTTCCCGTCTGATACGGGCTTTTCCGAAGGGCACCTCAAAATCGTCTGGCACTATTGATTCGGCTATGGGGTCGTTATAAAGAGCTTTGGGCTCCAAATAAAGGGTAGGTCCTTTGGAGCGCATGGCAGTACGCAGCAGTCCGGCGGCATCATCCGCATAGGAAGGATATACGATGCGGATACCCGGGAAAGTAGCTAAGGCACCTTCTATGGTTTGCGAATGATACAGTCCACCTCCTATATATCCACCGCTTGCAAGGCGTATAGTAACATTGGGTGCAAATGCACCATGACTTCTCCAGTAGTCGTGTGTAGCTTCAACAAATTGCTCCATAGCAGGCCAGAAGTAGTCGGCGAACTCGGCTCCTTCTACTACTATACGTATCTTATCGTTAAAACGGCTCATACCGTTAGCCGTACCCATGATAAAGTCTTCGGCTATAGGTGCATTGAACACACGAGTAGGGCCAAACTCCTGCTGCATACCCTTGGTTACGTTGAAGATACCACCCTTGTCCTTATAAGCGACATCCTGACCCCAAATATATGTGTCGGGGTTATGCCGAAACTCTGCTTTTAAAGTTTCGTTGAGAGCTTGTATCAGTCGCAATGGTTTCCCCTGGCCGTTATTGTGGATGCCATCGGGATATTTTGTGCTGACAAAAGGTTCAGGTATCACAAAATCAAAGATAGATCCGGGCTTGGGGTCTGGAGCTACTATAGCTTTTTTATGTGCTGCCGAAATGGTCTTGCGTGCTTCTTCGTCCAATGCCTTAAGCTCTTCATCGGTGAATTTACCAGAATGGAGCAACTGTATCCTGAAACGTTCTAATGGATCGGACAAGCGTACACATTCGCGTTCGTTCTCGTCTCTGTATAACTCGTGATTATCGGAGTTGGAATGCGAGTGGATACGTACACAGTTGGCATGAACAATGACCGGTTCTCCATATTTTTCGATATGGTCTCTGGCTTCAAACACTGTGTTCATCGAGTCGAACACATTTTTGCCATCGCAATACATTATCTTGAGATTCTTAATCCCTTTGTAGTTTTCGGAAGCCCGACGATTGGCTGTCTGATCTTTTTGTGGGACAGATATACCGTATTGGTTATCTTGTATGACAAACAATACCTTTAGTTTTTCGTTGGATGCACCATTGATAGCCTCGAACACAAAGCCTTCTGACGTAGCCGATTCACCCATTGAAGCGATAGCTATGCCCTGAGCTTTATATCGGTTGATGCCCCGGGCTGTGCCTACTGCATGTAAGGCATGGTTACCGGTAACCGAAGATACATTTTGAATATTCCATTCGGGCTTGGCAAAATGATTCGACATATGACGCCCTCCGCTGGCAATATCAGTGCCTTTCGACAATCCATTCAGTATGATCTCTTCGGCTGTTAGTCCTGCCGAGATAGCAGTCAGCATATCGCGGTAATATGGGAACAAAAAATCGTGTTCACGGTTGAACACCTGACCTATTGCTAATTGTATCCCATCGTGACCGGCATAAGGTGCATGATACGACCAGCCTAAAGCTTGTTTGAGATAATTAGGGGCTTTATCGTCTATCTGACGGCCAAGAGTCATCAAACTGTACCACTTCTTTAAGGTACCCTTGTCCGTGTTTTCTAACGTAAATCTTCTTTTTCTTGTCATTTTACTTTGATTTAGTATCGTAAGTGAGGCCTGTAAAAGGCTTGCAAAAATAGGTAAAATATTTATTTAAACTCAATCTAAATAAGCCCGGCATGGATGGCACATCAATCAAAAGGCTATCAAAACAGCCATGCCATCAGCAGTAATAACACATAAAACAGGTTTCTGTTCATATGCAACAGTGCTGCCGAACAGTCGCTCTTTTACAGTAGTGAACTGGTGTAGCCAATACATGTTTTTATTGAAAAAACCTTGTACAATGAACAAGAGAAATGATTATCTGTTACGTATCAGGTATTCACACCTGAATTTAATGGTAATCGGCTGTTCCTTCCCGTGTTCTTGTAGTGAAGGTACAGTATTTCGAACTTTTTAAACTTCTTTAAATTATGAGTAAAATAGCTGTTTTTTATGGGTCATCTACCGGCAATACGGAAAAGATTGCCAAAAAGATTGCCAGCTTGTTAGAGGCGGATGTGTTTGATATCGGCTACTCAACTATGGAGCGTATTCATGCGTATAATAATCTGATTTTGGGTACCTCCACCTGGGGGTTTGGCGATTTACAGGATGACTGGGATGCCTTTGTGGCGTTGCTTAGCTCGGCTAAATTAGATGGAAAAGTGATCGCATTATTTGGATTAGGCGATAGCGATCTGTATCCGGATACTTTTGTAAATGGCTTAGGACATCTGTACGATCTGTTAAAGAATAAGGGAGGAAAAATCGTGGGCTTTACTGATACAGACGGGTATCATTCTGAAAATACCGATATATTGGTGGATGGCCGGTTTCCTGGCTTAGCTCTGGATGAAGACAATGAGGCTAATCGTTCCGACCAACGGATCGAAAAATGGTTGCAGACTATCAGGCCTGAATTTGTGTAAAGCCGTTTGAGCCTATTTGACGGATATCCAGATTGAGTAATACCCTTTTTGAAGTTAGGTCTCGCTTGATACCGGTTGTTTGATGAAAAAAAACAGTTGCAAACTGTTCGTTGGCAACTGTTTCTTTTCTTAGTGTGATCTGCTGCTTATTTCACTTTTTTAAGTTCCAATATCTTTACTTCAGCTTTACCATCAGTAGTTTTCCATACTTGTTGGTTGCTCTTGCCGGTTGTTACTATCCAGATACGTGAAAAATCCGACTCCGGGCCTTCGATGATGATATATTCATCAAGTAATGACCACTGAAAAGGGCTTAAGTCTTCAATCTCACTTGATAGCAGTGTGTATTGGATCTTTTTCTCTCCTGTGCCATTTTTATGAAAGGTCAGGCTGCCAATATTACTCAGTGTTACTCCGGGTTCACCGGCTTTCAGGGTTTTGAAATTGGCTACCGACCATGTACCGGTCAGGTGATGTGAGCAGGAGGAAAAGATAAAAAGCGATGCCACAGCCATCATCAATAAAATTCTCATTCTCATATAGCGATGTCTTTGTTAAGATTTGGGCAAAAGTATAAAAGATTCTATTTGAAAAGTGCGGTATCCTGCTTTAAACCAACAAATAAGTTAGATCGGTGAGTATAGCTTATCACTTACTTTTTGTGGGTTGTTTGGAGGTTAGTCGTGTAGGTTGATTCTGTCAAGCAGTTGTTTGATCTCGATGTTCAGAGCACATTTGAAATGTCCTTCGGGGCATTTTTGGTGGCCATGTAGTCCGCATGGTCTGCAGCTCAGCTTTTCGTGTGTTTGCACTATGGCAGAATCGCCGGCTAAAGGGCCAAAGCCAAACTCAGGTATGGTAGAGCAGAAGATAGCTGTGGTAGGGGCGTTTACGGCACTACATAAATGCATAGGAGCCGAATCGTTTACAAAGTTCATGATTGCATCCTGCATCAGGGCAGCTGACTCTAACAGGCTGAGCCGACCGGCTAAATTGATAGTAGGCTGGTGATGACTAACCATTCGAATACGTTCGCATAAATCGTACTCACTTTCTGAACCTAAAATATACACCTGCAATCCGGCAGGTAGCCGCTGAATGAATTGAATCCATTTTTCTTCGGGAAACTGTTTGGTGAACCACAATGAAGCAGGTGCTATGCAGATAAAGGGATTTGTTTTGTACGCCTTAACTTGTTCGTAATGTGTAGTAGTAGGATAAAGCTTGGGTAGCTGACGAGTAGAATCTGTAAACGGAGTTATCAAAGCTAAGTTTCTATCTACCTCATGCTGGCCGTCTTTCTGAATTTCATGTTTGATGCGTCGGCTGTACAAAAAGCTAAACGGGTTCTTGTCGAAGCCGGTTCGTATTTTGGCTCCACTTAAAACGGTGATCAGTCCTGTTGAAGCAAAACGCTGCGCATTCACCACCATGTCAAATTTTTCTTTTCGGATATTTATGAGCAGTCGTAACAGATTACCGTATTTATTTCGCTGTTTATGCCATAGCCAGATACGACTTATAAAAGGATGCTCCTCAAAAAGAGATTCGTAACCGGCTTTGATCAGCAAGTGTAGTGTGGCTTCAGGGAAATGCGTATGAAGTTTTTCTAGCACAGGGGTGAAAAGGATCACATCACCAATGGAGGCGGTTTGTATGAGTAATATTTTTTTTGGCTGGTTCACTTGTAATGGTTGTTTATCATACGGACAGATCGTACTCGCGTAGGGCATCGTTGAGTGAAGTCTTCAGATCGGTAGTTGGTTTTCTTTGCCCGATGATAAGGGCACAGGCTACCTGAAACTCACCAGCGGGAAACTGTTTATTTACTGTGCCGGGTATCACTACCGAGCGTGCCGGTATCCTGCCTTTGAATTCTACCGGTTTGCTTCCGCTTACATCAATAATGCGTGTGCTTTGGGTTAGCACCACATTTGCACCTAACACAGCTTCCCTTTCTACATGTACTCCTTCAACCACTATACACCTTGATCCTATAAAACAATGGTCTTCGATGATGACTGGCGATGCTTGCACAGGCTCTAATACCCCGCCTATTCCTACTCCTCCGCTCAGATGCACATGGTCGCCTATCTGAGCGCATGAGCCTACCGTAGCCCAGGTGTCTATCATGCTGTGCTTGCCAACCCAGGCACCTATATTTATATAAGAAGGCATCAAGATAGCACCTTCGTCCAAAAAGCTCCCATATCTGGCTATTGCATGAGGCACTACACGCACTCCCATCTGTTTGTAATGGCGTTTCAGAGGTATTTTGTCGTGAAACTCAAACGGGCCGACTTCTACAGTCTCCATCTGACATATAGGAAAATAAAGTATCACAGCTTTTTTCACCCATTCGTTTAGCTTCCATCCGCCTTTGTGTGGCTGTGCTACCCTAAGCCGGCCATCGTTTAACAAGGCTATCGTTTCTGCAATAGCAGTACGGTAATCATCTTTTTCCAACAAACGGCGGTCGTCCCATACCTCTAAAATCTTTTGCTCAAGCATATTCCTGATGTATTTGATTGCGAAAATACAAAACCAAAGCTAATCAAGTGAGAAGTGTTGAATGCAGTAGCCTAAATTAATGTAATTTTGCACTCCCTGAATCTGTTATCGATTTGAATCATATGGGCCGTATCTTAGCTATTGATTATGGAAGAAAACGTAGCGGAATAGCTGTTACCGATCCGTTGCAGATGATTGCTACCGGCTTGGAGACAGTGCCAAGCCACCAGCTTATGTCATATCTGAAAACATATATGGAACACGAAGTAGTAGATCATATTGTTGTGGGCGAGCCCAAAGATATGAATAACAAAGCCAGCGAAGCTGAACGATATATAGTGCCATTTCTGAAAGAACTCAGAAAAGCTTTCCCGCAATTACGTATTGAGCGGTTTGATGAACGGTTTACTTCTAAAATAGCGTTTCAAACGATGATAGATGCTGGTCTAAGCCGTAAAAGACGACAGGATAAGGCATTGGTGGATACGCTAAGTGCCACTCTTATCCTACAATCTTATTTGGATTTTATCAAACAACATCCCTAATTTCATAATGTTATGATACTGCCTATAGTAGCATATGGCCATCCGGTGTTAAAAAAAGCCGGCTCAGATATACAAGCTGACTATCCTGATCTTGCAACGCTTATAGCCGATATGTGGGATACTATGTATGCGGCTAATGGAGTAGGGTTAGCAGCCCCCCAGATCAACCGTTCTATCCGATTGTTTGTTATTGATGCGAATCCTTTTGCTCAGGATTTTCCTGAGACCAAGGATTTTAAAAAAGTATTTATCAACGCCCATCTTATTGAAGAAGAGGGTGAGGAAGTGATTGAGCAGGAAGGATGTCTGAGTATTCCTGGCTTGAGCGAAGAAGTAGCCCGAAAGCCAAAGATGCGTATCCGTTATATGGATGAGACCTTTCAGCCTTATGAAGAAACATACGAAGGTTTTATCGCCCGCATCATTCAACATGAGTATGATCATATAGACGGTAAGCTGTATTTAGATCGTATTCCGGCTTTCAGACGGCTGATGCTTAAAGGGAAGCTGCGCGATATAAGTGAAGGAGTAGTAGATGTGGACTATCGCATGATTTTTCCGTCTCTAAAACGTAAATAAACTCTTATGAAAGCAATAGTATATCTTTTTTTATTTGTTGGTGTCCTCCTTTCATCTTGTGCACCAAAAACTACTGAAAGCGAAACCTTGGAAGATCAGATGCAGGCTCTTGAAACAAAACTGTTTGGCGAAGAAAACGAATACAATCCTGATGATGCGGTGTTGCTGATGTCGTTATATCTGCAAGCTGCCGATGAAACGGAAAACGACAGCTTAGTGGTAGAATATTTATTCAAAGCAGCCGACCTGATGATGTATCATGCTGAACCGCACCAGACTATCTCTGTTTACGACAGGATTATTAACGAGTTTCCTGTTTCCGACAAAGCTGTGATGAGTTTGTTTTTGAAGGCTTTTGTTTATGACGTCCGGTTATCAGACACTATGCATGCACGCCAAACCTATCAGGATTTTCTCAGGCTATATCCCAATCATCCTTTGGTACCTGATGTGGAAATGTCGATTAAAAACTTAGGTAAGTCGTTAGAAGAGCTTGTCTCAGAATTTGAATCGGCAAATTAAATCACGGATTAACTGCCCCAGGTCTCTCGATCAAGGCTGCGGTAGTTGATTGCTTCCGCCAGATGTTCGGTCATTATGTCGGTACTGCCGTCTAAATCGGCTATAGTTCTTGATACTTTTAGTATCCTGTCGTATGCCCGTGCCGACAGGCTAAGGCGCTCCATCGCACTCTTAAGCAGGTTGATACCTACCTGATCTATCTCACAAAAAACTTGCAGCATTTTGGTTGTCATTTGTGCATTGCTGTAAATCCCCTGATGTTGGCTAAAACGTTCTTCCTGTATTTTTCTAGCCTGAATCACCCGTTCTCTGATCAGTTGGCTGGGTTCGCCACTACTCCTGTCGGCTAAGTCTTTAAAAGGTACTGGTACGACTTCTACATGCAGGTCGATACGATCCATCAGTGGGCCAGATATTTTGTTGAGATATTTTTGTACTACACCTTGAGTACACACACACTCCTGATCAGGATGGTTGTAGTAGCCGCATGGACATGGGTTCATGGCTGCAACCAACATAAAGCTGGCAGGAAAATCAACTGATAGTCTTGCACGTGAGATCGTTACGACGCGGTCTTCCATAGGTTGTCGCATCACTTCTAATACGGAGCGTTTAAACTCTGGTAGTTCATCTAAAAATAATACTCCATGATGAGCTAGAGATATCTCACCCGGCTGTGGATAAGTACCACCACCCACTAAACCGGCATCGCTGATAGTGTGATGTGGGCTGCGAAATGGGCGTATAGCAACCAACGAGGTGTTACGTGCTAAAAAGCCTGCTACTGAATGTATCTTGGTAGTCTCTAAGGATTCCTCTAAAGTTAGTGGTGGTAAAATAGATGGCAGTCGCTTAGCTAACATAGTCTTACCTGATCCCGGAGGGCCTATAAGTATCACATTATGACCACCGGCAGCCGCAATTTCAAGGGCTCGCTTGATGTTTTCCTGACCTTTCACCTCCGAAAAATCAAACGCATACTTATTGATACTCGCTAAAAAATCATTTTTACTATCTATTTGTGTGCGCTCAATCAGGCTAGTGCCATTCAAAAAATTGACTACCTCAGTGATAGTAGAAGCACCATATACCTTTAAGTCGGATACTATAGCTGCTTCGGGTGCATTCTCTTTTGGAATGATCATTCCTTTAAATCCTTCTTCCAATGCCTTAATAGCTATTGGCAAAGCACCCTTGATAGGCTTGAGACCGCCATCCAACGAAAGTTCACCCATTATGATAAAATGCTCTAAGTCTTTATGATCGATCTGACCTGAAGCTGCCATAATACCAATAGCAATAGGAAGATCGTAGGATGATCCTTCTTTGCGTATGTCTGCCGGAGCCATATTGATCACAATTTTTTGCTTAGGGTATTTATGTCCGGTATTGGATAACGCGGCTTCAATGCGTTGCTGGCTTTCTTTCACAGCGCTGTCGGGCAACCCTACCAAAAAAAATTGTATGCCTTTGTCAATATTTACTTCAATTGTGATCGTAATAGCTTCGATGCCAAACAATGCACTGCCATATGTTTTTACTAACATAGCCTTTCGTTTTAAGTTTGGATAGCTCATATCCCAAACAAAGATAGCCAAACCGGAGTAAAATACACAGCTTTAAATGAATGTATGTCAGGTATGTGTCTGAGTCAGCTTTTTGAACTAAGACAAAATGATGGGATTCTATGATCAGGCAAATTGTTATGGCCCTTATTTGGGTCTGTAGTGTGAGCGTGCTAATATATCCTGAGAGTCTTGTATCCCGATTAGCTTCACCACACAAATATCGGTATGTTTTTCCATGAATTTACGTACGATCTGCCAGCCAATCCATTCGCCAATTCGAGCAGGTGCCTCTTGTGAAAAGTCTTGAGTAAAAGGTCCGTCACCAAAAAATTTTCGAAACAATAGGGGGTCGCCTGCATATAAAAGTTGTTCTTCCACTACAGATGCCCAGATAGCTGCTTCATTGGCTTTTAACCAGTCGTATTGCGCTTTGGTATAGCCGATAAGTAGGTGATCAGGTTGTGTTGGTAGCATAGCTTCTAAAAAAAACAACCGTTTTCCGGCTTTTATCATCTCATCTAACAGGTTTCCTGAGGCTGCGTCGTGTGCAAAATAATACTCATAAATCGTTCCAAATACTTGTGGTGCAATGAAATCGGGCTGCATGCGCCCGGTTACATAACGCGGTATGCCAAGCTGCTGATAAACTGGTGTCTCCGCTCCAAGATAACAGTCAATCCCTATCACTAAGGCATGACCGTCTGTGATAATAGGTGCTTCGGCATGAACACCTGAGATATAGCTGTAAACTAATGGAATACTGATGTCGGGAAAATAATGATGCAGCCTCCTGAATCCTTCTGTGAGAGTCTTTTCTATAGGTAAATATGAAGGATATAGCTGCCTGCTTTGTCTATATAAATCTATCAGAAAAGAGTCGGTAACAAAAGAATAGAGTTGCATTATCTTGCTGCTGTCGTTCAAATCCACATCTAAGAAATAGATAAATTCATCTTGTATGTCAGAGAGTGAAGCTTGAAATCGGACGGTATCCAACTCAAACAAGGCTCGCCCGTAATCTTGTATGACTACATGATCCGGCTGCAAATTTTTAACAGAGAAGTTTAACTTTCTTTTGTAGGGGCTCTCACAAGCTGTGGAAAGGATCAAGAGAATGATCAGCATTCTCTTTAGCATGTCGTTCATAGGATTGATAGCTTAGAACAGAAAAAACACAGGATAAAATGTTGTTTAAAGGTTCTTTTATAACTTCATCTGCAATCAACTATTATCTTGATGAATGCAGGCATGTGTATTCAGATTTGGTGATTAGCCTGGCAGGTTTTAGAGTATTTTCCATCCTAAGCTCACCACGAACCCTTTGTTTCTTGAATCGAACACTATTGGCTGTTCAGTGCTTCCTACCGGTATATGGATGGTATCTATGAGTTTACTGATGCCTAATATGTACTGGACATCCAGTGTAAACATAAGCGCATCCACGCCCAATCCGAACTGTACCCCCCAATGGATATCCCGTATATCTTTTTCTTTTATAGGGTTGTTGAGGCTAATGCTGATGTCTTTTTTAACCACATAATTGGCTGTAGGACCTCCTGTTGCACGCAGCTTGACTAACTTCAGATCAATCAGGTTGAATCCGATAAACAAAGGTACTTGTATATTAGTAAGAGTGACTCTTTGGTCAAAGGGCATCAGGCTGGTATTTTCTGAGGAAAAGCTTGTCCCCGAAGTGTACAAGTTAATTTCAGGTTGTAGATACACTTTACTTCCGGCCCGTATGAATGCGCCGAAAAGGAAACCGGAATTTAAACTATTGGAGATGTCGCTACGGTCAATAGAGAGGGTGGTAGTAGTGTATCCTACTTTTGGACCAAAAGTGAATTGGGCAAAGGAACCACCTGCGATACTAAGGGCTGCGATCAGAATGAGAATCTTTTTCATGATGTTTCGGTTTGTTTCACACAAAAGTATTAAATATTTACAAACAAATAACGATTATTTCTTTCAACATACAATGAAACTTTGCTAATAGCGGTAATGTATGCGTTTATAGATAACAAAATTTTTTGCCAACTATTGTGGGTGATGGTAAAAAGATAGTATCTTTGCACTCGCTGTTTATGGTGGTTATAGCTCAGCTGGTTAGAGCATCAGATTGTGGTTCTGAGGGTCGTGGGTTCGAATCCCATTAACCACCCTGCCTAAGTCCCAATGAAAAATCGTTGGGATTTTTATTTTTCTCAAACCGTCCGAAGCTTTTATCGTGAAAGTGCCTTCCAATCTGTTATCTGACATCATCCGACACTATCAGGCTAAGTTGACGGTTCTTTATCCTGAGCATGAATCTCGTCAGATGTTGTATTGGTTAGTAGAAGATTTCTTTGGCTTTACGCCTCAACATTTGGCTCTTAATTCTGATCTCAGGCTTTCGGAATCAGAGTTGTTGAAGGTGCATTTTGCAATTAAGGATCTGCTTAAGTACAAGCCGCTTCAGTATATCACCGGTAAGGCATGGTTTTATGGCCGTATCTTTCAAGTTAATCCACATGTGTTAATCCCTCGTCAGGAGACAGAGCTATTGGTTTCAAAAGCTCTTGAGTTTTTAAACCATAGACCGGAAAAACGTGTGCTTGATATGGGCACCGGATCAGGATGTATCGCTATTAGTTTAGCTCTTGAATGTGAAGGCTCCAAAGTTATGGCCATAGAAAAATATCTTCCGGCTTTGGAGCTTGCCCAATCTAATGCAGCTGCATTACAGGCTGCTGTGGAGTTTGTTCAAGGCGATCTGATGGCTGTAAACCAG
This sequence comes from Bacteroidales bacterium, assembly GCA_023229245.1. Classification (GTDB taxonomy): domain Bacteria; phylum Bacteroidota; class Bacteroidia; order Bacteroidales; family F082; genus JALNZU01. The sequence goes on along the minus strand of JALNZU010000001.1, from coordinate 56,687 downwards.
AAGCTTCTCACGCATGAGTTTGATCTGATAGTGAGTAATCCGCCTTATGTGACAGAGTCGGATAAGAAGCTGATGCGAAACAACGTGATTGACTGGGAACCGGAACATGCACTTTTCGTGCCCGACGACGAGCCTTTGTTGTTTTATAAGCCATTAGCAACTTTGGCCCGACTACATCTTGCCAAAGGAGGAATGTTGATAGTGGAGATCAACGAACGATTTGCCGAGCCTGTAAAACAACTTCTGATCGAACAAGGATTCTCGAATATAAGGCTGAGTATGGATATACACGACAAAGCCCGATTGGTAAGCGCTCAACTCTGACGATCAAAACAATTAGGGTTTCAGCTGAACTTTAAGGTTTTTTGCTTTCGTAGTAGTTCAGAAAATCGCGTTGAGCTTTGTATAAGTTGAAGGTAAACAGCAAGAGGCTTTTTGTTTCCTGCAGGAAGTTCATAAATAATAAGCTGTTTCGGGTACTTCCGGCATCTTTTTTAATACGTTTCACCTCATTCTTTCGGAACAGATCAACGATGCTAAGTATTTTTTGCTGCTCGGTAGCTACGTTATCCTGGTTTATAAATCTGCCCTCGTTGATCTCGGTGGTGATATGTGTAAAAAACACACCCATATTACGTGCTAACACTCTCATTTCGCTGAGCTGTGCCTCCGACAATGGCTTATGATTGTTGTTGACATGATCATATACAGGCTGAATAATGAAGTTCAAACAATGTAGTATCTCACGAAGATAGTCGAGTGATTCCACATAGAAATGACCTGATTCTACAGCGTCTTCTTTCAGTTTGGTGATAATGGTAGTAACTGATTTCTTTTTTTCTTTCGACTTTTGCGACAAGTCCTCAATATTGTTGCGCGTGGCTTTCAACGATCTGATACTTTGCTCGGATAAGCCACGTACAATCATTTTGTATTCTAACTGCACCTGATTGAGTATTTCAATCACAGCATTACTTGAGCTTTGAAAAATATTTTCACTATTGATCTCGTCGGTCTCTTTAACTGCATCAAGTTGTAGCAGTTCCTTGTTTTGTATTGACTTTTGTGTTCTGTACATCAGGAAGAAGGATAATAGTACCAATGGTGCTATCGCCCATAGGCCGGCATAGTATAACAGAAACACTATTCCAAAGGCAATGATAAACGCTGAAAACGCAGTGAAAAACCAACCCCCTATTACCGAAAATACTCCTGTCACACGATATACCGCACTTTCGCGGTCCCATGCCCCATCGCTTAAACTTGATCCCATAGCTACCATAAATGTAACATAGGTAGTAGAAAGGGGGAGCTTAAGAGAGGTGCCTAAAGCTATCAATGCGCTTGCCACTACTAAGTTTACCGATGCGCGTAACAGATCAAATGCAGGTGCATCCTTTTCAGCCTGCGACTTGGGAATGGCTTCAAATTGCTTGGCAACCCTTTCTTGTAGATGCTCGGGTATGATGTTTCGTATCTTTTCTGAAAGATTGATAGACAAACGCACCGTAGCCCTTGAAAACGGATTAGAGCCAAAGCGTTCCTCACCTTCATCCTGTCTGCCTAAATCAATAGCTGTCTTGATTACCGTTTGTGCACGTCGGGAAGTATAAAGTGCGATAACCATTACAACTCCAGCCAATAACAAAATGATAGGGTTGGTTTGTACAGCCCCTTGCAGCGAGTGCATCACTAATGAATCAGGAGAAATGCCAGGCTGGCTGATCAATGTTTGATACGAGTCAAGCCCAGCTAAAGGAACGCCTATAAAATTTACAAGGTCGTTACCGGCAAAAGCCATCGCAAGAGCGAAAGTGCCTGACAAGACAACAATTTTTAGAGTGTTTACTTTAAAAAAGCTGTGAAGCAGTTGAAGCAAAACTGTCGAACCTACCAAACTGACTAATATGATCCACAACCTATTGCTGTTGATCCAGAGTATAGTGTTTTTAGAAATGAATGTGGCATCTTTCGCCCCTTTGATGAAAATAAAGTAAATAATGGTTGTAATAGCTATTCCACTAAAGAGGCCACCAAACAGTCGAAAGCGTTTTTCGTAGCGAAACGAGAAAATGGCTCGTGTAATATATTGAATGATAGCTCCAAAACTAAAAGCTATGACTACCGATAGCAATATACCGGCTATGATAGCCAATGCCTTGCCAGTGTTGATATAAGCTCCTATGGTAAGACTGTCTGGATCACCCGACATTTTTATCAATGCCATACCAACGGAAGCCCCTAATAGTTCAAATACTATGGAAACAGTGGTAGAAGTAGGTAGTCCCAAGCCATTAAAAGTATCTAAAAGGATCACATCCGTTACCATAACCGCCAAAAGTATCAGCATCACCTCGGTGAATACAAACATTTCGGGGTTCAAAATACCGTTACGGGCTATCTCCATCATGCCACCACTAAAGCCAGCACCTATCAGAACCCCTATGGAGGCAATGAATACTATAATTTTGAATGAAGCGGCTTTGGAACCTATGGCAGATTGTAAAAAATTACCGGCATCATTACTGACACCTACTACAAGATCGGATATTGCGAGAATAAAAAGAACAATAACCAGAATCAAATATATGTTTTCCAATGCTTAGGAAGTTTGGTAAATTGGTGGCAATAATAACAAAAAGTATGGGATATTGACAACCACTTTGAAAGGAAAAAATAATATTTTATTAACAGCTTCTGGCTGAGTTAGATGATACGGCCAAACTCAGTTAGTCTAAAAAACGAGGCGACAAATGCAGGCGGTTATACCGCTCGAAACTTATCTGAAGGATCAACTCATGCGATCCGGTATTGAAATTCGATAACCGGCCTATACCCATGTCATAGCTGTAAAAAACAGCAACCGATTCATTGATCTTAAGGCCCGCCTTAAGAATGATAGCGTCTTTGTAACGCCAGCCCAATCCTGCTTCAAAGTGCTCGAAAAGAAATTGTATATCAGCCTGAACATGATGTATGTTACCTTGCTTATGAACTGAAAGAAGAGTTGTTAGTCCAAAGGATTGGTCGATTTGGGCAGTATGACCCATATACCAATGTTGGTGAGGCGGTACTACAGATAATACAAGCTCTCGACCGATATTTCCAATATGATTGATGGCATATCCTAGTTCAAAGCGGCCAACAAACAAATGCATCCCGAAATCAAAATCAGGACGGAAATAAGTCTCATCTGTTTTTGACAAAGGTTCAGAGCCGTCTGCAAAAACAAGCTTTGAAAAAGCAATCTGTCTCTGATATAAACCTGCTGCAAGGCCAAAGTTAAGCTGTATATGGTCGCTGAAGTACACTTGATACGCATAAGCCAGGTTGATACGGCGGGTGAGATCGTTGCCAGTAGTGGTGTTTTGAGCCAAAAGCTTTAAACCCATTTTATGTGCTTCAAAAAAGCTGCTCAACTGTATTTGCTCTAATGAGGGCGCATCAGGAAATCCAATCCATTGACGCCGTATAAGCATATTGGCATTGATCTTTTGATTGTTTTCGATTAAAGCTGGATTAAATAAATGGGCATTCTGGTTGCTGTTGCTTAGCAACAGATCAATCTGAGCTGATAGTGGCCATACAAAACTCCAGCATATCAATGCGATATAAAGTGGTTTTCTTTTCATGGCTTGTAGTCTTTGGCTTGTTGCATGCTTACTCTTTTCTTATCGATATAAGGCACTATGAAAGCGTCCGGAAATCCGGCTGACTGAATAGCATTGCGAAGTGCTTCCGCTTGCTGTAAAGTATATTTAGTTCCTGCTTCATACCTGTATTTCCCGGCTTCGTATGTCTCAAAAAACTCTAACTCACCTACCGCATGTTGTAGGGCTCCAAACGCTTGTTCAGGCTTACGGGCTGTGGAAGTAACTAATAGTTGTATTCTGAAGCTCAGTCCTTTGGTAGTAGTAGCAGTGGCTGGGGCTGTCATGGGTGAGGCAGTCAGGTCAATAACCTGAAATGTAGTACGGCGGTTCTCCTGATGTTGAGCCTCAGTAATGGCGTTTGGTATAACTGGGGCACGTTTTCCATAGCCAGCTACTTCAAGGCGTGAAGCAGCGATACCGCTTTGGATTAGATAATCTACTACCGACTGTGCCCTGGCAGCTGAAAGGCGATCGTTATACGCATGACTGCCCCTGCTATCTGTATGCGAGCCTATTTTTATACGTACCTCTGGTGTCTGACGCATCATAGAAGCCAAACGGGTAAGCTCCTGCTTGGAACTCTCACGCAAACTTGCCTGATCAAAATCGTAATAAATATTTTGTAAAGTGATTTCTTGTTTGACCGTTAATGAAGTGAGTTCAAAATCTAAGTCATATCCGTTGGATTTTTGAAATAGGGTGGGGCGATCAACCGTAGGTATGCGAATCACCCTTGATTCGTTGAAATAACCTTCTCGTTCAATACGTATAACATACATTTGGTCGTCATACAGTTCATCGAAACGATATATACCGTCTTTCCCTGTCAGAGTTGTGCTCTGTGACCCATCGGAATGGACAAGGATAACCTCTTGCCCATTGACAGGGGATTTGGTTTCACGTAGGCTTACTTTTCCCGACACCTGAATAATATGGTTGATAGCTTGCATGAACAGGTCAAACGATATTTCCTGCCGGTCACTTATCGAGTCCGGTACTACAGCTATAGCAGTTTTATAATCCGGATGCGTGGCTTTAAGCTGTATACTGTTCAGATAGTCGGGTATAGCTATTGTATATCTGCCGTTTTGTTGGCTATGGTATGTTGGTAAGTCATTGATCTGTATGATTGCATCAGATATTGGATTATGATCTGCTTGCCTGCGTACGGTACCATATATTATTTTCTGTATGGGATAGGTGTCAAACAAAAAGATGTCGTCTCCTGTGGAGCGGTTTCTTGCAGAGCTAAAAGCTCCACTTGTCGTTCCGGTTTTCATTTGCAATCCAAAGTCGTCGGAAGCACTGTTGAAGGGCGGCAGCAAAGGTTTGGCAGGTAAATAGGTGTCAGCCGTTTTCTTGCTGTATAAAATATCAAGTCCGCCATATCCCGGATGTCCATACGATGAAAAGAACAATATGCTGTCGCCGGCGGCTGTAGGAAACAGTTCATCAAATGCGGTATTGATCCCATCGCCCAAGTTTTTGGGTATTCCAAACGTGCCATCAGGCTTCAGGCTGATAGAATAAATATCAGAACCGCCGTATCCATCGGGTAAACGGGCACTAAAGTACATAGTTTGTCCGTCTTCTGTTACAAATGGATGGCCGTAATTATGTTTTCTTTTTGTGAATGCCGCCGGTTTAGGTCTGCCAAAACGAAAAGTTTCACTTTCAAAATCGGCTTGCATAATTGTGCAGCGTCGGCGATTGTTGTTGCATAGTGTAAAGAATATCCTGTTGTGGTGAGGGTCATAGCTCAGAGTGCCTGCGTTTGAGTTGTTCCGTACGGCTAAGGGTGTAGCCTTTCCATAGTCGCCATACAGATTAGCTAAAAGGATGTAAAGCTTAGAAAAATACTCAGAGCTTCGCTTGTCTATAGCTGAATTGCTGTCGGCTGGTCGGGTTGAGCTGATAACCATATGCTCGTTTATCCAGCTTGGGGAATAGTCGCTCCACCGGCTGTTGATCCCTGATGCATATATGATCTTTGTTGATCCCTTTAATTCCTGAGTTTTTTCTGATGTGTCGGCCATCCTGATAATAAGTTTTGCTTCGGAAGAAGCTGGTCGAATGATCAACACTCTGGCGGCTGTTTGGCGGGCTGCTGCTGTATTACCCGATCGAAGCTCGGCATCGGCTTTAGATAGTAACCAGTCAGGATTGGAGGCTTCTTCTCCTAATGCATCCGAATACCATTGTATAGCCTCTTCCAATCGATTCATCCTGTGCATCGCACTTCCGATCCTAAACGCTAAGTGTCGGCGGTTGTGTGTGTCTTCTATCTTGTTAAAGGCTGTTTGCCAGAGGGTTGCCGCCCGAACGTAATTATGACGTGCATACTGCTTGTCGGCTTTCCTGATCAACGCCTGCTGGCTAAAAACACTTGCAGGTAGTAACAGTAACAATGCTATGAGGATCTTTGTATTCATTCTACGACTAAAGTTACTGATCCCTTGTCGCTTCGAATCAAATAGCCTTGCGGATCATATATTTCATGAATATAATAATAAGTACCTGGTGTCATTAGTTTCCCTTTATAAGTGCCGTCCCATCCTTCGCTACCTCTATACAGCTCTAACCCCCAACGGTCGAAAACGATGATATAACTTCCGGGCATAAATTTATCATTGATCAGGTCGTTATTAGGTGAGAACGCATTGACCCGCACACCCTCATCCGTCACCAATATCCTGAGCTCCGATGCACATCCATGCTCGCTGATAGCTGTGATGGCGAGGCTGTCGTGTATTAGAGCAATATTACCATAATAGAAAATCGGTGAAGGACTTTCCTGTAAGATGTGTCCTCCGGTGGCAAACCTATAATTAATAGCATGATCTGACGCTTCAAGTGTCAGACGGCCAATATGACTTTCAAGATGTATCTCGAAAACTGGAAGCGGATGAACCATCAGGTAAAAGGTGTCTTGGGAGATACATTGAAACTCATTGACAGATTGTACGATAAACATGGTCGACTTGTCTGGCTGTACGGTGATGGATGGGGTATTATAAGGTGGATCAGTTAACCAATTGTATTCACGTGCACCTGTAGCAAGAATAGTAGCTGTCTGCCCAAGGCAGATCTGTTTCTGACCTTCAAAATAAACCATAGGTGCTGGATAGAGATTATAGACTGCTGTACCGTACATCAGTCGCTGACAGCGTCCATCGGCATGCCGGGCACGAATACTGTAAGCCCCCGATTTAGTGATAGGATGAAAAATAATAGGTTGGCCATCACCTGTCCTGGAATCTATCACCGTATTGAAATCTAAGAGTAGTTCATAGATAATACCTTTCTGTGACCCTTGTAGATAAACGCCTGACATCCTGTCGTTTGAGCAAAATGTCCCACCTCCAAAGACAGTATAAACTATGGGTAGTAAACTTTGTTGAAAAAGTGCGTTACCATGCATCCATGCGGAACAGCCTGCAAGATCAGTAGCTAATATGGTATAAACACCTTCTGCTGTTATATCGAACTTTAAAGGATTACCAGTCCCGGTCATGATAAGTGAACTGGCTTGACCGTTTATAAAACATTGGTACTTATATCCAGGTTGCGATCCTGTGAGCACCAGCTCCGGAGCATTGTCGCCTATACACCAACTTCCGCCGCCCGATACACTGAAATACTGAATAGGATCGGCAAGACGTATTAAAATTGAATCAGTAGTAGTTTCAATCCCATCGGACAGGCTGATATAATAATACATTGAGCTTGCTGGAAAAACTTCTATGGTAGGACTATTATCCGACAGTCTTCCAGAGGCGTCGTGCCATTCCCAACTGTAATTACCGGTACCTCCTTGTGGCAGGGCAGTTAAAATAGCCGATTCACCTGAACAAACGATTGTTTTATTGCTTTGTAGAGCTACTTCAAGAGTGCCGCCACTAACAAAAACCATAGTCAGATCCGAAGCAATGCAATCGGTATCTGTATCAGACACATTTACTGTAAATATGGTACTTTCAATTAAATGGATAGTGAACGGATCTGCTACATCTGGGTTCAAGAGTTTCGCTGATGGCTGCCACTCATACGCATAATTGCCTGAGCTTCCTGTAACACTGCTGCTTAGCTGGGTTGAACTGCCGTATGGAATGCTCTGGTTATTACCTGCTACAATCTGTGGCTTTTCGTGATACTGTATCAAAGCCGAGCCCGACATATTGACTTGACAACCCGCCTCTGGATTCAAAGCCTCTACCGTATAAATCCCACTGATAGTATACATCCCCAAATCTAAAGCAGAACCGTTACCCTCAAACTGAGCGATCGGATAAGTATAATCGCGGTAGAGTTTGTATAGCACATGATTCTCCGAGCTATCTAAAAAAATCTTCGCGCCTTCATTGAGATTGCATAAGCTTCCACCGCCGTATACCTGATATACCTGTGGGTATGTAACTACTTCTATAAATATAGTAGCTTCGGTTGTTTGACTGCCGTCAGTAACTGTTAGATGTATTTCGGTTGATTCCTCAGGCGCATAAATTATATGTGATTGAGTCCCAATCTGTTCACCTGTTTGGAGAGTCCAGGTATAGCTGTATGAACCGTTTCCACCTTGTGGAAGAGCAATCAACTCCACAAATTCACCTTCGCATATCTGATGAGCTGAAGACAATATAGTGACTGAGAGCATCTCATCTGTAACTATGACTATGGTAGTATCAGCCTGACTGGTACACCCTGATTGTAGGTCAGTTGCAGTAAATAAAAATACGGTAGTATGATAGAGCGGATGGGTCATGGTTGATAATGCTTCCGGTTCAACCAACAGAGAAGCTGGCTGCCATTGAAATCTATAATCTCCCGATCCACCCGCAGCATTTGCTGTGAGCTCTGTGGATGAACCGGATGAGATGTGTTGCAATGGAACACACACTACTATAGGTATATCGGATAGGGATACAGTGATTTCACCCGACATAACTCTTGAACAGAGTGATATAGGATTTTTTGCTACAACAGTATATATACCAGCGTCTTCTAAAGGCCCAAACTGCAATGGAGCTCCTGTACCAGACAGCACATAATCGGTTGGGTAGCCGTTTTTGTATAAGGTATAGACCATTTGGTGCTCTGAGCCTTGTAGTATAATATCGTTTATCGGACTGCCGGCACAATATATTCCTCCGCCGCTCAAAGTAAAAACATCTGGAGCTGGAAGTACTTGAATGGTAATACTGTCTTCCAGGGTGTGTACTCCATCGGTTACCAAAACCGTGTATGTGGTGGTTGTCTCAGGAAATACCGTTGGATTTGCTTCTGAGGAGGAGTATCCCTGTGGCAGGGAAGTCCATTGATACCAATAGCTTCCGTTTCCACCCGTAGGAAGAGCAAATAGCCTTGCACTGCTTCCTTGACATACGGTCTCATCCGGTGTGAAAACCGATAGTTGCATAGGTTCGCTCGAATCACCTATATAAACTACTGTGTAATCTTCAGATACCTGACAGTAGGTGTTCGAAGAGCTGGCTTGCAGCTTGAACAAGGTAGTATGGTTTAACACTAAGGTGGTAGGTTGTAGCACTTCCGGGTTCAGCAGCTTCTCTTCAGGAAACCAGCTGAAGGTATAAGGATGGTCAGATGAGTATATCTCGCCTTCTAAAGTAACTTGCCCAGGTTGTGAAAGATACTTATCTGGTCCTGCATGAGCAATGACAGTACCGCCTATATGTATCAACGCAACCCCAGACATATTAGAAGCACATTGACCATCGGAGGTTGTAGCCTGAACCGTATAGACCCCGGGCAAAGAAAACAGTCCAAAACTAAGAGGTTCACCAGTTCCTGTCAAACTACCTATGAATTCTCCATTATTGTGCAGGCTGTAGTGCACTGATGGCTGTGAGCCAAGCAGTCCAATAGCTGCCTTATCTTCTGGTGTACAGATATATCCACCTCCTGTTACTGAAAAGATCTCCGGCCTGAACGCTAAATTTATCTTTATCTGAGCCTGTGTGCTTTGTTGTCCATCATAGACTATTACCTTGTATATAGTGGTGGTATCGGGGCTGATCACGGGATTAGGGAGAGTAGAGTAGAATCCGGCCGGATCGGAAGTCCATGAATAGGTATAAGAGCCACTACCACCACTGGCAACTGCCATGAGTTGAGTTGTACTGCCTTCACAAACTGTTGTAGTCTGAGCACTTATCACTGCTGTTAAATCCCCTTCACGTACATAAATGACCACCTCATCCATTGCATGACATTGACTGGAAGTATCTGTAACATGAAGGGTAAATGCTTGTGTTTGTAAAAGCGGAATAGTGTTAGTCTGAGATGCATACGGATGAATCACTTTATTGGCAGGCTCCCATAAAAAGCTATAATAATCGTTAGGTTCGTATGGATTGGCAAATAGATTCGCAATATTTCCGGCTATAATTGACTGATCAGGGCCTGCATCGGCAGTAGGCGTTATGCCCTTCCAGACAATTGCTGTTCCATCCATTGGTAGCGAACATAAGGTCTCTAACGACAAGGCGTTGATCTGATAAGAACCTTCAATGACATATTCACCGAAACTGAGGGCAGCACCATTTCCTGCTCTGACCTCATTAGTCTCTGATCCATTATGCCATAGAGTATAAAGACAATTTGGCTGTGAACCGCTTAATTTTATTTCAACCCCTGGCCCATCGGCACAAAACAGCCCTCCGCCTGTAATAGCATACGGCATCGGATTTTGTCGTACTACAACTGTTAATGAATCGGTGATCTGATTTAATCCGTCATTTACTGTGACTATGAAAGTGGTGGTTTGAAATATTGGTATGGTGGGATTGTATATCTGGGATGCAAACCCATCTGGGTTAGATGACCAGGCAAAACTATAATTACCTGTGCCACCGGTAGGTAGTGCGATGAGCTGAACAGTCTCACCCGGGCAGATGCTGTATGAATCGGCTATAAGGTCTAAGGTCAAAGAGGCTCCACCGCTGATAAAGACAGTAGTTGAAGAAGGTGGACTGGTGCATGCGGTATGTTGGTCTGTTACTTCCAGGCTAAAGATTTGCGAGCTGTAAAGAGCTGTAGTCGCTGTAGAAGGGGCGTTAGGGTCAATCAGTTTGTCGGCAGGGCTCCATACATAACTGTAAATACCACTTCCACCTATTGCTGATCCCGTTAATATCGCTGATTCACCCGATATAATGGATTGATCATTACCTGCAAATGTTAGAGGACGCTGTGCGACCTGCACTATAGCTGTATCATCCATGACACGGATACAAGCTGTAGCTGGCTGAACAGCCTGAACGGTGTAATGCCCCGGATGGTCATACATACCGAAATGAAGAGGACTATCGGTTCCCGATATGCTTGTTACCGGGATAGTATTACGCATCAAATGATAAATTACACCACTTTGAGAGCCGGATAACCCAATTTCTTTCCCTTGCTCACCTTCGCAATATGTTCCGCCTCCCGTCATATCAAATACGGCCGGTAGGCTGTTAACGGTCAGGGTAATTGAGCTGTAAGTATGATTAATGCCGTCTTCAATCAGAACATGATAGGTAGTGGTTTGTTGTGGGGCGACTGTAATAGTTTGTAGATCGGAGTAGTATCCTTCTGGATCGGAGCTCCAGCTATAGGTGTAGTAACCCGTTCCACCGCTTGGCAGGGCTGTGAGTGTCGCCTGATCGCCTTCACAAAGAGAAGTCATATCGGCTAATACAGTGGCCGATAAAGCACTTTCACTCACAAACACACTGACGCTGTCGGCTATGCTATTGCAGCCAGTAGTATGATCAATAGCAATTACCCGAAAGATTTGAGACTGATACAAGTCAATGGTAGCTGTTTGAGCCTGATGGGGTTGTGTTAAAAGGGCTGACGGTTCCCATCGGTACTGGAATTCACCTGATCCACCCCATGCTACAGCCGATAGAGTAGTACTGCTTCCATTTGGAATAGTTTGATCCGGTGATGCGAAAACTTCCGGCAACTCATAGCGTACTACCTCAACATAATTGTCAAGCATCCGACTGCATCCAGTGAAAATATTTCGCGCATAAACAGTGTAAATACCAGGCTCCGGCTGATACCCGAAAGTCTCTTGAAATCCATTACCTATAATGCTGCTGCCATTGTATGAACCATTCCGAAATAATTGGTATTCAATATTCTTTTCCGTTGACACAAGAGAGATTATCGGTGCAGTACTTCCGATACAATACGATCCGCCACCTATGAGTTGCTGTGGCAAGGGCAATGGGTTTTTAACTACTTCTACAGTGTTGAGCATTTGTATGGCACAGGCTGTATTGCTGTGAATAGCTTGTACGGTATACCTACCTTGCTGAGTGAACAAACCAAAATTAATTTCTGAACCCGTACCTTCTTTCAATATACCTGTGCTAAGGCCATTACATTCCAAATGATATACTACTCCGGTTTCAGAACCGCTTAATCCTATAGCTACACCTTGCTCCCCTTCACAATAGGCTCCACCACCTGTTAGCTCATGCAAGGTGGGCGTTGGATGAACGTATAATATTGCCGATGATGAAATAGTAGGACAATTGTTGTTGTAAACCTTACAACGGTATTTAAACCCATTCATACCAGTAGTAGTAAATACTTGCAACAGCGTTTGATTAGTGCCTGAATAAAATGCATCATCATGCAGGTCGTACCATTCTTGACCGATATTTTCCTGCCACTGATAAGTTTCACCGTTGATAGCACTAATCTGAAAATTAGCAATATCGTTTTTACATACCGTGTTATTAATGGGCTGTTCGATGATGGCAGGAGGTTCACTGACGTATAAGACTGCCGGCTCGCTGATGACTATATTGTTTTCAGCATCGCTCACCAAACATCGGTACTGATAGCCGTTCAAGCCTGCATTGGCATCGTGTATGGTAAGCTTGGATGTGGCATAACCAGTGGCATAGATGAAATTCTCGTCAATATTATACCATCCTATATGATCATTTTCCTGCCATTGATAGCTAGTGGTATGAACTGCGATGATCAGAAAATCTGCTTTTCCACCCATACATACAGCAGTATCGGCAGGATGTTTGACAATGCCGGGCTGAGAGTGGGCATCAAAACTCATGCTGATTATATACACGAGTAGACTTACTAAATGCAATCGACCGGGTATGAATAATGTGTTATTCAATTTTCCATGCACCACATTAAATTTATTGGTGTAAAAGCTGATTTGCTTTGCTGGTTTATTCGATAATTGGTTGTTGTCAGAAGCAGATGACTATGCCATTTGCTTAGTTAGCTTGTCCCCATTGCTTTTTCCTAAACCTAAGACAAATTGGTTTCAGAGAGCGAAAATACGAACGACTACACCTGAGAAAAACGATATAAGGAAGAAGATATGAACAGCCTGTTGTTAATTGGAAGATGCAAGTTGTAGAATAAAATATCAAGCTTATAATATAGAAAGCTATTGAATAACAAGCCTATTAGCACAATAATATAAGTACTTTCAGCTTGAATTAAACAAATGAATTTAGTGTGAAGCCTTTTGTTATATAAAATTTACTTCCGGCTCAAGTACGACTCCAAATTTATTTTTTACATCCTGCTGAATCTCCATTGCTAAGCTGTATATGTCACGTCCGTTAGCTTTCCCGTGGTTTACCAATACAAGGGCTTGTTTGGTATGAACACCGGCATCGCCTATACGTTTTCCTTTCCATCCAGCTTTTTCTATCAGCCATGCTGCTGATATCTTTGTTGTTTCATAGGATTCGGGATACCCTCTAAGTTCGGGATAATCGTTTTTCAAATTTTGAAAGACCAAATTATGCACCAATGGATTTTTGAAAAAACTTCCGGCATTACCTAATACGGCAGGGTCGGGGAGCTTGGCTTGTCGTATCTCTTTCACAATCTGTGCGACATCACTGATGCCTGGTTTCGTTATACCCTTTTGTTGCAGAGCTTTTGCCACACTACCATATGAGATGTTGGGAGTATGGTTTTTGTGAAGCATCACATCAATTGAAAGTATCACATACCGATCTTTGTCTGATGTTTTAAACAAGCTTGACCGGTATCCAAATTCGCATGCTTCCCGATTAAAGTTGACAAGTTCCCGTGTATGTAGGTCTAATGCCTGAAGCCCTATAAAGACGTCCATCAGCTCTACTCCATAAGCGCCTATGTTTTGTATGGGTGCGGCACCCACTTTACCCGGGATCAACGATAAATTCTCAAGCCCGCCATAGCCTCTGTCTACCATGCTGTCAACAAAATCAGACCAATTTTCGCCTGCTGCTACACTTACTATAACCGAATTGCCCGATTCCTCAACTATGGTAATGCCTTTGTTCTTTATCAAAAGGACTAAGCCTTCAAAATAATCATCTAAGAAAAGACAATTACTGCCGCCACCTAATATAATATGCTTCTCATCAGTAAAGACACTGCTTTGGATGATTTTTTCTAAGTCCCTGATGTCAAATATTTTACAAGCCCAAGCGGCCATAACATCAAGCCCAAAACTGTTATGACCGGTTAAAGGGTAATTCCTGATCATACCCAAAAATTTCTCTCAAAGTTAAATAAGTTTCTTATAGGTAATAGCGTGTAAAAGGATATTTATCAACAGAAAGATATTAACAAATATACTATTCCTTGCAACTTTTCAGTTAATCATTTCATCAATCTAAAGTAAATCGAAAATCTCTACTTGAAAAAAGCCGTTGTTTCTGTCATTAATGATTTAGTTACCGATCAGCGTGTTCACAAATCTTGCCTGGCATTGCAAAAGTCGGGCTACGAGGTGGTGCTGATCGGTCGACGTTTGCGTTCGAGTATCCCAATGGAAGAAAGGGAATATAAATGCATTCGGATGCGATTGCTTTTTGAGCGAGGCCCTTTTTTTTATGCAGAATATAATCTGCGGCTATTTCTTAAACTCTTATTTATTCGGGCTACATTATTCTTTTCCAATGATTTGGATACGCTTTTAGCAAATTATTCAGCAGCACGCCTCAGAGGAAAAAAATTGATCTACGACAGCCATGAGTATTTTACCGAAACACCTGAATTAGTTCACCGCAAAAATGTGCAACGAGTGTGGAAAACTATTGAACAACTTATCGTACCCCGGCTTGGTGCTATGATCACTGTCAATGATTCCATAGCTGAGCTTTTCCGATGGCAATATGGGTTGCAAGTTCAAGTAGTACGAAATATCCCTCCACAGTTCTTCCCGCAACGGTCGAGTACACGCAATGAGCTGAATATTCCTGAGGGAAAAAAGATATTGATCATGCAGGGAGCCGGTATTAATGTGCAGCGCGGAGCAGAGGAATTGGTTGAGGCGATGCAGTATCTTCCCGATCATTATCTGTTGCTCATAGGTGGTGGTGATGTGTGGGAGCAATTGCGCAAGCAAGCTGTAAGATGGGGTGTGGACGATCGCATACAATTCCTGCCCCGTATGCCATATCAACAAATGATGGATTATACTCGTCATGCTGACTTAGGATTAAGCCTTGACAAGCCTACTAATATGAACTATCGCCTTAGCTTGCCTAATAAGCTTTTTGATTATATACAAGCCGGTATCCCCGTGTTAACCAGTAAATTACCTGAGTTGGAACGCATAGTAGTGAAGTATGAGATAGGCGATTTCATCACCGACCATCAGCCTGATTCTATAGCCAATGCCATACAACGAATGACAAATAATGGGTTGTTGAAAACATGGAAAGAGAATGTAGGACAAGCAGCTGAAATACTTACATGGGAAAATGAAGAGAAACAGCTGTTGCAATTTATAGAACTGTATAATGGATAGATATTTGCACATCGTATCGTTTGATGTTCCCTGGCCAGCAAACTATGGAGGGGTAATAGATGTCTTCTATAAGATCAAGGCATTGCATGCGATAGGTGTGAAAATAATTTTACATACATATGAATACGGCCGTGGAGAAGCAGAAGAGCTGAACACCTATTGCGAAAAGGTGTATTATTATCGCCGCGACTTAGCAAAAACACATTTGTTTAAAAATATTCCTTACATCGTCAGTTCACGCAATTCGGAACAACTGATCAATACGCTGCTTCGCGATAAACACCCTATACTGTTGGAAGGCCTGCATACCAGTATATTGCTGAATGACATACGCTTTCATGGCCGGAAAATGGTAGTACGCATGCATAACATAGAGCATGACTATTACTATCATTTAGCCTCTGCCGAAACCGATTTGTTTAAAAAATACTACTACTATAACGAAGCAAAAAAACTGAAACGGTTTGAACGGGTACTGAATCGGGCTTCGGCTGTGATAGCTATTTCCCGTAAAGACGAAAAATATTTTGCGTCAAAATACCGGAACGTAAGCTTTATCCCTGCTTTCCATCCACATACCGAAGTCAAATCGTCAACAGGCCAGGGAAGCTATGTGTTGTATCATGGAAATTTATCAGTCAGTGAAAATAAAAACGCCATTAAGTTCTTATTGGATGAAGTGTTTGACGACCTGAAGGTTCCCTTTGTCGTAGCCGGTCTTAATCCTACTCCTGCCCTCAAACGTCTGACAGCTGATAAGCCATACGTAAGCCTTGTTGCCAATCCGGATGATGAGCAAATGTTTAAGCTCATCAATGAAGCCCAACTGCATCTGCTGATCACTTTTCAGGCAACTGGCTTGAAACTCAAGCTGTTAAATACATTATATAATGGGCGGTTCTGTTTGGTAAATGATAAAATGCTTAGTGGAAGCACCTTAGATGAGCTGTGTATAGTAGCTAACGACGCAAATGCCATGAAACAACAGATCAAAAAACTATTTAAAAGGAGCTTCAGCGGCAGAGAAATTCAACGCAGGAAAACCAGATTAGTACAACTCTACCATAATGGCCACAACGTCAGACGATTGATCGAAATACTTTTTGATAATGATTGATTGTCAGTTAAGCAGGTTGTCGGATGAGCTAATACTTCCTTCTTCACATTTGATCACCCCAGCCGGATATTTATATATCAGGTTATAATTATGGGTAGCCATTAAGACAGCTTGTCCGTTCTCACTGATTTTCATCAATAGCCTTACTATACCGTTAGAGGTGTCGGGATCGAGATTCCCCGTAGGCTCATCAGCTAATATGATATCAGGATGATTGAGTAAAGCACGGGCTATGGCAACCCGCTGCTGTTCGCCACCCGACAACTGATGAGGGAATTTATAGTGCTTGGGATGTAAATCTACTAACTCTAATACCTCCCGTATGCGTTGCTCGATTTGCCGCTTGTCCTTCCACCCGGTAGCCCGTAACACAAAAGCTAAATTGTCAAAAACCGAACGATCATCAAGCAGTTGAAAATCCTGAAAAACAATGCCTAACCTTCGTCTTAAAAAAGGAACCTCTTTACGATGGATCGTTTTCAGATTGAAACCGGCAACTATAGCCTGTCCCTCAATCACAGGTAATTCGGCATACAATGTTTTGAGTAAACTCGACTTACCGCTACCCGTCTTTCCGATGATATAATTAAACTCACCTTTTTTTATTTGTAAGTTGACATTAGTCAAAACCAAGTTCTTACGCTGAAAAACAGATAACCCTTGTAGGTCGATGATCGTATCAGTTTGCATCTTAGCTTAAAAATTGTATGAAAATAAGACATCACAAACTTACAGTTTTTCTGTACACCTGTTAAACCTGATAGTTGATTATCTCTAAAACAGTTTCAATAGGTGGTGCTCATCTTCGGGAAATTGAGATCAAAATTAACTGAGTAGTTTCTAATAAGAAAAGGCCGCTCTGAACAAGCGACCTTTATAATGAACCTATTTTAGTGAGTTAGTAGTCTGCCTGGCTGACTATATGTTCGCAAATATCGTATGTGTCGCTTGCGATCATCAGTTCCTCATCTGTAGGCACCACCAATACTTTGACTTTGGAATCGTCGGTGCTTAGAATTTCTTCTTTTCCACGTGAAGCCAATGATTTTTCCACATTTATCTTCACTCCTAAAAACTCTAACTCCTGCACTGATTTTGTTCTTGTCAGAGTGTCGTTTTCACCTATACCGCCTGTAAATACTATCATATCTAATCCTCCCATAGCAGCGGCATATGCACCTATATATTTTCGTACTCTGTAGTGGTACATTTGCAGTGCGATGGCTGCTCTTTCGTTTCCATTTTCTGCTGCTGCGGCAATATCACGCATATCCGATGAAACGCCTGAGATACCTAACATTCCGGAGAACTTATTTACCAGAGTGTTGGTATGCGGGATACTGGTTTCTTCTTTATCAGCTATATATAGTAAGGCTCCTATATCTAAGTCGCCGCTTCGCGTGCCCATGATAAGCCCTTCAATAGGGGTCATTCCCATGCTGGTATCAACCGATATGCCTCCATTGATAGCTGCCATTGACGCTCCATTGCCAAGATGGCATGTGATTATCTTCTGGTCTTTGATATCTACTCCTAATATCTCGCATGCACGAGCCGAGACATATTTATGGCTGGTACCATGAAATCCGTAACGCCTGATCTTATATGTTTCATACAGTGAGTACGGTATCCCATACAAATAGGCGTGTGGCGGCATGGTCTGATGAAACGCAGTATCAAATACCCCTACCTGAGGTATTTTGGGCAGCAACTCCTGCATGGCATAAATACCTTTCAGATTGGGCGGGTTGTGCAGTGGAGCTAACTCCACACATTCTTCCAACGCATCCACAACCTCATCAGTGATATAAACGCTTCCGCTGAACTTCTCACCGGCATGTACTACTCTATGTCCAACAGCATCAATATCTTCAAGAGATTTCAAGCTGCCATATTTTTGGCTGACCAAAATGCCAAGCAAAAACTCTATACCCGACTGATGATCCAATATCTCACCTTCTAATTTCACCTGAACGTCATCATCCCGTTTATGGCTGATTGAGGCTCCTTTTAATCCTATCTTATCTACTAATCCTTTTGCAAGCACCTTGCGCGAGGGCATATCAAACAATTGATATTTAATGGAGGAACTCCCACAGTTTAATACAATGATCTTCATACTATCCAATCTTTTTTTTGTTACTTGATTACTGCACAGGTTACGGTCTGATCTACTGGCTTGCCGGATAAATAGTTATAAAATCCCTTGCCTGTCTGACGGCCTAAATAATTAGCTCTGACAAGTCGTTTGATAATAGGTGAGGGTTTATATTTTTTATCACCGTATTCCTGATAAAGATTCTCCATATATTTCAGAATCTTATCCAACCCGATACGGTCGGCCATTTCAAACGGGCCAAACAGATATCCCATAGTTTCGCGCATGGCTTTGTCGATGTCTTTCACCGATGCCACACCTTCCATAAGGATCTCACACGCATCATTGATAGAAGTGACCATCATGCGGGTAGTAATATTACCTGGTGATTCGTTGAGCCTGATCACTTTCTTATTGATCATACCAGCAAATTTAACAGCTTGATTAAAGGCATAATCCGAAGAGTTGATACCTCTTACAACCTCTACCACACTCGTTTTATTCATTGGAAGAATAAAATGGATCCCGATAGCTCTTTCCGGATGCTCTAATGCGCTGGCCAAATCGGAGATCATCAAAGTGGAAAGATTGGACGAGATGATGGTGTCTTCTCTGACGACCTGCTCAACTTGTCGGAAGATTTCTCTTCTGGCATCTAAGCTGGTTCCTTTTTTGCGTGAGCTGATCGTTTCTATGATGATATCACAATCGGCCAGATCGTCATACGAAGTAGTTCCTTTGATACGGCTAAGTACTAAACGTTTTTCGCTGGGAGTGAGCCCCCAATGGTTGATGATCTCATCAAGCTGAATGCTGATCTGATCAAAAGCCTGAGTTAAAATCTGTTCATTAAGGTCTAAAAAAACTACGTCCAGACCATATTGGCTGACATGTCGGATGATTTCCTGCCCTACCTGTCCGCTGCCAACTACTCCGACTTTATGGATAACACCCTTAGCCTGCGGGCGCTTGCCTAAACTGAAGTCTGCTAATGTTTCGCTCATAATGTGATGATTTATGTACTGAAATATTTGATGTGCTGTATATTAAATTCCGTTAGCCTGATTAGCGGTAATAGCTACTAAGTTTACTATGTCTTCTACCGAGCAGCCGCGCGACAAATCGTTAATAGGTGCTGCCAATCCTTGTAGCACCGGCCCTATTGCCTCGGCATTTGCCAGTCGTTGAACTAATTTATATGCAATGTTACCGGCTTCAAGCGATGGGAAGACCAATACATTAGCTCTGCCCGCTATAGGCGATCCGGGTGATTTCTTTTGACCAATAGCCTCTACTAAGGCAGCATCAGCTTGTAGCTCTCCATCAATTTTTAGCTGCGGATCAAGGGCTTTGGCTAATTGTGTGGCAGCTATCACCTTATCGTTCCTTGGGTGATTTGCACTGCCTTTGGTGGAAAAGCTCAGCATCGCTATTTTGGGATCTATACCGGCTATGTTTTTTGCCGTTTGTGCCGTGGCTATGGCGATCTCGGCAAGTTCCTGTGCACTTGGATCAGGGTTCACAGCACAGTCGGCAAATATCAGCAGACCATTGTCTCCATAAGTTTTTTCAGGCATTATCATGATAAAAGCTCCTGATACAGCTGTGATACCAGGCTGGGTTTTGATGATCTGAAAAGCAGGACGTAACACATCGCCAGTTGCGTTATTGGCTCCAGCAACCTCCCCCTCAGCATCACCGTTTTTAATAAGTAACACAGCAAGGTAAAGCGGGTCTTCAACCATGATGCGGGCTTGCTCTATACGTAGGCCTTTAGACTGCCGGAGTTTGAAAAGCATCTGAGCAAAGAACTCTTTACGATCATGATCTTTTGGGTCAAGGATCTGTGCTTTATGAATATGTTGCAAGTTCCAGTGCGAGGCATTAGCTGATATTTCCTCTCGATTACCCAATAGGATCAACCGAGCCAGGTCTTCTTGTAAAATAATATCGGCAGCGCGAAGGCTGCGTTCTTCTGTTGCTTCGGGCATGACGATCCGCTTTGCCGTCCCTTGTGCCCTAAGCCTGATTTGATCAATAAGATTCATAGAAATGATTACCGAAAAAAATGATGAGTTAAAGCTGCAAAAGTACCGATTTTTTTTGGTTTTTTCGAGAATTGTGAAAGACTTCACAAATATTAATAAATGTTATAACAACCTTTAAATCAAGAAGATAAAATATTTACCTATTTTGTAATCATTATAAATTACTAATTTTGTCGGTCAGATCAATTCAAAGCTACAAAGGGCATGTCGGAGCTTGTTCATCATATGAAAGGTATAGGGTTGAATCGGGTGGCGCTTCCACCTGACACCAATCCGGTATCATACGGCATTTATGATTTACCAGAAGGGGTCGTGTTTTATATGCCTCTCACTGCGCCATCCGATAGGTTTATTACAATAGATCAGGCATCTAAGGTGGTGCAGCCACAAATACGAACTGTGTATCCTGCTGCTTTCCATTGGCAAGGTATCGTTATCTGGATATTGTTTTTGATGATAGTCGTGGGTAAGTACAGCTATCCACGTCGCTTCAAGCAATATTTGCAGTCATCGCTGAGCAACTCAAACCTGATCAATCTTGGCAGGGAATGGAATCCGCTGAAAAGCAGTTTAGTCTATATGGTCTTGTTTGTATATGTCTTGATACTAGCTATGCTGATGAAGACTACTTTAAGCTATTTGGGATATGAATCGCTTATATATTCAGACCAAATATCTGATTTTTTATTTTTTGCCGGACTAACGTTTTTGCTTGTATTTGGTAAGCTTTCTGTGATACACACATTCTCAAGGCTTTTTAATATGCGCGATCAGGGCCTTTTTTTTGCCATGAATCAGATCGTATTTAGCTTTACATTGCTTGTTATTCTTTTTCCTTTGTTAGTCTTACTTGTGTATTCACCTTCATTGGGTATGCTGCTTGCTATCATCAGTATAGCTGCTTTGCTGTTTGGATTTCGACTGTTTCGTATCATCCAGATAGGGTTTATGAAGCCGGATTACCCATTGCTTTATTTATTTTTATATCTTTGCACCCTTGAAATTGTACCGATTTTATTGCTGTCAAAAGCAATATATTTAACTGTAAATGGAGTTGAAATAGGCTGATATTTAACTTGATACAAAACAATATTCAAGTAAGGTCTTTTTCAGTTATTTTGTTGAGCGGTCGTACCGATAGTGTATTTGGTGATGTTTGAATAAGGAAAAACTGACTATTATGAAGCTGAAAACTATTCTTGTTTCCCAACCCCAGCCCCTTGATATAGAGAAATCTCCTTATGGAGAGCTAGCCAAGACCTATAATCTCACCGTTGACTTTCACAAGTTTATTCATATCGAAGGGGTTAGCTCACGTGAGTTTAGAAAAGACCGGGTGAGTCTGGCCGATTACTCGGCTATTATAATGACCGGCCGTAATTCGGTTGATCACTACTTCAGGCTTGCCCAGGAGCTTCGCTTTGAAGTGCCCGAAAGTATGAAATATTTCTGCCTGGCCGAGTCAACAGCTTATTATTTGCAAAAATATGTGCAGTATAGAAAGCGGAAAATCTTCTTCGGTAAACAAGGACTTGATGATCTGATTGATGTCATGCGTAAGCATAAAGACGAAAAATTCTTGCTCCCATGTTCCGATATTCATAGAGACAGCATGGCAGATGTGCTCGACCAGAACAATATTTCATATACCAAGGCAGTGATGTACAAAACTGTGGCATCGAACCTGAAATCTATTAAAATAGATGAATACGATATGATAGTGTTTTTTAGCCCCGCCGGAATAAAGTCGTTACAAAAGAATTTTCCAAAATACAAACAAGGCGATACCTTTTTTGCCGGGTTTGGTGAATCAACCTGCGAAGCTGTCCGACAAGCCGGATTTCAACTCCATATCGAAGCACCTACAAAAACAAGTCCTTCTATGACAATGGCTATTGAAGAGTTTATTGAAACAGAGATAAAAAAGAGCCGAAAAAGATAACCATAGATAGATTTTATGTGTGTTAGCCTTGCTTAGTGCATTTTTAGAGCATCGAAGGAATTCCACAGGTATTCTATTAAAACCATGAGAAGTTTTTTATATTTGCTTCTTATTTTAAGGATATGATAATTGACTTGCTGATCCCTTTCTACGTGGATCAATTTTATCCGGCGATCGGTATGAATGCTGTTAAATTGTTAGAGAAGGCGGGCGTTGAGGTGCATTATAATCCTGAACAAACAAGTTGCGGTCAGTTAGCCTTTACAAGTGGCTTTTGGGACGAAGCGAAGGTGTTGGGTGAGAAATTTATTCACGACTTTCCGAATGACCGGCCAATAGTAGGGCCAGCAGCATCATGTGTTGCATACATACGCAAGCATTTTCATCAGCTGTTTCATAACACAGCCAGCCATTTAGAATACAAACGCATAGTACGTAATGTGTGGGATATCAGCAACTTTTTGGTGCACCAATTACAGTTCACCCAATTTGGTGCGTCATTCCCGCATAAGGTAACCTACCACGATAGCTGCTCATTACAAACGGAGAACGCACTATCTGATCAGGGGCGAATGCTGCTATCAAAAGTAAAAGGATTGGAATTAGTCGAGATGAAAGATTCTGCATCATGCTGTGGTGCGGATGGATTATTCTCCCAACAATTTGAAGAACTGTCGGTTGCTCTTGCCCATCAGAAAATACAAGCTGCTATTGATACCGGCGCCGAATATCTGATCACTACCGACCTCGAATGTCTGATGCAATTGGAGGGATATGCCAAAAAGCAGCAACTTCCGATAAAAGTGATCCATTTGGTAGATGTGCTTGCATCAGGTTGGTAAATAATAAATACAACTACCTGACACCCAAACTACATACTGAGTTTTAGTGTTGATGCATACATTAAAACAATTTCTGATCCTAACCGAAAACTATAGGTGCGACTGGCATTTTGTGCAGAAATATTTACTCTTCTGGTCAATATCTTCAACGTAAGTGCTTGAACGCATCACGCATAAAGGATCATAGCAATGTATCAACCCGAAGCAATGTCCTAATTCATGGTTGATCTCTTTTACCAATCTGTCCTTTAGCAAAAGATTGTTTTGCTTAAGTCCGTATAGCTCATTCTGCAGGCGATAAAAGGATGCAATAGCCGCATATCCGTTCAAATAAGCCTGGCCAAATATATAGGTCAGTATAGGAATGAATAGATCAACACTTACCAATCCGATTGTTTTTTGATGCTCTTGCCTGAACTCTGCTTCTATATATGCTAACAGCCTGTTAGCATCGTACTGCCTACGGTTAGAGTCGTAGTATGGTTCTAAATCGTGGAAGTGTACTATAGTTTCCGTTTTCAAGGTAAAGCAGGCCGATACATCTTCGGCAACGTTTTCTAATAATTGTCGGTCGAAATACCCTAAGCTGATCAGTCGGATAAGGTTCATTGTACAGGCTTGACTACTGGCTATGTTTTTAGGTGTGAGACATGATTATTCAGGTTTTTCAATGTCATATCTACGCATCTTGTTATATAGCGTTACCCTGTCAATACCAAGTGCACGTGCAGTCCTTGATATGTTCCATTCGTATTTATCCAACATAAACACTATATGTTTTTTTTCTAATTCGTCTAAGCTTTCCACTGTCGTCATATTTGATGATTTTGACAATGGCAGGTCTCTCACTTTTATTTCTTTTCCATTCCCTATGACGATGGCGCGCTCTATCATATTTTCCAATTCACGCACATTACCCGGGAAATCATACTCTTGCAGTCGTTCCAAAGCTGCCTTTTCAATAGTTACCGGACTTTTGCTCATAGAGGTACAGAACTTTTGGATAAAATAATTTACCAACAGGGGGATATCGCTTGTCCTTTCCCGCAAAGCCGGGATGCGTATATTGACTACGTTCAGCCGGTAATACAGATCTTCCCTGAATGTACCGGCATCAACCATTTGTTTTAAGTCGCGATTGGTTGCACAAATAACTCTAAAATCGGAGGTGATCAACTTATTGCCTCCTACACGCATAAAACTTTTTGTTTCCAATACCCTGAGCAGCTCAATCTGCATTTTTGGTGAGATGGTAGCGATTTCATCCAGGAAAATAGTACCGCTATCGGCCATCTCAAAACGCCCTTTACGGTTATATACCGCACCGGTAAAAGCTCCTTTTTCGTGCCCAAACAGTTCACTTTCCAACAGACTTTCGCTCAATGCTCCGCAGTGTACGCTGATCATAGGGAAAAACCTACGTGAGGAATTGGCATGTATCGCCCTTGCAATCAGTTCTTTACCTGTGCCGCTCTCGCCGGTGAGTATAACGGTGGCATTCGACTGGGCGACACGCTGTACCTCTTTGAGCAAATCACGCATAGGATCACTATCGCCTATGATGTCTTCTACGTTCTCAAGATTGATAACCTGCTCCCTGAGCCGGATGTTTTCAGCCTTTAAAGTTATTTGCCTGGAAGCATTCCGTATCAGATGCGATAGGTCATCGGGATCAAAAGGCTTGGTCACATAATCAAAGGCACCGTCTTTAAGAGCTTGTACTGCTGTATCTACAGTGGCAAAAGCCGTCATCACTATTACTATGGCTTCGGGCATAAGACTTTTGACGCGTTTGAGCATCTCCAGACCATCCATACCCGGCATTTTTATATCGGTAATAATAATATCAAAATTCTCTTCTTCAAGAAGTTGTAGAGCAGTTTTGGCATTTTCCACACAACGGACTGCATATCCGTCTTCGCGAAACCAGTTTTCTAATGAATCGCGTACCGAGGCTTCATCATCCACTATGAGAAGTGATATTTTTTCAGGCATGACTGCTGTTTTTTAGTTCAATTAAAGGGAATGTAATATGGAAACTTGTGCCTTGTCCTACTTCCGATTCTACCTCAATTTTTGCTTTATGGCTTTGAATGATGCCATGAACTATAGCCAATCCTAAACCTATGCCGCTGGCTTCGTGCTTGGTCGAGTAGAAAGGTTCAAAGATATGGACTAAGTTTTCCTGATCAATCCCTTTGCCGTTGTCGATGATTGACAAACAAATAGTTTCAGTGTCGGGGTTAAAAGTATGTAGGGTTATCTCACCGTTTACTTGCGACTGCATAGCTTCACTTGCATTGACAATCAATGCGATACATGCTTGTTTGATCTGGTTTGGTGTGCATTGAATCAAATCGTTTGAAGCTATGAAATGCGTATGAAATGCAATATTAGCCATTTTCATTTGATGTCGCATCAACTCATGTGTGCTTTCTAAAATTTCGTGTAAATGACTGACTTCCTGACGTGAATCGTCTTTACGTGAAAAATCTAAAAGGCCTTTTACTATATCGCCACAGCGTTTAGTCTCGTTTTCAATAATTTTGAGCTTGCTCAATATATTTTGTCGTTTGTCATCATCCAAATCCGGATTGCTTAATTGTTTGTGTATGAGTTTAGTGTACACTAATATACCAGAAAGAGGGTTGTTTAGCTCATGGGCAACCGAAGATGATAGCTTGCCTAAGGAGGCAATACGTTCTATCTGTATAAGCTCTTTTTGAACGGAGCTCAGCTCTTCCGACTTTTTTTGAACCTTGTATTCCAACTGACGCGACCAGTTTTCCAATTCTAAGTTGGCAGCTTGTAGTTTATCCAACATCTCATTGAAGGTGAGCGATACAAGCTTGATATCATCTAACTCATCGGGCTTGACTTTGAGACGGGTATCAGTCTCACCTCGAGCAACCGAAAGGCTGGCATTGATCAATGCATGCAAAGGCCGTTTAATGTTTTTCTGAGTGAAAAAGACTAAAAATGAGGTGATCAGAAACGTGATGATCACCGCAAATAAAAAGTATTTATTAGAAGACTCCTTGATTGACTGATCTATCTGGCCAAGCGGCATTTTAATGATCAAGGAGCCTAATAGGGTTTCCTCTGGGAAATGGGCGTGGCAGTCGGCTGTATAACAGGATGATTCGTTTAAAATGGGATTGCGGATCAATAAATAACGCTCATTATCGTCTGTGAGAAACATGCCGCAATTGCTTTTTGCATCTATGATATGATAGGTTTTTTCTTCGCCCGGAAATATCTGATCAAGCGCATCATGACAGTTCATACAGTCGGGGTCTACAAAATTATGTATGGTGCTCGATGAAGAGGAATACACCAAATAATCGGTGTTATCGTATAGGTCCACCTCATCAATACCCGAGAGTGTATTGATCAGATCAAGGGTGTTGTATAGCTCAGTCTTATCGTTTCTGAGCATTGAATGATACAACGCACCTTCAACAATGGCTCCCACATTATTACCGTTCTGGTATATGAGTGTTTGTAGAAAATGTTCGTTCACCGTACGGAAGATGATGACATAACTTCCTAATAACAACGCAGATAAGGCTGCTATGATAATAACAACCCGACTGTAGATCGAAGAATGAAATCGTACGTATTTCTTGATGATTTTATTTTTCCGCACTTTATTCTTTTGCTTGGAAGTTTTAT
The DNA here is from genome assembly GCA_023229245.1 of Bacteroidales bacterium. Lineage (GTDB taxonomy): Bacteria > Bacteroidota > Bacteroidia > Bacteroidales > F082 > JALNZU01. The sequence goes on along the minus strand of JALNZU010000001.1, from coordinate 29,509 downwards.
CCGCCATCCTATACTGATATTAGCGAACAAAAATAAAAAAATTCGGGTTGTGGCAGGCGCCACAACCCGATCAATCATAAGGCCGGCGAATGCGGAAAATCGAAATTGAGAAAGTCGTTCTCAAAATCAACCCATATCTCTTCCGGCACTTCATGCAATAAATTGGTGATAATCTCACCTCCGTCTTGTAAGGTTTGGGCCATAGCGCTTTGATTGTTTCTCCAAAGCGACGCAGCTAGAAAATCCCTGAGTCTGATCACTTCCGATCTCACCCATGCAGCCATTTCACCCTGTTGAATAAAATGCGTTGACTCTTGCTTTAATCGGGTGGCGTGAAGCTGTAGAAGCCAGTTGCCCGGAATCGGATTTGAATCACATCCCTCAAGATGAAACTGATCATTGAGTTTCCTGACCTTGCCCGAAAGCGGTGACAATACCGTGAAACTTTTGCTGCCCTGCATGATATAACCCAGGATATCTCCTTTGTTGATGGTTTGACCGGAATCCACACACGACACAAAACTGGCTTTGCCTAACAACCGTGTCAGGAAATTGTCAATACCTATGTATAAGTCCTTGGGGGCTCTTTGTGATAACCAAAGATGGTTGCTGCTGTATTGCAGCTGTGGCACATCAGTTATGGGATGTACGGATTGATGTGCAAAAGGTTTTTCCAATCTTTTATTCCTGAAAAAGACATATCCCATCAAAGCTATCAGCAATATAAAAGCTGCGATGGATAGAGAAATCAAATGGATGTGTACTAAAATAAATAGAGCTGTTGAGTTCATTGGATAGAGTTTTAATGTGTATTATTTGTTAGCTATAGCCTTTGCTTGTTTGTTTCATCTGATTATTTCAAAAACCTATTCTCGAATTCTTCCCATATTTCAGGTTCCATATCGAGCATAAATCCGGTTTTCAGTTCCCCTCCGTCCTGCAGTACTATATGTTGTACGCCTAACTGGGCTGGTGTCATCATAGCTGCAAGAAAATCCTTGATCCGGCTGAATTCTTCCTTGATCCAGCTTTTATAGCTGTCGGCCATCATCATAAAGTCGGTCTCACGTCTCCAGTTGGTAGGCTGTATCTTGTATAACCATGAATTACCTATGTCGTCGCTATCCATAATACGCTGAGTATCAGAATTTATTTCAGATATAGTGCCGGATACGGCTGCTCTCAATTGTATTTTTTTGCCTTGATGATACACAGATGCCAACACATCGCCTTTGTTGATGATAGCTGATTTGTTCAGCAGTTCAATACGGTCGGCCTTGCCTATGATTTTGCGGATAAAATCATCTATTCCAAGCAGCACTTCCCCTGATTTTTCCTGAAAAGCCCAGGTATGTGTCTTGTTGTAGAAAAGCCCTTCAGGACATGACAAAGATTGTGGTGAGAAAGCTTCTTCTACTGTATCTTCTGATGGCAGATGATCAGTTGTACGCTCTCGCATCAGCAGTACGATCACATATGAAAGCAAGGCTAATCCGCTGATTATCACAATCAGGATGATAGCCCAATTATCATTGGCGGTAGCTGTATCAGCTGGTTCGTTAGTATCCAAAGCCTTGGCTTGTGCCATTAACTCATGATGACGAATATGAGTCATGCCATTGGCTTCTATCACTTCATGGGTGGTAGATAAAACCCAATTCATAAAGATCATATCAGCTTCGGTAAGTTGAGCTTCCTGACTGATCAAAACTAAGTTATTAGAAAGGATGCGGGGATATTTCCCTGTCCACAATGCATGTTGCAAACTTTCAACAGAACCGTAAAGCTCTTCCTTAGGATCAATCCTGTTATTTTCATTCCTGTCAAGGGGCAATAGTTGCAGCGGGTTATCGGGCTGTGAATGGCGGATAAAATCTGACAAGTAACAGAAACCTATTGAGGTAGGATGGGTTTGAAGAGTATTGATAAGGCTTTCAAAATTTTCTTCTGCCGGAGTATCAATGGATACGGACAAGCGTTGGTTGAGCAGCTCGATAATCTCTGCACCGGCAAATGTCATAGAATATTTAGTGGCTTCTTCTATCATGGATAAGCTGTATCCGTTTTGCATGAGTTGATCAAAATTTGGATGGTTGGTACGAACTACTGCAACTATGGCATCACGGGCAATCAGAAATTTGTGAGCAATAGTTTCTTGTCCTTGGCAAAGAAAATGATCCGTGCTCAGGGTGAAGCTTAAGTCAGCAGGATCGAATGATGTAGCTGCCAGAGCTTCTTGTACTAACTGAGTGTACATTGTTTCTGTAACAGCATCATGTGCGATTGCTGATGGCGGATACATAAAAAATGCGAAGAAAGTCAGGGAAAGTCCTAAAATTGTGAGTTTTGTTTTCATAGTACGATTTGTTATAGGTATGTATTTTCTTTTTTCTATCCTTCTATAGGCTAAAAGCATGCCACAGTACTGTAATATACATAAAATGAGATAGATACGAGTATAATGTTGAAAGTCCAAACAAATCAAAGTGTTGAGAATATCAACACCTTATTTATGAAAAGCTGTCAAGACGCTGAGATGTAGGATATTACGGTATGTGTTGAAAATATATACATATGTTGAAAATATATACACACAATTGTAAGTATTTGATAATCAAAGCGTATAAAACTTGATAGAACTTAGGTTAGTGATTTTGAGTCTAAAAAATAAGGCACTACTCAAGGATATAAGTTAGTGAACACAACACACACAAGGCGATGGATAAATGCCAGGCCTGTTATCTTACCACTACCTCAGCCTGCTAATGGCTGATCATATACTAAATACCTATCGAAACCCTATACTGGTAAAGTCACTGCGCTTATCCAATCATTGTTTTCATTCTTGACAGCTTTGCCTTAGAGTGTAAAGTGGATATCTCATTGCTGCGTGGTACCAAAGCTGACTTTGACAAGTGTTTTATATCGTATGTTTATTTAGATTAAGTATAAATTACTGTAAATCAATATTTAAAATGGCCAGCTATTAAAAAAACATTTAATTTAGTTGAGTGATTTATGGGTCAGTATAGAAAGTGTAGCACCTATTTACAGCATTACAGAAGCAGTGGGTTTACAATTATTCTTACTAAACTGCTTTTTCATCAGGTTGCAAATAGCTTTGTTCTATGTTAGTATGAGAGTGTTTGACAAATTTGTGCACACCATAATTATTCATGATCTGTAGCATCATATGCAAGAGTTTGTATAACAAAATCAGTTTGTGATCATGGCCACTTATCTATCTATTCAGCTTAACGGCATCCCTGTTTTTGGTTTTGCGGGTGAAACTATTTACGAATGTGCCGAACGTCATGGCATTGAAATTCCTTGTTTGTGCCATGACCCTCGTTTAGAACCTGGTTCTTCTTGTCGCCTTTGTATGGTACAGTTAGCCGGTATCACTCAATTGCAACCGGCATGCTCAACGTATTTACAGGATGGTATGACGATAGATACAGAAAATGAGTTGCTTACACTACATAGGAAAAAAGTGTTGGAAGAGTTAGTAAGCAGGCACTATGCCGATTGTTTGCCTCCTTGTACTATCGCTTGTCCGGCTGGAGTAGATATTCAGGCTGTTTTTGCCCTCTGGCATCAGGGGCATACCGGGCAAGCCATCGCCTGGCTCAGAAAAGAAAATCCATTGGCCGCCTTTTGTGGGTGGCTTTGCCCACATCCATGCGAAGCAGCCTGCAAAACACGATTACCAAACCATCAGGACGTTCCGGTTAATATACGCGAAATAGAACAGTATATAGCCGAAAAGCAGTGGAATACTTCAAAGATATCGCAACCCGCACCAACTGAAAATGATCAAAAAAAAGTGGCGGTGATAGGTTCAGGTCCTGGTGGATTAGCTACTGCCATGTATCTGAACGACAAAGGATATCATGTAGTTGTCTTTGATACCAATACGCAAGCCGGCGGTTGGCTCCGGTATGAATTGACCAATGCGCAGCTACCTGAAAAGATATTGAAAAGAGAATTGGCATATTTCCGTGAATCGGGGATACAATTTAAAACCGGTGAACAGCTTGCTTCAGATTCTGAAGGTTTACTGTCTGTGAAAGGGTTTGATGCTACAGTACACACTCAGCAGCTCTCATTAGATCAGATGCAGCTTCCGGATATTACTGTGAAAACTGAAGAAAACCTGATACGAAAGCTCGAAATAAACCCATTAACTCTTCAAACTTCGATTCTAAATGTCTTTGCCTTTTTACATGCAGACCTGGATCTGACTACATTCACCGAAGCGCTTTCGCAGGCACGCACTTTGGCTCAATCGGTTCATTTGTTTCTTAGCGATCAGGCAGTTGAAATTCAGAAAACGAATTTTTTAAGCCGTAAAAAAAATCTTTTTCCCATACCGGAGATCAACCAGCAAGCTGACGATCCTTTCTATAAAGGGAAATCTAAAAAGAACTTACAACCCACATCATTAGCTGGTAAGATTCATAATTTGTCGGATGACGATCAAGTGATAGAGGCGACACAAGCTTGTACAAGCTGCGGCTGCCGGATTTACTATACTTGCAAGCTTCGTGAATATGCCACCCTATATCAGGCAGAACAACAGCCTGTTAAGTCGGGCTATCAACCATTGACGAAAGATATCAGCCACCCATTTATCGACTTAGATCCTGACCGATGTATTGCCTGCGGGCGATGTGTGCGCATATGTACGGAGGTTGTCGGAGCCAATGCATTAGAATTAGTGATTAATGGAGGTAAAACCTATGCGACACCAGTAGGAGGTAGGCCCCTGATAGAAACAGAGTGCGAGTCATGTGGATTATGTATTACTACATGCCCAACTGCAGCTATATCAATCAATAGTGATGCTGATTTTGCACCCCTGCCCTTACTTACTGTACAAGCTGTTGATATGGTTGGCTCGGAAGGGTATGAGATTGAGCTACAGCATTTTCAATCGAAGTTTTATGCCGTACGACCTTGGCGACAATCACTAAACCGATCGATCCTAGCCAACAGAAGACAGTTATTTGGATACAAATATTTTAGCCACCCCGATCGAATTACCAAGCCTTTGATGCGCTTTGGCAATCAATGGAAGGAAATTAGCTTTGACGAAGCTTATGATAGTATCCTGAACAATATTAAGAAGGTGTTACCTGATGAAAATGCTTTCTTTGGAGGGGCACGGCTGACAAACGAGGAATTATACCTGATACAAAAAATTGCAAGAGCAGGCGTCAAAACAAATAATACCGGCAGCTTTCATTATTTAGGCCGTGGTGAAGGATATGTGCGCAACTCCAACGAAAACGCCACTTATTGCGATATACGAGGTGCTTCAAAACTGTTTGTAGCAGGTGGCGAACTGCATCTGAACCATCCTATAGTCAATCACCTGATCATGAATACCCGTTTTAAAGAAGGTGTCAAATTAGTTCATATCACTACCAAGCCTCAGGCATGGTTCAGCCGGAAAGCGGATCAACAGATAGTGATCAAAAATTACTTCTATTTCATTAAAGCTGTCAATCATTTTATCCTGAAGCATGGGTTATATGACGAGCAGTATATTCAAAGCCGGACGGAAGGATGGGAAGAATACCGCAATGCAATGCTGAAAGATGAGTATGCTTACCTGATTGAACGGGCTGGTGCTACTCATGAGACAGTAGCTGACTTTGCTGCTGACTATACCAACGAAATGAATGCCCTGCTTCTGTTTGAGGAAAAGGAGTTGTCGGGCAATGCCAGTCTGGCTATGCATAACTTAGCAATGATCACGGGTAAGTTGGGCAAGACGGCCACCGGTATATTAGCGCTTAAGGAGCGAAACAACAGCCACGGTATTTTCGATATGGGACTTAGCCCTGATTTAGGACCGGGTGCTGAACCCATACTTGATCCCGATCTTTTGTACCGTTTGGAATTTGTTTGGAAGACCACCGGACTGCCAGACTTTGTCCACAATTTAGAAGCTTTGATAGAAGCGGGAAAGCTTCGCAATGCGTTTATATTTGGTGAAGACCCGGTAGGCTGTGCCATAGACAGGGATGCAATCAGGGCAAGACTTGAAAAAATTGATTTTCTCATGGTACAAGACTTGTTTATGTCCGACACAGCCCGTATGGCAACTTTGGTTTTACCGGCTTCCTTCCCCTGGGAGATGGGAGGAAGTTACACCAACTCGCAAAGACGCATCCAACAGATCGAACGCCAACTTGAAGGGCCTGTGGCAAGTACTTCTTTCGCACAGTTGAACGCTCTCGCATCAAGGCTTTCGTTAGCTTCATACAACAGACCGCTGGATGCATTGAATGAAGCTCTTAGCTTGTTTCCAATACGCGGCGATTACAAGGAACTGCACTTTGTGTATAAAGAAAAAGACAACGCCAACCGGCAATTCCTGTATGGATGTGATGTGCTGAACAAACGCATAGATGAAGAATTTGCTGAAAAATTGGGAGATAAGTTCGCAGAAAACTAACTGCTGTTTCAACTTGCTTTTATCCGCTTCAATATTTTTTTTCATCTGTGGCAGTTGCTGATAAACCTTATCTGAATTGATATTTTATTAATAAGCTGATATTGTGTTTATTAAGAAAACAAATTTATACTTTTGCTTCGCATCGGATGCCGTGTCTTGATTGGGAGAGAACAAGCTGAAGATGTGATCGCTTTTAATCAGCAGAATGAAATGATCAAAAAAATTAGTTCCTTTTTCAAATCCTTCTCTTTACGCCTGGATGAAAAATCCTAGAAAATTGAAAAGGACATCCTTTTATTTTCTGGTTTTAGTGATAAGTGTTTTTTAGGTTCACAAGGAAAATATAGTTCGATCGGGCTATTTACCTGTCTTTTTTCTTAAAAAAGTTGCTTTTATAATGTAAGGAGAATCAGCTACTTATAAATTATTTTCATTTTTTTTGAAAAAAAGTCTCTTTTTAGTGGTTAGATTTGATAGGCAAATGGTATAAATGGTTAGATAGTGTCTATTATTTATTTTATTTAATACTTTTAACCATGAGAAAACAAGTTTTATCTTTTGTGATCCTGACTTTAATGTCCGTTTCTTTATATGCTCAGTATCCTGTAACTGGTAGTGTATGGTATCATAAAAATCCTGAGTATCCCATACCGGGTGTTACCGTTCAGTTATGGAATGAGAGTGGAGTAATGATAGCCGAAACCATTACAGATACCGAAGGGGTGTATGTGTTTAGCGATATACCAGCCGGCACCTTTGATGTGATCATTACCTCCGACTTGCCGGGTGTTGCCATAACCATGCAGGAAGCAATGACTTTATATCAGTATTTAGAAGGTGCTGTCGAACTCAACCCCATGGAACTGATGGCAGCTGATGTGGATGGTAGCGGAGAAGTAGATATGGACGACTTTTTGTTCGTTGTTAACAACTACTTCATTTATGGAGAAGAATTTCCGGCCGGTATATGGGTGTTTGAAGAAACTCAGGTTACAACTGGTGTTACTCATGGAAATGATGGGGTAGGAGGAATTTTAATCGGACAATTTGATGGAGACTTTATTCCAACAGGTAGGGATTTGCTTGATCATTTTGATACCTATCCGGCTCATCGGATAGAAGCAGGCCGGCAAGAAGTCATCACTATCCCTGTATATGCCCGAACAACTGAAACTCAAATGACTGGCTATGGCTTGGTATTGGACTATGATCCTGCTGTAGTTGAAGTGCTTGGAGTAGATGTTGCCGGAGATGGGGCCGGGTTTGCAGTGTTCGACAATCACATACGGATCTCATGGGTTTCGGATGGCCCAACAACACTTATAGACGAATTAGCACGGGTGCAGTTTAAAATGCGTCAGCCGGTCAACGAATACATACCCCTTCAAATCGGAAGTGAAAGCCACTTATTGGATACCAAAGGACAACGGATCCCACGTATCGAATTTGCCATACCTGCTGTGAACACTGCCAACCCAGCTATGACAGATAGAATATATCCCAATCCTGTCATACATGAAGCTTATGTTCGATTTGAAGCCGAATCGGATATGCAGTTGAATTTACAGATCACTGATGCTACAGGTCGGTTAGTTCGTACTATACAAACCGAAGTGAGAAAGGGGTTGCAGGAACTGCCTGTTACAGTGAACGAACTGCTGCCGGGATATTATATGCTAAGCTTGCAAAACAGACATACTAACGAATATATCTTCAGCCGGACCCTGATCAAACAATAAAAACCTTATACAGCTTGGGTGATGATCAGTATGTCATCAAAACAGACTGCCCAAAATGAAAAATTAGCTTACTGGTAAAATCAGTACCAATAAAGAAAGGCACCGGCCTTTCTTTTTTTTTATCTTAGCCGATTATATCGGGAAGATGGGCTTATTTTCTTCAAAAGCTTCCCTTTTTGGGATCTTATTATGGGTGATCATGCATGGAACCGTATGCGGCCAACAGCCGGACTATGGCTGGCATGAGCTATGGGCACAGGCCGAAGCATTGGAAGATGCGGGAAAATATGATAGCGCAATGCTGATAGTGAAATCAATGGCCGAAATTGCCAACCCCTCACAAATTCCTTTTATTGACCTGAAACAAGCCAATCTTTATCGCGAACTGAAGGAATATCCCTTAGCAGAAGAAAAACTGAATAATGTCGTACAATCCAACCATATCCTTCAGAGCGACAGCCTTATATGGAGGGATTACTATTTCATTAGTGGAAAGTTGGAAGCTGACAAAAGGAATTATGAACCGGCTATACAGCAGCTAAACCGTGCACTGTCTTATACTAATAAGAAGGATACAGTGCAATTTCCTTTACGTGCGCGCATATTGAACTATATGGGGATAACCTATCATTATATGGGACGCATAGATCAAGCCTTAACGTATTATCTGCAAGCTGCAGAACTATATGAACAAGCTAATATGCACACTTTAGATTTAGCCGATGTTTTACAAAATATTGCTATTATTTATTCGCTTCAAAGTAAATTTGATAACGTTCTGGATTATATTCAGAGGGCAAAAGATATACGAGAAAAACTTTTGGAAGATGATGATTCTAAAATGGTAGCTTTTTATATGAATTATAGTAGGATTTTATTTATTACTGGAGATCCATCTGAAAGTTTAGCTTACCTAAGGAAGGCGGAAACAATTTTACAATCTAGTAATTCATACAGTAAAATACAATTGGGATTGGTACTAAACAGCATTGCTAACGTTCATCTTCTCAATGCCGATTATGAAAAAGCAGCAACTTATTTTCAAAATTCAATACATTTACTCAAACAGGAAGGCGAATCTGGTTATCCTCATTTATTATCTGCAGAAAATAATCTTGCCTTATTATATAATCAATTAGGAGACTATGAAAGTACTTTGAAAATTCTAATAAAAAATGAGTCTATAGATATGAAAGCTGCCTCTAAGATTCGTTTATACTTAAATCTGGCACGTGCTTATCAGGGGTTAGATCAGACTGAATTGGCTCAAAAATATTATGAGTCTTCTATGCAAACAGCCCGTGAACACTTTGGGGAAAATCATTCGGAGTTTGCTATCGTACTTCAAATTTATGGCGACTTTTGGTATAGGCAGCATGACTATGCGCAAGCGTTGAAATATTACAAACAGGTGCGGGATATTAGTTCCCGTATAAAGGTTCGAAGTGGGTTGGATCTGGCGATTAATTTTCGGAAAATAGGAAGTTGTTACAGGCATTTACAGCGGTATGAAGATGCAAGTGAATTGTTTGCCGAAGCCGAACGAATACTTACGGATCATACGGGACAGCAAGTATTTGATGACCACGTAAAGCTGTTGTTCATCGATCTTTATTTCGATCAGGGGTATATGTATCAAGGCTGGTACAATTCAACCGGGGAAATGAATTTCTTGCAGCTTTCATTGGATGCGTTCATAAAAGGCATGCATCTGATGGGTGAGGTAGGTCAGTCTCTTACCGAAGAAGGACAAATGGAGTTGGGAGAAAACCTGCATTCAGGCTTGATGGCAGCTATTCAAGTAGCATATGAGTTGTATCAGCTCTCAGGTGATGAATCCATCATCCCAATAGCTTTTGAAATAGCCGAAACCAGTAAAGCGGCAGTACTGAGGTCTTCCATGCAAAAACATTTCGCTTTAATGACTTCGGGCGTACCAGCTGAAGTGATCCAAAAAGAAAAAAACCTGAACCAGGACTTGGTGAGCCTGACAAAAATGATAGAAGAAGAAAAACGACAACAACAAGTTAGCGAAGCAAAAATAGCGTTCTACGAGGAAAAAAAACTCAAACTAATGGGAAGCTACGATAGCTTGGTTCATCATATCGAACAAAATTTCCCTGACTATTATTCTCTACGCTATGATATGTCGGTGTTCACTCCCGGGCAGATTCAAAAAATGCTGCAACCCGACGAGCTTTTAATCGAATACATGGTAGGCGAAACAGACTTGTACAGCTTTGCATTGGATAAAAAAACTATAGTATTTACGCGTATCGAAAACTTTCAACACATCGAAAAAGGTATTACAACCATACGTCAACAAGCCTTGCAAGACATCATTTCTCAAGGCAGGGAATATTTTGAGCAATTTGTGCAACTGTCGAACGAGCTGTATGAATATCTAATCAGTCCGGTATCAGCTATGATTCCGAATAAGCGACTTATTCTGATACCGGATGGGATATTGAATTACCTGCCATTTGAAATACTGATAAAGCCATCCAACTCTTCCAAGCCTACTCAAGAATCCATGCATTATGCCAGCCTGCCCTATATTTTATACGAGCATCCGATTTCCTACGCATATTCATCTACCTTACGGTATAAGCCGGTAAATCGAAAAAGGCGGAAAGCTTATGAGCTACAGCTTTATGTGCCTGATTATGAGCAAGCCAAAGCATATCAAATAGATACTTTAAGCCTAACCCCTGTGATGCCCTTGCCTTTTGCCAAAAAAGAAGCCGAAAGAATAACAACCGTATGGGGTTCCGGGACACAATTTGAGGAATCGGAAGCTTCTAAGCAACAGTTTATCCATCAGGCTGAGCATGCCCATATACTGCATTTGTCTATGCATGCCATAGTAGATGACGAAAACCCCTTGTTCTCACATTTGGTTTTTCAGCCGGATAGTTTGGATAAAGCTAGTTTTGAGCTATATACCTACGAGCTGTATGGCTTGCGCCTGAATGCCGCTATGGCAGTACTGAGTGCGTGTCAAACCGGTGTGGGCAAACTACGCGAAGGAGAAGGAGTGATAAGCCTTACAAGAGGCTTCTTATACGCCGGAGTACCCTCAATAGTGATGGCTAACTGGGAAGTGAACGATAATGCAGGTGCCGAACTGATGGAATCGTTTTATACGTATCTCAAAAAAGGATATACACGTGATAAGGCGTTGCAACAAGCCAAGATAGACTATTTAGAATCAGCATCCATGCTGAAAAGCCATCCTTTTTTCTGGGCTTCGTATATGCTCATAGGTGATAATCAGGTATTGGACGCAAAAAATACATATGGATTTTTGCTTTACTTTGTACCCCTATTGTTGGGAATAGGTATCATATATGCATACAGAACAACCAAAAAATCAAAAGAAAAACCGCATACCCAATCATAAGGCGCTAGTAGTCATACTGATACTAAGCGGGGTGCTTTGCTATACCTCTTTTGCTCAATCCTCGCAATTGATGATTGATGAACGATACAATCAGGTCTGTGAGGCAATGATGTCGTTGAGGATGAATGAAGCAGCTGAGCTGATCGAAGAAATACGCCATGCACAGCCACAGTCTCTTACTCTAAGTATGTTGGAATATTACGGACAGTTTGTACGAACCTTTGTCAGTGAAGACCAAAATGAACTCAGGCTGATGCAGGAGCTAAGGAAAAAGTTACTCACATCGCTTCAGAGTATAAGCAACAACGATCCATTGAAACGATGGGCTTTAGCAAATGTATATCTTCAGAATGCATTCGTACAGTTTAAGTTCAACGAACACTATACTGCATCAAAAGAAATGCGTAAAGCGTATTTCCTGCTGCAAGACAACATACAGCTATTTCCTGATTGTATGTATAACCACTTACCATATGGCTTGTTGCAGATAGCTGTTGGCAGTACTCCGCCTCAGTTTCAATGGGTACTGAAGTTAGTAGCTATGGAAGGCGATGTAGAAACTGGTCGCAACATATTGTTCAAGCTGCTTGATCAGGTGGATAACGATACTTCTAAAAGTTGTCTCAGAGCTGAAACCTTGTTCTTTCTTAGTTTCATTCAAGTGCATTTTCAGTCGGATAAGAATGTCAGTCGAAAATTAGTATCCTATTTCAGGGAAGACGATAAAAGAAATGCGTTGTTGGTATATGCCAGGGCTAATCTTGAGATGCGTACTGGCATGAACGACAGGGCTCGCAAAACCTTGATGTCATACCCCAGGGATTCAACCTGTCTGCCCTTTTATTATTTGGACTATTTATGGGCTGAGACTTGTTTGCGACACCTTGATCTCAAGGAGGCTGAAAAGGGCTATCGGAAATATTTACTTTCGTTTGAGGGTAGCAACTATAAACGTGATGCCATGCGTAAGTTAGCGTGGATCGCATATCTTGAAGGTGACATGCAGAAGTACCGCCATCGCATGGATGAAATAACCAGGCTGCCTGCAAGTAAAATAGAAGCCGATCAGCAGGCTACCAAAGAAGCAATCCAGTATGACCCATTACCTGTCCCATTGCTGAAAGCCCGTTTGCTGTTCGATGGAGGATATCTCGTCAGGGCAAAAGCCTTGCTCGTGTCTCTGATCCCATCACCGGCCACATACAATCCACTTGATGAGTTAGCTTTATATTATCAATTGGCCAGAGTTGAACATGAGTTAGGAAACCTTGACAAGGCATTGGTTTATTATAAAAAAACCATTGAGGCCGGTAGCCATCAACCGCCTTATTATGCGGCTGCTTCAGCACTACGTGCGGGTGATATTTATCAAACACAAGGCCATACCGAAAAAGCTGCGGAATACTTTAACCTTTGTATAAAAATAAAGCCTGAAGAATATCGGCAGGGGCTACACTTTCAAGCCAAGACTCGTCTGTATAGGTTGAAAAAATAAAACAGGTGCCGAACTTTTTATAGAACGACACCTGTACAAACAGCCTATATCGTATCAGAACCTGAATCGGGTTGTCATCACAAAATGATTACTGATGATCTTTTGAGCTACGGGATTGGTAGTCCAGTTCTCTGAGCTGTAAAGATAATAGTCTTGATTTATCACTCCATTTATCCATGCCAGATCAAGTCCAAAATTATTTTCTGTATACCCTATACCAAGTGAGATACTGCCCATCTTTCCGTCATTTATTTTGTCGGCATAAGGGCTTCCATATAATGCGTATCCTCCTCTGAAGTTGAGGTTGCTTAGTCGCCATTCTGTTCCTATGCGCAGGTTGTACGTTGTCTGAAAATTTTCTCGGATACTTGTGTTTTCGGTATTGAATGAGTAGTCGGTAGCTCTAAGTCGCATTTTGCTGTAATTTACCAACTCATAATCTGCACTGATCAGGCCGGCTTGCCCGAAGATAACAGCAGCACTTCCTGTAACTCTGAGAGGGGTGTTGAGCTCGTATCTGTATTCACCCCAGGGCGATGTTTTCAAGTTATAGTCGGGTCCAAGCTTTGCGTCTGTAGTAGTGTACCATAAGTCTTTCATTTCACCATAATAGGTAGGGGTATGTACTGAAGCACCCAGACGAAGCCAATCAATTGGCCATACGATAAGACCAAGCTTTAAATTGACACCCCATCCGTGAGTCTCAAGGACTTCGGTGTAATTCCATTCATCGAAACCAAGGTATTCATCAAAATAATCCGATTCGGTGAATACGGATGTACGGTAGAATCGTGTATAAGGCAAGCCTAAAGTAGCCCCAACAAATACTATATCATTGAAATTGGCTCCTGCAGAAAACAGCCATTCATTAGTTGATCCATAGCTGTTCATTGTTTCAAACTGACGTATGCCTCCGGGCGGTACCGGACTGTCGTAGTACAATATTCCGTTATTATCACGGATGGTATCAAGCAGATAAACATACCAGGCTGGGTAAAGGTCGAATGGATAATTGTCTTCGTTGATATCTTCTGGATATACGTCCCACAGCCGGTCTAAATACACATCTATCATAGAGTGGTCGTCGTTATCGCCTTGTATGAAGCTTCTGTTTCCAAAAGAGTTGGTTCGGTTCATTCCCACAGCTATCTGATAAAACTTTATAGGTGAGCTTCCGCCGGCGGGCATCTCCGTTGTAAGTACCATACCTATATTGGATAAGTTGAATCGGGATCGGTTATCCTCGCCAAACATCCCATTATATGTTGATTCTGTTTTTTTAGTAAAAAGTCCGGGACTCACACTAAATTCAGAGCTACGGTATAATGCGATACCGGCCGGATTAGTGCTGAGAGAGGAAAAATCAGCTCCCAATGCACCAAAAGCACCGCTCATGGCCATACTTCTGGCTGTGCCTTGATAAAAGTTCTGAGAATAGCGCAAGGCATCATCTTCATTTTGAGCCAGGAGAACTCCAAAGCTAACTAGTAATGCGGATATAAGAAATATTTTTTTCATGCTGTTCGAGTATTACGGTATGATGAACTAAGTATTAAACGACAGAATCGTATAGAAAAATATGCAATAACGATTTATAGCGTGTGTTACAAAATATACCTATCTGCGTCTGCCGGAGCTTGATGATGAGCTGCTTCCTCTTGATGTACCTGATGAGCTGCTTGTGCCGCTGCTTTGGTATGATGAGCTGCTTCTTGAAGGGGAGTAGGCAGGTGTACTGCTTCGGCTAGGCTGCGAATAGCTTCGGCTCGGGCTAGTGGTGCCGGAGCTTCTGACAGGTGTCTGCGAGCGGACAGTACCAGATGAACCTTGTGCCGGAGCTCTGTTGCTTTCTCTGACAGTACGGGCACTTGTACCTGTTGATGAACGTGTCTCAGATTGAGGCCTTACGTATTCATTACTCGATTTTGGCTGACGTACGCTAGGAGAAGTGTACGTCCGTGGCCTCTCATATTGTTGAGTACGCGCTGCAGGAGTGCCTGGACGATTATACCGCTGACGGTATTCATTCAGTTTTTCTTGAGTAGTAGCTTGAGCTGCTTGCCGTTGCGATGCGTCGGGACGGGGGGCACGGTTAACGGCTTGTGTCTGCGGCTGGCTTGTGTTGGCATCACCTGCCCTGACAGAGCCTCTTGCTGTAGCAGGAGCTACGCTACTAGTACCATCATTTATTGCACCTCCGGTACCTATACTGGCTCCTTGCTTTTGATCAGACCTGCTGCCTCTGGGAGCACCTTGAGGAACAGTAGAACTGCCTCCAATAGATGACCGATGACCATATAAATAGTTGCCGGGCATTTTACTGTAGTACGGGTAATCATAATAGCCACCATAATAATAGCCGTCCCAGAAGCCATGCATATATCCATATCTATATCCGCTCCAGTAGCTTCCATACCCCCAGTAGTTGTACCTCCATGGATTGCGATAGCTATACCACGGATTGTACCATGAGTCATAAAAGAAAGGATCGTAATAGCTCCAATAGGAGTTATAATACGGATAGCCAAATCCCATTGACAATCCCATACCATAAGGATATCCGTAGCTCATGGAAAAGTAGTTTCTTGAACAGTCGAAGCATCCGGTATAATATCCGTCGTAGTATCCGAATGAGCTGGTAGAACCGCTGTTGAACCGTCTGATTCGTTGGGCATATTCTGAGTCATAATAGGTTTCTGTAGATGAATAGGTAGTGCCATCGGGTTCTACTATAGTTTCGGTAGTACTGTAGACAGCTTGGGTTTCTGTGTCCTGAGCTTGTCCCGAAATATTTTCCTGATAATAATTTTGGTATTCATAATCACTGTTGGAACTGCGGGTTGTTGGCTGTTGTTGAGCCTGTGCGGCAGTTGCTATTTGTGCATCCTGATGGTCAGTAGCTTTGCGCGAAAAATATACATCATCATATATAGTTCGGCTTGTAGAACAGGCACCAAAAGTGAGTACTATGAGGATACCAAGTGAATAAATTGTTTTCATTTTATCAATCTCCCTGATTATATTATGCGGGTTCTGCATGGTTTTATTATTTTTGCGGCTAATAATTCACCTCAAAAAATTACAAATATTATACCAAAGTTCAATGGCGAAAGAATTAAACACACGCGAAGATAATTATTCTCAGTGGTATAACGACATAGTGATTAAAGCTGATCTGGCAGAAAACTCATCCGTACGCGGTTGCATGGTCATAAAGCCTTATGGATATGCTATTTGGGAACGGATGCAAGCTGCATTGGATAAAATGTTTAAAGATACCGGGCATGAGAACGCGTATTTTCCGTTGTTTATTCCCAAATCTTTTTTCAGTAAAGAGGCCAGTCATGTAGAAGGTTTTGCCAAAGAGTGTGCCGTTGTTACCCATTATCGCCTGAAAAATGATGAAGACGGCAAAGGGATAGTAGTTGACGAATCAGCCCGCCTGGAGGAAGAGTTGATAGTAAGGCCTACCAGTGAGACAATTATATGGGACACCTATCGAAATTGGATACAATCGTATCGCGACTTGCCTTTGTTGATCAACCAATGGGCTAATGTGGTACGTTGGGAGATGCGTACCCGCTTATTTTTGCGTACCACCGAATTCCTATGGCAGGAAGGACATACAGCTCATGCTACCAAAGAAGAAGCTGTTGCTGAAGCTGAACAAATGCTTAGAGTTTATACCGACTTTGCTGAAGAATGGATGGCAATGCCAGTGCTAAGAGGTGTGAAATCAATCAATGAACGCTTTGCAGGCGCTGTAGAAACCTATTGCATTGAAGCACTGATGCAGGATGGTAAAGCATTGCAAGCCGGGACATCACATTTCCTTGGACAAAATTTTGCCAAAGCATTTGATGTGCAGTTTTTGAATAAAGAAAATAAATTAGAATATGTTTGGGCTACTTCATGGGGTGTCTCAACACGTTTGATGGGAGCTTTAGTGATGACCCATTCCGATGATAACGGATTGGTGATACCGCCCAAATTAGCTCCCATACAAGTTGTCATCGTACCTATCTATCGAAATGAAGAGCAGTACCATGCGGTGTGCGACAAAGGACGTGAGATCAAACAATGGCTTGAAAAAGCTGATATACGTGTGAAGCTTGACGACAGAGATACACAGAAGCCCGGATTCAAATTTAACGAATGGGAATTTAAAGGAGTACCCTTGCGAATAGCTATAGGCCCCCGCGACTTAGAGCAAGCTAGTGTGGAAATAGCCCGAAGGGATACACTTGAAAAAGAAACGTATAAGGTAGAAGGATTGGTAGAAAAAGTACGGCACCTGCTTGACAGGATACAGAAAAATCTCTATCAGAAAGCATTAGACTTCAGAGAACAAAATACATTTCAGGCTGATACATGGGATGAGTTCTTAGAGCTGATCGAAAAAGGTGGCTTTATAAGGGCTCATTGGGATGGCACACCCGAAACCGAACAAAGAATCAAAGAAGAAACTAAAGCCACTATCCGGTTGATCCCATTGAAGGGCAAGATGGAAGAAGGAAAATGTATTTATAGCGGGAACCCTTCAAAACAAAGGGTGGTGTTTGCACGAGCCTATTAAATAAACTAGATAGCAAGACCAACTGCTGATCTATTCTACACGGATCAGTTGCCCGCTTCCAAAACCATCGTGCGTGATAGAAGGCCTACCATAATAATACACATTCCCTGAACCGTTGATGGTAGCTCCTAAGCGTGATCTCGCATGGACATAGCAATGGTTGTCGGAATTGTTGGTCAAAAAAGTGAAGTCAGAACTGAATTTGTGGGCGTCAATAGGCCCGTAGCTGTCTTGAAATACATAACAAGTCTCGGTTTTTCCTTCTATCTGTAAATCGGAAGTACCATAATAATGAAGCAGATACGAATGGCTCCTGGGATTTCTCATCTGTAGCTTTAAGGAAAGATCACCTGAACCCTCATTGATCTTGCACATAAACATAGCCGGCAATATGGTTTTTGCAATTGAATCGGCTATATATGGTGTTAAACCCTCAGAAAATCTAAGCGAAAATGAAACCGAATCATTGGTGAACAGCTCAATGGGATCGCTAAAGACAATAGTTCCATTAGCCTGATATTCAATATGTTCTATAGTATGAAAGTAAATTATTACCTGAGGATAATGCTGCTGATTGACGAAATTTTTAAAAGGCTTATCGTTTTTTAGTATCAACCGTTTATAGGTGCAAACAATTTGTTCGAGGTTTAGGGTGTCTTTTTGCCCTACAGCGTGTTCGATAGTGTAAAATCCATGCTCCTGAAAATCCGGCTCATAGTCCCAGATAATATGGTCAATAGTGTTTTTGGTGGCGGTAATCTCTATTCTGGGTTTTTCGTTTTGATTGGCCTGTTTGAACTCTATGTCAATATTATCATAGATAGCAATGGCGTTGAAATCTTCTAAATCAAAGCTTTTGGTGATTTCTTCGCTTGTATTGAAAATATCTTTTGCACAGCTGGCAGCGATCAGCATGATCATAGTCAGCCAGACTATATCTCGGGCAGTTTTTTTTATTGTGCTGAGTATCTGCATCCTACATTTTTAATTTTGCTTTGTTCCGATGTAAATAATATTTGAAGTCCCATTTATATCCAATGCCGTAGCCAATAAAGTCGGCTCGTCCGGCATGAGCTGTCAAGGCTATAGTTCCGAACAGTTGATCGGTAAACAAATATTTTATACCCACTTTTTGATACGCTATCCAGTTTGTGATATTTCCTGCTTCGTTGTGATACCCCAGATTGAAAAGAAAGGATGTTTTTGATAATATCAACTCGTAGCTGAGGCTGATCCCATGCTTGAACAATTGAAGCTGGTTTGTATAATAAGGTTCATCGGGCTGCTCTTTTTCCGTTTTATTGTCTAACAGAGCTTTATCGCCCCCATTATAAGTTGTTTCAAGTCCTAATCCAAGCTTATACTTGAGTGAGAGTGGAAACATGAGATGTACTGCGGTATTTGTTACATAGTGTCTTCCACCTATTTGCTGGCTCATATCTTTAGTGCCGAATGATTGCATCAGCTCAATAGTAAACCATTTCTTGTTGTCGTATTCAAACGGCCTTAGCACAGGTTGAAACCTGAGTTTGAGATAGGCGTTGGGTCGATTTATAAATGCGTTCAATCCAACTGCGGCGCTAACCATATTGAGTCCATAGTTAGGTGTCTTTGAAGAGCCATTGGAGAAATGTGTCAATCCAGCGGCAGCAATGAAGGTAAAGCGTTGGTTAATGGTTCTCCGGTAATCAAAAAACATGCTGACAGCTGCGTTGAGGTGGCTTCCTATAGCAAAATTCTTGTGATTATAAACCGGATCAAATTTATTGGTCAAATAACCTAATCCAACACCAAGGCGAAAGGTAAGGCGGTTATCCAAATCCTGATTGAGCGGGAAGTTAATAAAAGGATACAGGGCATACGCATTGCCTAACTCCTTAAAACCACCCATATCAGAATAAAAAAAGCTAAACCCTATTAGTGGATAGCTATATAAAGCTTCCCATTTTTGCCTGCCAAAGGTAGATCGTTGAAAAGATAGCTCAAAAGAAGAGAACTCGGCATTAAAACGTTGAAACTCTAAATGATGATGCAAGTGAATCCCGTAATGAGTACGCAGCTCAATTTGATAGTTGTCAACAGGTAAAGGTGGTCGTGGCTGTGCTTTAGCCGGTTGGGAAATACCGATGCCTAACAACATAAAAAACAGCCAACACTTTCTCAGAAATTTGGTAAATGAGAATCGGTTGAATGTCTGGAAATGTATCAAACTTCTGTCAAATTCTATTTCAAACAAGGATTGAAGCCCTCCGTATGTTAAAAGCAGTTGCAAAGGTAGCAATGCATCTGTTTAACCAGCATATATAAACGCAGTACAGTTGGGCATATTGTTATTTTTTTGAGGAATCTGACTTTTGAAGGTATAAATCCAATACTGAACCGCTTGATGGAAAGCCGTATTTTTGCAAAAAAGAATGATCATGAACGACAAGATGGAAGCATTTGCCAGATTATTAACTATTATGGACGAGCTAAGGGGTAGTTGTCCGTGGGACAGGGAACAAACTATAGAAAGTCTGCGACATCTGACCATAGAAGAAACCTATGAGCTCAGCGATGCCATACTGTCGGGAGATCTGCAGCAGGTTAAGCAGGAATTGGGCGACTTGATGCTGCATATAGTTTTTTACTCGAAAATAGGATCGGAACAAGCTGCGTTTGATATACGGGATGTGTTAGACGGTATTTCAGAGAAGCTGATCGTGCGCCACCCGCATATATATGGCGATAGAGCTGTAGATAACGCGAAAGAGGTGAAAAACAACTGGGAACAGATAAAACTTGCACAAGGCAATCGTTCTGTGCTTGCCGGCGTGCCTCAGTCATTACCTGCCTTGCTCAAGGCATATCGCATGCAGGAGAAAGCCGGTGGAATAGGTTTTGAGTGGGAGAAACAGGAAGAAGTATGGGAAAAAGTAGAAGAAGAGTTGGAAGAGTTAAAAGAAGAGCTGAGCTCGAAGGCACAAGCCGAAAATATTGAAGAAGAATTTGGAGACCTGCTATTTGCATTGGTCAACTACGCTCGATATATAGGAGTAAATCCGGAAGACGCACTTGAAAAAACAAACCGAAAATTCAAAACACGCTTTGAATATATTGAACAGCAAGCCGGTAAACAAAATAAACTGTTACACCATATGTCGCTAAAGGAAATGGATGAACTGTGGAACGAAGCCAAATCCAAAGGCTACTGATCTTATCTTCAACTGTGTTTTATTTGCCGTTATTGGCTGAAATAGCTGTTTGTGACATACCCATTGATTATTGGTTCCATTAAGCCATAGTTTTGTAACTTTGCCTGAGTAAAACCTTCCTTCCATGATCAATATCTACCAGCTATTTCCACGTGTTTTTGGGAATAAAACCCGGCAGATGCAGATCAACGGCACTATTGAATCCAACGGCTGTGGCAAGCTGAACGATATCAATGAAGCGGCTCTGTTCTCACTCAAACAAATGGGTTTTACACATATCTGGCTGACAGGTATCATACGGCATGCAAGCTTGACTGATTATAGCCAGTATGGTATCCCATCACAACATCCGGCTTTAGTCAAAGGTCGGGCAGGCTCGCCTTATGCGATTACTGATTATTACGATATAGACCCCGATCTGGCAGAAGATATAACACAGCGCATGGATGAGTTTGAACAATTAGTGAAACGAATCCATAAACTCGGGATGAAAGTGATCATCGATTTTGTGCCCAATCATCTTGCAAGAGAATACCGTTCTGTGTCCAAACCAAAAGGAGTAATAGATTTTGGGGAACAAGATGATACTGCTCTTGCGTTTCATCCATCCAATAATTTCTATTATCTGCCCGGACAAAGTTTTGTGCCGCCTAAACGCGAACTGCCTATATACGAAGCTGCATCTGTCTATGTGGAACAGCCGGCCAAGGTTACGGGAAACGATTGTTTTCATCCGGCCCCAAGAGTAAACGACTGGTTTGAAACCGTGAAACTAAACTATGGTGTTGATTATAACGGATTGTTGTCGCATCATTTCGAGCCTGTCCCCGATACCTGGAATAAGATGCATCATATTTTGATGTACTGGCTTAGCAAAGGTGTAGATGGGTTTCGTGCCGACATGGCCGAAATGATACCTGTTGCTTTCTGGCAATGGCTTATTAAGCTTTTGCGTCAACCGTATCCTGATGTGTTGATGATAGCTGAGATATATCAGTCCGGACTGTATCGTGATTTTATCCAGGCTGGCTTTGACTTGTTGTATGATAAGGTTGGTTTGTATAATCAATTAGAGAATATTCTGAGACATGATCATCCAGCCGAAGCAATTACCAATGCTTGGAAACAGACCGAAGGTATGCAACCACAAATGCTGCGTTTCATGGAAAATCACGATGAGGTAAGACTTGCTTCTGTTCATTTTGCAGGAAATGCTTTTGCTGCCTTGCCCGCTATAGTAGTCAGTGCATTTTTACATACCTCCGCTTTGATGGTGTATAATGGGCAGGAAACCGGAGAAGACGCAGCAGGAGAGACCGGGTTCAGCAAGGATGACGGCCGTACCTCCATATACGACTATTGTCATATGCCCCGCCATCAACGATGGATGAATGATGGAAAGTTTGATGGAGGCCAGATGCTTTTTGAACAACATCTGCTTCGTGATTTTTATACCCAACTGCTACACATGCGACTAAAGCAGCCAGCATTACGAGAAGGAGCGTTTTACGATCTGATGTGGGCAAACCCATGGTACTCAGGCTTCGACCCGCATTTTGTGTATGCCTTCCTTCGCTATACTAATGAACAACGACTGCTTATCCTGGTGAATTTCCATCGATTAGAAGATCGGCGGATAGAAGTGAAAATACCACAGGATGCCCAGAAGCTGATGAATTTAAAATCAGACTCATCAAGGGTCTGGTTTGTAAGAGATATATGGGAGGAAGGGGCAGAAAGTATAGAATTTCTCATTGATGAGTTACATACGACCGGAATACGAATTGACTTAAAGCCCGTTTCATATAAAGTGTTGGAAATAAAAGAACGGGTGAATAATACTATAAAATAAAAGTGTATGACATATCACACCATGCCTTTAGTACAAGCTGATCCTTGGTTAGAACCGGTAGCCCGGGCTGTGAGCGAGAGATATGAACGGTTTCGATCACGCAAGCAAAATATTGAATCGCTATATGGCAGCTTACGCAGCTTTGCCTCGGCTGATAATTTGTTTGGGCTGAACTATGATTTAACCAGAAAAGGATGGTGGTACCGCGAATGGGCGCCGGCAGCCTCAGCACTGTTCCTGACAGGCGACTTCAATAACTGGAACCCATATGACCACCCTTTGATAAATAATGGTAGAGGTATTTGGGAAATATTCTTGCCCGACAAAGAGTATCACACAAAATTTGTGCATAGCAGCAAATTCAAAGTGTTGGTACAAAGCCAGCTTGGCGAGAATGAGCGTATTCCAGCTTATATCAAAAGAGTCGTTCAAGATGAACATTCCAAAGATTTCAGCGCTCAAGTATGGACTCCGGCTAGCCCGTATTCGTTCACATACAACTCGCCTGTAATAAATCCTGATGAGCCACTGCTGATCTATGAAGCTCATATTGGTATGGCGCAGGAAAAAGCAGGGGTGGGGTCGTATAAAGAGTTCCAGAAAAATATATTAAATAGGATCATTCAGGCTGGCTATAATGCGATACAACTGATGGCTATAGCCGAGCATCCTTATTATGGCTCGTTTGGATACCATGTTTCAAACTTTTTTGCTCCCAGCTCCCGCTTTGGAACCCCCGAAGAGCTTAAAGAGTTGATAGACGAGGCTCATCGTCAGGGATTGATTGTGATTATGGATATAGTGCATTCGCATACCGTAAAAAATACCCGTGAAGGGGTGAATCTGTTTGATGGTACCGATTTTCAATACACTCATTCCGGAGCAAGAGGTGATCACCCTCAATGGGATTCGAAATTATTTAACTACGGCAAAGATGAAGTATTGCAGTTTTTGCTGTCGAATCTGCGCTATTGGATGGAAGAATTCCGGTTTGATGGCTTTCGCTTTGACGGTGTAACATCTATGATGTATTTTCATCATGGGCAGGATGTAGTATTTGATAGGCCCGAAAAGTATTTCTTGGATGGTGTTGAATACGATGCCATAACTTACCTGCAGCTTGCCAATACTCTGATACATGAACTAAATCCACATGCCATTACTATAGCCGAAGATGTAAGTGGAATGCCGGGTTTGTGTCATCCTATAAAAGATGGCGGGATAGGATTTGATTATCGTCTTGGAATGGGGTTACCTGATTTTTGGATAAAATATATTAGCGATATGCCTGATGAACAATGGAATATGGAACAAATGTTTCATGCCATGACTAACCGGCTGTTTGATGTGAAAACTATTGCTTATGTCGAATCGCACGATCAGGCTTTAGTAGGTGATAAGACTATTGCTTTCCGGCTGATGGATAAAGAGATGTACACAGCTATGGATAAAGATTATGAAAGCCTGATCATCGATAGAGGAATAGCTTTGCATAAGATGGTTCGCTTTTTTACGCTAGTTCTCGGAGGCGAGGCATGGATGAATTTCATGGGAAATGAATTTGGCCATCCCGAATGGGTTGACTTTCCAAGAGAAGGAAACCGATGGAGCTATCAGCATGCACGCCGACAGTGGTCTTTAGCGGATAAAGACTATCTGAAATATCACTGGTTAGCCGATTTTGATAAAGCGATGTTAGAGTTTGTTAAAAAATACCACATATTGACTGCCTCGCCACCCTGGAAGTTGAAAACGGATGAAGATGCCAAAACCATAGTGTTTGAAAGAAATAATCTGATTTTTGTGTTCAACTGGCATGCTAACCAAACATTACCCGATTATGAGATACCTCTGCGGGAATCAGGTGAATATATACTGGTGTTCAGTTCGGATGAATCTGGTTTTGGAGGATACGCCCGAATAGATAAGCAAACGATATATCATTCATACCTAACAGACTCACAACCTGTTATGAAAATATATAATATCAACAGGGCGGTGATGGTGTTTCGCAAAATAAATGCTTAATACTTGCAAACTTGTTTTGCAACCATGTATCAACGGTTGATTCGCTTGGCGAAGATGGCACTTTTAGCACTGAACTTCAACCGAAGACGTCCCGATAGCTTTCGGGATCAAATGTGCAAAAAAGTTTCATACGAAGCACTTCACCCGCCATTTTTGCCAAACTGGCTGTTAGCGGTTCGGGCTTTTCTTTATGTATAGTTAAAGTGTGGGGCAATACACTTTATATCCTTTTTAAAGCTAAATACGCATCCGCCAAATCATCATTATCCTTCATTACATCAACAGCCATTCTGCCGTCTGGGTCGATGAACCGTATAGGATTGCTATCTACATACGTATACGGTGAGCTACTCGGGTATTTTTCCGTTAACGGATCTACCACATGCCATCTCCCTATTTGCGGGTCATAAAACCGTGCGCCATAGTCATACCAGTCCAAACTCATGCCGGCCAGTTGGTCGTCTTGCAGCTCCTTTCCATTGAACAGCATTTTGTTAGGCTGATCGAGTGTGCCTCCAAAGTTTTGTTGGTGTAGTGTCATCCCGTAAGGGTAATAGCTAGTTTGCTGCATCAGTTCGGGCTGACCGTGGGAGTGGGCAGCAAAGACGATGCGCACATTACCGAGATGATCGCTTAAGTTATACTCGTATTTCCAATAAGTTTCATTCTTATACTGCATGGGTACCATTCTTCCAACAGCAGTAAAAATACTACTTAATTTGTTATCCCGTTACAAAAACTGTCCGGAATAAGTTAGAAAGCTGACAAACCTTATTATTGAGGTGGTTGGCCGGATGGATTCAAGCAAACCAAAGAAATGGAGGTTAAAATCGCACTAACTCTCGAAGTAAGTTTGGATTATCTAACTGGCAATTCGGATGTGGAACTCTATAAGGCTTCACTTGACCGTGTTCAGGAAGTTACAAAGCTCACAGAAAAAGACAAAGATTACATTTTTGTAACCCTTGATGCACTGATAAGAGATTTTAAAAATAAACACGCTTACGCTAAATAATAAAGCCCTTATAGACAGGGCTTTATTGATATCTTTATTCGGTCAACTCCCAAGGTATATTTTCTTGGTTCTTTTTGTATAGTTCTGTGACCTTTGTAAAATAAAGTAAGATTTCCTCTTTTGAGTATAAGTTGTTTTGTCGAAAATAATCCAATATTTTCAATATAACTTTTTCATATGATTGTTTCATGTCAATTATCACATAAGCATCTTTATCTCTGAGCAGTATGTGA
Source organism: Bacteroidales bacterium (assembly GCA_023229245.1). Taxonomy (GTDB): domain Bacteria; phylum Bacteroidota; class Bacteroidia; order Bacteroidales; family F082; genus JALNZU01. The sequence goes on along the minus strand of JALNZU010000001.1, from coordinate 3,508 downwards.
AAATAAGAATGACTTGTTAAGGTGCCAAACATAAAAACACCATACTCCTGTTCATTAATATGTTTTAATGTTACAATGTCATTTATTATCAAGATAGTTTCTTGTGTCATCATTCCTTCCTCAAAGTCACCGGTTGATACTAAGGCTTTAAACAAAGTATCTCGTAAATTTTCTGGTTTGATGTCTTGTGATAACAACTGCATTCCACTACTTATTAAACATATAAGCAAAATTATATAATGTCTTGTTTTCATATAAATCACTGTATTTCAATTTTAACCTCCCTTATCGGTTCTATTGGCTTTATGTTACCCCATCCGATTTCATTTAATATTCTCATTTCCACCTCATTTGGCTTCCTCTCTATATCATGCGAAGCATTTTGAGTAACGTTCTCATAGTTCTGTTGTACATTTTCTTGGGTAAGATGCTCTGCCTCATGTCCGGCAACAGCAGCAATTCTTTCATCATTATTTGTAGTATTCATATGATATGAAACAGCTTTATCGTTTTTAGAGTTTTTACTGTCATTCATAAATTTATTTATTGTTCCTTCATAGATAACAACTTTTGCATCTAATAATTGTACCTTCCCATTGGCATCAATCCTTGCTTTACCTGGTACCATTTGTCCTAAAGTGTATCTTCTGCCGCTAACTTTCTCAGCTTGACTAATTTCTAATTGGATTTTTGTATTAGAATCAACCATCTTATTGAATTGTGCTCTTCCTGTCCTTGTCGCCATCATCGCATTACCAATACGCATTGCATCTACAGGTGCATTTTTTGACCACCCACCACCATGAGTATAAACTATATTCCCATTGGCATCAACAATATCCCTCCCATCCGGATCAACAAATTTTATCGGATTATTAGCAACGTATGCAAAACCAGAAATATAAGGATATTTCTCTGCTAACGGATCTACCACATGCCATCTCCCTATTTGTGGGTCATAAAACCGTGCGCCGTAGTCATACCAGTCCAAACTCTTGCCGGCCAGTTGGTCGTCTTGCAGCTCCTTTCCATTGTACAGCATTTTGTTAGGCTGATCGAGTGTGCCTCCAAAGTTTTGTTGGTGTAGTGTCATCCCGTATGGGTAATAGATAGTTTGCTGTATCAGTTCGGGCTGGCCGTGGGAGTGGGCAGCAAAGACGATGCGCACATTACCGAGATGATCGCTTAAGTTATACTCGTATTTCCAATAAGTTTCATTCTTATACTGCATGGGTACCATTCTTCCAACAGCAGTAAAAATACTACTTAATTTGTTATTGTGGTACAAAAACTGTCCGGAATAAGTTAGAAATTTGACAAGCCTTATTATTGAGGCGGTTGGCCGGATGGAAGCCTTTGTGCACATGGAAGCTGAAGTAGCTATTGAGATTATTATCGAAGACAAGACCACCAGCGGGCAAATACTGCTTATGCAGAAACTTGGTGAAAAAGATAAAGGCATTATATATTCTATGATTGATATTATGCTCACAAAAAGAAGGGTGAGATTTTTTTCGGAAGAATGTTGCTGCACTATAAAGCAAAAACCTTGACTTGCCGGGTTCTTACTTTATTCGTATTCAAAAGGCTGTTGGGATTGCAGCATATAAATTTCATCTATCTTTTTGCCGAAACCAATGTACTTGCCCTTTGTTGGGTCTATTTCAAACACATTTTCCTTCCCATTTAAAATAACAGAGATTTGAATTGATTTATCAGCCTTAAAAGAGCGTCTTTCTTCATTTTCTTGATATTTAATTAAAATAGTTCGGGAAGTCTCTTTTATGACTTGAACAGAGATCTCTGTCATACCTAAAATTTCATCACTCGTAAGGACAAGGTTACTAAAGACATTACAGCCCTCAATATTAAAGCTTACAGTGTCCTCTTTAAAAAAATCTTGAAAGTCTATTTCCAGCAATGTTTCTGTTTTAGTGTTCATAGAACAGGAGTTTAACAGCACACAAAAAATCACAACTATATTATACATATCTTATAATTTTTGCTTGCCTTTATTTAGATTGCCTGCTTTATAATCTTTTTCTATTTGCAGGATTTGGTCTTCTGTTACTTTCTTTCCTGCATTAGGCTGTTTAGTTTGGTGCATTAGGTTTCCATCCATAGTACCTGGAGTAGGGTGCTTTAAATTTCCAGAATGACCTAACTCGTGCGGCCCTGTACGTTCTAATGTCCCTAAGCTAGTATGTGTTTTTCCTGTTCCTGCATTTTTTCCTTCCGTCGCTTCTTTTCTGTCAAGCATATGCTCAGATAGGTATACAACATTTTCCCCAAAAAGAGCTCTGCCCAATACTCCACTTTTACCTTCGGCACCAGGTATACTACCTTGATCTACAATTCTAAATGCGTGGTCAGTTTCACTTAATGGATTATCGTCAGAGGCTACTGAAATATTTGCTACTCCTCTAAAATTAACCGTTTCACCAGTTCCAGTATAAGAATCGGCTATTGATGTAGCTAACCTATCCGCATAACCTTGAAGTTTTTCTGCAGTGTAAGCTGTGGCAGATTCATTTACTAATTTTCCTGTTACTGTTACAACAACTGTAACAGTACCGTCATCTGCCGTTTCTCTGTGTGTTTTTATTTCTCTACCATCTGGGTCAACGTAAAATATTGGGTTATTAGCCACATAGGCGTATGGTGAAATGCTCAGGTACTCTTCCGTTAACGGATCTACCACATGCCATCTCCCTATTTGTGGGTCATAAAACCGTGCGCCATAGTCATACCAGTCCAAACTAATGCCGGCCAGTTGATCGTCTTGCAGCTCCTTTCCATTGTACAGTATTTTGTTAGGCTGATCGAGTGTGCCTCCAAAGTTTTGTTGGTGTAGTATCATCCCGTAAGGGTAATAGATAGTTTGCTGCATCAGTTCGGGCTGACCGTGGGAGTGGGCAGCAAAGACGATGCGCACATTACCAAGATGATCGCTTAAGTTGTACTCGTATTTCCAATAAGTTTTGTCGTTATACTGCATGGGTACCATTCTTCCAACAGCAGTAAAAATACTACTTAATTTGTTATCCCGGTACAAAAACTGTCCGGAATAAGTTAGCAATCTGACAAGCCTTATTATTGAGGTGGTTGGCCGGATGGATACCTCTTTTTTGGGTTCTGCGGAGCAGAACAGGGCAGAAAAAAAGCCCCGACTTGCGGAGCTATGGTTTTGATTTGCTTTTAATCAATCTACTTTCCTAAAATAGAAATTATTAATCCAAGTTTGATTGTTATTGTTCCATTGTTCACTAAATCCAATTACATTATCGTTTTTCAAAATGAGTTGGAAATCTCTTTTTTCAATCCTATGTCTTGAATCTCCCGAAAACTCCTTATCATAACTTCCATAAGATTGACTTATGTCCTTAATTCCGCAAGCTAATTTTCAATTTAAATAGGCAAAGCGCTGATAAGAAATATCTTACCTAACGCTTTGCCATGTGTAAGATTTCACCTATTTTTATGGTTCTAAACAAATAAACAGTAAATC
>JALNZU010000006.1 GCA_023229245.1 Bacteroidales bacterium | reverse complement strand
GATGCTTTTTTTATTTTATCTTTGTCCATAGTGCGGGGTTTTATCTACAACAAATATACTGAAATTCAATGGAATAACAGTATATTTACCCGCATTTTTTTCATTTTTATGAATAATTCAGGGTTTATCTTCCAAGCAATTGGCTATTCTGTCGATAAGCCCTATATTTTTATCCACCTCTTTAAGAAAAAGAAGTCCGCCATCACTTGAGATCTGTTCGCTTGTAAACTGTACTTCTACTTTTTTATTTCCAAAGTCAGAAAGGCTGAAAAGTGTGGGTTGAGAATTTTTCTGCTCAAAATAATTGAAGGATGCTTTTTTTATTTTATCTTTGTCCATAATGCGGGGGTTTTTCCTACAACAAATATACTGAAATTCAATGGAATAACAGTATATTTACCCGCATTTTTTTCATTTTTATGAATAATTCAGGCTAAAATCGTTTTTTTTTGAAAAAAATTCAATTTAATTTTTAATATATTGAATATCAACAATATAAAATTTCATTTTTTTTGATATATTTTGATATATTTTTCTACAGATAGGGTTAAAAGCTTGCCTATGTAACAATTTTCCTGGGAAAAAAGGCAACCAATAGCAGCCGGATTTAAAGATTTTTTCCCTATTTCGAAGGATAAAGCGATTTACTGTCAAATTCATCTGTGTTGCCGGAAAATGGATCAGACAAAGTAAGCCAAGGAAGCTTCGCCTTTATACTGATCGATCTTACGATCAAATGCTTTTGGGCTGAGTATAAACGTTTTACAAAATAAACAAGCTTATCTGACAGGGCAAAATATGTCCTGTCGTGAAAAAAAGTAAACACCTCAGGTTTTTTCTCTTCATTTGCCATTTAGTCTGTCAATATTTTTGAGCTATTGATCATGCTAAAAAAGAGTGGAAATCTGAAAAAAAATTCAAAAAACAGGATTGAAATAGCAACTGAAATATTTTCAACATAGCAACACATTATATTTGCGGATTTAAGGGTCTAAAAAACCCAGTTATAGAGAAAGTGCACTTTACACACTTTTTGGGAAAATATCCAACGCCTCAGCTCAATTCCAATAGCTATTGGAAGCTTAAAACGCAAGCCTGTAAACTGCATTACGTTTATGCTCTGATTATTGGCGGTAGTACTTGTCAGTCGTGTTTTATAGTAAATACAACAGAGTAGTCCTGGGGAAGTTTCGGTACTGTCACCCAATTCATATCTATTGCTTCTTTTTTACATAATCCTCTGTCGAAAACGTAAACAGTAAAATTATATGTCTTGGCAACATCGTCTTTTGTAACCTGTCTGTGAAATTCAACTTTACATTGACCACTTGCATATTTTCCAAGCAATGTATATTGAGTGAAGTCAATGTAAGGCAAAGTGTAACTGCTACAAACACTATTGGACAGTAATTTTTGATACATGCTGTCTGTCTCGATAATATATTCTGTCTGCGTAAGAGTAGGCGGAATACAAGAGCCAAAAGAAATTTCCTGATCAATAATACCTTTGTCAATATTTATCCACGGGTCTTTCGTACAGCTGGTAAAACAAATAAAAAATAAAAAAGGCAAAATAATTCTCATTTTATCAATAACATTTTTTTGGTTTCAGAATATGCTTGTGTCTTAAAGGTGGAAAAATAAACTTCCCATCCGGGTCAGTACACACTAACGGATTATTCCACGCATAGCTATACCTGTTAAAACTCTGTGAGAAATCGGGTGCTTGTACATAATTATCCGGAGAGAGCATGCGTGAAACCACGGGGTTCCCGAAATAGCAGGGCCATTCGGGATAAACTCCATTACGGCCGTTCATATTTATCAGGCTGACAGCACACAAATGTTCATATCCAGAAAAACCGATAACATCTCTGTTATACAGACTCACAGAGGTAGCTTCTACCCTAAGATAGTCACTAGTTATTTTATATGTATACAACCAACTCATTTGTTGTTTCTACGGCAGTGCCTGATTTAATAGGATAAAGATAGGGTTTTATTAAGCGACGAATTTCACAATCGCAATTAATAACGCTAAATATTTCTTATTGCTTCACAAATTTATGGGTTTCAACCACTCCTTTACCTTGCATGACAATGTTTAACAGATACATGCCCGGTTTTAAATCATGTACCGGAATAAAAGAGGCTCCCTGCTGTAAGGGATGCGAAGAAATCTCAATGCCGGAAAGGTTCATCAAACGCGCTTCGGCACCAATCAATCGGCACTCAACTTCCAAACGATTGCTTACCGGATTAGGACTAATGGTTACTCCTAAATCCGGCTGAAGCGTCTGAGCATTCGTAGAAGAAATGACACAATCCGGGATTTCGGTAAACTCAAGCTGACCAGAATTATTCAGCACACCACGCCAACAACGGCCATCAGGCGATTTCATGATAATACCGCGATTGATGTCTTCAATGAAGATATCACCATCTTTGACTTGTAATTTAGCCATAGGATCTTCGCTTCCTACTCCAATATTTCCGGTTTCAGCATTGATAAACATACGGGTATTCGTAGTACCGGTTACAAACGATAAAGACTGATTTTCTTGGCTCGTGCCAAAGACGGCTTTTATACCGGACATTAAAAAACTACTTTTTTTATTACTAGCGCTAGCCTCAAGCAGTAAACTGGCATCTTCATATTGATCTGCCCTAATGTGTAGCTTTGCCTGTGGATCGGTTACATTGCCAATACCTATTTTACCCGTGCTGTTTACCCCATTGGATGGTCCCACAAACAAGGTAGGTTTGGTAGAGCCAAAACCAACCATAAGTGAGTAACTTTGTGTATTAACCAAAGGATCATCTAAGCTAAAACCAGTCCCTAATACCCCGGAAGCTGTACCCCAGGCACGAACAAACATACCAATTGCAAAAGAGCCTGTTCCGTCAGCCCGAACCCTATTGCCAAATGCCAATGATGCCATACCATTTGCCTCTGACAAAATACCTCCGGCAAACGCATAATGGCCCGTAGCTTTTGAATATCGTCCTACTGCACTTGAAAACCAACCAGTGGTCGTTGTACTATCACATTCCACACATTGTCCATAGCTCGGTTGAAGGCCTACGAAAAGTAAAAGAAAACCAACAGCAGCTTTAAGCATGCTGCGATTGAAATGATGTTGAATAAAATGTTTCATTGTTTTATGATTTTAAAGTTTTCGATATGCTTGCTTTCATTGTTTGAAACAGTGGCTATATACATTCCTGAAGGCAGATGCCGTATATCTATCTGGTTGACACCATCATGAAGCCGGCGCTGTAAAATGATTTGACCTTTCATATCCCTGAGTAACAAGGTGCAATCGGTGTTCCTGGTCTGAACAGCTAACCTGTCGGTAGCCGGCACAGGCCCAAGGCGCACTTCATTTCCAATAGCCATTTGCTCACTGCTACCGGTAATCACATCGGATAAACTGACTTTTAGTATGTAGGCATCCCGATAGGGATCCAATGGCTTTTGATCACGAGCTCCACTAACTAAACATCCGCTATCAGAAGTAGCTAGCAAATCAATAAGCCTATGACCTACATCCATATGATACACTTTGCTGCCTTTGAGGTTGAGATTGGAATCAAAAAGATAAAACTTAATATCTGTTGGTTGATACTCATACTCAGGTTGGTGAGTTGCAACCCAGATTAAGTCTTCATCTATAAATCCCATACCTCTGAAAAAGGGTATATCCACTTTCCGATCATCATAAATGAATACATTTTCCAAAAGCTCAAAGTCTGGAGTGTAAATACGCATTTCCAACCCCCTAACAAACTCATCTCCAACTTTACGCAGCTTATTCGCCATAATAAAATTACCATTCCGTAACCATTCTACAGTTACAGGTGTCATAGTAAGAGAAGTTTCATTGGTAGGAAAATAACCACTGGCAAGGAAGTTAAAATCCAAGTCAAACTTTGCCCACTCATACCAATTTTGTATGGTTAAAGACCCGCATAAATAAAAGGCTGTGCTGTCTTCGTTGAAAAATAAAGTACTACCTTGCGAATAATCTTTGTATTGGTAATACAGTTTGTGCTGCAGGCGGTTGCCTGAAAAATCATACTTGGCAAAAAATAAGTAATCCGTGTGTCCTTCAAGTGCAGTATCTATGATGCCCTGTACTATGATTTCGTTCATAGGACTAATCAGGTAATTGTTTATAACGAAATTCGTATTCGTATTTGTCACAGGCAGGCTGTCATATTTCTCGCCTACTAAACTTAAATCGGGAGCAATTTCACGAAAGTAAAGCGTATTTGAATAGCGATACGATGTAGCAGGTGCAATTTTCCCGATACACAATAAGTTGCCATTTTCCTTAGGCAAGATAAAGCTTAAAAAACTAGCTGTATCCGTTTTTGAGTACCATTCTGATTGTATAAGCTCCCCTTCAAGGCTAATACGGTTTATATTTGAAAGAACATTTTCAGGTATGGCTTTGTGACCAACAGCATAGTAGTTATCCTGATGTTCAATGGTATGCAAAACGTATTCATGTCCATCCTTATCACCTAGTACGATTTCAAAAGAATGTTGCGCATAAACAAACCGAAAGGATAAGAGTAAAAAGAGCAAAAAGTATTTCATATAATTTCGTGTTAAAGTTCTACTGCTGCATCCCCATTCAAATAATGAATTTTGATGCCGTACTGAAATGAATCTTTGGATGTGATATTCGTCAGCGGTAACTTGCTTAAATCGAATAAAATCGAGGAGAATTTTAATTGTTTTCATAATTCAATCTTTTGGCTTAGAATAATATTCTGTTTTCAAATATACAACTTCATCCATACAAATATCATGCACGAACACACAAATTAGTTATTTTAGAATGATTCTAAATAAGAATCTCGTTGATTCTTATGATTTTACTGATGTTGTTGTCATTTCTTTCTTTTCTTCTTAACCGGCTCATAACTTAAATCATTTTAATCCATTTTTTTCACATACGAGACTATCCTATTTTTTAGATCAAGATTAATCTGTGTGTTAACCTTCTATACATTAATACCATTTCACCCCTAAATCTAACCACCTAAAATCGTTTTTTTTGAAAAAAATTCATTTTGATTTTTAATGTGTTGTATATCATCAATTTAAAATTTCATTTTTTTGAGATATTTTGATATATTTTTCTTCAGATAGGGTTAAAAGCTTGCCTATGTAATAATTTTCCCAGGAAAAAAAGCAACCAACAGCAGCCGGATTTATAGATTTTTTCCCTACTTCGAAGGATAAAGCGATATACTGTCAAATTCATCTGTGTTGCCGGAAAATGGATCAGACAAAGTAAGCCAAGAAAGCTTCGCTTTTATACTGATCGATCGTACGATCAAATGTTTTTGAGCTGAGTATAAACGTTTTGCAAAACAAACAAGCTTATCTGACAGGGCAAAATATGTCCTGTCGTGAAAAAAAGTAAACACCTCAGGTTTTTTCTCTTCATTTTCCATTTAGTCTGTCAATATTTTTGAGCTATTGATCATGCTAAAAAAGAGTGGAAATCTGAAAAAAAATTCAAAAAACAGGATTGAAATAGCAACTGAAATATTTTCAACATAGCAACACATTATATTTGCAACTTTAAGCTAACACAAGATATTTTTATTAATTGATAATAGCATAAGGACCAGGAATATTCAACAGGACTTAATCTGAAACAGGTTGATTCTACAATTTTAAAACTTATTGCCTGAGATGGATCAGGGTATTCAATGAATTCAAGATCATTTAATAGGAAAAGGATTTTAAGACAACTACTGCAAGCAGTATTTCTCATTTTATTCAATATATCTATTTCTATCTTACTTTACTGGGGATACTAAAGAAAAAACAAATAACCGAAACTGAGCAATATTATACAAAATGACAGCCGATTTACTTATAAAAAAACTCAATTTGACCCGACATCCCGAAGGCGGGTTCTACAGAGAAACTTATAGGAGTAAAAAATCCATTATACTTGACAACGGTAAGGCAAGAAATACCGCAACTGCAATTTACTACTTACTAAAAGACACCGACAAATCATTTTTTCATAAAATAGGTTCGGACGAAATCTGGCTTTTCCATCAAGGCGGGCCAGTAGAAATTTCGATGATAACCAAAGAAGGTAGCCTTGCAACAAAAATTTTGGGTAATCAGATAGATTTATTTGAAGAGCCACAGCTTGTCATTCCAGCTGATGTATGGTTTGCTGCACAACTTAAAAACAAAAAAGGATATGCGCTTGTAAGTTGTATCGTTGCACCAGGTTTTGACTTTGACGACTTTGAGTTAGGTGATAAGACAGAATTGATAAACGCGTTTCCAAACATCAAAACCGACATTGAAAAATTGAGCATAAACAGATGAACTTTGACAGCATAGATTACCTACAACATGGCAATAGCCGGCAACAGCATGCATATGCCATTTTAACCAATAATCGGATTATAGCAAAACTCAACCAGTTTGATCCTATATTGGCAGGGACTATCCCTTTGCATATTGACATTGAAAATAGCGACCTTGACATCATCTGCTGCTTTCAGGATAAACAAGAATTTCAAAAAACAATTACAAACAATTTTAGTGAAGAAAAAAGTTTTACAATCAAAGAGAAGACTACATCAGGTTTAGAAGCTATTATAGCCACATTTGTGGTGGATGATTTTAAAATTGAAATATTCGGACAAAATATCCCGACCAAACAACAGCTAGCGTACCGACATTTAGTAATTGAACATAGGCTGTTGAATAAACACGGAGATACATTCAGACAACAAATCATCGAACTCAAACGACAAGGCTACAAGACTGAACCAGCGTTTGCAATAGCACTGAATCTGACAGGTGATCCTTACACCGAACTCTTGAAATTAGACACGAATGACTACTATCCAAACAGATAGCAGAGTGATTGGTTTACGCCTCTTGAAACCTTAGGACTTACAAGATCTCAACCCATTGAAATCATCTTTATCGCATTGTTTCATTTGATTTATGAAAAGGCAAATGACTTACAACCCATAGCCATATTAGTGCAAACTACCAACACATAAGATTACATAATACGATCAAACCTCATCATCCATCGGGATCTTTCCGTATTAATCCTCACCAATATCGTCTAATATAGGTACAAATCGAAAGGTTCCAAATCGTTCTTCATCAAAGCTATCGTCTTCATTTTTTGTTAAGCGCAGCATCACCTGATCTACCCCACCTCCCAGGGGTATGACCAATATACCACCGGGTTTCAGTTGTGATTTCCATGCTTCGGCAATTTGTGGAGCGGCAGCAGTTACCAATATTCGGTCGAAAGGGGCAAAACTAGGAAGTCCTTCGTTGCCATCTCCCAAGAACATCCTTATTCTCCACGGCATGTCATCCATAAATGCTTTAGTACGCAAATAAAGCTTCCGCTGTCGTTCTATGGTAAACACCTTAGCTCCCATCTCGGCTAGCACACTCGCCTGATAGCCCGAGCCAGTACCTATCTCCAACACTTTATGGCTTCGTCCGGCCTGAAGCAGCATCGTCTGAAAAGCTACAGTATAGGGTTGTGAAATAGTTTGACCCGAGCCTATAGGGAATGGCTTATCCTGATAGGCAAATTCCAAAAAAGAAGAATCCATAAAAAAATGACGCGGTATTTTTTCCATGGCGCTAAGCACCTTCTCATCATTGATACCTTTGCGACGTATCGAATCAATCAATTGTTTACGAAGGCCTTTATGCCGGAAAGAATCCACTTTTCCTTTCATATCCTGAGTGTTCAAATAGCTGTTTAATGAATAACCTATTGGTTGGCGAATATAGCAAAGATACAGAGATAAAAAGCCGTATGTTTGCACAAAACATATGGTATATGCTAAAAATAGGAGTTCTTGGAGCGGGGCATTTAGGGAAAATCCATATCAGGTGTATCAAAGAAATTTCGGATTACCATTTAGTTGGATTTTATGATCCTAATGAAGATATCTCTGCTAAAGTTGAGCAAGAGTATGGTCTTAAGCGGTTTCCAAATATCAGTGCATTGGTAGAAGCATCGGAAGTAGTTGATATTGTAACGCCTACTGTATCGCATTTTTCATGTGCACAGCAGGCCCTAAAGAAACGCCGTCATGTATTTATCGAAAAGCCTATAGTTGCCACTCCCGAAGAAGCTTCAAAGTTGATCAGCTTAGCAAAAGAAGCACAGGTGAAAGTGCAGGTTGGTCATGTAGAACGGTTTAATCCGGCGTTTTTGGCCGCACAACCTTTTTTAAATAACCCCATGTTTATTGAAGCTCATCGGCTCTCACAGTTCAACCCAAGAGGGACTGATGTACCGGTGGTATTAGACCTTATGGTACACGATATTGATATCTTGCTGAGTGTGGTGCCCTCAAAAGTGAAAAAAATAAGTGCCAGCGGAGCAGCTGTAGTAAGCGATACACCTGATATTACCAACGCACGCATAGAGTTTGAAAATGGATGTGTAGCCAATCTTACAGCAAGTCGTATATCATTGAAAAATATGCGTAAAACACGTTTCTTCCAAAAAGATGCCTATATCACAGTAGATTATCTGAATAAAAAAACAGAAATCGTCCGAATGAAAAATATCCAAAGAGAACCGGATAACCCTATGGCTATGGTGATTGATCTGGGCAATGGAAAAGGGATACGTGAAATAATTTTTGAAAAACCCAATATACAAGATGTCAATGCAATCAAAACAGAATTAGAAAGCTTTTACCAGGCCATAGTGCACGATCGTACTCCCTTAGTTACTGTTGATGATGGCTATAATGTGCTACTGCTTGCACATCAGATATTGGATCATATACAAACAGGTGAAATGGATATAAATCTTCTGAAGCATAATATCCCCACAGTTTAAGATGGTAAATAATTTAGTAACAGAACATCCAGACCTTTTCTGACGGTTTATTTTTTCATGCTTGCCTCATTGAAAAAAACTCATCAACTCATCCTACTTAAATCAGCTATAGAATCCGTTTCATCCATACAATAAACCAAGTCAAAGAGACGTTTAAAAGAAGAACTAAATACCTATGTCCGGCTTATGGTAAGATCTTTATTCAAGCAATTCTTGCTCCTGTTTTCAATACTTGTAATAAGTATTGGGATTACAGCTTGCCAAAAATTTGAGGGAGATCAGGAAATACCGGCATACATTCGTATTGAACGTTTTCAACTTACTACTGACTATAGCTTAGAAGGCAGCAACACCCATAACATCTCAGAAGTTTGGGTATATGTTGACGATCAGCTGATTGGCGCTTTTGAAATGCCTGCCACTGTTCCTGTGTTAGCCAAGGGGAACCATAAGTTAGAATTGCGTCCGGGGATCAAGCTAAACGGCATTGCAGCAACACGCGCCTATTATCCTTTTTATAAACCTTATCAGATTGCTGATTTCTTTTTTGTGGAAGATTCGGTTCAGACTATCGAGCCAACTACTTCATACCATAACACTATCACTTTTGCTTGGATAGAAGATTTTGAATATGCCAGTATCTCGCTTGAAAAAACAGGAAAAAGCGATACTACAGTCATCAAGACCTCACCTATTGATAGTCCGGAAGCTCTCCTATCCGACTATTCTTCTTATTCGGGAGTGGTATATTTGGATGAAGAAGCCAGTTTTTTCCAAATCGCTTCTTCCGAAGCGTTTAGCCTGCCCGGCAAAGGAACACCAGTCTTTTTAGAGCTTGACTATAAATGTGACCAGCGAATGGGAATAGGTCTGTTTGCTCATATAGGCCCTACTATAATTGACCTGCCCTTAGTAGGGGTAAATCCTAATACTCAATGGAATAAGATATATATCAACCTTAGTCCGATAGTGACCGACTATAGCGATGCCGAAAAATTTAAGATCTATTTTGAGGCCGACAGAAGCGAAGAAACTACAGCAAGGTTTTATTTAGATAATATTAAACTGATTCACCGTAACATATAGGCATGAACAAAAAACTGCAAGTCGGTAAATATGTTTTTTTAGACTGGATCGCTGCTTTATGTGCGTGGGGATTGTTTTTTATGTTTCGCAAACAGTCGGAAAACCCTAATTTCTATCAGGAATTTGAACAGATTTTTTTGGAAGCGAATTTTTGGTTGGGGATTATTTTTATTCCGGTTGCATGGCTATTGTTATACACCATAGTAGGTACCTATAGGCAGATATACCGCAAGGCTCGTTTAAGAGAATTAGGGCAAACCCTTGTCATCACTCTAATTGGAGTTACCGTCATATTTTTTGTCGCCATATTGGATGATGTCATAGTTACCTATAAGTCGTATTATCAATCTTTTCTCATTCTTTTCAGCCTGCATTTTCTGTTGACCTATAGCGGCAGGTTATTACTCACTTCGGCTACTGTTCGTAAAATTCACCGAAAAGAGATAGGATTCAACACCATCATCGTAGGTAGCAATGGCAATGCAGTAAGGATTTATCACGATATAGAAAAGCAGGAACGTTCGAGCGGGAATATTTTTGTCGGTTTTCTGAGTGTATATGACAAGGAGGATTACAAAATAGGTAAATTTCTCCCGCATTTAGGCTCGTATCACGATATCAAGCAGATCATCACCGATCATGCTGTAGAAGAGGTGATCATTGCTATCGAACGCAGCGAGACCGACACTATTGACAAAATCATTGCACGATTGGAAGAAACCTCGGTGATGATTAAGATCATCCCTATCATGCAAGATATTTTGATGGGTTCGGTAAAGCTTTCGGGTATTTGGCATGCTCCATTGATAGAAATCTCGCCCGACTTAATGCCTGCCTGGCAACAATCGGTCAAACGATTGATGGACATAGTAGTATCCATCGTATCTATGGTACTATTGATCCCGCTATATATTTTTACTGCTATAGGTGTTAAGGTAAGTTCAAAAGGTCCGATTTTTTATTCACAGGAGCGGATAGGTCTGCGCGGCAAGCCTTTTAAGATGCATAAATTTCGTAGCATGAATGCGGATGCCGAGAGTAGCGGGCCACAGCTCAGCTCGGAGAATGATCCTCGTATCACCAAATTTGGCAGGTTTATGCGAAAAGTACGTTTAGACGAAATTCCACAGTTCTATACGGTACTTAAAGGTGATATGTCGTTGGTAGGACCGCGTCCTGAACGGCAGTATTATATTGACCAGATCGTAAAACGGGCACCACATTATCGTCTGCTACTGAAAGTGAAGCCCGGCATCACAAGCTGGGGTCAGGTAAAATACGGGTATGCCTCAGATGTGGATCAAATGATCGAACGGCTGCAATACGACATATTATATATAGAGAATATGAGTATTGCCATGGACCTGAAAATACTTATCTATACCGTACTGATTGTGCTGCAGGGAAGGGGTAAATAGCTTACAAGCGTCCCGAATCGATCATATGTATGATCAGTTCTATCAAGGCGTCTTCATCATCAGCTACCGGATCGTATTTTGTTTTGAGATTATACCCCCAGATACGTGCAAATCCCTGATAAAAAAAGGCTCTGAATCCACCACGAAATTCTTTGATAAGCATATAAGATGATTCGCTTGTCTCTCTGTCTATCAGCTTGATCAGTATTTTGCCTTGGGTAAAAGTCAGATTCCTTAATTCATCGCCAAACTGTTCTTCAAGCTCTTGTTCGGCTTGTTTCATCAGTCGGCGCCTCTCTTTATCTGATTTGGCATCAAGGAGTATATGTTCGTATTCGGCAAGTTTAATACCCGCTAATTTAGCATACGGATACACCTTTTTAACGTGATGGATCAGTCGATAATGTCGTCGGAGGTCGCGTTTTGTTTCGGGTAGCTTCCAGGTTACAACTCCTACCTCAGGCAGTTGAATGATAGGGAGGGTATCGTTTCCCTGTATTCGCGCTACAACTACCAAGCTGTCAATCAGCTTTTGGACCTCTTCCTTTTCAGGAGTCTGAGCATATAATATCCCAAAAGGAAACCATGCGAGACATACGAATAACCAAATCCTTTTTTTCATCATATTGCGTATATAAACTATGACTGAAAAAGTTTTTGTCCATTTCATACTATGTAATCTTGAAGAAGCTTTGCCGGATAAAGCAAAGTTGTATGCCGATAAACAACTTATATGCCAGCCTTAAATAGCAGCTAAAAATTATCAGATTCAGGCTACTTTTAGTTTGGAGATCGTCGCCTTATCTAATTTTTTCTCTGCATAGCTTTTAGTTACATGAAGTTTTTTAACTCCTTTCTTAGAGGGTAACTCAAACATAGCATCTGTTAATATGGCTTCAAAAATTGATCGAAGGCCTCTGGCACCTAATTTAAACTCGATAGATTTATCCACTATATAATCGAACACTAACTCATCAAATGTCAATGTAATTCCGTCAAGTTCAAACAGTTTAACAAACTGCTTAACCAAGGCATTCTTTGGCTCGCTTATGATCCGTTTCAGTATTTCTCGTCCAAGTGGATGCAGATAGGTTAGGACGGGCATGCGGCCTACTATCTCGGGTATGAGTCCATATTTTTTCAGGTCAGCCGGTGCGATGTATTGCAGGATATGATCGGTATCTATGGCCCCGGCTTTTTCGCGGCCGTATCCAACTACATTGGTATGATGTCTTGCTGCAATAATTCGTTCAATTCCATCGAAAGCCCCACCAGCAATGAAGAGGATGTTTCGGGTATCAACCTGTATCATTCGTTGTTCGGGGTGCTTACGTCCTCCTTGTGGTGGGACATTGACAGTAGTGCCTTCAAGTAGTTTCAACAAGGCCTGCTGTACTCCTTCTCCCGACACATCACGGGTGATGCTGGGATTATCACTTTTACGGGCTATTTTATCTAATTCATCAATAAAAACTATTCCTCTTTCTGCGGCACGTACATCGTAATCAGCAGCTTGTAATAAACGTGTCAGAATACTTTCCACATCTTCCCCCACGTATCCTGCCTCGGTCAGCACAGTAGCATCAGCTATGGCAAAAGGTACCTGAAGCATTTTGGCAATAGTACGGGCTAAAAGAGTCTTCCCTGTACCCGTTTCCCCAACAAGAATGATATTTGATTTTTCAATTTCTACCCCGTCATCCCCCTTTTCATGGTTGATACGCTTGTAATGATTATATACTGCTACGGCCAGAATACGTTTGGCTTCGTCTTGTCCGATCACATACTGATCTAAAAAAGCTTTTATCTCGACCGGTTTACGATGGGTATAATCCGTTAGCGGCAATGGCTCATAAGCTGGTATCTGATCGGTAAGCAGTTCGTATGCCTGTTCTATGCAGCGATCACAGATTTCTGCATCAATACCACCTATCAGCAGATTCACTTCTGAACGATGGCTGCCACAAAATGAACACACATTCTTTTTTTTCGCCATTATCAATTAGCTTTTGAGCGCAGCAAGATTTCATCAATCATGCCATATTCTTTCGCTTCTTCAGCGGTCATCCAATAATCGCGGTCAGAGTCTTTCCAGATTTTTTTATAAGTCTGCCCGCTATGATGAGCAATGATCTCATAGAGTTCTTTTTTAAGCTTTTGTATCTCACGGGCTGTGATTTCAATATCGCTGGCTTGTCCCTGGGCACCTCCCATAGGCTGATGGATCAGTATGCGTGAATGTTTCAGTGCGGTACGTTTTCCCTGGGCACCGGCGCACAACAACACTGCTCCCATTGAAGCTGCCATACCTGTACAAATTGTTGATACTTCGGGACGTATGTATTGCATTGTATCATATATACCCAATCCGGCATACACCGAGCCACCGGGAGTATTCAAATAAATCTGTATATCACGCTTGGAGTCAACCGATTCTAAAAACAACAGCTGTGCTTGTATGATATTTGCTACGTAATCATCTATCGGAACTCCCAAAAAGATGATGCGGTCCATCATCAGACGCGAGAACACATCCATAGTGGCTATGTTCAACTGGCGTTCTTCGATAATAGTAGGGGAAATATACGATCTCAGCGATCGGCTGTACTGGTCCAAGCCCACACTGCTGATCCCAAGATGTCGTGTGGCATATTTTGTAAACTCGTTATTATTCATCTATTGTTTCCTCCTGAATTTGATTCTGTTTTTCAATGATCTTCTTCAGTTCGCTCGTACTGATAATTTCTTCAACTTTAGTTACTTTCTCATTAAAAAGTTTTTTCATTTTCTTCTCGGTAAGATCACGTTCAATACGAAACACTTCGTTTTCGTCGCTTAAAATTTTATCTATTATAGGATCTAACCGGTCATCCACTTCTTTAGGTAACTCAGCCATTCCGACAAACTGATAATGGAAATAAGCTCGTACAAAATTACGTATTTCCTGACTGCTTACATCAATGGTATCTGGATAATTTGTTTTTAAGCTTTGCTCGATCAATTGCAAATGAAATGCTGTTCTTGTCTTTTCTAATTCGGCTTCAGCTTCTTCTTCGGTAATTTTGCCATCGGCTCTGTCGATCATCCATTTCTTCATAAACGCATCGGGCAGTTCAATCTGGCTCTTGTTTATCAGCCTGTCAATCACAGAATTGAATAAGATGATTTCGCATTGAGCGTTCCAATGCCGTTCTATTTCTTCGATTACATTAGCTCTAAAATCTTCCTCCGTTATGATGCCTGCATTGGGATACATACGTTCGTAGAAGTCTTCATTCAATATCGGCTTGACTTCCCTGCTGATCTCATCAATAATGGTATTAAAATTGGCAGATACTAATCCGGCTTGATCTTCATTCAGTTCAAGTAGTTCCTTGGCTTTATCCGTTCCTTCAAGCTGTTCGAAGTTCACTATAAACTCATCTCCAAGCAGTTTGTTCTCAAAGAGTGTCTTAGTTGCTTCGGAGGCATCAGATAGAAAGAGAGTAACAACAGTTTCAAATCCATACTCTACTTCATTCCCCTCCGCATCAGCTTGTGTAACCAATAATTCAAGTTGATCTTCTTTTTCCACAGTTTTCGGGTAGATAATATCAGGGTTTTCGGCAAGCATCTGATCTATAGCTTCCTGTACTTCTTGCTCTTCCACTTTGGGGACATAATATGTTTCGTGTAGCTGCTCTAATTTCACATCAACTTCGGGGGACAATCCAATTTCAAAGAAAAAGCGATATTCTGTATCATTCAGAAGATCAATTTTTTTGGTTTTATCCATATCGGGTAGCGGATAACCTATAATGTTAATCTTATTTTCAACCAAGTAGTTGTTAAGTGATTCAGAAACATACTTATTTAACTCGTCAACCATAGCGACATCACCATACATTTTTTTCACCATTCCGAATGGTACTTTTCCGGGTCTAAAGCCCGGAATATTAGCTTTTCGCTGATAGTCTCTTAGTACTTTATCCACTTTCGGTATTAGGTCTTCTCGGGTGATGAGCAATTCCAGGAGAACTGTTCCTGCATTGGTTTTTTCTTGTACGATTTGCATTCTACAATGAGGGGTTAAAACAATCTTATTCTACTATTCAGCCGGATCAGCTTGTTTATCCGGCCAGGTTTTTTTGTTGGTGCGGATGAAGGGACTCGAACCCCCACGCCTTTCGGCACCAGATCCTAAGTCTGGCGCGGCTACCAATTACGCCACATCCGCTTTTATTGATATTACTAGCTGTTAAAATGAGGCCGCAAAGATACAACTTTTGATAGGTTTACGGCATCTCAAGCCTTGAAAAAGATAAAAAAGGACTGCAGGATACCCGACAGCCCTTTTCTAATTCAACTATCTTTTGTTGTACTGTTCTATCGGCTATTCGATAGATCCTGTATTGTCGTCAAAGTGTAGGGTTACCACCTGTCCTGCTTCACCAGGCACAGCCTCTTGATCACCACCTGCATCGCGATAGAGTATCTGACCGTCAAACACATTGAATTCAGCATTCCACCAATCGGGTATCCAGCTATGATCGGCATACATACGAATATTGCCACTGCTTGGAAGAGCTGGTGATACTAATGTTTTAGCGTCATTATCTATGGTGAATTTATTGGCTTCCACACCTGCATCCCATCCATCAAAGACATCACCTATACCATACACTGCAGCGGGTTTAATAGACAGTTTAATCTGATCATCACGTAAGTTCAGCACGATGATATACATACCACTTTCTTCGACCAACATATTTCCATCCTGGTCGCCTACTGCCACGCCATCAGTATCGTATTCGTCTATTTCGTTATATCCCAGATTTGGTTCACTCCAGGCTGCAGCTGAGAGTTTAAATCCTTCTCCACCTTGGAGATGGGCTATTTTCCAGAAGATACCTTCACTTGGAGCCCCACCGGCCAGAGGATGCATAATAGCGTCATCTTCCGTAGCTGGTTCTGCCCATCCATAGGCTGTAGCAGCACCTGTCAGATACATTGCTTCCGGGTAATCGGGCAGCGGATCACCTTCACCGGTTTTCTTTATATCTCCGGTAAAAGCTTTTCCAAGTTCCCAATTTAGGGTAACGGTATATTTTGCATATTCGTCGTTGGCAATATTATCACCACCTGGAGTTGGAGCGCTAACCGATCCACCAAGGTTAGTGTTTACGCGTACAGAACCGTCTTCGTTCAGCCATATCTTCCATCCATTTCCAATACGGAACTTCCATTCGTTTTTCAACAAGGGGATATCAGTTACGGTAAAGTCCATCTTTTCAATGTTGAATGTGGTTGTCATAGGAGTATCTTCACCCCATCCACCTGGAGTAGCTGCGCCTATCAATCCCCACTTTGCTTGTGTGAGGACAACAACGCCTAATTCGGTATCATAGACTATCTGATACAATCCGTCTTCCGGAACGGTAAACTTGGTATCTGTCTCGGCGATAGCGCCACGCCAGAACTTAGCTGTTGTTGGATATTCATTGGATGCATCCCATGGGTCTTCGGTGATCTCGTTGAAATCAGCACCAGGACCATATACGGTATGGGTTTCACCTGAAACTTTTACGATGTTGAAACCATCGCTACCTGCTTTCACAGCAACAAAGAGCTCCAATAATTGTGAGCGTTCTTCCTGACCGTTCTCGTTCAAAGTGGGTTTCATCAATCCTTTCAGATCAAATTCGGTGAGAGCTGTCCCAGCACCTTTAATATAAACACCGTCTTCTACGATTGGAATAGGTTCAGGATCCGGATCATCTTTTTTCTTACACGAAACTATGATCAAACTACTGAGCATAATGATGCTCATCAATTGCATGACTTTAAAAAAACTGTTTTTCTTCATAACATTAAATTTAGATTAGTGAATAAACATTTCAAATTTTTTACTGTATAGGTTCGGGTGCTTCAGCTAATTTCGGATTGGCATCTATAGCCCATTGCGGGATAGGGAATGTATTTCTATCGGGTGATGACACACCTTTTTCCCACCATGACTGATTAAATTTTCCAAAGCGAATCAGGTCACCTCTTCTGATTGCTTCCCAGAAGAACTCACGGCCACGTTCGGCAAGCAAATCGTCTAATGTTGCATTATTGAATGGTTCTACTCCGGCTCTGACACGAACAGGATTTATATACTCATCGCCATTCTGTCCCTGACGTATCATAGCTTCTGCTTTCATCAACAACACATCGGCATAACGGAACAATGGGAAGTCGTTGCTAAGGTTTTCCTTAGCACCATTTTTTATCTCAAACTTTTTTACCCGAGCACCCGACATCCTTATCTCTACGGCTGTGTATGATGCATCCATATTCAAAGCGGGGATATAAGGATCAAAAATCAAATTAGCGCCACCTGCTCCCTGATCAATAATTGGAGTAGTACCATCAGCTTCGTATTGCTGACCCACTAAAAAATAGCCTTCTTTGCGTTTGTCGCCCTCCTCATATGAATTATAATGATCATACATAGCAGCAAATCCATTCCAGGGGCCGGCTGTCATGTTAAATGTCAGATTGCTGTTATAGTGTAAGGTACGCATATGCAGATTGAAGCCCTGATATTTATCTTCGTCATAAGGTATGACAAATATATTTTCAGGTGAATTGCTATTATCGGTCACAAAGGGTTTCACCGGATCGGCTTCTAAGCTGTATTGGTCTAACAGTATCACACTGTCGGCATATTGTTCGGCCTTGGCCCATTGAGCTGTACCTGTATATACTTCGGCATTCAGATACAAACGGGCTAAGAGTGAATACGCAAATCCTTTGGTGACTCCGGTTTTTGAGTTGCTTGCCGGAATAATTGGAGCTTCCTCAGCTATCTCAATTGTGATGCGATCGAATATATCTTTTCGGAAGTTTCTTTTAGGGTTTTGAGGAGCTTCTATATAATCGGTCACATAAGGAACGTCTTTATAATTATCAATGAGCAGGTAGTAGTAATAGGCTCGCAGTACTTTTGCTTTTGCGATAGCTATCAGCACTTCGGGTGCATCACCCAATGGGATTTGCTCTTCGATAAATTTATTTGCTTCTATCACTCCATTGAAAAACCGGCTCCACATACTGTTGATAGCCTCTGTATTATTATCCCATGTATGTTGATGGAGCACCCGCCATTTTCCGCCATCGTCCCAGTCGCTGGCCCTGGTGGGACCTGTTGATCCATCAGCTGTGAGTTCATTGGCAAACCACCATCCGCCCCAATCTAAGAAGTCGCGCATAGGAGCATAAATAGGGCTCATTTTCAAAACCGGATCGGCAACAAAATCGGTGGGAGGCACCCGGTCGTAAAGCACTGTATCGAGCTTGGTACACCCAAACTGCAGCGCTGTAAATATTGCTAGTACTATAAAAATTTTTTTCATGATTTGCAGTTGTTTAAAGGGTTACATTAACTCCAAAAGTGAATGTACGGGTCTTGGGATACACATTATACTGATCCAGACCGAAAGACAAGCCTGAAATAGATATCTCAGGGTCTATACCGGAGTAATTGGTAAGGGTAAATAAATTATTGGAAGCAAAATAAACCCGTATATTTTTCAGCAGACCTACATTCTTAATATTATATCCTATAGTCAGATTATCAAGACGTAAGAATGATCCATCTTCCAAATAATAGCTGCTGAGTTTTGGGTTATCATTTAATCCTTTCTTTGCTTCATCCAAAGCTGATTGCAACACATTGATCTCGGGCAGCCAGATAGGGTTGCCAAGGATCAGACGGGTAGTATTAAATATATCGTAGCCATATACTGCCCGTAGGCTGAAGCTTACATCAAAATTCTTGTAAAAACTTATATAGTTCGACCATCCTAATTCAAAATCCGGTTGGGCATTACCTACCACACGCCTTTCGGCATTCTCCAATTCACGGGTAACACCACCGGCAGCTGTATAGAACAAGAATTTACCATCTTGTGAAAGCCCTGCATATTCGGGGATATACCATGTTCCTAATGCTTTTCCTGGCTCAACAATTTGGGTCCAGTTCAGATCACCTACTAAGCCACGTCCTGACAGCCAACCTTCACGCAACTCCGACCAATTGAACTGATCGTTGGATAATGAAACCACATTTTGCTTAAAAGTAGTGAAAGTGAGTGCTGTTTTCCAGTCAATATTTTTCGTACGCACAGGATAATATTGCACATACATCTCAAAGCCTTTCACCTCGAAGCGGCCTACATTAGCCCAAATCCTATCAACCGGATAAGGTGGCACCGGCACACTATATCTACCTAATAAATCATAGGTGTTTTTAATAAAATAATCAAAAGAACCGGACACTTTATCATCGAATAAGCCCCAGTCAAGCCCTATATTTAGCTCGGAATTTTCTTCCCACTTCAAGTCGGGATTAGCATTATGAGCAAACTGAAACAAAATAGCTTCTTCACCGGTCTCAAAATTAATGGTATTCCCGGCCGACTGATAATATGTTAGAGCTCTATAGTTTTCAAACTCCTGATTACCGGTTATTCCGTATCCAAGTCGTAGCCTTAGGTTATTGATCATATCTATATTACTCATAAAATCTTCACCAGTGATATTCCACATGACAGAAGCAGATGGGAACCAACCCCATTTGTTGTTTTCTCCAAACTTAGATGATCCATCACGGCGAATGGTTGCAGTGAGAAAATATTTAGAGTCATAATTATAAATTCCACGGCCAAAAAATGAGATCAGCCTATTGGAGCTTTTATAGGACGAGATATCACCCGGGTTGACAGTTTGTAGCATTGATAAGTCGTGCGACTTGGTGAAGTTGATAAACGGCTTTTGCCCCTGTGCTGAAAATCCGGTATAAAAATCTTCCTGAAACGAGTGGCCTCCCACGAAATTAAGACTGTTCTTCCCTATCTCTGTGGCATAACGAATAGTAGTCTCAATAACTTTCGACTCAAAGTTACCATAGTTGCGGCGGCCATAGCCTGAGGTAGTTCCTAACCGAATAAATGAGGGTTCAAAATAAAAGCTTTCCTGATCGTCGCGAGTGTAACCTAAGTTAACTCCGGCTGTTATGCCTTTATAAATATCTAAATCAGCTTTAAAAAAACCAAACAAACGTTTCGCATCACGTTCATTTTGAATATTATCTATCAGAGCCAACGGATTCCAATAGTTAAACTGACGTTGTGTTTCATAATAATTTCCATCGGCATCAGTTACCGGATCGGTAGGGTTGCGCTGAAAGGTTTGATATAGGATATCATTAGGTCCGTTGGATTCATAACTGATATAGTCATTATGTTCGATAGTTCCCGACAATCCAGCCGACATGATAAGCCTGTCGTCGAATGCAGTCTGGTCAAGATTGATACGACCTATAGTGCGTTGCTTTTGAGTACCTTTGATCACACCGGAGAAATCCTGATGCGAGACTGAGGCACGATAGGATGATTTCTTATCACCTCCGGCAACGGATAAGTTATAGTTTTGCGAAAGTCCGGTACGAAATATCTCATCTTGCCAATCAACCGTAGCTCCTCCATCCTGGAAGTTCAGATTGTTTTCCGTGACATAGCTTCTGATCTGCCCGGCGCTGAGCAAATCAAGTTTCTTGGTCACTTTATCAGCGGATAGGTATGTATGGAACTCAATTGATGGTTCTTTGCCTGCTGTATGTGTACCTCTTTTAGTAGTAATGATAATGACGCCATTGGCACCACGCGATCCATAGATAGCTGCTGAAGAAGCATCTTTGAGCACGTTCCACGATTCAATATCTTCGGTAGCGATAGTAGTAGGATCGACTCCAGGAACTCCATCCACTACAAACAGCGGGCTCGTACTTGTTGTAAGCGATGAGGCACCGCGAATTTTAATATCGAAGCCTGCATTTGGGTCACCTCCTTTTTTAGACACCATCACACCCGGTATCTTACCCTGTATCCCTTGTACAGGGTCGGTCAATACTCCTGCATTCATGTCGGAACCGGTTATACTGGCTACAGCACCGGTTCTGTCGCTTTTTTTCTGGATACCGTATCCGATAACTACTGTCTCTTCCAATGTAACAGCATCTACCTCCAACTCAAAGTTCAAGGCAAGAGTTTGGTTCTCATTCAGTTGTACTAAAGTTGAAGCCGGCAAAAAGCCCACAAAACTGACTTCTATGGTGTGTTCGCCAGCTGGAACTTTTTCTAACACATAAGTACCATCGAAATCAGTCGAGGTTCCTATGAGCGTCCCTTTAACCAATATATTGGCTCCGGGCAAGGTCTCACCTGTGGACTTGTCTGTCACTGTACCACGTATGGTCCCGGTTTGACCTATAGCTGACGCATACATAAAAAGCAGAGCTAACAACGATAGGAATAGTTTTAAATAACGATTCATACGATAGTTTTTTTGTTATGATAAATAAAATTTGATACTACTATTTTTATATTTCTTTTAACAAGTCAATAGTCAGAAAGTTCTTCCATGATTTTGGTTCACACAAAATTAAGGTTTCTTTTACATTTTCAATTAAAAAAACACATATTTGATTGATTTGCATTATGCAAACGTTTGAAATAGTATGCTTGTTTTTTATATCTTTGTGCAAGCTACCTGATTAATGAATGGTTCATACAATCAAATAATTAGCAATAAACGGAATATCGCAAGGATTTGCACATGAGAAAACAGATTACCATCAAAGATATAGCTCAAAAATTGGGGCTTTCGACATCTACCGTATCCAGGGCACTGAAAGACCATCCTGATATCAGTCCTAAAACGCGTACGGCAGTAAAGGAATTGGCTACTTTATTAGGATATCGACCTAACCGTATTGCCTTAAATTTACGCAGCAATTCCACAAAAACCATAGGGCTGATCATACCCGAGATAGAGCATTATTTTTTCTCTTCCATCATCAATGGCATTGAGGAGATCGCATATAAGAACGATTACAGCGTGATGGTGTTTCAATCTAATGAATCTTATAAGCGCGAAGTACTTAATACTCAAGCCGTACTTACCAACAGGGTGGATGGAGTACTTGTTTCTTTTTCAAAAGAGACCACCGATTTCTCACACTTTCAACAATTGATAGACAACGAGATACCTATAGTATTTTTTGACCGTGTGGTTGATAGTTTGGCAGCCGATCAGGTGGTAGCTGATGATTATCAGGGATCTTTTATGGCCGTGAATCATTTGATTGAAAGAGGCTGTAAACGTATCGCACATTTTGCTGCACCTCAAAATCTGCAGATAGGCAAGAGCCGCTTAGCAGGATATCATGATGCTTTGTTAAAATTTAACATACCGTTTGATCATCAGTTAGTACTATTAGCTGATACATTTGAGGTAGCCAGGCGGGCTGCTCACGACATATTACGTCAGCCTGATCCGCCCGACGGCTTTTTTGCCGTGAACGATCTGTCGGCTATAGCCATCATCAAAGCGGCTCGCGATTTAGGGAAAAAAGTACCGGAAGATGTAAAAGTAGTTGGGTTTGAAAACAGCCGTACGGCAGCTATCAGTGAGCCGGAACTAACGACTATCGATCAGTTTGGATTTGAGTTGGGACGCGAAGCGTGTTTGTTGTTGCTGAAACGGATGAAGAACAAAAATACTGAAGCATTCAGTCCAACACGAAAAGTGATTAAAACAAAATTAATAGTCAGACATTCCACCTGAAACAACTAGTACAGTTCTTTAATCGGGTCCCAGAAACAGGTTTGAAAATTGATGATCTGATCATCATCTACTTCTATCCCTTCCGAGCGTAAGAGCTGAGCCATCAGATCAGCTCCTCCGAAATGATGCTTCCCCGTTAATACTCCGTTTCGATTTACTACCCTATGAGCCGGCAATGCCTCTTGTGTGCCAAAGGAAGAGTTCAACGCCCATCCTACCATACGGGCCGAACCTTTACTACCTAAATAGGCAGCTATGGCACCGTAAGAGGTGACCCGACCATACGGGATAAGTCGGACTACCTTGTACACTTGTTCAAAAAAGTTAGGTTCAGCATTCATGGTGCGGAGAAAAACACAGGTATTTGATAGATAAATTTGACTTCAACCATATATCCTCATAAAATGTACGTATGGTCTTCACTTCTAAATGATCAGTTGTGGCATACAGATCGGCTGTATCGGAATAAAGTGTCAAGCCTTGTTCTGCTATCACTTCTTTTGTGAACTCATACAATAATTCGCTATCGGTTTTCAGATGGATCAGTCCATCTTTCTGCAGGAAATTTCTGTATCTATTCAAAAATAGTGGATGTGTCAGTCGTTTTCGCTGCCTTGATTTTTGAGGTTGAGGGTCTGGAAAGGTGATCCATATTTCAGCGACCTCATCTGATCCGAAAAAAGCTTCAATCAGTTCGATACGCGTACGGATAAATGCCACATTCGATAAGCCAAGATTTTTTGCATCATTCAATCCTTTCCATAAACGGGCACCTTTGATATCCACACCAATAAAATTTTTTTCGGGATACCTTTGAGCCAGACCAATGGTATATTCTCCTTTGCCGCATCCTAACTCAAGGATAAGGGGATTCCGGTTCCTGAAAAATTTTGTACCCCACTTGCCTTTAAGTGAAAACTCTGCCTGTTGCAGGTCTTCATATCCATACTGAAACAAATTTGGGAAAGTACGATTCTCGGAAAATTTTTGAAGTTTATTTTTGGACACTTTTTTCTTTTGAATTGGAATCCGATTACATCAGATCACTGTCTCACCAATAAGCTTATAATATCAACAGCCAGGCTTGTGGGTTTTCTTCCTTTTTGATCAGTTGCAGCCGTTGTAAAGCCATGCTGTGGTCTGTAAATCCTTCAAAACAAACGCGCCATAAACCGGTTTTGGTTTGCCCGGTAAAGTCGGCCTCAAAGCCTTTGACACGTAACTCATGAATGAGCTTTTCGGCATTGGACTTATCCTGAAAAGCTCCGGCTATGATAAAAAATTTCTTTTCTGTCACCGCTTCTGAAGAATACGGTTCAAGGCGTATGCTATCTTCCTCTTCGGTGGGCAGTATATCTCTGATCGTTTCTGTGTCGGATGCATCTGCAAGCTCTGCATGCTCTTCGACCAACTCTTGTTCAGATGAGGCAACAGGTCCAGTTTTTTCTGTGTGCATATCAGGCAACAAATTAAAAGATGCTTTATAGCTTTCTTCGGATTGCAGATCATTTTGACCTGGTTTTAAAGCTCCTTTATTTTCGGTAGTTTGCCTTTCGGGCCATACATATGGTTCAATCTGCAACAGGTCTTTGTTTTTTATGAGGTACTCATTGGGACTGGCATAAAATATCGGCCATAGAGATGCCTGCGATGAGTAGTTCTGGTAATATTGCTGTACTTTTTCTTTATTCATATAGCCGACTACACCCAGCATGATAACTAATGCGGCAGCTATCCAGTTGATCTGATTTCTAAGCCTGTTTTTTCGTTGTGAAGCAATAAAAGGCTGAGGCTTAGACGGCTTAGGCCTTTGTTCTTGCGGGACGGAGACTTTCTCGGTGATGGCTTGTTTTTTCTGCGGCGGCTTATGGAAAACCGTTTCAATCTTTTGCTGAAAATCTTCTCTTTTAATAGGTGGTGATACTATAGCTGCAAGGCCAAAAGAATCAGGCAGATAGTTCATGTTTTCGTCTGCCTTGAAGACTACTTCCTTTTCATCAGTATAATATATTGAACCTATCTTCCTGAAATGAATGCGCTTACCTTCTTCCATTTTCGCTAAACATGTAAGCACAAATCGATCTATCCTGCTTTTTGCCTCCTGATAGGTCAGATTCTCTGATCGGGCTATATGGCTGAGCAACAACCCATCGTTTGCTCTAAGCAGCGGATTGAACACTATCTCCCGATAAGGTGGTTTAAAGTAATGCCTTACCGGATGAATAGAGGCAGTATGATCGCGCGTTAAAAATCCTCCAAGGCCAGGAATGACCACGCATTCATACTCATACAGCAAATCACCTATATAGCCTGCAATTTTCATCGAATCAAAATTTTGTAGTCATATGTGTGTAAAGCAATTCCATGTTTTTCGAATGAAAAGCCGATATGCTTTCTGATATCTTTGTCATTGGTTTCACTCTTGGATTCAAAGTCAGCTAAGATACTACATTTACGAATTAATTCAAAAAAGGGTTTCAATTTTTTTTACATCTTCAGGATGGTCTACCCCTATGCTGTCGGTATGAGTAATATCTATCGAAATAGGGTATCCATGTGCCAGCCATCGCAACTGCTCTAACGACTCAGCTTTTTCAAGGCTACAAGGTGGTAGCTGAGTAATAGCCTGCAACACTTCTACCGAATATCCATATATACCTATATGTTTATAAAACACATGTTGTTGAAGCCATTTCTCTATAGGTATATCCCGAATGAACGGGATTGGGGAACGGCTAAAGAAAAGGGCTTGTTTTGCATGCGACAGGACTATCTTGACAACGTTTGTATTTATCAACTCATCAAGTTCGGTGATAGGCTTAGCCAGGCTTGCCAAGGTGTTTCCGCTCTGAAGCAGTTGGATTATTTGTTTAATCTGTTCCGTTGCAATCAGGGGTTCATCACCTTGAATATTAATGACGGCATTCACTGGTTTGTTTATCAGGTTAACAGCTTGTGCACAGCGTGCCGTTCCGTTGAGGTGATCGGGCTTTGTCATCACTGCTTGTCCTCCGAAATTTGTCACCACCTCAGCAATGCGCTGATCATCGGTAGCTACCACTACCACATCTAAATCATCCACTTGTGCTACGCGTTCGTACACATGTTGTATCATGGGTTTTCCGTGTATAGGTGTCAGAGGCTTACCCGGAAAACGAGTAGACGCATATCGGGCAGGGATGATACCAGCAATTTTCATCGCTCAGAAATTGAATTTAAAAAACAGTATTCCTTAGTGTGTCAGAACAGTCCATGCAGTTCAGCATTGATCCGTTCAATGACTTTACCTAAATCAGTAGGTTTCTCTAAGTTGAGGTCATCCATCTCCACTATGAGTAATTTTCCTATAGAATATTTCCCTATCCATGCCTCGTAACGTTCGTTCAGATGATTCAAATAGTCTAACCGTATAGAAGCTTCATACTCTCGCCCTCGTTTTTGAATTTGCTTTACTAAAGTAGGAACACTTGAGCGGAGATAGATAAGCAAATCGGGTGGTTTGATAAAATTACTCATCAGCGCAAACAAAGAGCTGTAATTCTCAAAGTCGCGTGTTGACATCAGGTTCATGGCATGTAGGTTAGGAGCAAAGATATAGGCATCTTCGTAAATTGTACGGTCTTGAACTACCGTCTTACCGCTGTTGCGTATTTCGATTATCTGCCTGAAGCGACTGTTCAGGAAATAAACCTGCAAATTGAATGACCAGCGTTGCATGTCCTCATAAAAGCTATGGAGATAGGGATTGTTTTCCACATCTTCATAATGTGGCTCCCATCCAAAGTGCTTGGCCAACAATCGGGTAAGTGTAGTTTTTCCAGATCCTATATTTCCGGCTATAGCTATATGCATGATTCAGGTTTTATTGCAAATGTAGTTTTTTTTGCCGCTTGAATGTCCTAAAGTTGATAGAATCTCATCTAATATTCCTCGGTTGTTCGACAATCGGGGGACTTTGTGTTGCCCTCCTAACTTGCCTTTCGATTTCAGCCAATTGTAAAAGGTACCCGATGGAACCTGATATAATACAGGGGCTTGCAATATCATATTTTTATAACGTTTTGCTTCATAGTCGGAGTTGAGCGATTTTAACGCATTATCAAATGTCTCGGCAAAATATTCAAGATTTTGAGGTGGTTCTTCAAACTCGATCAGCCATTCATGCACTGCTGAACTTTCCTGATTGGTAAATCGTGGTGCAGCTGTATAATCAGCTATCAGGGCATCGCATTTCAGGCATGCTATTGCCAATGCTTTTTCGGCATTATCCACCATCAGCTCTTCTCCAAAAACGTTGATAAAACTTTTAGTGCGTCCTGTAATTTGTATTCTGAACGGATCGGTTGAAGTAAACACTATGGTATCGCCTATCAGATATCGCCATAGTCCACCATTAGTAGTGATCACCATTGCATATGGCTGACCTGTCTGAACCTCATCCAATCCAACAGCTTTCATACTATCGGCATCAAGCTCGTTCAAATGGATGAACTCATAAAATATTCCATAGTCCAACATCAGTAACAAATCTTGGCTATCTATCTGATCCTGAATACCAAAGAAGCCTTCAGAGGCATTATAGGTTTCCATATAATGCATGCTTGAAGAAGGTATCAAACTTTTATACAGTTCGGCATAAGGTGTGAAGCTAACACCTCCATGAAAAAACACTTCTAAATTAGGCCACACTTCACTGATATTCGACTTGTCGGTGAGTTCTAATATCTTACGAAGCAGCACCAAAGTCCATGATGGCACTCCAGATATACTTGTTACATCGTGCTGCATGGTTTCTTTTGCCATCAGTTCTATCTTGGACTCCCATTCGTCCATCAGCGAAATACTAAGATTAGGTGTTTTCAGCAGCTGTACCCAGAAAGGGAGATTCTGGATCAATATAGCCGACAGATCGCCATCATAGTAGGAAGCATTATCCACTTCGGTGATCGTATGGCTTCCTCCCATCACCAATCCACGTCCACTAAACAAATTAGTATTTGGGTAGTTGTTCACATATAAGGACAGCATATCCTTACCGGCCTTGAAGTGACACTCTTCAAGTGAGGCATTGCTGACAGGTATAAACTTGCTCTTACTGGAAGTTGTACCCGACGATTTGGCAAACCATTTTATCTCTTCCGGCCATAAAATATTTTGTTCTCCCTGACGCAGCCTGTCAATATAAGGCTTCATGTCTTCGTATGTACTGATAGGGATGCGTTGCCTGAAGTGATCATAAGTATGTATTGATTTAAAATCGTGTTTCTTACCCCATTCAGTATTTTTCCCTTGCTGTATCAATCTTTTAAACCACTCCTCTTGAACCTCAAGCGGGTACTTCACAAAAAGCTCAATCTGATGCATGCGCTTTTTCATTAACCATGAGACAACAGTGTTGAACAATGCCATATTATTTGGGGGCTTTAATCACAAGATAAATACTGAGGACAAAGAAAATAATATTGGGTATCCATGCTGCTAAAGCGGGTGAAAGATTTCCGTAAGTTGCAAAAACTGTTGAGAACTGCATAAATAAAATATAGGCAAAGGTTATAGCTATACCTGCTCCGAGATGAACTCCTATACCTCTGCGCACTTTCCGGCTTGACAAGGCCACACCTATCAGCGTGAGTATCAAAATAGCTGCCGGCGCAGCCATGCGTTTGTGCATCTCAACCTCATAAACCACTACTCCAGCATTACCTTTTAGCCTTTCGTTCTCTATATGCCTACGGAGCTCCCAAAAGTTCATCACCTCAAAATCTTCTTTGATCTCATACAAATCGGTAGGTACAAGATTTAATACGGTGTCTTTGCGTTCACCTCTTGTAAAATACTCCTGAAGGCTATCCAAAGATCTCTCATAAAAATTGTGTATAATCCAGCCTTGTGTATTAGTATCCAGCTCAATACGATCAGCAGCTAATTTATATACGAGCTCATACCCATTATATTTTTCTAACGAGAAGCGATATCCTACATTAAGTTTACTGTTATAGTGCTCTACATACGCATATACCCCTTTTTCTATCTGTACATGAATATTTCGCTCCCTATCCTTATACAAGTCTTCCATATACAGATTTTTAAACTCTCTACGTTGCTGATTGGTATGAGGTATCAGTATGTTTCCAAAATAAAGAGAGACAACCGCTAACAGCAATGAAGCCAAAAAATAAGGCCACAACATACGCCAAAAGCTTATTCCACTGCTAAGGATAGCAATGATCTCGGAATTACCGGCCATCTTTGAAGTGAAAAAGATCACTGCTATAAAAGTAAACAGGTACACAAAAAGATTGATGAAATAAGGGATGAAGTTCAAGTAATAATCAAAAATAACAGCTTTTAATGGTGCATTTTTCTTCAGGAAATCGTCTATATTTTCTGAGATATCGAATATGACCACTATCACAATAAGCAGGGAAATGGCATAAAAGAAGGTGCCCAAATACTTCTTGAAAATATATTGATCAATGCGTTTCATACTTACAGGCGTTGCATCAGGCGTGGTACCATCTGCTGTTTCCACACATTGAAATCGGTTGACAGGATACGCTTACGTGCTTCTTTGACCAACCATAAATAAAACCCGAGGTTATGAATGCTGGCAATCATGCTTCCCAACATTTCTTTGGCTACGAACAAATGGCGCAGGTAAGCTTTTGAATAGTGGCTGTCAACGAAAGTATGTCCGTTTTCATCAATAGGGCTAAAGTCATTTTTCCATTTTTCGTTACGTATGTTGATGATACCATTTTCGGTAAACAGCATTCCATTTCTTCCGTTACGGGTGGGCATCACGCAATCGAACATATCTATTCCTAATGCAATACTTTCCAAAATATTGGCCGGAGTTCCTACGCCCATCAGGTAACGGGGTTTGTCGTCGGGTAATATCTCGCATATCAATGCTGTCATTTCATACATCATTTCATGAGGCTCACCAACTGATAAACCACCTATCGCATGACCTGCTGCACCTTTAGCAGCAACATATTCTGCCGACTGACGGCGCAAATTACTATACGTACTTCCCTGAACTATAGGAAACAAGTGTTGAGAGTATCCATATAAGGGTTCTGTTTCAGCCAATCGTTGCACAC
This sequence comes from Bacteroidales bacterium, assembly GCA_023229245.1. Lineage (GTDB taxonomy): Bacteria > Bacteroidota > Bacteroidia > Bacteroidales > F082 > JALNZU01. The sequence goes on along the minus strand of JALNZU010000006.1, from coordinate 87,431 downwards.
ATCTGTCAAGCCATCTATGTGTCATATGCATCGAACGTTCAGCATAGGCATAGTCGCATGGATAGGGGGTGCATTCGTCAAAAGCCATGATGATGTCGGCTCCAATACTTCGTTGAATATCCATCACTCGTTCTGGAGTAAACTCATGCTTACTTCCATCTATATGCGACTGAAAAGTAACACCCCGTTCATTAAGCTTTCGTCTTTGGCTAAGTGAATAAACCTGATAGCCACCACTGTCGGTCAGTATAGGCTTATTCCATCCGCTGAAGGCATGCAAGCCTCCGGCCTTCTGTAACACCTCTATGCCCGGCCTTAGAAACAAATGATAGGTATTACCTAAGATGATCTGAGCCTGAATGTCGTGAAGCAATTCGCGTTGATGCACTGCCTTGACGCTAGCTGCTGTACCTACCGGCATAAAAATAGGTGTCTCAACACTTCCATGAGCGGTAGTCAACACACCCGCCCGAGCCGAACAGGCAGCATCCCTTCCAATAACAGTAAAATCCATACAGGCTAAATTTGAGCAAAGATAAAGCAAATCGCAAAGTTTGAATATTTTTGCAACCACAAAACAAAAGGCCTAGTGTTGACCCAATTCACTACAAGTACGTTAGATATGGCAGTATTGATACTGATGCTAATTTGTGTATTGATACAGCTCTTTTATTTCTGGTATTTTTTTGCCCGATTGGCATTCCTCAAAAAAAACCCTTCTTATAATACCAATCCTGAATTAGCACCTGTATCGATAGTCATATGTGCCCACAACGAATATCGGCATTTACTGAAAAACATACCGTTGATTTTAGACCAGCAATATCCTTCTTTTGAGCTGATCATAGTCAACGATCGTTCAGATGATGGTTCCAAAGAATTACTAGAGGATTTTGCCAGAAACAACAGCCGGATTTCGGTGATTAATCTTACCCAGAATCTCAACTTTTTCAAAGGCAAGAAGTTTCCTCTGAGTATAGGTATCAAATCGGCTAAATACGAACATTTACTGCTTACCGATGCCGACTGCACTCCAGCATCTCAACACTGGATCAGTAGTATGATGCGTAATTATACACCTCAGAAAGAAATAGTGATTGGGTTCAGCCCTTACAAAAAGAAATCTGGCTTACTTAATGGACTGATCCGGTTCGATACCTTGCATACAGCTGTGCAATACCTGTCAATGGCTTTAGCCGGTAAGGTATATATGGGTGTGGGACGGAATCTTTCGTACAAAAAAACTGTATTCCTGAAGAACAAAGGATTTATTACACATTATGACATCCCATCGGGTGATGACGATATTTTCATCAATAAGGTGGGAACTGCTCGCAATACTGCTATTGAAATCAGTGCTCAATCGCATATGGTTTCGGAACCTCACAGGCATTTTGGTACCTGGACAAGACAAAAAAGACGTCATCTTTCAACAGGCATGTATTATAAACGAGCCACTAAATGGCTGCTTGGGATGTATATAGGAACACAATCAGGGTTTTATTTGTGTGTTGGGCTGCTCTTTTTCACCGCCCTGCCTATCTATGTTCCACTGTCTCTATTTTTTATTCGGTTTATCAGTCAGGAAATCATATATATACGTATTGCTAAACAATTGAATCAGTCTTTTCCATGGTTGCTACTCCCTTTTGCCGAACTATTTTTTGTTATTTTTAACCCCATTTTAAGTATCTACAATCTATTTGCAAAACCAGTAAAATGGATGTAAAGCCTAAGCTTACGGAAAAAGGGCAACGCGATTATCAACTGATCCAACGGGCGTTGGAGTATAACGACCAACAGGCTTATACTAATCTAGTGCATTACTATCGTGAGGCAGTGTATTATTTAATGCTTAAAATGACTTCAAGCCCGACAGATGCGGAAGACTTAACTATAGAAGCTTTCGGCAGAGCTTTTAAAAACCTTACACAGTATTCGCCCGATTACGGCTTCAGCACCTGGCTATTTCGTATAGCTGTAAACAACTGTATTGATTTTCAACGTCGTAACCGGCTTCAAACCAGTAGCCTGCATGAAGAAAGCTACTACCCATATATAGGTGCTTCAGTTGTTCAGTTAGCTGATACAACCCCTAATCCTGAAGACATCCTCATCAAAGCTCAAAAAGTTGAGACTATGCGTCAGATAGTCGAAAAGTTGAAACCGCATTATAGGACTATAGTACAGATGCGCTACTTCGATGAGCTGAGCTATGAAGAAATAGCCCAAAAGATGAATCTCCCATTAGGTACAGTGAAGGCTCAGCTTTTTCGCTCGCGTGAGCTGTTGTACAATATTCTCCGAAAAAGGACTGACAAAATCTGAGCATCCTATCGGAAGATACCAATTGATCTTTACAGTGCTTTTCAGTAATTTTGCAATAAAAAATCCATGACATCCCTTGCCAAATTTCAGGAACGCATTCTTGCCGGAATACCGGAACAATTACCCGAACTCAAGCCACACGACCCGGCTGTCAGCCATGCTCCAAAGCGTAAAGACATCCTTAGCCGCGATGAAAAGCAGTTGGCGCTTAAAAATGCGTTACGCTATTTCCCAACAGAGCACCATAAGATATTAGCTCCGGAGTTTGCCGATGAGCTCATCCGCTATGGACGAATTTATATGTACAGGTATAGACCCGATTATAAAATCTATGCACGTAGCATCAACGATTTCCCCCATAAATCAATACAAGCAGCAGGCATTATGCTGATGCTCAGTAATAATCTGGATGATGCCGTTGCTCAACATCCGCATGAGCTGATCACCTATGGAGGCAATGGAGCTGTATTTCAAAACTGGGCACAGTATCTTTTAAGCATGCAATATCTGGCTACTATGACCGATGAGCAAACATTAGTTCTCTATTCCGGTCATCCCTTAGGTCTCTTTCCATCTTCACCAGATGCACCACGGGTAGTAGTAACTAACGGTATGGTAATACCTAATTATTCCAAACCTGACGACTGGGAACGCTTAAACGCTTTGGGGGTATCGCAATACGGACAAATGACTGCGGGATCGTTTATGTACATTGGACCTCAAGGTATTGTTCACGGAACTACAATTACTGTGTTAAATGCAACGCGCATGCAAACCCATCCTAATTATCAGGGCGGCATCAAATTGTTTGTCACTTCCGGCTTAGGCGGAATGAGCGGTGCACAACCCAAAGCTGGTAACATAGCCGGTGTTGTGAGTATCACAGCTGAGATCAATCCAAAAGCAGCTTATAAACGATATGAACAAAAATGGGTAGATGAGGTAATAGATGATGCTGATCAAGCCATAGATACTGCTATAGAATGGCAAAAGAAAAACGCAGCTCACTCGATCGCATTTTTAGGTAATATAGTCACCTTATGGGAACGGTTGGCCGAAAGGAATATTGATATAGATTTAGGCTCCGACCAAACCTCGCTGCATAACCCTTGGGCAGGAGGATATTATCCGGTTGATCTTTCGTTCGATGAGGCAAATACTATGATGGCCAACGATCCTGCCCAGTTTAAGATACATGTTCAACAAAGCCTTATCCGACAAGTAACAGCTATCAACAAACTTACAGCTCAAGGAATGTACTTTTTCGACTATGGCAATGCATTTTTGTTGGAAAGCAGCCGTGCCGGAGCCGACATACTAAACCGAAAAGGAGTATTCAAATATCCCTCCTACGTACAGGATATTATGGGGCCTTTGTGTTTTGACTATGGCTTTGGTCCGTTCCGATGGGTATGCACTTCTTCTGATCCTGAAGACCTGCAAACTACCGACCAAATCGCTCAAGAAGTGCTTGAAAAATTAGTTCAGTATGCACCTGAAGAGATTCAACAGCAGATGCACGACAATATCCACTGGATTAAAGAAGCGCAAAACAACCGTTTGGTTGTTGGTTCACAAGCCAGGATATTATATGCCGATGCTGATGGACGCATTGCTTTAGCTACGGCTTTTAATGAAGCCATACGTGAAGGCCGGATCAAAGCACCTGTTATTTTAGGCCGCGATCATCACGATGTCAGCGGCACCGATTCTCCATTTAGGGAAACATCGAATATATACGACGGCTCAAGCTTCGCAGCAGATATGGCGGTACAAAATGTTATAGGCGACAGCTTCAGAGGTGCTACCTGGGTATCTATTCACAACGGTGGAGGCGTTGGATGGGGAGAAGTGATCAATGGTGGATTCGGATTGATGTTGGACGGTAGCCAAAGTGCCGACAACAAACTACAAAGCATGCTGCATTGGGATGTGAACAACGGTATAGCACGCCGAAGCTGGGCACGCAACAAAGAAGCAATATTTGCCATTCAACGAGCCATGAAAAGTGAACCCAAACTTAAAGTCACAATCCCTCAAATAGCTGATGATGAGCTAATTAACAAGCTGTTTTAAACTTTTATTGGAAAAAAAATTGTTTCGTATTAGAATATAGTATATTTGCATGGTATTTGCTTTGTTCTCCAACAAAACTATTTGCTATGAAGAAAATATTACTCTTATTTACCACATTAGCTTTTGCAGCTGGCTTGCAGGCTCAATCGCTAACTATATTTTTTGAGGGCCAGGCATTAAATCCATCCGACACAGTAACCATTACGGATCAACTGCCCGATGACGGATTTTTTGAATTAGTAGCTTATGCACAAGTCAAGAACAATACCGAACGTGCAGTAGAAGTAATGGCTCAACGAGTACCTATCAGTGAGTTAGACAGCACAAGTACTTACTTTTGCTGGACAGCTTGCTATCCACCAGAAACAGATATGTCTAGTGAACCGATGAGGATAGAAGCCTACGAAATGACTCCCGATGGAGTGTTTTCTGCTCATTACGAGCCGCAGCAACAAGAAGGTGTTTCCATTTATAAATATGTGTTTTTCATTGAATATGAGCCTGATGATAATGCTTCGGTCATCGTAAAATATAATGCAACCCGTTCACCAAGCTCTGTTAATGATATTCAGCAACTTTTCAGCCTTGGCGAAGCCTATCCTAATCCTGCTACTGATGTAGTATTTATTGATTATCAGCTACCTATTTCCTATACCTCTGCGTCGGTTAAGGTATTTAATTTATTAGGGCAACCGGTTTTAGAGCAGCAGATTATCGGACTAAGCGGTAAGTTAGAGCTATCGGTAGCCGAATTACGAGAAGGAATTTATCTATATGCCTTACAGGTTAACAATCAAACTGTTAGCACCCGTAAGTTAGTTAAGCGCAATTAAAAATCATTTTGCGTGATCCACATTGAGCAGAAAGACTGTCGCCGAACAGTCTTTCTTTTTTAATACGAATCCCATACATTTTTTCATTTTGTTGAATACCAGTAAAAAAAGGAATATTTTGAAAGCATTGACCGGTTTTCTGACAAGAAGTAAATTTGTATTGTATAGTTTTTCATTTATTTTTGCATAGTACAGGCAAGGCAAGACAAAAAGTAATTTCTGATATCTTATTCATTTACAATTTATTATTATATTACTTCGTACTGCCTTGTGTCAATAAAAACTAAAATGAACCGTCTATGGGTATCAAACAAAAGACCTCCGATTTACAGAAGCGCATGCGTGAAGCATTAATGGGAGGCGGCCAACAGGCTATCGAAAAACAAAAAGCTATTGGCAAGCTCACAGCCAGAGAGCGTATCATTGCTCTTCTTGATCCCAAGTCTTTCCATGAATATGACCTATTTGTTGAGCATGCGGCCAAGGATTTCGATATGGACAAGAAATATCTTCCGGGCGATGGGGTTATCACCGGTACTGGCACTCTAAGTGGGCATCCTGTGTGTATTTATGCACAAGACTTCACAGTAGCAGGGGGTTCATTGGGGTGGATGCATGCCAAGAAAATCACCAAGATTATGGATCATGCCATGAAGCTCAAAGTGCCTCTGATAGGGATCAACGATTCTGGGGGCGCACGTATTCAGGAAGGGGTGAACTCATTGGCAGGCTATGGTGAGATATTTTATAGAAACACACAGGCATCAGGTGTGATCCCGCAAATCTCGGTCATCCTGGGCCCATGTGCTGGAGGAGCTGTATATTCTCCTGCCCTGACCGACTTTGTGTTTGTAGTTGAGAATATCTCGAAGATGTTTATCACCGGACCTGAAGTAATCAAAACAGTATTAGGCGAAGAAATTTCTATGGAAGAACTTGGTGGAGCCCGCATCCATGCCGAGATCACAGGAAATGCTCATTTTTATGCCAAAAGTGAAGAAGAATGTTTTGAACAGATCAAACAATTGGTCAGTTATATTCCATGGAACAACATGAAGAAAGCCGAGCGTTTTCCAAAACGGGCACCTCGTACAAGAGATTATAAAATTGATCATATACTTCCTGTTGACCCGCGTATGCCGTATGATGTACGCGATGTGATCAAAGCGATAGCCGATAACTCGGAATTTTTGGATGTGCAGGAGCTCTTTGCTGCCAATATAGTGGTCGGCTTTGGCCGTATCAATGGTGAAACAGTTGGCTTTGTAGCTAATCAGCCTGCTGTATTAGCTGGTGTGTTAGATGTGGATTCTTCTGATAAAGCAGCTCGTTTCATACGCTATTGCGATGCATTTAACGTACCCTTAATAACCTTGGTTGACCTGCCTGGCTATCTGCCTGGTATTGATCAGGAACATGCAGGTGTGATCAGGCATGGAGCCAAGATATTATATGCCTATTCGGAGGCTACCGTTCCAAAGATCACCGTGATCATGCGTAAAGCATACGGAGGTGGATATATTGCAATGTGCTCGAATCATTTACGCGCCGATTTTGTGTTTGCCTGGCCTACTGCCGAAATCGCTGTGATGGGACCTGAAGGAGCTGCCAATATCATATTTAGAAAAGAAATCATGTCGGCGGATAAACCCGAGCAGGTACGAAAACAAAAAGTTGAGGAATATAAAGAGAAATTTGCTAACCCATACGTGGCCGCAGCATACGGATACGTTGATGCAGTGATAGAACCAGGCGAAACACGCCGAATGTTAATACACTCATTGGAAATATCAAAAGATAAGATCGTAGAAGTACCAATGAAAAAACACGGGATACCCCCATTCTAAGAAAGCTGAAAACCTGATCAACTACGACAAACTTTAATTTTGTTTGAAATCAAAAATCTTGAAAACATGAATTAGACCTATATATTTTTTTCACTTAAACACTTACACTAGTATGTGAAAAAAATATAGGAAGAAGCAATGCAATTCCAATTGTTTACAATTTCGGAATTGCCTTACATACAGGAACCTACAAAATTTTAGACGAATGAAAAAAGAAAAGGCAAAAGAGAATGTTCAGGATAAAGCCAAAAACAAGGACAAGTCAAAAGAAAAGGACAAAAAAGATCTATCTCTTGAACAGCCATCATTCGAGACCTTGGTTATTGATCATGTACCATATAGCACACAACTGACAAGAAAATACCTGAATCGCCCTGTTTATGAGGAGCTTAATCCGAATCTGTTAGCTGCTTTTATTCCCGGTACAATTACCGATGTGCTTGTTACTTCAGGCGAACAGGTTATCAAAGGACAGGATTTAGTCATACTTGAAGCCATGAAGATGCTCAATGAGATCAAAGCACCGAATGATGCCAAGGTGAAAGCGATACATGTATCCAAAGGGGATAAAGTATCAAAAAATCAATTGCTTATCGAGCTTGAATAAGCCTGAAACTGTTGATTTTCTTTATCAATCAATGTCAGTACATCTTCCCTTCCCTTAGCTGTTTGGGCCGATGTTAAAAAAATAATAGGCAACTCCTCCCAATCGTTGAGGAGTTGTTTTTTATAGGTACTAAGTGATTCCGTTAGTTTGGTATCAGTTAATTTATCCGTTTTAGTAAAAACAATCACAAACGGAAGTTGGTTCACCGCCATCCATTCCATTAGTTCCAGATCGTTCTGTTGCGGATCGATACGTGAATCAACAAGGATAAAGGTATAGACTAAATTTTTCCGTTCACGCAAATACTGATACATCAGCCCTTTCCATTGGTTGCGCAGGCTTTTTGCTCTTTTGGCGTACCCATAGCCCGGCAAATCAACCAAATACCATGTTTTATTAATAAAAAAATGGTTGATGGTTACTGTCTTCCCTGGTTTACCTGAGGTTTTTGCCAGACTTTTACGCTGCATCAACATATTGATCAATGATGATTTACCCACATTCGATCGTCCAATAAATGCATACTCGGGATACACCGGATCTGGCAATTGCTTGAGCAACGAACTGCTCTTCAGGAATATGGCTTCATGTATGATCATTGAGCAGATGTTGGGACCTGGTCAGGCACATAAGTTTTCAGATGCCTGTCCTTTTTTTCATCATATATATCACCTATAGTTACCAGAATACCTGTTTCTTCTACCGAGCCAAATCCGGCATTCAAAGCTGTTCCAAACGATCGCATAGTGGACGACAATCCCATATACGCATTGACAAGCGGAGGCACATTTTCGTTTCTAAGACGCACCTGTTGTACCAAAAGTTTGAAATCAGCCAAATAACTCCCACCCGAAAATAGTGCGTTCATTGCAGAAACATCAGTTTTATAACCAAGTGACTGATGAGGATACACAAGCTTATCCTTATCCGGAAAGTACTTATCCATGAAAAATAAAATCATATCTCTGGCAACCGGATCAAAATCGCTATACATGGTAACCTTTCCAAAAAAATAATCTATCTGTGGATAGTTGATCACTAAAGCTCCAAGACCATCCCATAAGTTATCAAGCGAATACATGCCTTTCCGGATATTCTTTACAGGCTGATACGCCGGTTGAACAAAGGATCGGCCTAATTCAATCGTTTTGGGGAGATAGTCTTCTACAAATTGTCTGGAATAGGCAAAAAGGGTTGCGGTAGGTGTTTGCACAGTACCTTCGGGGCTCTTTTCAAGCAAGTTGCAATCAATAAACCTATATCCACCAACTATCTCACGTTCTATAGGATCCCATACCAATAATTGCTTGAATGAATTTGGCCCTTGATCGAATCGGTCAATATCCAAAGCTTTTCCTGTGCCACCGTGAGCTTCTCTGAATGATAACTCACGCAGGCGACCAATCTCCTTCATCAAATTAGGCGAATCGTCAGCCGTGATTATATAAATCTCCTTGTGCCCATAATTGGTATGACGTAAAAATTTGTCAACTGTCAATTCATTCAGCATCAAGTCTTTTGCAATAGGTGGAATAATTTCTTCCATAAGACTTCTATATATTTAGTTATTCAAATAAGTTGTGCATAGTCTGTTTCGGGATCAAATATTGCATCAGGATGCGTAGCCATATAATAAATAAAAAGCCGTAGTTTTTCTGCCCATACAACATCCGTAAAGCGTTTATCAAAAAACTTCCAACTGATAGGTTGACCAAAAGTGATACGAATTTCATTGTTTTTTTGTTTAAAAAATTCATTCACCAAATACAACATTTCAATATTAACTTTGATACCCAGCTTCTTACGAATATTAGATAGGTTATAAAAAAAATCAGAGTTCCGACCGCTTATATGAGTTGGAATGATATCTCGTTGAAACTTTTTCGCTTTAGAAAGAAAGGTTTTTTTCCATTCAAGATCACGTATAATTCCTTTGCGTTTGCGCGAAACAAGGCCAAATGGAAAATAACATATTACCGCATCACTCAAAAAGGTATCGTTGAAAATACGAATATTGTCGGCATTGCTTCCATGTTTGTTAATAGGCACAAACAAAGGTTTCAGATTTTTAATAAAAAGCAAAATATCGTTTACCGGGAATTGTATGTGGGAATAGTGCTTCCCTATGGACTGCATTAAAGCTAGTCCGTCGAGCCCGCCAAGAGGATGATTGCTGGCTACTATAATACGTGTTTGCTTGAGCAGGTTTTCGTCGCCTACTATCTTGATATCAGGTTGAAACATATCCAACACTGCATCCACGAAGTCAAGCCCAACCTTATGATCCGATACCGATAGAAAAGCGTTGATCTCATCCTGATGTATGATGCGCTTGAGATATCGAATAACGAAAGTTGGAATAAGCCTGGCTGCTCCAGGATTCTTAGCTTTGAGTATCTGCCCAACGTCTATCTTCTGTTCAACAGCTTGCAACTGTGATTCACTCATCTTCAGGTTCATTTGAAAACCCTCACAAAGATAGGGTAAAGATACCCCTGAATCACAAAAAATATGGCAATATATTCATACTATCTATCTAAACACCAAAAACCCAAAAGGTTAAGCAGCTAAAAACATATATCCCCACATATAAACCTTGAGAGGATCATTGTTAATAACTTTTTACCATAATTTATTAACTGATATTCAATTCGTTATATAACTACAAAAATTTTTCTCGCCTTTTAATGCAACTTTTTGGAGTAAAAATGGTAGAAAATGGTAAAGAATGGTAAAAAATGCAGTACCTTTACCTTTTTAAAAAACAGGGCACTTGAAGTACTTATACGGTGATTTACAATGCAAACTCGACTCCAAAGGGCGTCTGATGCTACCTGCCACTTTCAAAGAGCAGTTAGGACATCTTGTGGATGAAGGCTTTATTTTGCGACCGGGTCTTTTCAGCGCTTGTATCGAACTATATACTGTGAGTGACTGGACCAGAAAGCAAGCTCATTTGGGAGGTTTAGATCAATTCGACAAAGTCAATATTGATTTGATACGTAAATATAACGCAGGTGTCAAGTTTGTAAAACCGGATGCAACCGGCAGGCTGTTGGTACCACGCGAGTTGATGGAATATGCCGGTTTATCCAAAGACGTGGTGATAACCGCTTTAACTTCCTATATGGAGATTTGGGATAAGGTCTTGTATCAGCAAGTTCTCAACGAGATTGATCCTAACACTATGGGAATTAAACTTCAGGAAAAATTAAACGCATCGAAAAAGGACTAAAACTGCATGATTATGTTCCACCAGGCTGTTCTTTTACACGAAAGTGTTCAGGGCTTGCATATTCAGCCAAAGGGTATTTACGTGGATGCCACTTTTGGTGGGGGTGGTCATGCTCGTGCTATACTTCGGCAGCTAAGCACCGGAAGACTATTAGCTTTCGATCAGGATCAGGATGTCTCACAAAACCTGCTCATCGATGAGCGTTTTACTTTTATCCCACACAATTTCAAGTACTTAAAAAATTTTCTTCAGTTGTATAATGCCATACCCGTTGATGGGATATTAGCTGATCTTGGCGTATCGTCTCATCAGTTTGATACAGCTGAAAAAGGCTTTTCATTTCGAGCTGATAGCCGCCTGGATATGCGTATGGATAGCACTAATCCAACCGATGCCTATCAAGTTGTGAATCAATACGAAGAATCGGAGCTTAAGCGTATTTTTCGGCTCTATGGCGAGCTGCCTCAGGCGGCTAAATTAGCTCATCAACTAACACAGGCACGAATTCACAAACCAATTGCCACAACCTTTGAACTACGTGATATTGCGGTACCATTATTTCCCATAGGGAAAGAAAACAAGCATCTGGCTCAGCTATTCCAAGCAATACGGATGGAGGTAAATGCAGAAGTCAAAGCCTTAGAAAGCTTTCTGATTCAAGCTATTCAGCTTCTCAGACCTGGTGGAAGGTTAGTTGTCATTTCATATCACTCTATAGAAGACCGTATGGTGAAAAACTTCATCAGGTCAGGTAACGCCTCAGGTGTTGTTGAAAAAGATTTTTTTGGCAATAACCTAAGTCCGATGAAAGCCGTAGGCAGGCTGATAGTCCCATCAGAAACTGAGATTGAACAAAATAGCAGAGCCAGAAGTGCCAAATTACGAATAGGAGAAAAAATTGCAAAATGACCGGTAGAAGCAACAAGCCGGTTCAGCCGGCAGGCCTTGAAAACAAGGATATATCCACTAAAGAGCCTAAGAGAAAAGTATCAGCAGTCTCTTGGATAATCAAAGTGCTTGGTGGTGAATTTTTAGCTCAAAGCTGGATCATACGTCAGATGAATTATCTGCTGTTCTTGGCAGCTATAGCCGTAGTTTACATTGCAAACAACTATTATACTGAGGACATAGCCCGAAATATTGATCGCATCAATCGTTCGATCAAAGAGTTGCATTACGAATATATTCAGAGCAAATCGGATGTGATGCATCAGAGCAAACAATCGGAATTGGCACGTAAGCTTCAATCTGTAGGGTTGAAAGAATCGGTTGATCCAGTGAAGAAGATCATTATACCTAAAAATGAACTGCCATGAAAGATTCGGGAAATTCAATACTATGGCGGGTTTATCTGCTGTATGCACTCATATTGATCTGGGGATTGATCATTATTGGACGCATCGCTTATATACAGCTTTACTTAAAAGATGATTTAGTATCTCGGGCAGAGCAACAAGAAATACGCATGTTCAATATCGAATCCATGCGTGGCAATATCTTAGCATACGACGGAAGCCTGCTTTCAACCACCGTACCTGTTTTTGAAGTCAGAATGGATGTTGCCTCACCTTATGTGAGCGATCAGGAATTTTATACCTCTTTAGACAGTTTATCCAAAGGCTTAGCATCCACCTTAGATCGGAAAACCGCTAACAGCTATAAAGACCTGCTTACCAAGGCACGCCAGCAAGGGAACCGGTATCTTTTACTTAGCCGAAACCTAAGCTATTCACAGGTAAAGGCTCTGCAGAAGCTACCTATACTACGTTTGGGCAAATACAGAGGTGGGCTTATCCTTATACCCGGGCACAAGCGTGAACGTCCCTACAAAGAGTTAGCACAGCGTACTATAGGATATGAAAACCAACAGGAAAAAATATTTGTTGGCATAGAAGGAGCTTATCATGAATATCTCAAAGGTACTGATGGGAAGCAAGTAAAACGACGGATCAACAATGGCGACTGGAAGCCTCTTTTTGATGAAAACACTGTAGAACCAAGAAATGGTAATGACGTTGTTACCTCAATCGATGTAAACATACAAGATGTTGCACAAAATGCATTAAGAAAAAACCTATATGAAAATCAGGCAGAACAGGGCTGTGCCATACTCATGGAGGTTGAGACAGGCTATGTGGTAGCTATCGCCAATCTGAACCTTGATAAAAAAACTGGGACGTATAAAGAGTCATACAACTTTGCCATAGCTGAGAGTGTAGAGCCAGGCTCCACATTTAAATTAGCCTCCATGCTGGCTTTATTAGAGGATGGCAAAGTGAAAACCACCGATGAATTAAATATTGGAAACGGACAAATCAGGTTTCACTCAAAAACCATGAGGGATGTTTATCCAATACGGGATGGCCATATCACTGTACAAGAAGCTTTTGAAAAATCTTCCAATGTGGCTATAGCAAGTATGGTGTATAATGCCTACAAAGAGCAGCCCGAAAAATATGTCGAACATATGCAGGCACTTTCATTAGATAAAGTTTTAGGAATCGACATTCAGGGTGAAGGAAAGCCTTATATTAAGCATCCACGCGACAAACAACACTGGTACGGAACTTCACTCCCATGGATGGCCATAGGCTATGAAGTGAAAATGACCCCATTGCAAATGTTGACCTTGTATAATGCCGTAGCCAACAATGGAAAAATGGTGAAACCTCTGTTTGTAAAAGAGATACGACAAGGCAATATAGTTATTGAACATTTCGAACCAGTAGTACTCAACAAAGCTATTGCTTCACCCGCCACCATTGCCACACTAAGAAATTTATTAGAAGGTGTAGTAGAAAACGGTACTGCACGTTCATTACGAAACAGTCCTTTCAAGATAGCCGGAAAAACAGGTACAGCACAAATTGCCTCCGGGAAAAAGGGATATAACAAAGAAAACTACAACGCATCTTTTGTTGGATATTTCCCGGCATCCAATCCTAAGTACAGTTGCATAGTATTTATCAGCAATCCAGCAGCAGGAAAGATTTATGGAGGAGCTGTAGCAGCACCGGTATTTAAGGAAATAGCCGATAAAGTATATGCATCCCGGCCGGGCATACACGATGGAGTAGCTAATCCTGACCAATTAGCAAACGGGTTTCCTCGCATGGAAAGCACCTGCAATAGTGATGATATGCATAAACTATATGGCATGTTTGGCATACAACTCCCCAACTCATCACCAAACAGTCAATGGATCAGACCTATTGTTACAAGCCATAAAACGCTTGAATGTGTTCCCGTTCAGATGGCTCAAGGCCTCATACCTGATGTGATAGGGATGAATGTTCGTGATGCGGTTTATTTACTTGAAGATGCCGGACTGCATCCAACCATTCAGGGGAAAGGCAAGGTGGCAGCTCAATCGCTACAGGCCGGAGAACCAATAATAAAAGGATCACGCATAGAACTTAAACTTATGAATCTATGAGTATCAAAACCATACAAGAGCTTTTACCACGCATACCTGTCAGGCGGATTTCAGGAAGCACCGATCATGCTGTTTCGCAACTCAGCTTCGATTCTCGTACGGCCGGTCAGCATGCTGCTTTCTTTGCTATAAAAGGCACTCAATTCGATGGCCACGATTTTATTAAGTCGGTATTAAACAAAGGATGCAAAGCAATATTTTGCGAAAAGTTTCCTGATACAGTCACCGCTGAGGACGTATGTATGATTGAGGTTGAAAACACAGCCTTCGCTCTGGCTATGGCAGCCGCAAATTTTTATGATCATCCGTCCAAAGAGCTTCATCTGATCGGCATAACCGGAACAAACGGAAAAACTACCATAGCCACTTTGTTGCATCAACTTTTTGAGAACAATGGATATCCCAGCGGATTATTTTCTACCATACAAAATAAAGTTGGGCAGCAGATACTACCGGCCACTCATACAACTCCCGATCCTATTCGCATCAATTCGCTGCTGCGTGAAATGGTGAATAAAGGATGCAGCCATGCGTTCATGGAGGTTAGCTCTCACGCACTGAAGCAGATGCGTGTGTTTGGACTGCATTATAGCGGAGCCATATTCACCAATCTCACACACGATCATCTTGACTATCATCGCAGTTTTGCAGCCTATCGCGATGCAAAAAAGTTGTTTTTTGACATATTGCCTCCCACTGCTTTTGCTCTGATCAACACAGACGATCGCAATGCTGCTTTTATGGTACAAAACACCAAGGCAGGCATACACACTTATACCATATCCGGTGATGCAGATTTTCGCGGGAAAGTAATTGAGAATCATTTTGAAGGATTATTGCTCAAGATTGACGGGCATGAGGTATATACCCGATTGATAGGGCGCTTCAATGCCAGTAATTTAATGGCTATCTACGGCTGTGCGCGATTGTCAGGTCTGAGCGAAGAAGAAGCTCTACGAGGCTTAAGCCAGCTACATAGTGCCGAGGGACGATTTGAATTCATCAGAAACGATCAACAGATTGTGGGGATAGTGGATTATGCCCACACACCTCACGCCCTTGAAAATATTTTAAAAACTATAAACGAAATCCGTACGCATAACGAGAAGCTGATCACTATAACCGGTGCAGGGGGTGACCGCGACAAAACCAAGCGGCCCGAAATGGCAGAGGTAGCTGCTGCTTTAAGTGATATACTGATACTCACATCGGATAATCCGCGTAGCGAAGACCCTGAAATAATCATTCAAGACATGCGTAAAGGGGTGCCGGCAGAACACTACAAAAAGACCCTTGCTATCACTAACCGCCGAGAAGCTATACATGCAGCAGTGAGTATGGCACAACCGGGTGATATTATCTTATTGGCTGGAAAAGGCCACGAAAAATATCAGGAGATCAAAGGTGAGAGATTTCCGTTTGACGATAAAAAAGAATTATTTGAACGCTTGTCGGACAAAAAAATAGTGTGATCCATGTTTTATTATCTGTTTACATATCTGCATGAGACCTTTAGTTTTCCGGGAGCACAGGTGTTTCAGTACATCTCATTCAGGGCTGGAGCTGCTGTGATTACTTCACTGCTGATATCATTAGTGTTTGGCAAAAGCTGGATCCATTATCTGAACAAAAGGCAGGTAGGTGAGATCATACGGGATTTAGGCCTAGAAGGTCAAGCAGAAAAAGAAGGTACACCAACTATGGGTGGACTGATCATCATATCAGCTGTAGTAATACCA
The DNA here is from genome assembly GCA_023229245.1 of Bacteroidales bacterium. Taxonomy (GTDB): domain Bacteria; phylum Bacteroidota; class Bacteroidia; order Bacteroidales; family F082; genus JALNZU01. The sequence continues at coordinate 71,330 of JALNZU010000006.1, read as the reverse complement.
ACACTTTTATTCACTAAACTGCACAACACCTATATACTCTTAATGCTTTTCACCACTTTATGGTTAGGTGGATTAGGGTTCTTAGACGATTATATCAAGGTGTTTAAAAAAGACAAACAAGGACTCCCAGGTAAAATTAAGATCATCGGACAGGTAGTATTAGGGTTGGTTGTAGCCGTAACCATGTACACCGATCACTCAATACAGGTGCGGGAAAAACTACCACCTACTGCCCAACTTATTCAAACCAGCGAGCAGTCAGGCCCTGGCTCACGCTATGCAGTCGAAAATACTAATGCACTTAAAACAACTATTCCGTTTATCAAAAACAATGAATTTGATTATGCTGTATTGTTGAAATGGATTGGACCCGGCTATGAGAAATGGGCTTTCTTAGTGTTTATCCCTATCATCATACTCATCATAACGGCTGTATCAAATGGAGCCAACCTCACCGACGGCATGGACGGATTAGCTACCGGCACATCAGCTATTATAGGAGCCACACTTGGGATATTGGCTTGGGTGTCGGGCAATATCATTTTCGCCGATTACCTGAATATTATGTACTTACCCAACACAGGTGAGCTGACCATTTTTATCAGTGCCTTTGTGGGAGCCAACATAGGATTTCTCTGGTATAACACATATCCGGCACAAGTATTCATGGGCGACACAGGCAGCTTAGCCATAGGCGGGATTATTGCCGTATTTGCTATACTGATCCGTAAAGAACTACTCATACCGATATTATGCGGGATATTTTTAGCTGAAAGCCTTTCGGTGATCATGCAAGTAAGTTATTTCAAATACACTAAGAAAAAGTACGGACAGGGGAAACGCATATTCAAAATGGCGCCTCTGCATCATCATTTTCAAAAGATGGGGCATCCAGAACCTAAGATAGTACTGCGTTTTCAAATCATCGGAATCTTTTTGGCCGTACTCACTATCATCACTCTGAAACTACGTTAAAAATATGCCTCAGCACTATCCGACATATCATCAAATTCTTGTGCTTGGTGCCGGCGAAAGCGGTACAGGAGCTGCTTTATTAGCTCAAAAGCATGGAATGAATGTGTTGGTAAGCGATACCGGACACATCAAACCGACCTATAAAAAGCTCCTGGCAACATATCAGATTCCTTATGAAGAATCGGGGCATACAATCACAGCTGTCCAGCAAGCCGATCTGATAGTAGTTAGTCCCGGAATACCTGCTCACGCCAAGGTGTTTTCTATGGTCAGACCCGAAACTCCTATAATATCTGAAATAGAATTTGCCAGTTGGTTTACAAACGCTCATATTACTGCTGTTACCGGAAGCAATGGCAAGACTACCACTGCTTTGTTAACCGGTCATATCATGCGACAAGCCGGCTTGGATGTTTGTGTGGCAGGCAATGTAGGCAACAGCTTCGCTGCTGAGTTAACAAACACGGATCATGAATATTTTGTATTGGAACTGAGCAGCTTTCAATTGGATCGCATCCAGACATTCAAACCTCATATTGCCATACTAACCAATATCACTCCTGATCACTTAGACTACTATAACAATGATTTTCAAGCATATGCAGACTCTAAAATGCGTATCACCCTCAATCAGGGCAAGCAAGACGCTCTGATTTATTGCGCCGATGATGCAGTGATTGACAATCAGCTGAACAAAGCCACAGTGGCTGCCAAAACCTATCCTTTTACCATCAACAACAGCCTTCCGGGTGAAGGTGCTTATATACATCAGAACGAATTACATATCAATATTTCTAATACCCATTTTTCCATGACTATCGAAGAGCTCGCACTACAAGGAAAACACAATCTGTACAATTCGTTGGCTGCTGGAATGGCTGCCAGACTTATTGATATACGTAAAGAAAGCCTCAAAGCATCGCTTTCTAATTATCAAAATGTAGAACATCGTTTGGAATACGTTGCCAATGTTCATGGAGTAGCCTATTACAACGATTCCAAAGCTACTAATGTCAATGCCACCTGGTACGCCCTTGAATCGTTTGATGGCCCCATAGTATGGATAGCCGGAGGTCAGGACAAAGGCAACGACTATACTATGCTATTGCCCTTAGTGCGTCAAAAGGTGAAAGCTATTGTTTGTTTAGGAAAAGATAACCGACCTATACATGAAGCTTTTTCCAACATAGTACCTACTATAGTCGATACTATTAGTGCCGATCAAGCTGTGTTAGCTGCTTCATTGCTAGCGAAAAAAAATGATATAGTACTGCTTTCGCCAGCCTGTGCCAGTTTCGATCTGTTTGAGAATTTTGAAGAAAGAGGAAATCTGTTTAAAGCAGCAGTACGTTCACTATAAAAACCCATTGAGATGGTACATAAAGGCATAAAAGGAGATAAGGTTATTTGGGCTGTAGTATTGTTTCTAAGCCTGTTCTCGGTATTGGCTGTGTACAGCTCAACAGGCACATTAGCTTATAAATTTCAAGGCGGTAATACTACTCATTATATGCTGAAGCATTTGATTATTTTAGTTTTCGGACTGGTATTGATGTATTTAGCACATAAGATCAAATACGTATATTACTCGCCTGTGTTCCATATCGCCTTATGGATCAGTATTCCATTATTATTATTGACCTTATTCGTAGGTGTTGACCTGAACGAAGCCAGGCGATCGCTGCCATTAGCATTCAACCTCACTTTCCAAACCAGCGACTTAGCCAAGTTGACTTTGATCATTTATTTGGCTCGTTTGTTAACCAAGAAGCAACATACTATCAAAGATTTCCGTTCGGCTTTTGTCCCGCTGATGATACCAGTACTATTAGTTGTCTTCCTGATACTGCCGGCTAATTTATCCACAGCTGCTATGTTGTTTATTATCAGCTTGGTATTGATGTTAATAGGAGGAATAAACTGGAAGTATATATTGGGTTTGGTAGTTATGGGGGCATTTGTGTTGGGTGTTTTCATTTTTATCTTATCTCAGCTACCTGATAATCAGCAAGGTCGTTTGATCACCTGGAAGCACCGTATTGAAAATCACATAAACAAAACCGGTGATAATTATCAGGTTGATCAGGCTATGATAGCTATAGCAAGTGGTGGATTTTTCGGTAAGATGCCCGGAAACAGCACACAACGAAACTTTCTGCCCCACCCCTATTCCGATTTTATCTTTGCAATCATAGTAGAAGAATATGGGCTGTTAGGAGGTGGCTTTGTAGTGCTTTTATACCTGATATTGCTGTTCAGAGCTGTAGTGATAGTTACAAAAATACCTAAAACCTTTGGAGCTTTTCTGAGTATAGGCGTTGCCTTTAGCTTAGTTTTTCAGGCAATGATCAATATGACAGTGGCAGTAGGTATAGTTCCTGTAACCGGACAGCCATTACCATTAGTTAGTATGGGAGGCACATCTATCTGGTTTACAAGCTTATCGTTAGGCATATTGCTTAGCGTCAGCAAAGAGATCATGGAGAATCAAAAGAAAGAAATACCATATGAAACAGAAACCGTTGAAGATAGTCCTTAGCGGAGGAGGTACGGGCGGCCATATTTTTCCGGCCATTGCCATAGCCGATGCTCTGAAAGCAAAGGCACCTGGCAGTGAGTTTCTGTTTATTGGAGCCAAAGGCAGGATGGAAATGGAAAAGGTACCTATTGCAGGTTATCCTATCAAAGGGTTATGGATAAGTGGATTACAGCGTAGCTTAAGTCTGAAAAATCTGATTTTCCCTATCAAAGTAGGATACAGCCTTTTCATGGCCCGACAACTGCTTGTAGGGTTTCAACCCGATGCAGTGATAGGTGTAGGGGGATACGCCAGCGGGCCCACCCTGCGTATGGCAATACGACTAAGAATGAAGACACTCATACAAGAGCAGAACTCATATCCGGGTATCACAAACCGGCTGCTCAGCAAAAAAGCCGATAAGATATGTGTAGCATTCCCCGAGATGGACAAATGGTTCCCTGCCGAAAAAACATTCTACACAGGAAATCCGTTGCGCAAAAGTGCAGTAGACATAGCCGGCAAACGACAAGAAGCTCTTCGCTTTTTTCAGATAACCGAAGATAAACCGGTTATTTTAATAATAGGGGGCAGTCAGGGAGCCCGTGCCATCAATCAGGCTATACTTACGCAAATTTCGGTATTAGCCCAGGCTGATGTCTATGTCGTTTGGCAAACAGGAAAAGAGTTTTTACCCATCGCACAACAAGCTATTCAACAAACCGGAAAGACTGATCAATTAAAAGCAATCGACTTTATCCACAGGATGGACCTTGCCTATGCCGCTGCTGATATAGTTGTGTCAAGAGCTGGAGCTATATCTATCTCCGAATTAGCCGTAGTAGCTAAACCAGTTATTTTCGTACCTCTTCCTACAGCAGCCGAAAACCATCAACACAAAAATGCCATGCGATTGGTTGAGAAAGACGCTGCTATATTAGTTGACAACGATAAGGCAATAACAGACCTGGTACCTGCTATGCTCAATCTGGCATTCGATCCTACTAAACAACAACTATTTGCAAAAAATATCGCCCAATTTGCAATGCCCGATGCAGCTGACGCCATAGCCGAAGAAATCCTTAAACTTATCTATTCATGAATTACGGATCAGGACATAGCATATATTTTCTTGGAATAGGAGGTATTGGGATGAGTGCGTTAGCCAGATATTTCCAACATAAAGGTGCTGATATAGCCGGATACGACAGGATAGAAACCCGGTTGACACGTGAATTGGAAAGCGAAGGCATGAAGATACACTATCACGAAGATATTCATCTGCTGCCGCAAAAAATTGATATAGCTATTTATACACCTGCTATACCTGAAACACATGCCGAGCTGCTTTTGCTGCAAAAAAAGAATATTCCTCTGATAAAACGAGCCGAAGCATTAGGGATGATCTCAAAAAATCATTTTACTATAGCCGTAGCTGGTACACATGGAAAAACTACTATCACTTCTATGATAGCCCATATACTGTATGGTGCTGGCAAAGGGATATGTGCTTTCATAGGTGGTATAGCCAATAATTTCAACAGTAATTTTGTCATCACCGGGTATCCTGAATTTTATATTATTGAGGCCGACGAGTATGATAAAAGCTTTTTACACCTAAGACCGGATATAGCTGTTATTTCAGCTCTTGATGCCGACCATCTTGACGTGTATCACACACGTGATCAGATGCTTGAATCGTATGCTGCATTTGCCGCAAAGGCAGCAGCTAAAGGATCGTTGGTATTAAAAGCCGGCAGCCGGCTTCCTGTCGATCTGCCACATCAATCCTATGGGTTAGATGACAACAGCCATGTCAGAGCTGAGGAAATCGTCATTCAGGATGGGTTGTTTTGTTTTGATCTTGCAGTATCCAATGCTTCAGTACCTGTCAAGCTCAGGGTAGCAGGGCGGCATAATATCGAAAATGCGTTAGCTGCTGCAACGGCATGCTTGCTTTGTGGTGTCTCATTAAAGCAGATAGGAGACCTGCTAAGCACTTATACAGGAGTCCGCCGCCGATTCGACATACAGATAAACAAGCCGGAAACAGTATATATAGACGATTATGCACACCATCCCAATGAGCTTAAAGCCTGTATATTAACAGCAAAAGAGCTGTTTCCCGGCAAAGAGATCACTGGGATATTTCAACCTCATTTGTATAGTCGAACACGCGATTTCATGCAAGAATTTGCCGACAGCCTTTCTACTCTGGATCAGCTTATTTTATTGGATATTTATCCTGCACGTGAACAAGCTATCGAAGGTATCAGCTCCGAACGACTGTTAGAAAAGGTAGCTATCAATAAAAAAATGATGGCACATAAACATGAACTGATCCCATTGCTTGAAACGCTGAAACCAAAAATACTACTCAGCATGGGAGCTGGTGATATCGACCAATTGGTTGAACCTATAAAAAACCTGTTGCAATCATGGTAAAGCGAGTATTGAATTATATGATTTGGGGTATAACCCTGTCAGCTATAGCAGTGCTATACGGATTTTCGCGTGTGCAGTACTTGAACAGTCCTGTAACCATGCTTGAGCTGTCTATTACGGGTCAGCAACAAGGCTCATTTTTGGATTATAACCAGACTTATACCCAATTGATTACAACCTTACACATAGATCAGATGCCTGCTGTCAAAGCATTGGAGGTGCCTGCGATCAAAGATCAGCTATCAAAGAATCCGTATATTTGTCGGGCAGATGTATATACTACATTAGACGGTAAAATCCGGGTTTTACTTACTGAATATCAAGCCTTATTACGGGTTTTTACTAGCGCACAACAAAATTTTTATATAGATCATCTAGGAACTCTGTTTCCCATCAGCGAATATCATAGCGAACGTGTGATGATAGCTAACGGAGCAATTCCGGCTATTCCGTTTTTTGAGCATCAGAAAATCACCATATACGATAAGCTGCTTGAGGAGAATCCAATAAAAGATGTGTATCTTTTGGCCATCAGATTAACAAATGACAGCTTTTTAAACCTGATGATAGATCAACTTTTTGTGAGGAGTAACGGAGAGATTGAGTTGATCCCGAAAATAGGTCATGCAGGTATTTTGATTGGAGATGACAAGCAAATTGACAAGAAGTTAGAAAATGTCACCCATTTTTTCAAAGAAAAGGCCGGTAGCGATGAGCTGCAGCACTACAGCCTCATCAATGCGAAATATATAAATCAGATTATTTGTACAAAAAAATAATTCACAATGTCAAGTTCAGAAATTATTGTAGGATTAGACGTAGGTACTACCAAGATAGCCTGTGTTGTTGGTCGGCGCAACGAGCATGGTAAAGTAGAGATTTTAGGTCATGGCCGAGCCGATTCAATTGGTGTAAGGCGTGGAATCGTATCGAATATTGAAGAAACTGTTGCTTCTATCCGTAAAGCAGTAGAAGAGGCTTCGACCCGTTCGGGCGTTGAAATTAAATATGTGCATGTTGGGATAGCCGGTCAGCATATACGAAGCCTGCAACATAGAGGCAGTCTGATCCGTCAGGAGAGAGAGACGGAGATCAGCCGGCTTGAAGTGGAAAAGCTCATCAACGATATGTATAAGCTTAACATGGCTCCTGGAGAAGATATTATCAAAGTGATACCTCAAGAATTTATTGTTGATGGCGAGCCTGGCATCAAACAACCGGTAGGTATGTTAGGGAGCAAGTTAGAAGCAAATTTTCACGTGATCATCGGACAGACAGCAGCAGCCAAGAACATCCTGAAATGTGTCAACCGTGCTGGATTGGAAATGGTAGATATGATACTTGAACCTATCGCATCAGCCTCGGCCGTACTGAATGAGGAAGAGAAAGAGGCAGGAGTAGCTTTGGTAGATATTGGCGGTGGAACTACCGATATCGCTTTGTTTTACGACAATGTGATCCGCTATACTGCTGTCATCCCTTTTGGTGGAAATATTATCACCGAAGACATCCGAGAGGGGTGTAGCATTATCAAACGGCATGCGGAAGCAGTAAAAGTGAAATTTGGTTCTACCCTACCTTCACTCAACAGGGAAGATGTGGTAATCTCTATTCCTACTGCTCATCAAAGGCCAGCTAAAGAAATCTCACTCAAGAATCTGGCGTCTATCATAGAAGCCCGTATGTCGGAGATCATTGAGCAAGTCTATTACGAAATTCAAAACTCGGAATTTGATCGCAAGCTTATAGCAGGAATCGTATTGACTGGTGGAGGTGCATTGTTGAAGCATATTGATCAATATACTGCTTTCAAAACAGGCTTGGATGTACGTATAGGGTATCCTCATCTGCATCTGGCAAAAGATACGCCACAGGAATTAGCCAGTCCGATGTTTGCAACCAGTATAGGATTAGTTATTGAAGGTATCCATAGCTATGAGCATCGCAGGAAAATGGAGCAGCTTCAGACAGAACAAGATAAGGCGACCAAAGCACAGCTTGAAAATATAGATGACACTCCAACTAAACGTGGTATGGGCTATTTAGATAAGATCAAAAAGCTATTTGAGCGTGACCTTATTGATTAAGCTCATCACTTATCAACGAGCTATTGTTAACAAAAAGATAAAAATACGATCAGGCAGATAAAAGACAAGCCGTAATTTTAAAAACCATTCACAACTATGTCAGAAATGATTCAATTTGAACACCCCAGAGAGCAGTCAAATATTATTAAGGTGATTGGCGTAGGCGGAGGGGGCAGCAACGCCGTAACACATATGTACGAACAGGGTATCAAAGGAGTTGATTTTGCTCTTTGCAATACCGATATGCAAGCCTTGGATACCAGTCCTGTACCTAACAAAATATATTTAGGCAAGCGACAGTTAGGTGCGGGCAACTTCCCTTCAGTAGGTCGGGAGGCTGCGATGGAATCAACCGATGAGATCAAAACCCTGCTTGAGAAGCATACTAAGATGTTGTTTATCACAGCTGGTATGGGAGGCGGCACAGGTACTGGCGCAGCACCAGTTGTAGCCCAAATAGCCAGAGAATTAGATATATTAACAGTCGGAATAGTAACCTTACCATTCGGCTTTGAAGGACGCAAACGCAGAGAACAAGCACAAGAAGGAATAGAAGAGCTGAAAAAGCATGTGGATACCTTGTTGGTGATCAGCAATGACAAACTCAGGGAAGAATACGGAAATATGAAGCTCACCGAAGCGTTTAAAAAAGTAGATGATGTGTTAGCAACAGCTGCTAAGGGTATAGCCGAGATCATCACTGTAACAGGCTATGTGAACGTGGACTTTGAAGATGTGAAAACAGTGATGAAAGGAAGTGGAACAGCCATCATGGGATCGGCAGTAGCTGAAGGATCAAACCGGGCTCTGCAAGCTATACAAGATGCGATGCGCTCACCACTGCTGAACGATTCGGAAATAGCAGGAGCAAAAAATATACTGCTTTATATCACCGCCGGAAAAGATGATATATTGTTGGATGAGGTGCTTGATATAACTGATCACATCCAACTGGTATGTGGAAATTCGGCCGATGTGATCTGGGGCAAAGGACAAGATGAAAGACTTGGTGAAAAAATAGCTATAACCCTTATAGCCACTGGGTTCAGCCACGATCATCAGGCACAGATCAATCAAAAACGTACTGTAAAAGTTACTCCATTGTATGACCAAGGGGCAACACCTTCCAACACAATTATCACTTTAGCAGATACCGTCAACGAACCCCAGCAAAATGATCCTTTCGATCAGGAAACCTCCGACATGGAAACCCCTATCCAGTTTGAATGGGAAACTACCGATCAAGCTTTGCAACCCGAGATCAGACAAACTAAAGAAACCCCTGATCTGTTTGATCAGTTACCTGTTTCACAGGAATACGGTGAAGACCCAAAGCTGACTGACCAGATAGAAGATGAGATCAGGATCATTCAAAAAAATCCAGAACCCAATCAGCCTGCCGACTTTGATACCATTTTCAAAAAACTGAAATCAACAGATCATATTGAGCCTAAGTCGCAAGAAATCGAAGCTATCAAACAGACTACGCAAAAACTGGATGCAGCACGTAAGAAACAACTCAAAAGCTCTAAACTACACGGACTGAGTATGCTATCCAACACACCTGACGGATTGTTAGAGCTTGAGCAAACACCGGCCTATAAACGCAAGGGGATTCAATTAGATAATGAGGATGAGCAAAACATCAGCTCCCGATACAGTATTGACGGTTCTTCGGGACTAAAATCGGAGAACACATTTCTGCATGATAATGTTGATTAACACATAATATATGGAACTTGAAAAAAGAATCAATGAAGATATGAAGCAGGCTATGCTTGCAAAAGATATGCGTAAGTTAGAAGCACTAAGAGCTATCAAAGCGGCTTTGTTGCTCGAAAAAACCGGAAAAGACGTGATCAGTGGGATCATTCCTGAATCGGTAGAACTGCAACTGCTGCAAAAGCTCGTCAAGCAAAGACGCGAATCAGCCGAAATATACAATCAGCAACATAGAGCTGACTTAGCTGAGGAGGAGACCTATCAGGCAACGATCATAGAGTCGTATCTGCCCGAGCAGATGACTGAAGAAGAAATAAAATCCCTTGTCAAACAACTCATAGACGAAACAGGCGCTACTACCATAAAAGATATGGGAAAAGTGATGGGATTAGCAAAACAGAAGACAGCTGGAAAAGCTGATAATCAAACTCTTGCAACAATAATAAAAATGTTTCTAAGGTAATAATTGGTTTTTAATGGGGGATAACCGGTAGCTGTCTTCGTTTTTTCGGGACAGCTACATTTTTTCTCGTCCCTACCGTTGAATCACAGGATCAAACCGTTTTCTGATCAGCTTATATCGAATACATTTCTAGTAATTCTATCATCAGTTTAGCTCGTATCTTTGCACACTTTTTCTTATCGCCTTGTCTATCAACATCAGTTATACCCGCATTTGGAATATTGCCTATCCTATCATCTTAGGTAGTGTGGCACAAAATCTCATCAATGTAACCGATACTGCTTTCTTAGGGCGTGTTGGTGAGATTGAATTGGGAGCATCAGCATTGGGCGGCATGTTTTACCTGATACTGTTTACTGTTGCCATGGGATTTGGAACAGGCACTCAAATCATTATTTCAAGGCGTTTTGGCGAAGGCCGGACAGAGCAGATAGGTAAGACATTCGATCATGCCATCTATTTCATGGCACCTTTGGCTGTAGCCAGCTTTTTGGTGATGCTGTGGGCAGCCGATCCTATCCTTAGGTATGTGGTGGGATCTGATCAGGTGTATGACGCTTCGGTACGTTTTGTCAACTACCGTATGTACGGGATTTTTTTCGCTGTTGGTCAAATACTCTACAGAGCATTTTACATAGGTATTGCCCAGACACAGATCATCACATGGAGCACGCTTATCATGGCATCGGTAAATATCTTCTTGGATTATGCCCTTATCTTCGGAAATTTTGGATTCCCCGAGATGGGCGTCGAAGGCGCTGCTTTGGCATCTACCCTGGCCGAGATGATAACTTTTGTGTATCTCATGCTGTACGTACGATACAAACGGCATCACAAAGAATATGGGTTGTATCAATTCAAAAAGTTCAACTCACAATTGTTCAAACGCAACTCAAAATTATCCGTTCCTATTATGGTGCAAAATTTCTTTTCGTTTGGGGTTTGGTTTACGTTTTTTCTTTTTGTAGAAAAATTAGGTGAGCAGGCACTTGCTGTTTCCAACATCATCCGAAGCGTATATATAGTGCTGATGATACCCATATGGGGCTTCGCCTCCGCAGCTAACTCAATGGTAAGTTATCTGATCGGAATGAAACATCCGGAGAAAATCTTCCTGTTGCTCAGGCGCATAGAAATAATGGCTATTGCTGGTGTGGCACTGCTCGTTACTGCGAGCCTGGTCTTCCCCCGATCAATACTGATGATCTATACCAATGATGTAAACCTGATCAGCCAAAGTATTTCACCACTTAAAGTAATAGGTATCAGCGCCATCTTTTTAGCCTCAGGCAATATACTTTTCAACGGAGTGATGGGGACAGGTAAAACAAATGTTTCATTCCTGATCGAAGCAGTAGTGCTTACAGTATATGTAGGCTATGTCTTTGTTGTGGTACATTTACTGCACGCCAACGTAACTGTAGCCTGGACCACAGAAATATTATATGGGATCATACTGACCGGATTGTCCTATCTGTATCTGAAAAAAGGAAACTGGATCAAGAAAAGCATCTGACTTTCAATGCGTAGGTCATCATCCGATAATCAGCAATTATTGCCCACCATCCAACTCATAATTCACCACACATCCATCCAAACCGGTCAACAAATTGACTGTCTCATTTTGTTTCAGGCTCGTAACAGTATAAGCTGTGCTAGCTTTTATATCAGAGCTAATGGAAATTTTTCCATTTTGACCGATCAGATATATCTCACCGGCGTCTTCATCTAAGACCCCTAACAGCCGTTTCCCATTTTTTAAAGTGAATAACTTAGGAGGATAGTGAATTGCGTTTTTGAAATCATGACTAAAGATTTGCTTTTTAAAGCGGTCAAACACACGCAGCCGGTTATCATCCAAATAAATAAAATCGTAGGAACGGTTTTGGGTAATATCTTCATATAAAAAATAGTGTTCTTCGCTGAAATCTCCGAAATCAGTCCTTGACAACACGCCCGCAGCGTTGATATACAACAGTTTCCCGTTTTTATCGGTAGTCAGTATTATCCCTTTTGAATTGGTGCGATTGACATAAAAACCTGAGTACTTGCTTTTATTTGGTTCACCACGTAATTGGATGCGACTGATGCCACGACGATCCACAATACGTATATTAGCCTGTATATCTGTTATGATAAGGTAATCCAAACCACCTACCACCAAATGCTCTACAGCCTGGGTAACCATTTCCATGCTTTTAGGCCTGGCCCACCCTTTTACCTCCTTCCCGGTGATCTCATAATTATACGTATGCTTATCGGCACAGTTCACCAATATCCTATACTCTCTGATGCCGTCATAATCCATCACACTAAGCCCACTTGTAGCCGGCGAACGAAGCTTGACAGGATAATTACCCACATAATTGCCGGTACGATCTAACAAATGAATATGATTGGTCGTTGCAAACAAATATTGCAGCTTCCCATTTTGATAATAGTCGACCGTAAACACATCTCCAACAAGCTCTTCCTGAAGTTGTCTTTTCCATAGTATATTTCCATCTGCATCAATAAAATAAATGGTGTTTTGCTGATCGAACACTATAATTTGTTTATTTTTCGAGCTATGGTCATCTACCGGATAAGGCTGCGACCGCATGGGAGCTTGCAGACAAGTACGCCATCCTATCAGGCTCTCTTCTTTGTAGTCCGGGTTATATTTTAAGACAAAATTGGTATAAAGCAACTCTCCTGTACCGGCAAATTGTATGGCAAACGCCTCAAAATCCTTCAGATGGTCTGCATGATGGTTTAAAAAATAGGTTAAGCTGCTGCCCAACATAGGCAATAATATATCTGATCCTTCACGCAGATTCACATATAACATGCAGTTGGAGGCATCAGCTAAATAGTTGGAAAACAGCTTGAAGTTATCATTCTGAGCCAAGGTACGTCCCTGCCTGTACCATACCCCAATCTCTTGAAGCTTTTCAGCACTTTCGGCTATGACCAAAAAATCATCAAGCAACATAAAATAAAATCCTTTTAAAGGATTGAATATAGGTCCGAACAATTCCTGTAACAGAAATTCGGCCGGTATACTTCCTTGAAGCGGTTCGGTGCTAATCAAGCTACCCTTAAGGCTTCGGGTCAGTTGGACAAGAAAAGCGGACAAGCCTGCCTTATGATGGACATATGCTGCAAAAAAACTCTCCTGCCTGCCCGACCGATATTGCATGGCTAAAGCTATCTCACTAAGATTGGCAATAAACCCGTTCTGAAAATCCAACGCATATTTTTTCTCAAGCTGTTGTCTTTGAGTGTTGGGAATCCATTCCTGACAGAATTCTGCCATAGCATCCGATCCAATTTGCAAAAGCAGGCGCGTGTTAGACGGTACCACCTTTGTTATACGCATCTCTATCCCTTGCTGCCGACTTAAAGCCTGCGAAAAAGGATGGGAAGAGGGCTGACTCAACCCATTTAAAACAAGTTCATTCGGTTTCACTGATATATCAAACAGGCTAGAAGCAGCAATAGAAGATGGGCCTTTTGCAGCCCCCGACATATAAGGCGTTGACGCATGTTCAGCTGCCAATTCAGATAATAGTTCATAGTCCAACCACATATATCCGTCGGCCTGCATCGCACGGGTAGCACTCAAACGTATATAACTGCTGTCGGCAGCCAGACCATCGCTACGACCAAATTGCCTTACAACCGTTCCAAACAGTTGCCTATCAAAACTACCGACAAAAAATCCTGAATGTATAGTAAAATGAAAATGAGTGTTTAACTTTTTATCAACCAACAGTACCGACTTAATTCCCTCGGTTTTTCGTTCAGCCCATTGAATCCGGTTGGCATACCGTTTTGCGATCTGTTCACGCAGCTCGTACAGTTTGAGCACACGATCGGTTCGGATTATCAACACCCCCTGATAGCTGTCGGATTCGCGATACAAAGCATAAGCCATAGGCAGCTCCGACAATCGCTCATAGACAACAGACGCTTCTACATCCAAAATACTATCAACTAATTTTAGTTGATCATCAAAGCGTTCGATCTCCTCTATTCGGATCAAATCAGGCCAAAAGGCAGTCTGTTGTTTGAGCTTTTGCCATAAAGGGCCGGTACCTGTTGATTCAACCACAAGTAGTGCATCCGAAGGCAATACCTCTGCCACCGAACGAACCGGACTGCTTGTAAAATAAAGAAATGAAGCCGCACCAAGCAGTATAACAGCTATAAAGATAATCGCAACAGATTTTTTCTTGCTCATACCCAGACAACAAATTAAACAGAGTTTCAAAGATACGGTTTTACAGGGGTTTGAGATTACCCTGTATGCAATTACTCAAAATTCTGTTGTTGCTTGCAACTTATATGATTTATCAGCTATAAAGCTTGATATCATTCCTCACTTTTTGCAGCGACCCTGCAACTCTATCATAAATTTATCCTGAGCTGTTAGCCGGTTTTAAAGCTTAGTCGGTGATGGATGCTTCTTCCGTAGGCTGCTATAGCTTGTTTATGAGCTATGGTTGGATAGCCTTTGTTTTGTCTCCAGTTGTACTCGGGAAAATTTCTATCAAGCTGTTCCATCAACAGGTCGCGTTCTACCTTAGCAATGATAGAAGCTGCCGCAATGCTTTGGTATCTTGCATCACCACCAATGATACAGGTATGGGGTATCTGGCTTTGGTTATGAAATCGGTTTCCATCGATCAGCAACAGCTCTGGTGTTACACTCAACTGCTTCAAGGCGCGGTGCATAGCTAAGAAGGTGGCATGAAGTATATTGATGCGGTCTATCTCTTCTACCGATGCCAGTCCTATCCCATAGCTAATGGCATGGATTTGAATGTGTTGTCTGAGTTCCATACGGCAGGCAGGACTTAGTTTTTTGGAGTCGTTCAAACGGGGATGATCAAAATCGGACGGCAATATGACGGCGGCAGCTACCACAGGACCCGCCAAACAACCCCGCCCGGCCTCATCCAAGCCGGCTTCAACACATCCCGAACGAAAAAATGCTGATAAATGACTCATTGAAACAAATAACTATACTGATTGATAACCGCTACGCCAAACAATAAAATGATCAACAACTGTGGCCAGAAAAATCGTTTGTATAGCATCCAGCTAAATCCAATATAGGATGTAATGGGTATGAAAATTATCTGAAAATCTAACCACATATTTTCTTCAAAGAACAGCATTGGGATACTAAAAAAGATCAACGCATTCAAGATCGCTTTTTTCTTGCGCATAAAAATCCCATGATCGGATACCGGAGAAGCTACTATCACCATCGAATGGATCAGTAAAACAATTAGTAACAAGCTGATCAGTAGTGGAAGCAGTTTAGGACTGACAGCAAAACCCAGAGTAAGACCGTCTATAAATGTTGTAAATAACTGTGTCTCAAAAAGTAGTTTGTTTTTCAGAAAAAAATACGACGCCAATAAAAAATAAGGCAGCAACAAACCTGTAAGCGGGATAATCCATTCATTGGTCTTACTAATGCGCATAATGAGCAAAGCCACATACACCCACAGCCATAGCACTATCAGTGGAAATGAAATCATGCTCAGAACGGCTACCACCATTGTTGCTTTGAATATTGCTGACTCATTATCGTTCGTCTCATACATCCCAAAGAACAATGACACTAAATAAATCAGCAATGGCAGTGCTATCCAGATTGGACTAAACATAGTTTGTTGTTGTTCCCAACCAGTTAGGATGACAAACACAAAAGCCGCTGCTGTGGCGCTTCTGCCAATGATCCCATTCTCGGCTAATACCTTATTCAGATACAACGCACTGATCAGCATCAGCAGAAAAGCCAATACAGTTGATATCAGCGGATAAGGAAGCAGCAATGTGCTTAGCCAGTCGTAGATCGGCTGCCAGCAATTTAACTCTATAGGCGGGCTTGGCCGTATCAAAGCCGGCAGCCAAAGAAGCAATGCCGTTGCAATGATCACAAGGTGATGAATAAAAAAGCCGGATCGAAAAAAACGAATCAGCATGTCATAAGGAGCTATAGTTCAATAAGTCATCGGCTATATCTGTCCGGTAATAAGCTCCTTCAAACTGAATCTTTTGTGCGTTTTGCATGGCTAACCATTTGGCTTCTTCTATTCCATACCCCATAGCCGTAACTGCTATGACCCTTCCACCATTTGTCTTTAGTGTACCTGTTTCAATATCTATTGAGGTTCCTGCATGAAAGGCCACACAATTGGTAAGTGTTTCCAGACCAGTGATTTGTTTCCCTTTGGTATATTCACCAGGATATCCATCTGAAACTAACATCACCGTAACTGCGGCATGGTCATCAGTTTGCAGCTTCAGACTATTTAATTCGCCTGTAGCCGTTGATTGCAGCAACTCCACAAAGTCGGTAGTGATACGCGGCAGTATACATTCTGCTTCCGGATCGCCAAGCCTGACATTATATTCAATCAAAAATGGCTGACCTTTCACGTTCATCAGGCCAAAAAACAAAAATCCTTTATAAAGTATCCCTTCCGATCTCAGTCCGTTAATGGTTGGTACTACAATTTGTTCTTCCACCTTTTCAAGAAAGGTCTTATCGCCAAAGGGCACAGGCGAGACGGCACCCATACCACCAGTGTTGGGGCCAGTGTCACTGATCCCTATTCGTTTATAATCTTTTGCCGAGGGCAACATTTTGTAATGTATCCCATCGGTTATTATAAATGCGGACAGTTCAATACCAGTAAGATATTCTTCCACTACGACTTTCCGGCTGGCTAAACCAAACTTACCACTCAGCATCAGTTGTAATTCTTTTTCCGCTTCTGTCAAATCATCAATGATCAACACCCCTTTACCGGCAGCCAATCCATCAGCTTTCAACACATATGGTGGTTGCATCAGCCGTAAAAACTCAAGTCCTGATTCTAAATTATCACTATCAACCTCTATATAACGTGCTGTTGGAATTTGATGTCGCTGCATAAACGCTTTTGCAAAAGCCTTGCTCCCTTCCAATCGGGCACCGGCTGCCGTAGGTCCTATCACAGGAATAGATTGCAGCAAAGGGTCGTTGAGAAAAAAATCGGCTATCCCATCTACCAAAGGTTGTTCAGGCCCTACTACAACCATCTGGACATCTTTTTCTATGATATTGTGTCGGATTTGTTCAAAATCAGTGACATCTACCGGCAGGTTGACGCCTAATTCTGAAGTGCCTGCATTGCCGGGTGCAATATAGAGTTTATGCAGTGCCTCCGATTGTTGAAGTCTCCAAGCCATTGCATGTTCACGTCCTCCTGATCCAAGCAATAAAATATTCATACGCGTTATTTTTTGGATTGTGTCAATGCCTTTGAGATGCTGTTCCACAGTCGTTGGGCAGCCGCATCCCATGTAAAGATACGGCTTCGTTCCATTCCTTTTTCAACAAGCTGATTACGCAGTTCTGCATCTGTTGCCATAGTTTCCATCGCTTCTGCAATAGATTCAACGCTATAGGGGTCGCACAACAGAGCTGCTTCTGCTGCCACCTCCGGCATAGAAGTAACATTAGAAGTGATTACCGGTACGCCACACCGGAACGCTTCAACGATAGGGATACCAAACCCCTCGAAATAAGACACATAAGTGATAGCCAAAGCAGAAGCGGTGATCTTATGCAGCTCGCTGGTACCCATACGACCACAGAACAACACCTCATCTTTATATGTCATGCCTTCATACGTTTGGCTGATAGCCTTGGTTCGAAACATCTTCTCGCCTACTATCAGCAGTTTCACCTGCTGGTTGCTTTGGCTGCGGTATAAGTCAAAAGCCTGAAACAAGCGTACTAAGTTTTTACGTGGATGCAAAGCGCCTACAAACAAAAAATACGGATACCCCTCACTATAACGCTGGCGTACAGCTTGCTGCTCCTCAATCGTCAATGGAGAAAATAACTCATTGGCTCCATTATATACGACATCAATCTTTTCGGCAGGTACACCATACTGCTGTATGATGTCTTGTTTCGAAAACTCTGACACAGTAGCAATACGAGCAGCCTTTTGGGCATAACGCGGAAAGAAGCTTCGATAATGCCACCGGGCCAACAGAGGCAAGTCGTCGGGAAAATGTTCGAAATTCAGGTCATGAAGCACTGATAATGAGGGAATAGTGCTACCTAAGCTAAGGTATCCATCGGGCGAGAGGAAAAGATCAGGCTGTATCTTATCCAATGCACGTTTGACAGCCCATTCAAACCATATCACATATAAAAAAGGATGACGAGCCGGCGGTTTCAACACTACCGCCTCTACATTAGGACCAAATATAAAGCTTGGATCAGGACTTCGATCGAACAAAAAATAAAACTTCACCTCAGGATGTGAGGCTACAATACGTCGTAGCGTTTCAAAGGTAAACCACCCAATACCTTCTAACTTATCGGGTAACAAAAGACGAGTATTAACAGCAATCTTCAATGACAACAATTTTAGCCGTACCGAATTAATAAGACAACACTTTAGTACTATCGCCAGAATCTTAAAATCTGTTCCATCAATGATATGATCATTCAGGAACTACTACAGAATCTGACAGTGATCTTGATAGCTATCTTTTTAATCGGACATTAGTGTAACTTTGTGGCAAATATCCGAATTTCATTTCATCTTTTAACTAGAAATGCATGCTGAATGCTGCTGTTCTTAGCGACAAAAAGAGGTATTTGCGAGCCACCTATGCAACGTTAGGCTGGCAAAACAAGTCTTGTCAAAATATACGAGATGTGTTATTGTTTTATTGTATGATGCCTCACACTTAGCCTATGCAGAAACAGTTCATCAAGAATTTAGTGCTGTTGTTATCGCTCAATCTGTTGATCAAGCCATTCTGGATATTAGGGATTGACCGCAGTGTGCAAAACACGGTAGGCGATGGAACCTACGGGATTTATCTTTCGGTTTTCAGTTTTACTTTTCTGTTTACCATACTGTTGGATATGGGTATCACCAATTTCAACAATCGAAATATTGCTCAAAACAAACATCTTTTATCCAAGCATTTTACCGGTATTGCCAGTCTGAAGATACTGTTATCAGCTTTTTATGGAGTATTGATCTTTGTCATAGGATTAGCTATTGGATACAGAGGTCAGCATTTATATCTGCTTGGCTGGATAGGAGTAAACCAGGTCTTGCTGTCGTTTATTCTCTATTTGCGGTCAAACATTAGCGGGTTGCTGCTATTTAAAACTGATAGCTTTTTTTCGGTTTTAGACAGGGTACTGATGATCCTCATATGTAGCATATTGCTATGGTCGGGATGGTTACCTGCTCCGTTTCGCATCGAATGGTTTGTGTATGCGCAAACCCTATCGTATCTGCTGACCATGTTAGCAGCTTTATTTTTTGTTATCAGGCATTCAGGTTCATTCAAGCTGCGATTTCATCGGCCTTTTATGCTGATGATCATTAGAAAAAGCCTGCCTTTTGCCTTGTTAGCCTTATTGATGAGTTTTTATAATCGATTAGAGCCCGTATTGCTCGAACGGATGTTACCCGAAGGTATAGGTAATGTGCAGACCGGTATTTACGGGAAAGCATTCAGGCTGTTAGATGCGGGTAATAATATTTCGTTATTGTTTTCGGTATTATTGTTACCCATGTTTTCGTCTATGATCAAGCAGGGTCAATCGGTTAATCAGTTGGTCAAGCTCTCTTTTGGTATCATGCTTTCCATGTCGTTGGTAGTAGCAGTTCTTGCGATAGCTTACAGCAATAATCTGATGTCGTTGCTGTATGGCTTGCGTGAGGGGGAGAGCATAGCTGTTTTCACATACCGTATTGATCAGTCTGCAACGGTATTTCGTCTGTTGATGGGGAGCTTTGTAGCTATTTCCACTACGTATATTTTCGGCACCTTGCTAACTGCCAATGGAAGCTTAAAGACCCTCAATATCGTAGCATCCATAGGAGTAATAATCAATGTGGCAATTAACCTGCTCTTAATACCAGGTTTTCAAGCTATTGGGGCAGCATGGGCAAGCTTGGGCGTTCAAATAACAACAGCTTTAATACAGTTTCTGATAGCCCGAAAGGTGTTCAGCCTGCGATTTGGAATTAGTTTTTGGTGGCGATTAGTAGTTTTCATTATCTTACTTTTCGCAGTTGCTTTTGGAAGTCTTTTACTTCCTTTCGACTGGAAACTCAATTTTATCATAGCAGCTGTCGCATCATTTTTATTAGTGTTTCTAACGCGTATGATATGCATTCAAAACCTGAAAAAGTTGATGGTTTCGGCTCAGGAACTGACTTAACTTGATTATTCCCAAGTATCTTCACTTCTTTTTGTAGCTTTTACTTAGTGTTCAATATATTTTTTAATTTTGACGTCCTTTTGTAAGACAAAAAAGATGCAAAATTCCAACGGACCTGCCATGAATAGTTTTCATCTGGTCAATCTGATTATCAGGTACAGAAAAGTGTTCATTATTGTAGCGGTAGCCACCACATTATTAGCCTGGCTGTTTAGCAGTCCGATTTTTATCACACCTCTGTATAAGTCAACGGTCATCCTGTATCCTACTTCATCCAATTCTATCTCCAAATCGCTTTTAAGTACCACTTTTAACAGCAATAAGGATTTATTGGAGTTTGGCGAGGATGAGCAGACAGAGCGGATGCTGCAGATACTGAACTCCAACAAGATACGTGATCGGATCATCGAGAAATACGACTTGATGAAACACTACAACATCCATGAAGGAGTCAACTATCGGTTCACTAAATTATATAAGGAATACGAAAACAGGATCAAGTTCAGGCGCACAGAATATATGGCTGTAAAAATTACAGTTTTCGACAAAGAGCCTGTCATTGCTGCCAATATTGCCAACGACATAGCTGAGCTCTTCGATTCTACCATGAATGTGATGCAAAAAGAACTAGCTATCAGAGCTTTTCATATTGTAGAAGCCGAATATTTCAAGCTACGTGATGAGGTGAACAGCATGGAGGACTCTCTGAATACCATTCGTCGTTTAGGGATACACGATTACGAAAGCCAGGCTGAGATGATCAACCGGCAGTTAGCCATTGAATTAGCCAGAAACAACAGCAGCGGAATACAGTCACTCTATGCCAAGTTAGACCTTCTGAGCAAATATGGTGGTGCCTATGTGTCTTTACGTGATATGCTTGAGCATGAGCGTAAGCAACTCTCACAGATCAAAGCAAAATATGAGGAGGCTAAAGTGGATGCTACCCAAAACCTACCTCATAAGTTTGTTGTTACATCAGCCTTTGAAGCCGAGCGTAAGTCATACCCTATACGCTGGCTCATAGTGGCTATCAGCATATTTTCCACCTTGCTGATTGCCCTGATCACTGTGATTATCACCGATCAGGTTCAACATCATACGCATGAAAAAAAAAAGCCCTCAAGCTATTTTCCTCCCACAGGGTCAATACCAAACTAAAACGATTAAAAACAAAGTACGCAAAAGCATTAAAACCTAACAACACACAATATTGGAGTATTATGGATAATTATTTTAATAACACATCGCTTGTAGGCCTGATCATCAAATGGCGTAAGCACTTGGTTATCATAACTTTGATTGCAGCCATTCTGGGAGCCATTTTTTCAGGTCCTTTTTTCATTACGCCCCTCTATAAATCGGAAGCGGTGGCTTATCCGTCCAATATCATGAGCTATTCCGATGAGAGTGAAACAGAACAAATGTTACAGATTATTCAAGGTCAGGATATTACAGATTCTATCATTGAAAAATTCAACCTATTAGAGGTTTATAAGATTGATCCGAACTACAAGTACATGCGTACTACTGTGTTGTATAAATACAGTCAGAACGTCAAAATCAAGAAAACACCTTACGAAGCTATTTCTATTATCGTACGTGACAAAGACCCTGAGCGTGCAGCAGCTATGGCACATGAGATTCTAAATCAGTACGACTTAAAAGTGGGTAATCTGCACAAGCTGAAGTATAGCGAGGTGGTGGAGATGTATGAGCAACAGTTAGCTGATAAAAAGCATGTGATTGATTCGTTGCAGGCACGGATGCGTATTTTAGGTACTGAATATGGATTGGTTGATTATACGATGCAATCGCAGGAAATCATGCGCGGGTACTTGCGTACAGTTATGGGAGCCAGCACTACTAGTATCAACACCAAAGCAGTGGACGAAATCAAACACAACATGGCAAATTATGGGGGTGAGATGATCACTCTTATTGAAATGTTGGAAGCAGAGGCTACCAGCTTTGTTTCCGTAAAGCTTGATCTTGAAACAGCTCAGCGATTTATTCATGCGAAGCTTACTTATTCCAATATTATCAGCAAGCCTTTTCCGTCGGATAAAAAAGTGTTTCCCGTTCGGTGGATCATTGTGGCACTATCGGGCTTAGGTGCTTTTCTATTAAGCCTGTTGATTATTTTCTTACTTGACAACAAGACTGCCTTTCTCACCAAAGAAGCCTAACACTAATATTTTGACCGAACGTACTAAAATAGCCTGGATTTATCTTGCGGCAGCCTTTTTTCTTGCCGTGAGCCTTTTTTTGGTCATAGAAAAAGGAGTGTATTATTTTTATGCGCTCCCATTAGTATTAGGAATATTGCTCTTATACGTGTTTTCATTGGACAAGGTGTTGCTGCTGATCAGTTTTCTTACTCCATTATCCATTGAAGTACAAAATTTAGAAGCCGGCTTGGGAATCAGCATTCCTGTTGAACCTTTGCTGATAGGTATCATGGTTTTGTTTATCGCCAAGTTGCTTCACGAAAGGAGCTACGACCGGGCTGTTGCCAATCACCCCATCGCATGGGTTATCTATCTGATACTGTTCTGGATGTTTATCACTACCTTGACTAGTGAGCTACCGGTTGTTTCTATAAAACATCTCATATCTTATTTATGGTTTGTAATACCGGCTTTTTTTGTTGGTGCCATGGTATTCAAGAAGCCCAATAATATTCATTGGTTTGTATGGCTTTATAATAGTGCGTTGGTTATCGTCATTATTTACACCGTAGCTCATCATGCTCAGTATGGATTCAGCGATAAATCGGCGCACTGGGTGATGTCGCCATTGTATAACGACCATACCGCCTACGGTGCTGCATTAGCTATATTCCTGATTATGACGGTTGGCTATATGTTTTACCCAGGCCTGAGTACCATAAAAAAAACCGGAGTATTACTGATGGTTTTGTTGCTTACGATAGCTGTAGTCCTTTCTTTAAGCCGTGCCACCTGGCTGAGCATAGCAGTCGCTCTCTTAGTCTTAATAGCTGTACGATTACGAATTAAGTTTCGGTGGATGGCTATCACATTTGGACTTTTCATCGCTATAATCTTCACTTTCCAACATCAGATATTGGATGTGATGGAAAAAAACAAACAGGATTCCTCAGCCGATATAGTTGAGCACGTTCAGTCGATGTATAATATTTCGTCGGACGCTTCTAATTTAGAACGCATCAACAGGTGGCAGGCAGCTTTACGCTTATATCACGAACGGCCGTTCTTCGGATGGGGACCCGGTACCTATCAGTTTGTCTACGGCCCTTTCCAGCGATCAAAAGAAAAAACTATTATTAGCACCAATGCCGGTGATATGGGTAACGCACATAGCGAATATATAGGACCGTTATCGGAAATGGGGATGCCCGGAATGCTGTTGGTTTTTCTATTAGTGGGAACGATGATCTACAGAGGATTAAAAACATATCAAAAAGCCCGATCAAAAGAAGTTAGAGTACTATCTCTCTCAGCAACATTAGCTTTGATCAGTTATTTTGTGCATGGGTTTCTCAACAACTTCTTGGATACCGATAAACTATCCGTTCCCGTATGGGGCTTGATGGCTATCATAGTAGTCATGGATGTATTTTATGCTAATCAGGAAACCTTTTCAGAAGTATCGCAGCACACCGATAGGGTTGAGGAATAACTTTGTTAGTTTCTCAGCACAAGTTGCAGTGTCAAACGGCTTCGTTGTTCGAGCAACACTTCTTTACCTTTCACAAACTCATCAAACATCTGTTCATATCCATTATAATGCCTCACTGTAAACAGCTGAAGTTCAGTATTGTATCGTACAAAATAGTCATCTCGCAACTCTGTGAGTAAAGCTTGTAGCTTTGTTTTCACTTCATCCGAACAGATGGAAAGGCTCAAAGCTGATATCTGTATCAGATGTGCATGTATCCCTATTCTGTGCAGCACCCCAAATAAATAGTGTAACCGCTGTTCATCCATGAATGAGGCATCGCGTGTATGTATGCTTACCAACATCTGATTATCTTTCACTATAAAAGATGGCACAGCCATATCCATTTCGGATTGATGGCCGATGACGGTGGGCGGGTTTTGTGGGTTGAGGAATGACCGTATATATAAAGGTATATTTTTATTTTGTAGAGGCTTGAGTGTTTTAGGATGTAGTACGCTAGCTCCGTAATATGCCAGCTCAATAGCTTCCTGATATGAAAGTTGGTGTAGCTTCACCGTTTTCTCAAATCGTTTGGGATCGGCATTAAGAAGTCCCGGCACATCCTTCCAGATAGTGACATCAGTAGCTTGCAGGCAATAAGCTGCAATAGCAGCAGAGTAGTCGGAGCCTTCACGACCTAATGTAGTAGAAAAACCATCAGATGTCCCCCCAATAAAGCCTTGAATAAGGATGATGGAAGCAGTTTCCAGTTGCACCAATTTGTGAAAAGCATCTACAGTCTTATCCCAGTCAACACGGGCAGCCCGAAACGAACGGTCAGTATGTATCAGCTCACGCACATCAGCATGTACTAAATCAAATCCTGCCTCTTTCAGATAATATGCAAGGATACTTGTAGCCATCAGCTCACCAAAAACTACAGTTTGATCATAGTGGGTGTCGTAGGCTGCGTCGGCGTATTGATCCAAATGGTCAATCAATTTTGAGAAATAGCTTTCAAGAATTAGTTGCAGATCCTTGGGACAAGTGTCGAACAATTCATGGCAAATATTCAGATGAAAGGTTTTCAGATTTTCCAACAGCAAGGGCAGGTCGTTACTTTGAGTGCGCCGGGCATGTAAAATAGCTTCCAATGCATTGGTGTTTTTCCCCATAGCCGAAAGCACGATCACTAATCTTTTGTAGGATGATTGGCGTAGGATCATCGCAATATTTCGTATGGCCTGTGCATCTTTGATGGATGCACCACCAAACTTAAACACCTTAAACATAGAGGATTTTTAATGTTTTTGTTTCTGCCCAACAAAAGTAATATATTTGCTGTATGAAGCTTATGGAAAATAATACACCAACACACTGAAACCCATGAAAACCTTAGTCGAGTTCATCTGGAAACAACGTGAGAAATTCGGTCATGCCACTGGTGAATTTTCTCATTTACTGAACGATATCAGTATTGCAGCCAAAATTGTCAACCGCGATGTCAACAGAGCAGGTCTGGCTGGTATATTAGGAACGCACGGCTCTACCAATGTGCAGGGCGAAAGCCAAAAGAAATTAGACGTTATTGCCAATAATGAGTTCATCAAAGCACTTGGCAATGGCAAACAATGTGCAGCTATGATATCCGAAGAAAACGAAGATGTGATAGTTTTTGAAGATAATATAGCCGCCAATGCCAAGTATATTGTTGCGATTGATCCGCTTGACGGTTCTTCAAACATTGAGGTGAATGTCCCCATAGGTACCATTTTTGCTATCTATAGGCGCAAATCAATGGGAAATACCATCACTATGGAGGATGTGCTGCAAGCCGGCACCGAATTAGTATGCGGCGGATATATTATTTATGGTTCTTCCACCATGTTAGTATATACTACAGGCGATGGAGTAAATGGTTTTACATACGATCCTACTTGTGGGATTTTTCTCCTCTCGCATGAAAACATGAGAATCAAAGACCCGGGAACTATTTACTCCATCAATGAGGCCAACTATATTTATTTTCCTGACGGCGTGAAAAAATATATCAAATATTGCCAAGAAGATGATCCATCTACTAATCGTCCATACACCACACGCTATATTGGATCGTTGATCTCCGATTTTCATCGCAATTTGCTTCGTGGTGGTATTTATATTTATCCCGGGACCAAGAAGAACCCTGCCGGCAAACTACGTCTGCTGTATGAATGTATCCCTATGGCTTTCATAGCCGAGCAAGCCGGTGCCAAAGCATCGGATGGATTCCGTAGGATATTGGATATACAACCCGAGCACATTCACCAACGCTCGCCTTTGTTTATAGGCTCCCGATCAATGGTAGAAAAAGCAGAAGCATTTATGGCCGAACTAAGCCCGGAGTTCTTCGACTTTTATTCCGAATCGGAAAAAGCCTGAACAAGTAAACAAGCCGGCAACCAATAGCGTAAATACTTCAAACAACATAAAATGGAATTAGATTTTCTAATCGTCGTTTTCTCATAAAAACTGAGGAGAAGAAATTATGGGAGAGCGGAGCAATTTCATCGATTTATAATTTTAGGATTGATTAACACACTGGAGATCATAGAGTTTTAAGCCGATGAAAAAGACAGTCTTCATCTTATTAGGATCGTTATCATTGCTTATCGGCATGATAGGAATAGTCGTTCCGGGTTTGCCTACTACCCCTTTTTTACTTTTAGCTGCTTATCTGTACTCAAGAAGTTCTAAGAAATTGCAACAAAAGCTTCTGGATCACAAGCTGTTTGGCGGCTATATACGCGATTTCAGCAAAGGCATGAGCGTACGTGCTAAAATACGGGCTGTCAGTATGATGTGGGTAATGATATTTATTTCATCTTTTGTTTTCCTCAAGTCATGGACGATACGCATAGTTCTTTTTGCCGTTGGTATCATTGGAACCTATGTTATGTCGAAATTGCCAGGGCGTAAAGAAGAATAGCTAATCAGATAGATAAGAGGCTGTTTATCAGTAGTACAGAACTATTCTGAGTTTCTACTGTCTAAGATAGCTGTTGTTGAATAGCCTTCAAGCAAGTCGATGGTTACAACCTTTCCTCCACTTTTTGTCACAAAATCGTAGCCTACTATTTCCTCTGTTTTATAGTCTTTCCCTTTCACCAATATATCGGGTTGCACTAATCGAATCAACTCAATAGGTGTTGGTTCATCAAAAAGTACTATCGCATCAACAAACCTCATAGCCGACAGAGTTAAAGCTCTGCCTTCCTGCGGGATGACTGGTCGTCCCTTACCTTTCAGCTCTCGAACCGAGGTATCGGTGTTCAAGCCAATGATCAACACATCGCCTAAATCAGCAGCCTGACTTAGATAGCTTATATGCCCGGGATGTATCAGATCAAAACAGCCATTGGTGAATACGATCTTCTTCTGCAGAAAACGCCAGATAGCTACTTGCTTCTCAAGCCGTCCGGTATCATAAATCCTTTGTTGCAGTATATCTAAATTAGTCATTCTTCGTTGTGTTAGTACCTTTCAAAAATAAGATTAAATATCCAACTGATCCAACTATCACATTCAGTAGAGTTTGACCAGCATGTGTGATGACGGCAAAACTTCCTGCAATATGTGCGGAAATCCCGTATAAGCTTGTTAATACTGAATTAGTGATAAAATGATAAGCTCCTATACCTCCGGGTACGGGTGCTACCATCCCTAAGCTGCCTAAAGCAAGTAGTGTGACACCTGCCATCGGACTAAGAGTGTCGGTTTCGGGAAACATAAAAAACGGAATATACACCATTAAGGCATAGCTTAGCCAGATCAATAAAGTATAAAGCAGAAATAACCCCTTTTGTCTGACCTGTGTGATAGTCTTGACGCCCTGAGCAAAACCTGAGATCAATGCATACATCTTTTTATAACCCGGAAAGCGGTTGAGCTGTTTCCGACGGGTGAGATAAAAAAATAATCCTATCGCTATCACTATCAACGCTATCACAACTAACACCAATAGCCATACAGCCTGACTGCCAATTGTTGCGACAAAAGGTCTTATCCATTGCATCACAAAGTCGCCTAACCTTGTCCATTGCCCGAATATGACGGTTGTCATCAATATCAGCAAGACCAGCATATCGAACAGTCGTTCGGATATCACCGTACCAAACAAGGTGTTGAATGGGATCTTATCTTTTTTTGTCAGCACTCCGCACCGCATAAATTCTCCCATACGTGGTACTGCTGTGTTGGCGAGATATCCGATCATCACCGCAAAAAAAGTAGTAGATAACCTGGTAGTATACCCCATGCTTTCTATCATGAGGTTCCAGCGCATGGCACGAAACACATGCGACAGGCCGGCTATCAACAAGGCTACAAATGCCCATAGATAGTTAGCTTCTGAGAGTTCATGCCATATCAGGCTGATGTCTATCTTACGAAAACTCAACCAGAACAGAAAAATACCTAAGGCTAAGAACCCTAAATATTTGCCTATGTTAAGTAATTTTTTCTTCAAGTATCGGGTTATACTTTATTGTCGTCGTCAGGGAAGATAATATACGGCTTAAAGGATTTTGCCGCTTCAAATTCCATGCTGGCATATGATACAATGATCACCTTATCGCCTACCTCGGCTTTTCGGGCAGCAGCACCGTTGAGCGAGACAAGTCCGCTACCACGTTTACCTTTGATCACATAGGTCTCCAAACGCTCGCCATTAGTGATATTATAAATATGTACCCGCTCATTTTCAATAAGATTGGCAGCATCCATAAGGTCTTGGTCAATTGCAATACTACCAATATAGTTCAGGTCGGCCTGCGTAATGGTAGCCCTATGGATCTTCGATTTCATTACTTCGATATTCATCATATGTCAACTATGAAATACGGCTACAAAGCCGGCAGCAAAAGTATTAAAATATTCTTATATTATCTATCAGTCTCACTTGACCTAAAAACAATGCAACAAACAGGCGTGCCCCTGTTGACTGGTTCCAGTGTTCAATTGGTTGTAGCTCAATGTCATCTGCAACCT
The DNA here is from genome assembly GCA_023229245.1 of Bacteroidales bacterium. GTDB lineage: Bacteria > Bacteroidota > Bacteroidia > Bacteroidales > F082 > JALNZU01. The sequence continues at coordinate 42,195 of JALNZU010000006.1, read as the reverse complement.
CTACATAATCTATCATACATCCATCTATCTTCTCAAGTTGCGTGCGCACCCATATGCGCATCTCTTTTGGACTAAGCACATTACGCAAGCTGGCTCCTTTCTTTAATATCTGATAGATTTTAGGTGCAATAACGCGCTCCGCAGGCAGTAAACGCTGATTTCGGCTGCTCATTGCCAAGCCGTCAGCCTCACGTATGGTAGGGCAGGCAACAATGTCAACAGGTAAGGAATATTGTCTGACAAGCTCACGGATAATAGCCAACTGTTGAAAATCTTTCTCACCAAAATAGGCTTTATCAGGCTGAACTATTTCAAATAATTTATGAACCACAACAGCCACCCCATTGAAATGACCGGGCCGAAAAGCGCCTTCCATCACCTCTTCCAAAGACCCAAAAGAATATTGAGTGGTTACAGGCTCGGGATACATTTCTTCAACTGATGGATTAAACAACACATCACAGGCTACCGATTCAAGAAGCCGAATATCGTCCTGTAGATTGCGTGGATACTTCTCAAGATCAATAGAATTATTGAATTGAATAGGATTCACAAAAACACTTGCTACCAATAACTCGTTCTCGGCTTTTGCTCTACGCATCAATTCCAGATGGCCTTCGTGCAAGGCTCCCATAGTAGGAACAAATCCTATTGAACGAGTCCGCTTGCGCTCAGCCTGCAACACAGATTGTAAGTCATTGATTTGATTAAAGATCCTCATCCTTCAACAATCTCTTTCGATGAAACCATACTAAGCTATTGCACGATTTTCAGCAAGTCTGCTTCTAAACTTACCTCAGGCGATTCAACAATACGCCCTATCTCTATATCGCTCTTATAAAATATGAAAGTCGGAACCCGTTCTATATCAAACCCACTGACATCAAAAGCCCGGGCTGATTTGTCCGAATCAACCCCTATCATAAGCATCTCATCAGTTGGATAGTGTAATTGGTCAAGTAGTTTTAAAAAACGGGGTAGCTGTTCTTTGCTATCACCGCACCATGTACCCAACACTATGGTAATGACTAAACCTTCCATCAAAGGACGCAACGAAGCTAACACAGCCTGATCAGGATGATAGTCATCATAATATTCCAAAAAACTTTCTCCCATCTCGACACTCATCAACCCATCTCTGTCAATGAGGTCTATCAGTATTTCCTGCGATCGTACCGGATCAGTAATAGGCGTGTTGTATGACTGAGCCTGACTCATAGGTTGCCAAAGATAAAGTGCTAATATTACTGACAAATATCCCAACTTATTTTTCATTCAACTGTAGGTTTTTTTTCGTACGACAACATACAATCAAAGGCAAAAGTACTGGTTTACTTCTTCCCTTTCAGGTTTCATCATTTAATATAAGAAAAGATTATACAGAAAACACATATTGAGCACCGGGATAATCAGCTTAGAACCCGCATGCTACATACACTATTAGTATAGATTGATCTTTACAATCGGTACTGTTTTATTATTTTCAAACTAAGCTGGAAAACTGTGAGAGGAATCGCATATCATTTTCAAAGAACAGTCTTAAGTCGTTGATCTGATATTTCATCATTGCAATTCGTTCTATCCCCATCCCGAATGCATATCCGCTGTATATTTCCGGATTGATATTGCATGCTTCCAACACATTAGGATCGACCATTCCGCAGCCGAGTATCTCAACCCATCCACTATATTTACATACAGTACAGCCTTTTCCACCACATATATTACATGAGACATCCATCTCGGCCGACGTTTCGGTAAACGGGAAATAGGAGGGCCGGAAGCGTATTTTCGTATTTGTTCCAAAAAACTCACGTGCAAAATAAAACAACGTCTGTTTGAGATCGGCAAACGACACGTCTTTATCAATATACAATCCTTCGACCTGATGGAAGATACAATGTGCTCTTGCCGATATTGCTTCGTTTCGAAACACCCTTCCGGGTGCTATGATACGGATAGGGGGCTGCGACTGTTCCATGACCCTTACTTGCACGCTTGAGGTATGTGTTCGCAAGGCAATGTCCGGCGATTTTGCAATAAAAAATGTATCCTGCATATCACGGGCCGGATGCTCTTCCGGAAAGTTCAGTGCAGTAAAATTATGAAAATCGTCTTCTATCTCAGGTCCTTCAGCTATTACAAAGCCTAAACGCTCGAATATAGTGTTGATATCGCGGCTTACGATAGAGATAGGATGTCGTCCTCCTGTGATCGAAGCAGCTGGCAGACTGGTATCAATTTGAACGGTTTGCGATACTATCTCTTCAAATTTCAATGCGCTTGCTTCAAGATGTTCATGTGCCAACTGTTTTAATTCGTTGAGTAAAATGCCGATAGTTTTTCGCTCTTCAGGAGGCACCTGCTTAAACTCCTGAAATAAGGAAGGGATCATCCCTTTTTTACTCAGAAATTTGATCTTAAACTCTTCAAGTTGCTGTTTGTTTTGAGGATCAAACTGTCGGATCTGTTTCGACAGCTCTATTATTTTCTCTTTCATAAGAGGTGATTATCAATCTGTTAGCATGTTTAATCAATGATTTCAATAGTCATACGAACATCGGTAAGCGGCCGGTCGGCTTCTCCCGTTTTTACGGCAGCTATCTTGTCGATCACCTCAAAGCCGTCTATCACTTCACCAAAAACAGTATAATGTCCGTCTAAATGGGGAGTACCACCCTGAGCAGCATAGGTTCGGATCTGCTCTTCCGTATAATTGAATCCGGTGCGTTGGCTCATCATTCTCAGATCGTTTGCCTGATATTTTTTCCCTTGAACTATATAAAACTGTGAGCCGGACGAACGTTTCTCGGGATTCACCTGATCGGACAAGCGGGCTGCAGCCAATGCTCCTTTTTTATGAATATAATGCGACTTGAACTCGGCAGCAACCGTATAACCAGGGTCATTTTTCCCTTCTTTGTTGGATCCGCCTTGTATCATAAAGTTATTGATGACCCTATGAAACGGACTCTGATCATACCATCCCTGCTGTATCAGCTTGAGAAAATTATCTCTATGCTGAGGAGTATCGTTATACAGTTTGGCCGTTATCTCGCCATAAGGGGTCTTGATCAAAACTAATGTTTCTTTTTGATGCTGAGCTGATAAAGAAGTTGTTACCATCAACAACAAGCTAATAATTCCTAATCTCATAGTAAGTATATTATGATTTTAACATGCAAAAATATAAAACCTCACCGACTTAGCTATCCTTTTTGTGTGTTGGATCTGATTGACGAGTGGCCTTATTGTAACATGAGCGGCATAAAGGCTCATAACTTTCCGTTTCTCCCAGGATGACTAATTTATCACTGGCAATAGTACGAAATGAATAATGGGCTAAGTTACCACACCGCATACAGATCGCATGTACCTTGGAAACATATTCGGCTATGGACAGCAATTGTGGCATAGGTCCAAACGGCTTACCCGAAAAATCCATATCCAAGCCTGCCACTATAACACGTATTCCCATATCAGCCAATTGATTACAAACTGCTGTCAACTCTGCATCAAAAAACTGAGCTTCATCAATACCTACCACATCACAATCACCGGCATAAAACAATATCTGCGAGGCGCTTTGAACCGGTATAGACCGTATAGCATTCGCATCATGCGATACAACATCTGCCTCACTATAGCGTTTATCTAATTCAGGTTTAAAAATTTCAACCTTTTGTTTGGCAATACGTGCACGGTTCAAGCGACGGATCAACTCCTCCGTCTTACCAGAAAACATAGAGCCACATATCACTTCAATCCATCCACTACCCGATGTATTGTTGGTTTCTTTTTCTAAAAACATAAGGCAAGAATTGCAGAACTTCTTATTTTTACATTTTACAAATATACATAGGAATCGGTTTTTTGACACCTTAAAAAAATGGAACCTACACAAAACTCTAAACTCATAGAAAAAATCCTTCAAGCAGTTGATGACTTGAAAGATCAGGTAAGCTATCACCTCCAAAGGGATAAAGCACTGCATCCAATTGAGAAAGAAAGCCTTTTACACGCACTACGCCATATTTATGAGATGGTCTTTGATATGGAAACAAAAAGGCTATATCCCACTGATATGGATCCGACTTACCCTCAAACCGACTCAAAACCGGCACAAATATCTGCTGAAAAAGCCGATATCACTGCCAGAACTCTTAATCAGTTAGAAGACAAGGCACAGCAAGCGGAAGAATCTACTCCACACCCTATATCTGATCAAACTGCTGTAGATGAATCAAATACTACCGTTAACACCGAATCTCAAACTCACAAGGCTCCCAAAAAAGAAATAGATATAATTCCCAAACCTGTTAGCGACAAAGCTGCTCAACCGTCTCCCGATTTGTTCAGCTCGTTCTACAGCGAGAGCATTGCCGATAAATTGGCCGAACAGCCGGATAAAAGCATAGCAGCTCGTTTAGAGCAAACAGCAATACCCGATCTACGACAGGCCATAGGCATAAATGAGAAATTTTTATTTATCAACGAACTATTTGGTGGCAGCTTAAAAGCATATAATCAAGCAATTGAAGAGCTGAACAGCTTTCAAAGTCTAAACGGAGCTCGTACATATCTCATCGAACTCAGTGTAGCTCACAGCTGGCCTGTTGAATCCGAGGCTAAAGAAAAACTGGCGCAACTGATCACACGCAAACTTGAAGGATGATGCCGGAAAAACGAAAACCTATCCTTTCCAATATGCGTTCCTTTAAGTTATGTGTAAGAAACACAGAGAAGAACACTAACAATCACAAATCTTTAAACCGATGAAATGAAATATATTTTTTGTGTTATATTAGTTTTTTTAGTTGGTTTTCACTCAATTGGCCAGGATAGAGCTTATGTACATAAAACCGTTGGACGATTAGCTTCACCTGCATTTCACGGACGTGGCTACTTTAAAGGTGGTGATCACAAAGCAGCCCGATTTCTGGCCCGCGAGATGAAAAAAGCAGGTCTGCTTCCTTTGTGGGATCAATATTCACAAGAATATTCATTCGACGTAAACACCTTCCCAGGCAATATACATATCAAGATTGATAAGAATCGGCTGTTTCCTGGAAAAGATTTTGTGTTGCATCCGGCTCAAAGTGCTATACATGAAAGTTACGAGTTGATATGGCTACCCGATTCTATCACAAAAACTGAAAGTATTTACCTGCTGATTGATACTACTGATTTAGCTGCTAAGATGGTAGTCATTCCAGAGCATCTGTCAGGAGCTTACCGTGATGGGTTACCTGGTGTGCCTGCCCTGCTTCATCCCGAACCGGACAATTTATGGTGGCATGTATCAACTACCCAGTTTGAACCAGGGCAAGTACGCCTAAAAGTAACCTCATCAAAACTCCCTCCCGATTCACGTTTTATTTTTATTCAGGCTGAGCCTCAACTACATCATCAGCGAATCAGCAGCAACATAGGCGGTTATGTGAAAGGCAGCCATCAACCCGACAGCTTGATACTGTTTGTAGCCCATTACGACCATATAGGACGTATGGGGCCTAAGGCCTTATTTGCCGGTGCGAGCGATAATGCCAGTGGGACAGCAAGCGTGCTGGATTTGGCACGATATTATATCCGGCATCCCGAAAAAGCATATTATACTATGGTATTTCTGTTGGTTTCGGGTGAAGAAGCCGGTTTATTAGGCTCTTCCCATTTTGTAGAACATCCGCCATTTTCGTTGGATAACATCAAGTTTGTCATCAACTTAGATATGGTCGGTACCGGAAGCGAGGGAATAACTATAGTGAACGGCAAAACCATACCTCAAGCTTTCGACCTGTTTGACCAACTTAACCAAACCTATGATTTTCTTCCGCATATTTATGCACGTGGCCGCACCTGCAACAGCGACCACTGCCCTTTTGACCGAATGGGTGTGCCAGCGGTGTTTATTTATACTATGGGAAAAGAAAACAGGCAATACCATAATATATATGATACTCCAAACCGGCTTCCTTTCACTAAGTATGAACAGCTTTTTGGCTTATTGACTCACTTTGTTGACAATCTTTCCAATATACCCAGATTCACTATACTTACTGATGAATAGATATCCATTATGAAATTGTATTACACTATCAGGCATACACACCTCAGACACTACGTCATATTTTTTTCTGTGGGCTATCTGATCAAATGATCTACATCTAACATTATGTCGAAACTAATACTCATACCTGGTCCTATAGGTAATTTAGAAGATATCACTTTGCGTGCACTGAGGATATTGCGCGAGGAGACTGACCTTGTTTTGGCTGAAGACACACGAAAGACAGGCATTCTATTAAAACATTATGGTATCAGCAAACCCATGTTGGCTTTTCATCAGCACAACGAACACCGGCTTGTGGCTCAGTTAGTAGCCCGTCTTCAATCTGGTGAGCGCTTTTCTTATCTGACAGATGCAGGTACTCCATCTATATCTGATCCTGGTTTTCTTTTGGTCAGGGCATGCATTGAAGAGGGTGTTCCGGTTGAATGTCTGCCGGGAGCCACTGCTTTTGTGCCTGCATTGGTCAGCTCGGGTCTGCCAGCCGATCGTTTTTGTTTTGAAGGCTTTCTGCCTCAAAAAAAAGGAAGGCAGAAGCGCATCAACGCCCTTAGAGATCATACCAGCACCTTCATTTTATACGAATCACCTCATCGATTGCTAAAAACCCTCTTGCAATTGGCAAAAAAATTGGGTGATGATCGTAAAGCTGTTGTAGCAAGAGAGTTAACCAAAATCTATGAAGAAATCATTCGAGGCAGCTTACGAACACTGATAGATACATTCAGCCAGCGCGATATTAAAGGTGAGATAGTGTTGATAGTAGAAGGAAAGAAAGATAATACAGACAAAAAAGAAAATTAAGTGGCTGAATAATCTATCAAAATCATTGAGATAATCGCTTGAGCATAATCTATATATACTGAATATCAATTTTTTATCTAATTTAGTTGCTTTATTTGACTAAAATATTTTACTTTTGCAACCTTGTTTAACATAAAACAATTAAAATTATGTCAGAAGTCAGAGACAAAATCAAAAACATTATCGTGGATAAGCTGGGTGTAGAACCTGGTGATATTCTTGAGACAGCCAGTTTCACCAATGATCTTGGTGCCGACTCACTCGACACAGTTGAGTTGATCATGGAGTTTGAAAAGGAATTCAACATTGCCATTCCGGACGATGATGCAGAGAAGATAGCCACCGTAGGTGATGCTATTAACTACATTAAAGAGAAGATAAGCTAATGCATTAGTATGGAGCTAAAACGAGTAGTAGTAACAGGTATTGGTGCCATCACCCCTATTGGGAATACTGTTGTTTCCTATTGGGAATCATTGATCAAAGGGGTGAGTGGTGCTGCCAATATTACCCGCTTTGATGCGTCCAAGTTTAAGACCCACTTTGCCTGTGAGGTTAAAAATTTTGATCCTAAAGACTATTTTGAGCGCAAGGATGCCCGGAAGTATGATTTATATGCCCAATTCGGCCTTATTGCTGCTGAAGAGGCGTTACTCGATTCTGGCATACTCGGAAGTGGTACAAATTTAGATGAAGTAGGTGTCATATGGTCGTCAGGTATTGGAGGTCTAACTACTTTTTTTGATGAGGTAAGTGCATTTGCTACCGGTGATGGGACTCCCAGATTCAATCCTTTCTTTATCCCAAAGATGATAGCTGATATTACAGCAGGTCATATATCGATTAAATTTGGATTGCGAGGGCCTAATTTTGCTACTGTATCGGCATGTGCGTCATCGGCCAACAGCTTGGTAGATGCGTTTAACTATATCCGTCTCGGTAAAGCTGTGGCAATTGTAGCAGGTGGATCAGAGGCTTCAGTCAATCAGGCCGGTGTTGGAGGATTTAATGCCATGCATGCCATTTCCACACGTAACGATGATCCAGCAACAGCATCCCGCCCTTTCGACAAAGACCGGGATGGGTTTGTGATAGGTGAAGGTGGTGGTGGTATCATACTCGAAGAATACGAGCATGCCAAAGCCAGAGGGGCAACGATTTATGCCGAGCTGGGCGGAGCAGGCCTGTCGGCCGATGCACATCATATGACCGCCCCGCATCCTGATGGATACGGTGCAGAACTTAGTATGAAAAGGGCTTTAGAAGACGCCGGAATGATCAAAGAAGACATCGATCATATCAATACACACGGCACTTCTACACCAGTAGGCGATATAGCCGAACCAAAAGCTATCGTAAACCTCTTTGGCCCACATGCATACAATATTGCGATCAACAGCACCAAATCAATGACCGGACACCTGCTTGGCGGAGCCGGAGTGATCGAAGCTATTGCAACTATCCTAACCGTGAAAAATAATATCGTACCTCCTACGATCAACCATTTTACAGACGATCCGGAGATTGATAATAAATTGGACTTCACATTCCACACGGCTAAAAAAAGGAATATTCATGCAGCCCTGACCAACACATTTGGTTTTGGTGGACATAATGTGTCAGTGATCTTCAAAAAATACAAACCTTAATAATCAGATCAGGTTATAAAAAATTGTACGCATTTATCTAAGATCAACTAGCTAATACCGAAACAATTTGTTTATTACCAATAAAGTACGAATCTATTTTTCTTCCGATAGAAGATTAGCGCAATCCATAAAAAATATTTTCGGGTTTGTGCCCGGAAATATTTTTTTATATCAGCTAGCTTGTAGGCATAGGTCGGCAGCTAATGAAACGATCAACGGATACAGGTTAAGCAACGAACGGCTTGAATACTTAGGTGATGCCATTCTCAATGCCGTGATAGCTGATTATCTGTTTAAAAAATTTCCGTATAAAAACGAAGGCTTCCTGACGGAGATGCGCTCGCGTATTGTCAGTCGTAATTCACTCAACCGATTGTCACAAAAATTAGGGTTAGATCAATGGGTACATCTTCATGGCGAACATAAAAACACATTTCGCTCAGCCAATGGAGATGCATTCGAGGCGTTTATCGGTGCTATTTATATCGACAAAGGCTACCAATTCACTCGTAACATAGTGATCAGACGTATTATTGATGTCCATATTGATATTGACACCCTGCAAAAGAGTGAGTTTAACTTTAAGAGCAAGCTGTTAGAGTGGGGGCAGAAAGAAAAACGTAGCATTGAGTTTATAGTAGCAGCCGAGATAGGCGAAGGGTATAAAAAGCAATATCTGATTGAAGTTCATGTAGATGGTGAAAATATATCCGAAGCTAAAGATTTTTCAATCAAAGGAGCTGAACAATTAGCTGCCGAAAAAGCATGGCCAGCTGTCATGTCTGAAAACAGCTGATTGCCTGGATCATATGTTGATCCTTCTCTTTTTGACTTGCTGATAAAACAAATATTTTGTGGGTACTGCTACAAGAAAAAGCCTACAGCAATATATTCAACCGGTTGGCATCCTGCTTGAGAAAAACAAACAACATAAGCGTAAATGCCCATAAGCTCGAACCGCCATAACTGATAAAAGGGAGTGGGATTCCAATGACTGGTACCAACCCTATAGTCATTCCAATATTTACTGCCAGATGAAAAAACAATATGCTCACTATGCCGTACCCATACACTCTTGCAAAGGCTGAACGTTGTCGCTCAGCCAGATTAATCAGCCTCACCAATAAAAGGATAAACAGGCCAATAATGACCAAAGCACCCATAAATCCCCATTCTTCGCCTATAGTACAAAAAATAAAATCAGTGCTTTGCTCTGGGACAAAATTAAATTTTGTCTGCGTCCCATTCAGGAATCCCTTGCCCCAAAATCCTCCGGAGCCAATAGCAATTTTAGACTGATGTACATTATAACCTGCACCTAAGAGATCTTCTTCCAAACCAAGCAATACCTGAATTCGGATGCGCTGATGAGGCTCTAACACATGATCAAAAATATAGTCAACACTATAGACAAAGGCAGCTAATAACAGAAAAACAGCTATCAATGAGACAACAGTAGAAACACGGCGTTTTGTCAATAGCAAGCCAACTATAAAAACTACAGCCAGCCCAATCAACACATATATAGTTGGGAAAATGACAGCCAAAACAAACAATACCATAGCAATGCCTGCTAATACAATAGGCTTTGCAGGGAAGCCTTCTCTATAAAAAACTATGATAAACGCAAAAAACACTAATGCCGAACCTGTATCATACTGCAAGAGGATCAGCGCAGCCGGCAGGAGAATTATAATAAACGCGATAATCTTAGTGCGCAGACTGCTCATATCAGCTCGCTGACTACTCAGGTATGCTGCCAGAACCAATGCGGTACTGAATTTTGCAAACTCAGCCGGTTGAACCGCAAAACCACCAATCTGAAACCAGGATTTACTCCCTGAAATAGTAGTCCCAAAAAATAATACAGCCACTAACATAAAGAGTGTGAGCAAATAAATTGGCCAGGAGAATGCCACAAAAAACTTAGGATCTATCAGTATTACTACAAACCCAAGTAGTATTGCAAATCCAATCCACATCAGTTGCTTGCCGTATCGTTGTGTCAGGTCGAATATGCTATGATGATCTTCTTCAAAAACAGCCGCATAAATACTGATCCAGCCAATGAAAACCAACACCAAATAAATAAGCAATGTAGTCCAGTCAATATGAGCCCACACGCTTCTGTTATCTTTGAATATGTTTGATGTTCCGTCCATAGCTTACTGATTCAGGTCGGCTTCTTTAATACGTTGTTCCAATGTTTTTCGATTTACTGATCCGGTTAGATAATGCTCCATCATCAGGCTGGCTATTGGAGCTGCCCAGGTGCTTCCATACCCTGCATTTTCTACTATCACGGATATAGCAATTTGTGGCTTTTCAAAAGGTGCAAACGCCAAAAACATGGAATGGTCTTTCCCATGAGGATTTTGTACGGTACCAGTTTTTCCGGCAGCTTGAAAAGCCGGGCTTTTATAGTATCGGGCTGTCCCCCCCTCCCCTTCAAACACATTCAGCATGGCTTCTTTTACCAACCGGAAATGGCTGGCCTCTACTCCTGTATTTCGTACAGCAGTATAATTCTCATTGGCTGGCCATGCATCATCTTCAACGCTTCGTATCAAATGAGGCGGATAATAAAAGCCTTCATTACCTATAGTAGCTGCTAAATTAGCCAACTGTAAGGGAGTAAGGAGTATCTCACCCTGCCCTATACTCAGTGATCGTACTGTGAGTGCATTCCAGCTGCCTCTGTACACCTTATCGAAATATTCTTTAGACGGGATGTTACCCGAAAGCTCAAAAGGGATATCGGTGTCAAATTTCTGACCTAATCCAAATAACCGCATTTGCTCGTACCAATACTCATATGCTTCTTTCTGACTTGAGAACCTATTGTTCATCAAAGTACTTCTGAACGTATTCCAGAAAAACGGATTGCATGAATGTTCGATTGCCTCTTTCACTTTCAGCGGGCTAATATGAGTATGAGTGCATTTTATCGGAGTACTTGCCTGTCCCTGGCAGCTAAACTGTGTATGCTCGTTTATAGCTCCACTTTGAAGTGCTACTAATGCATTGATCATCTTAAAAGTAGAGCCTGGCGAATAGGTGCCACTGATAGCACGGTTGATCAGTGGCTTGCGCGGGTCATTCATCAGCGCATTGAAATGCCGGCCTCTCTCACGTCCAACCAACAGGTTAGGATCGTAGGACGGGCTTGTAACCATTGCAAGTATTTCACCTGTCGCCGGGTCAATAGCGACAATACTTCCAGTCTTATTCTGCATCAGCAGCTCACCATACGCCTGTAATTTAACGTCAAGTCCTAAAACTATGGAGACCCCTGTTACTGCCGCTGTATCGTATCGGCCTTCCTGAAAACTACCTTTATCACGGTTATGCACATCGACCATCACCACCTTCATCCCCTTTTTCCCTCTTAACACGGTTTCGTAAAAACTTTCTATACCCGATTTGCCAATATAGTCGCCCATGCGATAATGAGCATCTCTGTCCAACTCAGCTTGACTTACCTCACCTACATCTCCTAATACATGGGCGGCAACAGGCAATGGATATTTACGCAAGGTACGCGACTGAAAAAAGAAACCCGGATATTCATATAACTTCTCAACAATATATCCATAATCTTCCTTAGAAATTTGCTCCAGAAAAACCGAAGGTTTATAGGATGAATAATTCCTGGCTTTAGCAATCCGGTTTACAAACACATCCTGTTCGATCTTAAGCAGTTTACAAAATGTGAGTGTATCTTTGACTACCGCTAAACGAGGTATGATCATCAGATCATAGGCAGCCTCATTAAACACCAACAACTCTCCATTACGGTCGTAGATAGAGCCACGAGCCGGATACTGAGTGACAAAGCGCAACACATTATTTTGCGACGAAACCTTGTAATTCTGGTCTATCACCTGCAAGTAAAAAATACGCATCAGATACACCCCACTTACTAGAAGGATGACAAAAATGATGATATGCTTCCGAAACGATAGATTTTTCCCTGCCATGCAAATGAAAATAATACGACAAAAATAAGCCTGATTTACGTATCATAAGATTAAAAGCTCGAGAATCAACCTAAGGTCTGTTAATCTGGTGTAAGGATTACAATCTGTTTTCCGACTATACCCTCAATTACCATGATCATTTCTTGCATTCTTTTTACCTTTGCCAAGGAATTGATAGGCATGAAAAAGGAAAGTGCATTAAAAGTAAATCAAGGTATTGACCAGCCTGATGATCTCAATCAGGCCGCAATAGCCCGTTTACGACTGAGAAAGAGAGAGCAGCTCACAGTTGCAGACTATGTAAATGGAATACAAAAAGGGGATATTACGTTACTAAGCAAAGCCATCACCTTAGTTGAGAGTGTGTTGCCAGGCCATCAGGAGTTAGCTCAGGAAGTGATAGCTGCCTGTCTGCCCTATTCCGGTAATGCCATTCGACTTGGGATAACTGGTGTGCCGGGAGCTGGAAAAAGCACGTTCATAGAAGCATTGGGGATGCACCTTGTTGAACAAGACAAAAAAGTGGCCGTATTAGCTATTGATCCCAGCAGTCAACGATCGAAAGGAAGCATCTTAGGCGATAAGACCCGTATGGAGCGCCTTGCCACCCATCCATTGGCATATATACGACCATCGGCATCTGCCGGTTCCTTAGGTGGTGTAGCTCAAAAAACACAAGAAAGCATCATATTATGCGAGGCCGCCGGATTCGATGTGATCATAGTCGAAACAGTAGGCGTAGGCCAATCGGAAACAGCCGTACATGCTATGGTCGATTTTTTTCTCCTGCTATTGATCTCAGGCGCAGGCGACCAATTACAGGGAATCAAAAGAGGTATCATGGAAATGGCTGATGGGATAGCTGTCAACAAAGCCGATGGAGATAATATCGTAAAGGCAAACCAAGCAAAAGCCGAATATCAGAGCGCATTGCATCTGTTTCCGAATGCAGCCTCAGGTGTCAATCCAAAAGTTGTTACTTGCTCAGCTTTAGAAGAACAAAATATTGATCAAGTATGGGAAATGGTCATGCACTATGTGGACACTACCCGACAAAACGGCTATTTCGAACAAAAACGTCTGAACCAGTCAGTCGAAAGTATGCACAGCAATATAGAAGGCAAATTGATGAGCTTTTATTATGAAAATGATACAGTGAAACAACTGTTGCCTGAGTTAGAAGCTGCTATTAAACAGCGTAAAATCACACCATATATTGCTGCCAATAAAATGTTGGAAGCTTTTTTCAAAAATCTGAAGTGATTAAGCCGCTGTTTCATCCTTTGATGTTCCTGGATTTTTAGCATATACTCTTCGTATCCAGACAGGCATTACAATGGCTCCAATGATCAGATAAGGGTAGTAGCTGATCAGTCGCCACAGCATAGCCAACGGCAAGGCCCAACTCGCATTTGGGATCAGATCACCCAAAAATCCGCTAAACACAAATTCGGCTAATCCGCTGCCACCGGGGGTCGGACTGATCAACAAAATGATCCACATAGTCAACTGCCGTGCAAAAACCAGAAAATGGTCAAATAACGTCAGCCCATCAAAAAAGAAAGCCATGAACATACAATTCACCACCCAATAGCGGGCTGTCCAGGATATGGTAGTGGATAAGAAGGCCTTTATCCAATAGCCTACCGACTTACCTCTCAATTCCTCTGAAGTACTAATCAATTGATTGGAAAGCTTGCGCATGCGGCTACGCCATGGACGTAAAAAAGGAATCAGAAAAAACCAGGAAAGCAGCCTTTTAAAAAAATATGGATTAAAAAAAAGCGTATAAACCAAAAGAACAGTATAAAGTAAGATGATGCTATATCCAACTATCAGTATCAGATACAGCCCTTTGGACAACATAACACTTTCGGGGGGAAATATATTTGTGCGAAAAACCACATACATCAGTGGAACGATCAGTATAAAAAACACCTCATCCAGTAAAATCGCTGTCAGTACGACTGCTGTACTTTTCCCTGTGTTCAGTCCTTCTTTATGTAAGAAATAAACCGCAGGGGCTGTTCCACCCACTACTGAAGGTGATACTGCCGAGCTGAACTCCCACAGCATGATCACCTGAAATGCCTGCTTCCAGCTCAACTCCTTATTCGTAAGTACCCTGATGCGGTAAATGTATGCCCAATCACGTACACCCATTAAAAGCAAGGCACCAAGCAAACCCCAACCTGCAATCCATGTCCAGGCAAAAAACCCAAAAATATCCTGATCAACCTGACGATACACCACCCAGATTGCGACAGCCAAACCTAATAATACAGGATAAAGCATCCTGCCGGGACGTAATTTGTTTCTCAGGTCTTCCACCTCATCCGATTTTGCTACAAAAATACGCATTCCTCATTGGCATCAGCACAGCAGACTATATTCATAAAACTGCTTTTCATTTACCAATCAACTGCCATATTGTCGGCTTTGCATAGGGCAATCAAACATATTTACGTCATTATGTCTGCTTTCCTCTGTTTTTTAGTGAGTTTTGCTATTGGAATATTATTTGACTATAGTGGAATCAAAAGTATTAATTAACAAAAAATTTCAGGAGGACTACACATGAACTTAATCAGATTTAACCAGCATCCAATCAGCTTGCTCAGCGAGCTAATGGAAGACTTTGACAAAAACATTTTTTATCGCAATCGTTCGGAAGGTAGCGGGATGGTACCAGCTGCCAACATACGCGAGACAGAAAACAGTTTTATCCTTGATCTGGCAGTACCCGGTATGAAAAAAGAAGACTTCAAGATTAATCTTGATAATAACGTGCTTACCGTTTCTACGGAACAAACAGAAGAACAGGAAGAAACAAATGAAAGATTTACCCGTAGAGAGTTCTACTATAGCAACTTCTGCCGCTCTTTCACTCTGCCGAAAACTATTAATCTGGATCAAATTAAAGCAGATTATACCAATGGCATACTGCATGTTGATTTGCCCAAACGCGAAGAAGCCAAAGTTGCTATAAACCGTGAAATAGCTATTTCATAAGAAACAAAGTCTGGAATAGAAAGAACCTGCTGCATCATCGGCAGGTTTTTTTATTTAAATCACAAACTGACACAAAAAGAATCAACTATCTCACTGATTGCTTGGATCATCAACAGATGTATGTATTCGTTTGCATCATCTATACCAAAACAAGTAGTAAACTGAGTGCCATTACAGCCATACCGGCAATGAGGCCATAAATAGCCAAATGGTGTTCACCATATTCTTCTGCTGCTGGCAGTAATTCATCAAGAGAAATGAACACCATGATTCCCGCTGTTACAGCAAAAAGAACTCCATAAAGGACTGCATTCATAAATGGCATCAGGATTAAAAAGCCTATGATCGCACCAATGGGTTCTGCTAATCCACTGCTGAATGAAAGCCAAAATGCTTTCTTACGGCTGCCGGTTGCATAAAAGATTGGGGCAGAGATTGCAATGCCTTCGGGTATATTATGAATGGCGATAGCTACCGCAATAGCTATACCAAGTGTCGGATCATCTAAAGCAGCTGTAAACGTAGCTAACCCTTCAGGAAAATTATGAATTGCAATAGCCACAGCTGTTAAGATACCAATACGCTTCAGCTTGTACTTTTCTTTCTGTTCCGCACTTAAATCTTCTATCCGACGCATCTCATGCGGATTTTCTAAGCCAGGAATAAGCTTATCAATCAAAGCGATCAACAAAATACCACCAAAAAACGCCAAAACAGCATACCAGTTCCCCCATACCTCTCCCTGATCGGCTATCAATAAGACACGTGCTTCCTGAAAGATCTCCACAAAAGAAACATAGATCATTACGCCTGCTGAAAAGCCAAGAGCAAGAGTAAGAAAACGAGTATTCGTACGACGTGCCAACAAGGCAATCGCACTCCCAATACCAGTAGAAAGCCCTGCAAACAAAGTCAATAAAAAAGCAAACAGCAGCTGATTTATTTCAAAATCCATAGGTTAGGATGGGTTAGGATTGTTTCTTTTTGCTTGTCTATACGCTTCCCGGCTTTTTATTTTTTGCATTTCACGCTCTATTACCAGATGTGCGATAGCTTCGGCACGCTGGTCGTCGTCGGGCAACAATAAAGCCTCATAAACAAGTTGTTCATTTACATCATGTGTGTACATGAGTTGAAACAGACGTGCCACATCATGTGTCAATAAATCAAATAAAAATAATTTTAATCGCAGCGTCAAATCGGACCTATCAAGATGAATTAGTCGCGCAACATCCGCTGGTTCAATAGGTTGCAATTCTTCAATCACTTTAAATATTTTACTTGCAAAGATACATCCAACAAAGCAAACCAACAAAGGTAAAACATAGATCAAGCTATATCATCTCTCAATTATAATCCTCTGCTATCAAGTAGTCGCCTGCATCAAACAAATCATACTCTGAATAAATCAATTTCAACAATTTTTCGAAAACAGTAAAAAAAGTAAAGCTCTTAAACACTGTTACCGACTTTATGATTTACTTTCAAAAGGGAAGTGTATCCACACTTATAAAACATATCCTTATTTTTGCCGACGCAATTTTAAGCAGTTTGAATAAGTTTTCTTTAATTTCTGTATTTTCTTCTCATAGTATTTTGTCTGATGCTGAAGCTGCCATACGGGAGCACAGGCATTTGCTTTTCTCGGGCTTAACAGGCTCTTCTAAAGCATTATATGCTGCTTTTCTTTCGGAACATATTTGCGATCAACATGTGTTTATTTGTGCCGACAAGGAATCGGCTGCCTATTTTTATAATGATATAGAAAACCTGTTTCACGAAAGTCAGGCTGACTATAGCAAAAAGAAGGTGTTGTTTTATCCGGCCTCATATAAAAGGCCTTATGAGCCCGAAAAAGCCGATCGTTCATCAGTTTTATCCAGAGCCGAAGTGTTGGAAAGATTGTATAACAGCAGACGTAAAACATTGATTGTAAGCTATCCAGAAGCCTTGTGCGAGAAAGTTATCAGCCGGCAATACTTAGAAAGACATACCTTAACTCTTAAAACAGGCGACAAGGTATCGCTTGACTTTATAGCCGATGTATTGGATGAATATGGGTTTGAAGCGGTAGATTTCGTGGTTGAGCCCGGTCAGTTTTCTATGCGTGGAGGTATCATCGACCTTTTTTCATACTCCAACGAATACCCATATCGGCTTGAGTTCTTCGGCAATGAAATAGAAAGCATCAGAAGCTTTGATCCCATAGGACAACTTTCGCTACAGCTATTAAACCGTATTAAAATCCTACCTGATATCCAGGATCGTGAAACTGAAACAGCCCGACAAAGTTTTTTGGAACAATTATCTTCTGATGCATTGATCTGGATAGAAGAGGCTACCGAATTAGAATCCAGATTACAATCCGAATTTGATAAGGTTTCTGAAATTTTTGCCCAACAGCAAGAATCGGAGCGCATTCTTCATCAAGCGTTTACCGATAGCAAGCAAATTCTACAGGCTCTCACCCAATCGCATACTATTGAGTTTGGAAATCGAAGCATATTACAAGCCAGCCACAAAATTGAGTTTGCCATCTCGCCTCAGCCTTCATTCAATAAAAACTTTTCGCTATTGCTTGCCGATCTGAAGGAGAAACACGCAAACGATTATACAACTTATCTGTTAGCCGACAATGCCAAACAGATTGAACGCATCATCACCGTTTTAGAGGATATGGATGAGGCTGAGGATACAGATGAACAATTAGTGATACCGGTTTATCACAGTTTGCAATACGGATTTACCGACCATCAGCTCAAAATAAGCTGCTATACTGATCATCAGATATTCGAACGATATCATAAATTTCAGCTGCGCGATGGATTTGCTGTAAAAGAAGCCTTAACGATCAAAGAGCTATACGACCTGAAGCCGGGTGATTTTGTCAGTCATATAGACCATGGAATCGGGCGTTTCGACGGGCTTGAGATCATTGATAATAACGGCAAAAAACAAGAAGCTGTCAGACTGATATACAAAAACGATGATTTATTATATGTGAGTATTCACTCCTTGCATCGCATCTCGAAATATACAGGGAAAGACGGTACCGCACCGGTATTGAACAAATTAGGATCGAATGCATGGAATAAATTAAAACACAAGACCAAGACACGGGTTAAAGATATAGCCCGCGACCTGATCACCTTATATGCAAAGCGTAAGGCAAATAAAGGGCATGCTTTTCTGCCCGACACTTATCTGCAAGCCGAGTTAGAAGCTTCATTTATTTATGAAGACACACCCGATCAACTAAAAGCCACACAAGATGTAAAAGCTGATATGGAATCAGACGCACCTATGGACAGACTGATATGTGGTGATGTGGGTTTCGGGAAAACGGAAATTGCGATACGTGCTGCTTTTAAAGCGGTAACCGAATCAAAACAAGTTGCTGTGTTAGTCCCCACCACTATATTAGCTTTGCAACATTATAAAACGTTTAGTGAAAGGCTCAAAGAAATGCCCGTCACTATAGATTTCATCAGCCGGTTTAAGACGGCTGCTCAACAAAAACAACTGCTCGAAAACCTTAAAAAGGGTAGCTTAGACATACTCATAGGCACTCATCGTATCATAGGAAATGATGTAATATTCAAGGATTTAGGCCTGATTATTATTGATGAAGAGCAGAAATTTGGTGTAGCAGCCAAAGAAAAGCTAAAAAGCCTCAAAACCAATGTAGATACATTAACTCTGACAGCAACCCCTATTCCGCGTACTTTACAGTTTTCGATGATGGGGGCCCGCGATCTGAGTATTATCCAAACACCGCCACCCAACCGCTATCCCATACAAACCGAAATACGCCCATTTAACCATGAGGTAATACAGGATAATATACTGTTTGAAATCAATCGGGGCGGTCAGGTATTTTTTGTTCATAATAGGGTACAGAACATTATGGAGATATATGATATGCTCCAGAAAATTGTACCAGGCATCACCATAGGTGTCGGACATGGTCAAATGCAGGGCGAGCAGCTTGAAAAAGTGATGTTCGACTTCATAGAAGGTAAAACAGATGTGCTGCTGGCTACCACCATCATCGAATCGGGCTTGGATATTCCCAATGCAAACACTATCTTCATCAATGATGCCCATCAATACGGTTTGAGTGACCTGCATCAGCTCAGAGGACGGGTAGGACGCTCGAATAAAAAAGCATTCTGCTATTTATTGGCACCACCAATGACACTACTTACCAACGAAGCACAAAAACGACTGCGGGCCATTGAAATGTTTTCTGAACTAGGAAGCGGGTTTAATATTTCCCTGCGCGATTTAGATATACGTGGAGCCGGCAACCTGCTTGGAGGTGAACAAAGTGGATTCATCAACGAGATAGGATTTGAGATGTTTCATAAAATTTTGGATGAGGCCATATCAGAGCTGAAGGAAGATGAATTTTCCGGAATATTTGAAACACCCACATCTAAACGATTTGTTAAAGAATGCAGCATAGAATCAGATATGGAGATACTGCTGCCAACCGAATATGTGTATTCAACTACAGAACGTATCAGCTTATACAACCAGTTAGACAATATACAAGATGAAGAAAAATTGCAGGAATTTACTAATGCACTTATTGATCGCTTTGGTCCGCTACCCCGTCAGGCTGCAGACCTGATCAACACCATCAGGCTGCGGTGGATAGCCCGGGAGATAGGCTTTGAGAAATTGATACTGCGCAATAAAACCCTTATAGGCTATTTCATCAGTCAACCCGATTCGCCTTATTTCCAGTCAAAAGATTTTGAGAAAGTGCTTAGGTTTCTACAGGCTAACGAGCGCAGTTCCCGCATCAAAGAGCAAAACAACAAGCTGATGCTGTATTTGAATAACGTCAAGACGGTGAATGCAGCCTTAGACCGCTTGAACCAGCTGTTATATTTTGAGTTGCCTTAGCTATTACTCTTTTGGATAGGCCACGTCAGACCGAACATCTTCAGGGTTTTCTTCAGTAGTTGAGTTTGTATCTCGGCATAGGTAAGCGATGCGGGCAGTTGATCGAAGAGTTTCACCTCAGCTATTTCAAAATCAGGCAATTCACCAAACTCATGTATCTCGACAAGAAACACAGCACCATATGTACGTATTCCTTGTCTGACCACAGCATATTCAAAAGCGGGGGATAGGTCATAGTCAAGTGCGCCTGTTTCTTCTACCAACTCACGGGAGGCACATTCGTGTATTCCTTCCCCTTGCTCCCGTCTGCCGGCAGGAAACTCCCAACTAATTCGCTCCTTATTGCGTACACATACAAGGCGTCCTTGATGAAAGGAAACCATGACCGCATAAAACAACACCTCATTGGCAAGGCTCCCAGCAGGAAAATACTCGAGCCGAAACTCCATCAGAAAAAAATAATAACAGCTATCTGTTCAAAACAAGATATGATGAATGATCAAACCTATCCCATCAAATCATAGGATACGATTTAAAGATACGATCAGAGCGCATCAGTATATCTACATATTGAGCCCTTCGATAGGTGAATGGGTCTTTCGTACGTTTGTTGGAAAGCAATCCTCTGAAGTCGTCAAGGGATTCATATTCCTTTGATTTCATCCATGTCTCAATATCGGCAAGCATTTTACCTATTTGTTTAGGTCCGTGTTTATAGAGTGCGCTCACAATTTGAACGACATTGGCACCTGCCAACAGCATTTTTATGACATCGGCACCAGAAAAGATACCATTGCTGGCACACACATCCGATTTTATGTTTCCATAGAGCAGGCCAGAAAAACGCAGAGCTAACCTGTTGTCCATCTCGCTACTCAGGTTATACGAAAACTGATGTTTTTCTTCATCAATATTGATATCGGGTTGGAAGAAACGGTTAAAAAGCACAAAGCCATCGGCTCCGCGGCGGCTCATCTCCGATATGGTATAAAGCTGATTTGTATAGTAAGGACTGAGTTTGACACTCACAGGTATAGAAACTTGTTTTTTTATACCTTCAATAATGTCTAACTCGGCGCTAAGGATACCTCTGCTATCCACATCAAATTCTAACGGTATGGCATAAAAGTTCACTTCAAGTGCATCAGCTCCGGCTTCTTCAAGCTTTTTGGCATACGTAAACCATGTATCATCGTACACACAGTTCAAACTGCCTATCAAAGGAATGCCTAATGCTTTTTTTGCTTCGGAAAACTGCTGCAGAAATTCGTTGGGGTTAGCCTCATACAAATCTTCATGGAACAGGCTGACCATCTCGGCATTTCGCTCTTTATATTCGGTCATCAGTTGATACATCTCTAAATTCTCAAGATGTATCTGCTCTTCAAACAGCGATTTATACACTATAGCCGCTGCACCGGCATCTTCTAACTTACGTAACATATCCAGATCAGAGACAAGATTTGAAGCCCCAACTATGATAGGGTTTTTAAGGTCTAATCCTAAATATTTTGTACTGAGGTTCATAGTATTAATGTATTTAAAATGTTATCAAGTGTTTCAATTAAAAAAGTTTTGTAAATGTACTACATTTTTAATGAGAAGCGACAAGTGAAGGGCTAATCTATAATCATTATAAATTAGGCTGTTAAAGCACTATGCAGGGTCGAAAATGGGCTATATAAAGGTTTATTTCTGTAATTTCGCCAAGGATTTGTTAGAAAATTCACAAGAAAAGTTTAATAGTAACATAGATATGAAAACACAAAAAAGATTCATGACATGTGACGGCAATTATGCCGCTGCACATGTTGCGTATATGTTCAGCGAGGTAGCAGCTATCTATCCTATCACCCCGTCATCCACTATGGCCGAGCATGTAGATGAGTGGTCGGCACATGGTCAAAAAAATATTTTTGGTGAGACAGTAGAAGTAACCGAAATGCAATCGGAAGGTGGCGCTGCCGGTGCTGTACACGGCGCATTACAAGCTGGTGCTCTGACCACCACTTTTACAGCTTCACAAGGATTGTTGCTGATGGTTCCAAATATGTATAAAATTGCCGGTGAGCTACTTCCGGCTGTTTTTCATGTCAGTGCCCGCAGCCTGGCTGCACAAGCTTTATCAATATTCGGAGACCACAGTGATGTGATGAGTACCCGTCAAACCGGTTTTGCCATGTTAGCTACAGGCAGCGTACAAGAAATCATGGACATCAGTGCCATAGCACATCTGGCAGCTATCAAATCAAGAATACCTTTTATGCATTTCTTCGATGGGTTTAGAACCTCACACGAGATACAAAAGGTAGAATATTTTGAGATGGACGAGCTCAAGCCGCTTTTAGATATGGAAGCTCTGCAACGCTTTCGCGATAACGCCCTTAATCCTGAACATCCGGTGACAAGAGGTACGGCACAAAACCCTGATATTTACTTCCAAACACGAGAAGCAGCCAACCGATTCTATACCCCTATACCTGACCTGGTAGAAGAGTATATGCAACAGATCAATGTGATGACCGGACGCGAATACCATCCCTTTGTTTATTATGGTGCTCCCGATGCCGAACATATCATAATTGCTATGGGATCGGTTACCGAAACTATACGCGAAACTATTGATTATCTGACTGCTAAAGGCGAAAAGGTAGGCTTAGTAACTGTACATCTATACAGGCCCTTCTCAGCAAAATATTTGTTAAAAGTGATTCCGTCAAGCGTAAAACGAATAGCCGTACTGGATCGCACCAAAGAGCCAGGCGCTAACGGTGAACCGCTGTTGCTTGACGTCAAGGATGTATTCTATGGCCAGGAAAACGCACCCCTTATAGTAGGCGGACGATATGGATTAAGCTCAAAAGACACTACACCAGCTATGATAATCTCGGTGTATAACAACCTGAAAATGAATGAACCCAAAACAGGGTTTACGATTGGAATAGTGGACGATGTCAGCTTCTTATCATTACCCTTACTACCTGAGATAAGCATCTCACCTAAAGGCACCTATGAAGCAAAATTTTATGGGATAGGATCGGATGGTACTGTAGGAGCCAACAAAAACTCCATTAAAATTATTGGTGAGACAACTGACAAGTATGCACAAGCTTATTTTGCATACGATTCAAAGAAATCAGGTGGGGTGACTACTTCTCACCTACGTTTTGGTGATTATCCCATTCGCTCTACTTATTTAGTTGGCACACCCGATTTCGTAGCATGCCACGTACCAGCCTATCTGCCTAAGTACGACATGCTGAAAGGATTAAAAAAAGGAGGCACATTCCTGCTCAACAGTATCTGGGATGAGCAAGAGACCAAAGACAGGCTACCTGACAGCATCAAAAAATACATGGCCGAAAATGAGATAAATTTTTACATTATCAATGCCACACAGATAGCTGATGAAATAGGGTTAGGAGGTCGCACCAACACCATTATGCAATCGGCCTTCTTTAAAGTAGCCGAAATTATTCCTTATGATCAGGCGGTGGAGAAGATGAAAGATTTCATACTTCAAAGTTATGGCAACAAGGGTGAGCTCATTGTCAAGATGAACAACGATGCTGTTGACCGCGGAGGTGATGTGGTCAAGGTAGAAGTGCCTAAGGAATGGGCCAGCATAGATATCAGTCAGGTTGAGGATAGCGCTAAAACAAATGGCATCCCGGCCTTTGTGAAAAACATTGCCGTGCCAATCAATGCTATGAAAGGTGATGAACTACCTGTCAGTGCATTTCTGGGCAGAGAAGACGGCACTTTCGAGGCTGGTACTACTGCATATGAAAAAAGGGGTATAGCCGTTCATGTACCTGAATGGCATGAAGAGCATTGTATCCAGTGTAACCAGTGTTCATATGTCTGTCCGCATGCTGCTATTCGTCCTTTTTTAGTGAATGAACAAGAAGAGAAGGAGCTTCCGGAAGGCACAGTACTGCTTGAAACCAAAGGCAGATTTGCACCATTAAAGTACAGGATACAGGTTAGTCCTATGGATTGTACTGGTTGCGGCAATTGTGTAGACGTATGCCCCACCAAAATCAAAGCATTGACCATGGAGCTATTTGAGACACAAGAAGCTGAGATTGGAAGATGGGATCATTTTGTACAAAATGTAACTTATAAAGATACTGTTGTAGATAAGATGCAGTCGGTTAAAAACAGTCAGTTTGCACAACCGTTGTTTGAATTTTCCGGTGCTTGTGCCGGCTGTGGTGAGACACCTTATATAAAAACTGTCACCCAGTTGTATGGCGACCGCATGATGGTAGCTAATGCCACAGGTTGTTCTTCTATTTATGGCGGTTCGGCACCCAGTACCCCCTATTGCACCAATGCAGAAGGCAAAGGGCCGGCATGGGCTAATTCGCTATTTGAAGACAATGCCGAGTACGGTTTCGGAATGGCAGTAGCTGTCAATAAATTGCGCGACCGCATCAAGCTCCGTATGGAAGAGGCATTATCTAACCCAATAAAAGAAGACAGAAAAGCTGCTTTTGAAGAGTGGATCAATAATATGGATAATGCCGAAGCTTCTGTTGCTGCATCAGCTAAATTAGAAACTGTGTTAGCCGGGCAAACTGATGAATTAGCTAAGGAACTGATGTCATTAAAACAATATTTCATTAAAAAGTCTATCTGGATATTTGGTGGCGATGGCTGGGCTTATGATATAGGTTTTGGAGGATTAGACCATGTGTTGGCTTCCGGAGCTGATGTGAATGTGTTAGTACTCGACACAGAAGTATATTCCAATACAGGTGGTCAGGCCTCTAAGGCAACACCTATGAGTGCGGTAGCTAAGTTTGCTACGGCAGGTAAAAAGGTAAAGAAAAAGGATTTAGGAGCTATGTTGATGTCGTATGGCTATATCTATGTAGCTCAGGTAGCATTAGGTGCTAACCAAAACCAATACTTCAGAGCTTTGAAAGAGGCAGAAGCTTTTCCAGGTCCTTCAATTATCATCGCTTATTCGCCTTGTATCAACCATGGCCTCAAACGCGGTATGGAGAAGTCGTTGGATGAATCTAAATTTGCGGTAGAATCAGGATACTGGCATTTGTATCGCTTCAATCCGCTGCTTGAAGAAGAAGGGAAAAATCCGTTCCAGTTAGATTCTAAAGAGCCTGACTGGAATAAATTCCAGAGTTTCCTCAGTGGAGAAGTGCGCTATTCATCGCTCAAAGCAAGCTTCCCAAAAGAAGCTGCCGTATTAAATGCGATGGCCGAAGAAAATGCTAAATGGAGATATGCTCAATACAAGCGATTTGAAGCAATGGACTACTCAAAATAATATTGTTATTTTACATACCTCTTTATGCCGGACGTTGTCCGGCATTTTTTTTTAATTTCGCAACAACGCTTTATTAATCTTTAGTAAATATATTATGAGATCCCGTCTTAGTATTTTCATCCTTAGCCTTTTCATTTTGTCTGGGCTGTATTCATGCGATCCTACACACGAGCATTCCCACAGCAGAGGCATGCACCCTATGTTGTATGCTACTTTATATCAGCAACAATCGGCTGAATTTCAAGCTCTTTGCTTTCAGGCATATCAACTAGCCGAAATAAGGCTGAACGAACACTTGCAAGTCCAGTATTCCAAACCAATGGCTATAGTTGTAGATATAGATGAAACGGTGCTTGATAACAGCCCTTACCAGGCAGAAGCTATACTGAAAGATTTTGGATATCCGGTTCGTTGGGACGAGTGGATGCATCAAGCATCGGCTGAGATCATACCCGGAAGCTTAGACTTCCTTATAAAAGCTGAACAGGCAGGAGTAGAGGTGTTTTATGTGAGTAACCGCAAAGAGATATACAAAGAAGCCACCTTAAAAAACCTCTCCGAAGCCGGCTTCCCTTTTGCAGATGAGGCACATCTATTGTTACGCACGGATGAAAACGAAAAAGAAAACCGCCGAAATATCATTCGTAACACCCATGAAATCATACTATTAGTAGGAGATAATTTAGGTGATTTTGATGAGATATTTGAAACGAACAATGCCGATGAACGCATGCAACAAACTATGACCAACAAACATAGTTTTGGCGAAAAATGGATAATGCTTCCCAATGCTGTATATGGCAGTTGGGTAGATGTGCTGCCTGGTTATCAAACAAATATTGCATTAGATGCACAGTCCGATTCTCTTCTGAGAGGCCTTAAAGGATTTTAGGATATATGGAATACATATAATTTTTTTTACAGAGAATATTTATTTGGGCTTTAGTAAAAAATTACCGGAAACGAATCTATGTGATTGAAGAATTCTATTAGCCCTGCTTTGCAAATTAATGTGTACGATATACTAAGCAAAAAAGCGCTTTTCAGCGCTTTTTTTTACTATTGAATAACCATATAAAATGGTATTCGAGCTTGTATCTCCTGCATATTCAGTACGCTTCGCATATATTCCAAGTAATAGTAATATTCACCCATTTCTTGTTTTAATACTGAGCGCATCCGGGATTGGCTGCTCATCTCTTCGATGAGCAGTTGAAAAGGGTCTTTAATTTCAGGTAACTCGCTGATCTTATATTCATGAATACCAGCTTTATCAGCTGCATACGCAATTGCTTTTTCCAATCCACCTAATTCATCAACTAAACCAAGTTCAAGGGCATCAATACCCGACCATACTCTCCCCTGCCCTATGCTATCCACATAGCTTTGGCGAAGGCCTCTGGTATTGGCAACCAAAGAAGTAAAGTCATCATAAATACGTACTACTTCTGTTTGTATTTTCTGATGCTGAAAAGGTGTCAAT
This sequence comes from Bacteroidales bacterium, assembly GCA_023229245.1. GTDB lineage: Bacteria > Bacteroidota > Bacteroidia > Bacteroidales > F082 > JALNZU01. The sequence goes on along the minus strand of JALNZU010000006.1, from coordinate 14,990 downwards.
GGCTCCATTACATCGATAAAATCAGAGTTTTTATTTGTCAGCACCTTATCATAAGTGATCCCTAATTTATTATTAAACAGTCCTTTCAAATTAGGAATAACTCCAAAAACACCTATAGATCCTGTAATAGTTGCAGGGTCTGCAAAAATATAATCGGCATTGGTTGATATCCAGTATCCTCCTGATGCTGCTACATTTCCCATTGAGACAATAAAAGGTTTTGCTTCCTTAGCTAATTCGACTTCCCTGCGTATCACTTCCGAGGCCAGGGCGCTACCTCCTGGGGAGTTTACCCGCATAACTATCGCTTTGACTTTGTCATCTTCACGGGCTTTTCGAATTACTTTTGATAATCCTTCAGATCCAATTGATGTTTGAGAGCCTTCACCACTACTGATCTCACCCACTGCATAAATCACCGCAATTTTATCACGGCTTAGACTAGCCTTATCCGATTTACCGGTTGCATACTTTGAAAAAGAAACCGATTGTATCTTATCTTTTTCATTTACTCCGGTTTTTTGTCGTAGCACCGCTAATATCTCATCTCTATAAGCTAACTTATCCACAAAATTAAGTCGTAAGGCATCCTCAGCGGTTGTCAGAACTAATTCATCAGCGATGTGATTCAGATCGTCAATAGCTATTCCTCTGCTTTCGCTAATTGCCTGTACAAAGTTATCCCATACGGAGTTTATCAACTGTTGCGTTTGTTCTCTATTGGCTTCACTCATCTTGTCATAAATCAAAGGCTCTACCGCACTTTTAAATTTATTGTCAGGCCCCCGAACTATCTGTGGCTCAATCTCAGCTTTCTCAAGCAGTTGTTTGATAAAATAGGTCTGAGCTGCCATCCCTTTAAACTCAACCCCACCCATTGGATGGAGGTAAATCTCGTCCGAGAGTGAAGCTAAATAATAGGCACTTTGACTATATGTTTCGGCATAAGAAATTAGAAATTTCCCAGATGCTTTGTACTCAATCAATTTGTTTCGTATCTCTTCGAGATTTCCAAACCCGGCTGAAATACCAGATAAATCGAGAAAAATGCCCGAGATCTTAGGATCATCAACAGCTCTCTCTAAATTTTTCAAAATATCATTGAATCCAATAGGTGTAGCTGATTTAAACTTGTTCAGATCGAAGTTTTGAAACGGATTCTTAGAAGAGCGATCCTCAATAGGTGTATTAAATTTACCAACCAATACGGTGTTTTCTTTTAGCTTGAGCTGGTCTTTTTGCCCTATGGTTATCAATGCCGACATCATACCTACTACAATAAAAAGCAGCACTAATAAGGTTAACAAAGTACCCACAAAAGAGGCAAACATAAATTTAAAAAATTGTTTCATAAGTCCTTGATATTGAGATAATAATTAAAATAATTACTTAATATATTTATTCGGTAATACGCAGCAAAATTACTGAAAACTATACTATTTGCCGAATCTAAGATATAAGTCATCTTCAATACACAAATACTGAGTGATTTATATTCATGCGTTTAACGAACTGCGATATTAACAAAAAGATGTGAATAAATTACTGCAATTCCATAAAAATCTAAGGGTAATGTTCAGAGCTTTGAACAATATAGAAATACGGTTGGGTTTTATGCGGTTTCATTATATAAAGCTTTCATTTTCAACTATTGCCCTTTTTACAAGTATTTCGATGGGTGCAGGTAGCACTGGTAAACCAGTTATTTCGGAAGAGGGTAACAAGAAAGAAATTCAGCTTGTTACACATGATCTGGTTTTGCCACCTGGCTTTTCATTCTACGAAGACAGCATATTAACTGTAGTACCTGCGGAGTTTGTAGCAAGTCATATCATTCCGAAACAATTTGAGTTGCCTGAAAAGATCATGTCGAAAGGCTTACTTCCAAAAAACAGGATGATCAGTTTTTTATGGCTTCACAATCAAAAAATTGAACCGGAAGAGGTAGAGCAACTTGTTGAGTTGTATGTCAGAGAATCTGCCATAGAAGGAGTCAACCACGATATTGCTTTTGTACAGATGCTTTTAGAAACAGGATATCTCCGGTTTTCAGGCGATGTGGATAAGCAGCAAAACAATTTTTGTGGATTAGGAGCTACAGGTATGGGTGAGAAAGGGCTTTCGTTTGCAAGTATGGAAGAAGGTGTGCGGGCTCACATACAACATCTGAAAATATATGCTTCAAAAGAGCCTTTAAATCAAGAAGCTGTCCACAACCGAACTCGCTTTGTTCAACCTGGAAGTGCTGAAAACATACACGATCTTACCGGCAAATGGGCGACAGACCCATTGTACGGAAAGAAAATAGATATCTTACTTGCAAGCATCTACGACGGCCTTCAGATCAAGCCAAGCAAAACTTCTATTCTTTTTGATTAACGACTAAGCTTAATTCTTGGATTCAATCGCTTCGACATCATACCATCAAGCTGTTATTTTATTAGGCAGCAATCTTGGCCATAGGGAAGCCATGCTGGCGTTGGCTATTGAACAACTTCCAAACCGACAAACCTATATAATCAATCAATCGAATATTTATGAATCGGAGGCCTGGGGTTTTGATGCACCCAACTTCCTGAATCAGGTGATCGTTCTACAAACTAAAATGCAACCTGATGATTTATTAACACATATGCTTCATATTGAATCACAAATCGGTCGTTCACGAGTGCCTCAATCAGGATATGTGTCAAGAATTATTGATATAGACCTTTTATATTATGACCGGCTCATTATCAACCTGCCTCATCTGATCATTCCCCATCCCCGTTTGCATCAACGTCGGTTTGCTCTGATCCCCCTTTTAGAAGTGCTACCCGATTTTGTACATCCGGTTCTGAATCAAACACATCGTGAATTAGTTGACCAATTGCAGGATAGCGGACAAATTTCTTTGTTTCGACCCCTACCATAAAAGTGCTTTAGTAAGTATATTTGTAGGATGATACCATATAATTTCATTGCCATTGAAGGAGCTATCGGAGCAGGTAAAACCACGCTGGCCAGTATGATAGCTCACGATTATAATGCCCGGCTAATATTGGAACAGTTTGAAGATAATGCGTTCTTACCTAAATTTTATTCAGATCAGGAGAAATATGCTTTCCCATTGGAAATGTCGTTTATGGCATCCCGTTTTCAGCAACTGAAAGACCAGTTAGGCACTCAGGATTTGTTTAAAACTTTTACAATTGCAGACTATTACATCCTTAAGTCGCTTGTATTTGCCAGACAAACTCTTCCCCGCGATGAATTTCAACTGTTTACTCGATTTTTTAACTTCATCACACAAAACATTCCTAAGCCCGATCTGTTAGTATATCTATTTTTAGAAGTGCCAAAATTACAGGAAAACATTCGCAACAGAGGACGAATCTATGAGCAGGAGATTGATGATCAGTATCTTCAAAAGATTCAAAACAGCTATTTTGAATTCTTCAGACAACAGCCACAAATGCGTATCCTATTATTAGACACCAATAAAATTGATTTTGTCCATAATAAAACTGACTATAAACAGATCATTGATATCATTAGTAAGGAGTATGAACCCGGGATACACAGATTTACTTTTTGAATGATTTGAGAGCCCTAGTATCACAAAAAAAATCAGGCCGATCGTAACAACCGGCCTGATTTTTTTATTGAATTATTTTAAACCTATTTTACAATAGCTTGAAAATCCGGTTCACTGAAGTACTTGATAAACTCGCGGTCGCCTTTAGCAACATTCTTATAGGTTCCATCTTTTTGGATTGCCTCCATCAGGTTGCTATACACAGCAGCAGAATCATCATCTCTTGCTGCTAACACAGCCTTCAGATAAGATACTTTTACTGATTCGGGAGCACAATCCAAGGTTGCTTTTGCAGCTGCATGGTCTTTGTTGAGCAGTTGTGCAAGCGCCAGATTATAATCGCAGTTGTTCGACTGCATCAGGTTTACAGCTTTGGCATAATCGCCTTTGAATATATTGACAACACCCATATTATAATCTGTATCTCCACCCAATGCTTTTGCTTTGTTCAGATTATTTTCAGCAGCCACGAAATCACGTTCTACTATATTGATAACAGCTATATTATTATATAATGAAGGTGCTTTATCGGTCATGGTTTCAGCTTTTTCGAGCAATGCTTTTGCTTCAGTCGTATTACCTAGCAGAAACTCAACCTCTGCTGCATTGATCACTGCTCTGGCACATTTTGGATGTAACTCCATAGTGCTTGCATAGATCATCTTTTGTGTCCTGAGGTCTTCGGTTAAGGTGGCAGCATACAGCAGCTCGTTCAGCTGAAGCACAGCCGGATCGCTAGTTGCCAATTGAGCGATTTCCTCATCAGTTTTCTTAGGCTCAAAAGTGTTTACAGCTATCATGGCACGGCGTAGGGCAGGCAAGATATCTTTCTCTAATTCGGGATAGATCAAGATCATATTTCTGATTTCTTGCTCACGCTGCGATACTTCTGCCGAGCGTACTACATTGAGTATAGCATTCTTATCTTTGATATCAGATGCTTCAATAGCTGCCATAAATCCGTTCCAATCGGGGCCATTGCCGCTCTTATCGTAATTGATTTCGGTAGTCTTTTTGAAAGGCAACTCATTATCTTTTTTTCTTAACAGCTTCTCAAATTCGCGATTGAGATAACTAATAGCTGATCCGGCACGATTAGATGAGAGGTTGTTATTGAATGTTTCTTCACCTTCGGGTGATGCCCATCCGGCTACAGTGATATCTTTCAATTCGTAGCCTTTTTTCAGATTGTTCGCAACGGCTGCCAGAGCTTCTTTATTTTCGGTTTTTTGGTTCAGTGGCAGATTCCAGTTGAGATTATAGAAGTTTTTCGGGAAATAGATAACTGCTTCTTCGGTAAGTATAGTAACTTTTTCGTATCCGTGTGGTGCAGAAACAGTTTGAACTTTATCATCTATCCGCTTGGATGTATAAATTACACCGTCGGCTAATTTGCGCTGATCGGCTGCATAAAATCTCTCAGCATGTTGAATTGATTCTCTGGTTGTGTTTACAATAGATTTAGTGGGATAAATCAATGGTGCAACTACTAATTCGCTCACATTAAATTCAGGCTGATAGGGAATTTTGTCGGTATAGGTAAAAGTACCGCCATTGGAATAATTAACTAACAGTCCGTCACCTGTTACTGATTCTCCTTTGAAGTTCACTTGTTTAAATGTTACAGCACCGGCGTCATATGTCAATACAGGCGTAAAGTTCATCACTGCATTGCGTTGGAAATATTTTGGTGGGAAAGTTATTTTTATGGTAACCTCTACCGAATCGCCACGTTCTACTAAGGGATCTGGTATAGTTTCGATGATGACATTGCCAAATTTATCGGCCATGGCTTTCACGCTACTACTCATGAGTTTAAAGCGTAGTCCCACATTAAAATGTGCATACATATCACTGACCACTGTTCCTTCCCTTTTATGTGCTGGTGATGATCCGTCGTCCATAAATGCATCCAACCGGTCAGAATCCAAAAAGTTGAACGTATAATCGGCATAAATATCTAATTTTTCGTTCACTTTAAAATTCAGGTCGGCTCCAATAGGCACTGTAAAGGCGCTGGCTCTATTACCCATCCATCCTTTTTCGGGTGTATTGGCATCGTATCCAACTTCGCTGATCACAGCGCCTGTAGTCAGATCAACAGCACGTGCTTTCCAGTGGGCTTGTCCGAAACCAAAGTGAGGTGCAAAAGTAAATATCCGGTCGGGATTATATCCCCACACCAGGTTCACAAAGTTGAGCGAAAGATTGATGTTTCCATCAAAGAAGCTACTTTGCTCTAATTTAGCATTGCGCCATTCCTTCTCGCCAGCGAGCTGTCCTCCACCGATTTTACCATAAAAGCCAATCACTGAACCAAGCTGATATCCTAGTCCAAGATTGCCATTCAACTTATAATATCGCGGATCGGGTGCAAATCCGTATTCATTCAGATCGCCATGAAACAGGCTTAAACCGGCATCTCCCAGAAAAAACCAATGTCGATCAAAACTTGTTTTTGGCTTTTCATTGGCTTTTCCTTCCGATTGTCCGTAGAACGCTAACGGGAGCATAGCCAGCATTACAACGAATGCAAAAGCAGAGAGTACATGATTTTTTTTCATAATAGTCTGATTTGGTAATGTTTATTTATTTTATAATATCTTTTTATAAACAATCTTACTGTATGGTTTTTTTCATCTAAGAGGCAAAATTATTAAAAATAAGTGTTTATCATACATTATCAGGCATAAAAATACACAATCTGAATGGAAAAAACACTATTTTAGTAAAAAATTAACTGACAAAACAAAAAATCACGTAAAACGACTGCTTAAGCAGCGGTTTAAGGCAGGTAAGGTATCCAAAAAAAATATGTTCAAAACGATATATTTCCTGTAAAAAATATTGTATTTTCGTTCGATGAAGCACCCGATCGCTGAGTGAGGGGCATCCAACAATACCCAATATGGATACTAAGACGATTTTTAGATTGATCATACTCATACTGATCTATTTGATATCTTGCCGTAAGATAGAGGTGGAAGAGCAGAATCGTCCGCTCTTCTCTTATGATAAGCTTATTGAAAACCCACCAAATATTTTTGCAGTTTTATTTAGTTTTCAATCTATAGGTAGCAAAACGGCTGATATTATTTTTCCCGATACTTCGGTTTGGTTTATTGAAAAGTTAGGTGATCCAAGCTATATGCTTCAGTTAATGGACTATAGCAGCGATCGCATCATTGAAGGGGCAGATACACTTTTTGCACACGGAGGATATCACTATCAGATTGTTGTATCATCAACCTTTGTATTTGATCCCATTAATTATTTGGTTGGTTTTAAAAAATTACCTGACAGTCTGTGGCATAGCAGCAGTAAGCAGGTCATAGTTGAGCCATGAGCAGGAAGACGAAATTACGAGCATGTGTTTTTGTTGTCTTAACAGGATTTTTCCTTTTTGAGGCTTCGGCACAATCGTTTAGGCAAAACACCCGACCGAGCTTAGGATTGGTTTTAAGCGGTGGTGGAGCTAAAGGATTTGCGCATATAGGGGCTATTAAAGTATTTGAAGAAGCCGGACTTCAGTTCGATTATATTGGAGGCACCAGCATGGGTAGCATAGTAGGCAGCTTATATGCGTTGGGATACCGCCCCGACAGCATAGCTGCTATTATACAAAGACAAGATTGGGATGCAATCATAAACGACAAAATTCCCAGAAAATATGTCCCCGTAGAAGATAAACAATATTACGACCGTTTCATAGTTACTTTTCCAATTATAGAGCGTAAGCTTAAAGTCAGGTTAGGGCTGCACAGCGGTCAGTTAGTAAATATATTATTAGCCAAATACCTTAGTCCGGCCTATATGATTACTGATTTTACCAAACTGCCTATTCCATTTTTGTGCATAGCCACTGATTTGTCTACCGGTAATAATATTGTCATTCAAAGCGGTTCCCTTCATCAAGCTGTACGTGCAAGCATGTCAATCCCAGGCTACTTCACTCCTACAGTGATTAACGATCAGGTATTGGTAGATGGAGGTGTAGTAAATAATTACCCGGTTGCTGAGGTAAAAGCTGCCGGAGCAGATATTATTATAGGTGTGGACGTGCAGAGTGGGCTTTATTCGCCCAAAGAGCTTACCAGCATGCCGGCTATTTTAGATCAGGTCAGCAGTTTTTACAGGCTTAGCAGCAACGAATTGGGTATCAAACTAACAGATATTTATATCAAACCCGAGTTAGAAGCATACAGCATGATGAGCTTTGACGGCTACGAAGCATTGATGAAAATAGGTGAGCAGGCAGCCAGAAAAGTCTTGCCACAATTGAAACAATTGGCCGATTCATTGGATGCTTTTGGCAAAGTAGAACCAAGAAATCTAAATACCCAACCTCTTGACTCTATCTATTTACATTTCGTTCAATATAACGGCTTGCAGAAGGTATCAGTTGAATTCATGGACGGTTTATTGGAAGTCAGACCTAATAAATGGATGAAGCCTTCTATCTTATCAGAAAACCTGAAACGTGCCTATGGCAGTGGCTTTTTCGAGTCAATTGACTTTTATATCAGCTCATTGAATAATCAACAAGGAATCGTATTCAACGTACAAGAAGCCAGCTCAGGTTTATTAGCCGTTGGCCCACATTACGATAGCGACTACAGAGCCTCATTGTTTCTTTACGGTTCATTAAAAAATTTAGGTAGTAAAGACTCAAAACTTTCTGTAGCTCTAAATCTTGGTGAAAACCCAATGCTTCGCGGGCAGTATTTAGTGGGCAGAGGCTCCAACATAGGCTACGGGCTTGAGGTAGAATCTTTTAACCTACGCATGAATCAATATCATCAAAACAAAATAATTGATGTGTTCAATCTGTTGAGATATAAGTTTAGTCCATTCTTTCAATGGTCATTTCATAATTCCTTAGGAATAAAAACAGGGATCAGCTTTGAAAGCACAGCTGTTACCAGTAATTTTTCGATCGATCTGCCGGAAGGCTTTAACACTAACCTTATCCCTTATCTAAACTTTTATTTTGACACTTACAACAAAACCCAATTCCCTACCAATGGCTCACTGGTCAGTCTGTCGGCAAAATATATTCATAACATCAACAAGTCTTTAGCAGATGAATTGAACAAGAATGTGATAGTCATGCAATTGAAGTATCATAAATTGTTTCCTGTGATCAGCCACCATGTTTTGAAAACTGGTATCACAGCCGGTTTCACACTGAAAGACCGTCTTGCATCAATGCAGCACAGATTCATCGTTGGAGGCCAGTCGAATATCACATATTTAGATTCGTTCCTGCCTTTTACAGGGCTTCGATTCATCGAATTGACCGGATTACACACAACGATTACGCATTTTGCATGGCAATATAATTTTCTTCCCGATCTTTACGCCACTTTTAAATTAGACTTTGGTGTAATATCTTCCACCTGGAATACTTTTCTTACCAACCCACAACTGATCTCGGGTTATGGAATATCTTTAGGTTATGAAAGTGTAATAGGTCCTTTTGAAATAAGTATTATGGGATGTAATATCAACAAAGGGATTTCAAGTTTCTTTAATATTGGTTATTGGTTTTAAAATAATTTTATGAAATATCAACGCATCGTTTTAAAGCTTAGTGGTGAGGCTCTTATGGGTTCACAGCACTATGGTATTGATCCGCAACGGCTTAAACAATATGCCGATGAAGTGATAGAAGCTTTTTATGCAGGAGCCCAGCTTGCCATAGTTATAGGAGGGGGTAATATTTTCAGAGGATTACAAGGCCTCCAGCAAGGGATGGATCGTGTTCAAGGTGATTATATGGGGATGTTGGCAACAACTATCAACAGTCTGGCTCTACAATCAACCCTACAAAAGGCTGACATGAAAGTTAGCTTGTTATCCGGCTTATATATTGACCGTATTGCCGAATCCATGTCGGGTTCTAAAGCTGTGGAGCTACTCGAACAAAGGCATATAGTCATTATATCCGGTGGTACAGGAAACCCATTCTTCACTACTGATAGCGCCGCTGCACTACGGGCCGTTGAGATACAAGCTGATGCGATATTGAAAGGTACCCGAGTTGATGGAATATATTCAGCTGATCCGGAAAAAGACCCGCAAGCAGTCAAATACACACATCTGAGCTTTGAACAGGCATATAACGAAAAACTTAAAGTAATGGATCTGACCGCATTCACCCTTTGCAGTGAAAACAATATGCCTATAATAGTGTTCGATATGAACAAAAAAGGGAATTTGCTCAAGGTCATACAAGGTGAAGCAATAGGAACGACCGTATCACATTGATACAGTGAGGCAAGCTAATAGAGAAAGAACCGGGAATCAGAATATAGATTTTTATGAACTAGCATGAAGCAAGTTGCTTCGTGCTTTTCAATAAGATTTTTTTTAAAAAACAGTTAGAAAGCTCTATATTTGTCAGCGGAACCCAAATAAGTAAATACGATGACCGAAGAATCCCAATTTATTCTGGAGACAGCTGCTGAAGGTATGGAAAAATCGTTGGAACATCTTGAGCGTGAATATCAAAAGATCAGGGCTGGCAAAGCTAATCCTATCATGCTATCTGGAGTATTGGTAGAGTACTATGGCGCTTTAGTTCCTTTGGAGCAAACAGCAACCATACATGCTCCCGATCCCCGGCAACTGATTGTACAGCCTTTCGACAAGAGTTCTATCAATAATTTAGATAAAGCGATCCGCAACGCTAATTTAGGTTTCAATCCTGCCAACGATGGAGATATCCTTCGTATTCAAGTGCCTCCATTAAGCGAAGAACGCCGCCGCGACTTAGTAAAACGGGCTAAATCCGAATCGGAAGATACGAAAGTAGGTATCCGCAACGTCAGACGACAGGCTAACGAAGAAGTAAAACAACTTGAAAAAGATGGCGCACCCGAAGATGAGATGAAACGGGTGATGGAAAAGATTCAACAGCTGACAGATGAATATATCAAGAAAGTAGATCATCTGCTGGAGCTCAAAGAAAAGGATATTTTAACTGTCTGAAGCAGACAGATCATCGTCCGAAGAACTTTTTTTGCTTCTTCGCAATCTCTTGATCAAAAGCTCTAACAAACTTATAGTGAGAGCCTGACCAGTAAAGCGGCTACCCAACAGTTCTTTTATCAAGTTAGCCGGATGCAGCTTTTGAGCAAAAGCATCTAATGAACTTTCTATGGTTTGCTCACTCAGCTCAATCTGACGTTTCAAGACCTCTAATTGCATATCCGATGATGGCAGATCCGCCATACCTGCCAACAGATCAGAATCGAACTCAATCATAATCTGTTGATTAAACCGTCGAATCATAGGTTCAATAAATAACTTACGCCTGTTGGAATAGATCAGTAATCCTACTAGAACATATACTAAACTGACAATCAGAAACCCATGATAATAAGTTCCTACCTTGGCGCCATACCAAAACACAAAGGCAAACGAGAGCATCAACACAACCACAGCAACTAAAAACAGCAATATCAAAGTTGTGATGACTGACGACAACAAGCCACTGATCCTATGGCTTAGCTGCATGCTCAAATAAGCTAAGCGCAGATTGATGTACTTTTTTATTTCGGTACCGATCCCGTGTATGGGTTGTATGAATTTTGCCATGAGGTAAAAGATTAAGACTCATCATGTTGATCGCTTTCTAAGCGCTTTTTCAAGACTTCAAGACGCCCGGCTACCTCATTGCACAATCCTTGTGTAACGTCTTCCAGTTTTTTTAACAGCTTTTGCTGCTCTTCGGGCTTGATAAAAGTGGCTGCCAATGCACCGGCAGCAAATCCTGCCAACAAACCAAAAATAAATTTCTTATCCATAATTAAAGGAGTTTTTTACGTCAAATAACAAAATAAATCAACTGATTGCTTCAAGAAATACATATTATATATCAACACTTTAAAAGCCAAAGCAATTGAGTATAGGGTATTATCATCCGTTTGATTTATTGCAAAGGTAAATTAATTTCTTTGTGACTAAATTGTCTGACTACTATCCGAACAACAGTATAAACTGGTATGGCAGCTATCATTCCTACTATACCGGCAAATTTACCAGCCATAATGATAATCAAAAATATTTCGACAGGATGAGCTTTCACACTTTTAGAATAAATAATCGGTTGCAGGAATAAGTTATCAATCAGATTAGCTGCTACAAAGCTTCCAATGATAGCGAAGAAAGTAAAGATCAGTTGATCGAACATATGCATGGAAAGCACATAAACTATTCCTAAAAACAAACCGATAGCAGCTCCTATCAGCGGTCCCAGATAAGGTATTATATTCATCAGCCCACCCAAAAAGCCAATAAGTAGGGCATTGTGTACTCCCATCAATTGTAATCCCACTGAAATGAGAATACTCATCGCAGTAATTTCGGCTAACAGGCCAATAAAATAGCGTGTGAGCATATGTCGCGATGTAGTAATGATATGCTCTATCTTGGCTTCAAATTTTTTTGGAGTAAAGAAAAGAATGAATCGTTTGATAAGCCAAGGCTCTTTAATAAAGAAAAAGCTAAGAAACAAAACGATAAATACTGCCATAAATATTGAGCTTGCTGTGCTTATCAATCGTCCAAACACAAAAGAGAAATTAGCTAATCCAACTAATCCCTGTACCTGCTTTTCAATAAGAGCTCCTAAGTCTTGCCCGGGATCAATAATCTTATATGCATACAACCAATCAAACAAACTGTCAATCTCTGCCTGAAAGTACTCCCCTACCAAGCCAGTATCAATAGTTGAGATCAAACTTGCCTGGTTTACGATCATTGGACCGACAAACGCAAAAAATCCTACAATAAGCATTAACATGACCAACAAGCTTAGAATAGAGGCCAACGTATTACCAATTTGAAGATTTTTTATTTGAACCCGTTGAAATAGTTGCTTGACCGGACGCATAACTATTGATAACACTATAGCTACAGCAATAAAATACACTAAGTCGGAATAATACCAGATAAGCACAGCTGCTACCAAAAGAGTAAATAATGTTTTAAAACCTGATAAGTTCTTTTGCATTTGCGTAAGATTTTGTAGATAGTCGGATGTAAAGCAATTTAAATATTTAGGTGATTTCGTATGCTACTTTACTGCTAATGAATTTATTATACTTTTTCATTCTTTTTATAGTATTCATCTTAGGCCAGTTGCACATACACATACGCTATACTCCCTCTTTATCGGTGCTAAAAGATTAGCCAAAGTTAGAAAAACCTTTGTAAAGATAATTCGATTTACATTTGCGTCATGGTGCATTCAAAGAAAATTTCTTTCTTCGACAAGTTGAAGCGACGCTGGGGTATTGATAGCAATCTTCAGCTCATTCTCATCCTTGTTGTTTTCAGTGTTACCGGATCAGCTTCTGTGTTTGTTAAAAAAGTAGTTACAACACTGCTTGGCATCCCACACGATATTCATTTTTGCTATAAAATACTGTTGTTTATTTTCATCACTTTTCCAGCTTATCAGATATTGCTGTTAGTAGTTGCATTTCTTTTCGGGCAGTTTCATTTTTTTCTGGCTTTTCAAAAACGATCTATCGGCCGTTTGTTCCGTAATCGAAGTTCAGAGTGAAAAGGATAGTATTTATATAGCGTTAAAATGTTGTTTCTATGACTAACTTCATAGCTAAATTGTCGAAAGTCTTTTCCATACGGTAGGGACCATATCTGTATAATGCTCCAACTCCAAGCTTAAACAAGGGTGTCTTTATTAGACTCCCAATTGCCAAACCACTTTCAATATATCCCTTTTCCGCTGCTTTAGGTGCCAACTCTTCATAGGTGTATTCAGATTTTAATTGTCCTATGCTCGCATTGGTCAGCAGCGACAACTCAGGTGCAAAATTCCTTTTTGACGAAATTAATTTTCCCAGATTATGCATTATATAAGCCGATACATAGCTGTCGGCCATAAACTCATTGGTTCGCATCGTACCAAAGCTATAAGGAGCTAAGATACTGAAAGGGCGATAAGTAGCTGGAAGGTTAAACAAAAGCGGATAAGGCAGGCTACCCCACGAATGGGCTGCTTCCAAGCGGATATTCAGCCTGCCTGTAGAAGTAAAATACCAGGTCTTTTCGGCTTGCCATTCAATCTTGTTGGTTGATGGAGTCTGAGATCCTGGAAACTTGTTATGTATTAGGCTGACCGTCATCAACAAAGTTGGATTTTCTACTACTACCTTCTCCCAGTGATGACGAAGCCATCGTTCGCCATTGGCAAACCGGGCTGTGAACCTGAATTCATGAGTGTTAAATAATTGATTCCACATCAGTATCCCGCTGTTTTCACTTGTTGGATTGATAGTCCAATCAGCTCCTCCTACACCAAATTGCCAGTTAGGATGAGGCTGCCAAAGTATTCTAAGCTCCCAGCCTTGATAATGATCCATGCGATTAATAAAATAATTCCGAAAAGCTTCTTGAGAAAATATCCCTGTTTGGGATATAGGTATGCTGCTTCGTCCGGTAGGCAGATAATCATTATAGTAATGCAGATTTGCTACAAGGTTTTGTCTCTTGTCTATACCTGCTTTAACCCCTGCACTATATGACCAGAGTGAGGTCCGGGTGGCAAATCCAACTGCTGCTTCAAAGCCAAACCGATTGCTTACCAGATGATTGCTACGTATATCCAATTTAGGTTTGAAGCCTTCATAATCATTAAAAAGGATCAGCTCATCAATTTGCAGGTCAACAGGACCTATGGGAAGTTTTCCACGCATAAGTGCCATCGTCTTATATAAGATTTTATCAAGTCCTGTCTGATCCACTATTGAGTCCATAAAGCGATATGTCGCTTGCAGACGTGGTGAGAGGCTGTCGGTTCGTTCGCCTGCCCAGAAGCTGCTATTTCTCTCAGCTGCGCCTTCATCAACTTCTAAACCTCCCGATCGAAACAATCGGTTGTCAATAGGCTGATTGATGCGTATATCTTTCAGATAACTTACTCCATAAGCTGTCATTGTTGCCCTTTCCAGCATATTGTTGCGAATTGATACACGTGTTTTTAACTGAACGGGAAACCAATGGTCTTCAATCTGTTCGTACATCTGCTGTATCTGAGTCTTGATCCCTTGTTCGTTACGATCGGTGGATGCGGTTACGGTTTGCACAGCCCAATCTGTACCATTTATTTTCATCTCACCCCTCAGCCCGTTAAACCGCAAACCCTCACGCGGATAAAAACGAATATGAAATACAGTGTCGCCCTTTGGATCGGGTAAAGCCGATTCAAGTATAAAATGATATTTTTCTATGCTCCTGCTACTTATGGGATTTACATAGGCACTTTCAGAAAAGGATTAAATATTTGATTTATAGATAAATAAGTTGTATCTTTACTGAAACAAAACCCCGAAAACGAGCATAATGTCTCAAAATCGGGGTTTTCTATAAAAAGCGCTATGAA
>JALNZU010000036.1 GCA_023229245.1 Bacteroidales bacterium | reverse complement strand
ATGTCTAAAATTTCGAGAAATAACTGTTTAATCTTGATTTCCGCTCAATTCGGGTCTAAATCCAAAATTCAAAAGGGGAAAATGGTGTGATTTGAAAGTAAATTGTAGGTTTGTGAATTAAACAGGTGTAATGAAGATGAAGGAACATTTTTCAATTTTGCTTTTGTTTCGTCATCAACTTCTTCTTGCTTACTTAAGAACTCCTAAATTTGAAGTGCAAATGATGATTTACCTTCAACTCTTTCTTCAAATCTTGCTTTCTGTTGTGCATTCCACGTCACAGTACCAATGCCATCGTTTTCTCCTGTATGTTTTAATCTTATCCATCGTTGTGCTTTTGTTTCATTTTCAAAAACAACACAATTAATTTCTTCTAATGGGTGTTTTATGAATGACTCACTAAGTTTTTTAAACTTGATTAATAAGGATTTATATTTCTCAGGTATAAGTTCAGGATTTGACAATAATTTGAGTGCAGTAATCCTTCTATTTCCTTCAAGCACATTAAATTGCTTATCCAATTTTTCGTGAGGAACTACTATTACCAATTCGGCTGGATTCATTCCATTGTCAATTATATCTTCCGCAAGTTTTACTAATTTATCTTGTTGGTCTTCAAGCATTGTAATAATTGCTTCTCTTTGATTGCCCACCATTTCAAAGCGTGGATTTTCAATATTAACTGTCAATTTTGACAATGGAATACTTTTATTCTTTTGTGTCATAGTAATTTGTTGTTTTTTATGAACCAAATTTTCCGTCTTTGTAAATAGTTGAAGATGATTGCGCATATTGACTTTTTTCAAGGTCGAATATTGATAGTTGTTTTGGTTTTTTCTTAATTCCGTGATTATGTTTTGCAATTTCTTCATCAAGATCAAAGTTGCAAACCAAGGCTTCTACAATACTCCTTCTATTTTCTATTTTACCGCCTGAATGATAAAAATGGTCTTTGGTTATGATGTTAAAGTTATTCCAAAACCTACCAATCATTTCATTCTCTCGGTAAACGTTGTGATGCCAAGTTGACAAAATAAATTTAGCTTCCGTTTTGGTTAATTGATTAAAAAGAAGTTCTTCATCTTCTTCTGTCCACCCATTATAGTAATCTACATATCTGCCGTAGTAAGGCGGGTCGCAATAAATTATATCGCCTTTTTTAGCTAATGGAATTATTTCTGAAAACTGTTTGTTGTAAAATTCCCATTCAAGTTTAATAACGTGTGAAACTCTAGTTACTTGGTTTACAATCTTAGTTATATAAGCTTGTGCAAATCTTTCTGGTTTCTTACAAAATGGAATATTCCATTGCCCTTTTTTATTGAATCGCATCATCCCATTAAAACCTGCTCTTGAAAGAAAAATGAAGTCAAGAGAGTTTGGTTTTTCATTAAACCTATCTCTTATATACCTAAAATGATCATAACCATTGTCCCCTGCAGTTTTAAGTTTATCACCTTCCTTCTCCAGATAACTTCTTACTATTTGTGGGGTGATTATACCATCTTGAATTTCTTTATATAGTAGAATTATATGTGGGTTTGTATCATTTAGAATAGCTTTTTTATAATTCATATTAAACGCAACCACCCCGGTGCCCAAAAATGGCTCTATCCAAGTCCCTTCCTTGCTTGGTAGAATTTCTTTAATCCATGGAACTAACTTGGTTTTAATACCTTGACTTTTAATCGGTGGTGTTATTACTTTCATAATTCTTGATCTTTTCTTTTACGCTTAGCACCTTTTGAAACAACCTTACTAAAAAGGTCTGTTCTTCCTTTAAATTCAAGAAAGTCCCAAATACTACTTACTTTAACAGTCTTTCCATCTTTAATCATTGTTGCTGAACCATAATTTATCCAATATTCATCAAACCATTCTTCTCCCAACTTACTGAATACTCCGTTACCCGCTTTTAGGTCTTTGATGTCATTTATTGAACCAATATTAGCTGTATTACCTGAACCACGCCTATCACTTGCTATTTTCCATTTTTCTATGGCAAAAAAATCAAAGTCTTTGATTACAGATGTGATAGATTTAAGGTTAGCAACATTTGTCACTTGCCTATCTTTAATATGGTTATTGTTTTCTCCATATTCCTCTTGCAATTCTTGAACTTGATAAACTTCTGTATCAGCCAAATCGTCTTCAAAGTCTTCTCTCGTATAAACGATGCCTAAACAATAATGACCTAAATATTGATTGTATGGAAATTGGATGTTTTTGCTTTTGTCTCTTTCTTTGAAATATGTTCCGTGACTTCCAAGTGTAAAGCCCATTGTTTTGGAATTTCTCCTGAATGTTGTTTTAATGTCTAAGGCAAATTTCGCATCTGAATTGGCCTTATCAATAATAGTTAGATCAGGGTACCAATTTTGATGCTCGGCTAATATTATTTTGTAACCATATTTTTCAGCAAATTGAACTATCTCTGGAAAAATATGAATCTCAAGTATTTTCGAAATAATTTTTGTATCGGATGAAATGGTATAAATGTTCTTGTAGATGTCTATAAATCCCTTTACAGTCCATTCGCCTGTCTCTGTCGAGACATAGACTTTCAATTCTTTTACAAATGCGTTCAAGGCTTTTTCAAACTGCTCTTTATGTCTTTCTTTATCTTGTTTTAGCATTTTCAATCCTTTATTGTCAGTCACAAAAGTACTAATTTTTTTTATTCTGTACTTGTTGTTTTGAGGATTCTAATATTACGCAAAACTCCTCATTTACATCCTCCCTCCTAACATTCGCCAATACATTTTATCAGCATGTTTTGTAAGCCTGATACTGTGTTGATATAGAGCGCCCTGTGTCATGTTTTGAGGCTTATTGCAATCGGCATTAATTAATTTTCCTGGTTTTCTGATAGTTCAGTTCATTTTAATTAGGTTACACAAAATCAGCTTATTTCATCTTTTCAAAGATAAAAAACATTTTTTATATATTGGGCACCATTTTAGGATTAACATTTAGGGTAAATTTCAGTATTAATGCACTCTTTAATTTTTCTGCTGATTTTTAGAGGATTAGTCAGATTTTACTGTCATGCCTTTAACTCACTGAGAATGCTTTATTTATGCAACTGATTTACAACTTTCGTCGAGCAGAGTGTCTTTCTTACATCAAAAGCATATTTGGATTTTGGTAAAGGGCACTCATTATTTTAGGGTAAAAGAGTGAGCTATCTTATACAGTGTTGTTTCTCAGGAAGTTTTTTCAGTCCTTTTACTGGCGGTATAAGCTTTTATGATCTTTGTCCGGGCTGGCCCAATTATTTGTTGCAACTCTTCTTCTGGGGCGGCGATAATATTTTTAAACGACTTGAAATGCAGCAGCAGTTTGGCAGCCGTTTTCTCGCCTATACCTTTTATCTTGTTGAGTTCGGAGTCAATAAAACCTTTCTCAAACTTTTTCCGGTGGTGGGTGATCCCAAAGCGGTGTGCCTCGTCGCGTATATACTGGATCAGCTTTAACGATTCGGAGCGTTTGTCTATAAAGACTGGCAGTTCGTCACCCGGAAAATATATTTCTTCCAACCGTTCGGCTATTCCAATGACAGCCACTTCGCCTCTGATCCCGAGTTGTTTGAGAATCTTCACAGCGGCATTAAGTTGTCCTTTTCCACCGTCTATCACTATGAGTTGGGGCAATGGTTTTTCTTCTTTCAGCAATCGGCTGTAGCGCCTATGAACTATCTCCTCCATAGAGCTAAAGTCGTTAGGACCGCTGACTGTCTTAATATTAAAATGGCGGTATTCGGCTTTATTGGGTTTAGCATTTTCAAACTGCACCATAGCTGCTACTGCATAGTCGCCTTGGAAGTTAGAGTTATCGAAACATTCGATCACCTTAGGTATTTCCTTCAGGTGTAAATCTTTTTGAAGCTGTTGCAGCACACGTTTCTGATGCCGTTCGGGATCTACTAAGCTGCGTTGTTTTTCTATATCCAACTTATAGTATCGTACATTTTTTTCCGAGAGCTCAAGCAGTTGTTTTTTTTCTCCCCTTTTGGGTATGGTGATCTTAGTTTGCGGCAGTTGAATGCCGGGATCGAAAGGCAAAATAATTTCAGGTGCATTGCTTGAGAGCCTTTGTCTGAGTTCGGTGATAGCCAACGTCAAGAGTTCGTTAGGGCTTTCGTCAAGTTTTTTTCGCATCTCAATAGAATGCGATTGTACCACAGCCCCTTCTATCACCCTAAGATAGTTGACCCATGCTACTTTAGGTTCGTCTATGATAGAAAACACATCCACATGATCTATTTGACTGCTTACCACCACCGATTTGCTGCGGTAATTTTCCAATATCTGTAGCTTCTCCTTGATTTCTTGTGCGTTTTCAAACTCAAGTGCATCGGCATACTCCATCATTTTTGTTTTCATGATCCTGACTACCGACTGTATATTCCCTTTGATGATCTGTCGAATTTCCTGTATCATCAAGTCATATTCTTCCCTTGTTTGTAGTCCCTGACAAGGTGCTTTGCAGTTGCCTATATAGTATTCAAGGCATACGCGATACTGTCCTTTTTCCAGAGCCTTTTTCGACAGATTCAGGCTGCATGTCCGCAATGGATAGAGCTGGTGGATAAGTTCCAACAAAGTTTTCATCATTTTCCCCGAAGCGTATGGGCCGTAGTATTCCGATCCGTCCTGTATGAGTTTTCGGGTAGAGAATATCCGTGGAAAGGGTTCGTTTTTAATACATATCCACGGAAAGCTCTTATCGTCTTTGAGCAATACATTATAGCGAGGCTGATATTCTTTGATCAGGTTGTTTTCCAACAGCAGGGCATCCATTTCTGTTTCAACTACTATGAAACGTATGTCCCGTATCCGGCGTACCAACACTCGCAGCTTGCCGGTTTGTTCTTTACTGAAATAGCTTGCTACTCTTTTATGCAGGTCTTTGGCTTTACCGACGTATATAATTTTCCCATTCTCATCAATATATTGATACACTCCCGGGCTATGCGGCAGTGATGCCACTATAGTCTGAAGTTTTTGGGTATGTACATCGGTATAGCTCATGGTTTATGTCAGTGTTTGGTTCGTTTTTTAAACGCATCCCAGCCTTGTGCCTGAATATTTACGGCTTGATTATCAGGTGTGATCAGTAGAGCTTCGGTCTCAGCTTCGGTCATATGGCCTATGATACTGATATTGTTGAGCTTTCGTATGGCTTCATAATCTTTCTGATCGATGGTGAACAGCAGCTCATAATCTTCTCCCCCATTGAGGGCAGCTACAGAAGGTATGATCTTGAACTCTTCAGCTAAATTGATGGTGGTAGCGTCTATAGGTATTTTTTCTTCATAGACATGGCATCCTAATCCGGAGTTCTTACACAAATGCATGATCTCTGAAGCTAATCCGTCAGAGACATCTATCATTGAAGTAGGTTTGATACCATTTTCTTTCAATGCTTCTATTATATCTGTTCTGGGCTCGGGTTTCAGTTGTCGTTCCAACACATAATCATATCCATCCAATTCGGGTTGTGCATGCGGATTAGCTTGAAAAACGGCCTTTTCTCTTTCTAAGAGCAGCAGTCCCATATATGCCGAGCCTAAATCGCCGCTGACACATAGCAGGTCGCCCGTTTTTGCTCCCGCCCTATAACATATTTCTTCCGTGTTTGCAGTACCGGTCATGGTTACCGCTATCATCAAGCCAGCATTACTGCTGGTAGTATCGCCGCCAACCAAATCTATCCTATATCGTTTGCATGCCAATAATATACCTTCGTAAAGCTCTTCCAACGCCTCTAAAGAAAAGCGATTGGATACTGCTATACCTATGATCATATGGCTTGCTATGCCATTCATTGCTGCTATGTCGGATATATTCATAGCAACAGCTTTATATCCCAAATGTTTGAGCGGAGTATAGCTCAGGTCGAAGTGAATACCCTCTATCAGCAGATCGGTTGACAGCAATGTATTTGTGTTCCCGAACTGCATCACAGCCGCATCATCGCCTACTCCTTTTTGGGTAGAGGTATGATAAAGTTGAATGTGTTTAGTCAGATGATCAATCAGGGCAAACTCGCCTAACTCGGTTATTTCGGTTCTTATTGGATCAATAGCAGAGGCCATAATAAAAAAAATTTAATTACTGTGAGAGTGTATGGTACTTATTTGCATTGGCTTCGTCGCCAAAACGGGCGTAGATATTACCTATATACAATGCATAACGCTTTTGAGGGTAGCGATGGTATAAGTCTTCAAATAGTTTTAAGGATTTTTTATAATCAATAGTAGCCTGATCCAATCCTTTTAACAGCTTCGCATATTGCGCATGAGTCTTGTTATTTTCGTAGGCTTCCATTTCTTGCTGATAGCGTGTTTCTCCTAAGTTGTAAGCCTGAACTGCCTGCCATTCAAGAGCTTTCGAATGATCCGGTTTAAGCCTAAGCATTCGTGTAGCGATCTGGTTACAGCTATCTGTATTTTGCAAGGTCTTATTGATGTCGAACCAGCGGTTTAAATAGTCTATATCCTGATGCACTTCAGGTATTTGTTGCCATAGATGCATGGCTTTTTCCCACTGGGCTGTCTCAGAATAAAGTGTAAAAAGACGAACGATTGAGTTGTGCGTGAGTTCGTGCTGCGGAAAGTTTTCAAGCAATCCCTCCAACGCCATTACTTCTGGTGAAAGCTGGTCGGTAAACTGGTAATAATTTGCTAAAAAGCTCCAGGTCTCAGCGCTGGCAGTAGTGTAATACACTGCCATTTTGAAATGCTTCTCGGCTGTGACAGTGTCGCCCAAATGGAGTGCAGCTTGTCCGGCACGATCATATGCAATTGTAGTAGAAGCTGTTCCGGCCTTTTCTTCTTGCTCAATCTGTTTCTCCCACATGCTAAGAGCTTTCGCATAGTTACCCGTTCGCTCAGATGCTTTGGCTGCATCAGCGCTTGAAGTCATTAAACTTGAACAGGAAGTAAACACAGTTATAAATAGTAGTAAAATAGAAAGAGTTCGCATAGTACATCTTTTGGCAACAAAAGTAAGAGTTTTAGTGGTGAAATGTTTTTCTTGGTTGAGCTGCTTCAGATGTGTCAGGTAGTTTTGCAGCTTTATGTATGCGATACATGATACAAGCCATGTTTTTATCTCAGTTAAAGAGGTTTTTATCCTTTTTCTTCTCAACATCTGTTTGACAGCCCGTCAAATTTAGATACATTTACCGCTTCATTCCGGATTCTAAGAGCTATAATACGTATGAGAATTACAAAAAAAGAGTTGGCAGCATATGCGGGCATGGCTTTGATAACTATCATCACTGGCTTGTCGTTTATCTTTATGAAGTTTGCATTACGTTACACAAATCCTATTGATCTTCTGGCACATAGGTTCAGCTCAGCTTTTATAGTGATCGTCTTACTTCAGCTTACAGGATTAGTAAAAGCTCCTAGATTCACTAAAGAAAATCTTGGATCGCTTCTGCTTCTGGCGCTGTTCTATCCGGTATTATTTTTTCTGCTTCAAACGTTTGGTGTCAAATACAGTACAGCATCTGAGGCAGGAATAATTTTTGCTATTACACCGGTGTTGACTATGGTATCGGCTATGATATTTCTAAAGGAAAAAACCAGCCTGATCCAAAAGTTGGGGATCATTTTATCTGTGTTAGGTATTTTTTACATCATCTTCAAAACGGGTAATACCGGTGGGGAGACTGATCCCAAAGGCTTGATCTTACTATTGTTATCAGTTATTTCAATAGTAGCTTATTATACTTTTGGCAAAAAGCGTGGAACTAATTTTTCGCCTGTAAACCTGACAATTTTAATGACTTATCTGGCTTTTGTGTTTTTTAATGCATGGTCGTTGATAAACCATTGGCATGAAGGAACTATTTCTTTGTTTTTTGAGCCTTTGAAAGAAACCGGCTTTTTGATTCCGGTCTTATATCTTGGGATACTCTCGTCATTGCTCACTTCTTTTCTTTCCAATTTTGCATTGACTGCCATATCTGCTTCCAGTATTGCTGTCTTTAACAACCTAAGTCCTTTAGTCAGCATAGCCGGCGGGATCATCATACTACATGAGACATTGTTTGTATATCATGTGATAGGCGGTATCATGGTGCTGACAGGTATCATAGCAACTATTGCATACAAAGGGAAAAACAAGCTTCAGTGAATAATCGGGTTAGTTAATACATCATACAAGCAGGATTTTATCATGCCATAAATTGATCCATCTTTGCAGCCAATCAGTAAAACAAGTTTTTATGACTTCATTGGTTGATTTACGGGCAAACCCAGTATCCGGAGCTACCTTTATAGATCAGGTGATCAAGGGAATTTCTCAAATCATGCTTCAAGATAATTTATGGACCGGCTTATTATTTTCAGCCGGTCTTTTCATTGGCAACTGGCTATGTGCGTCAGGTGCATTATTGGCGACTGTTTCGGCTACCTTATGTGCCAGATTATTCAGGTTTGACAAGGAAAATATTGATGCCGGTTTATACGGATTCAGTCCCGCATTGGTTGGCGCAGCCCTGCCTTTTGTGTTCGATATGCAACTGATGATCTGGTTGTTGATAGTTGTTGGAGGAATAGCCGCAGCATTAGTACAACATATATTTATCATCAAAAAACTACCGGGCTATACCTTTCCTTTCATACTTATCACATGGATAGTCGTATATCTGTTGCGGCAATATTCTGATGTATCATCCCCTTCAATTGAGTCTACAGCTACCGATACCAGCTTTTACTCATCTCTTTTTATACTTACCAACGGTTTTGGACAGGTTATCTTTCAAAGCTATTTTCTGTCGGGCCTGCTGTTTTTTGCTGGAGTGTTGATAAGCTCTCCTCTGACAGCGATTTATGCATTGGGCTCATCACTGTTTGGCGCCTTATTGGCTATCTCCTACGGGCATCCGGTGGAACAAATACAATCAGGTGTATTTGGTTTCAATATGGTATTGACGGCTATAGTGTTTGCCGGGTCTAAAAAAGCAGATGCTGTCTGGGTGCTGATAGGTACTTTTCTCACTTTTGTCATACACAGCTTACTGATAAAAGTCGCTTTTTTTGATGCAGCTGGCGGTGTGTTTACCTTTCCTTTTGTAGCCGGCACATGGAGCACTCTGCTGTTGCAAAAAGCGTATAGGATTAGTCGAAGTACATAATACATATGAATAATGATGTACTCTCAGAGCGCTGTGAAAAGCACAGCAAAAACACAGGTTTCGTTTTACTAACACAGAAGTGTGATTTTATTAAATACTATAATTAACTATAAATCAGGTGATAAAAGCTACTGATAAATTATTTTTCATCTCTTCTGTTTTAGTCGTTATTGTTTCTAGGAAATAGGTCAGAAATTATATTGCCGTAGTAATGCAGTAGTACACTTTCTAAATTGAAGGGTTATTGGCGTAGTTCATACAGTGTGGATGAAGCCGATTCTGACTTAATTTTGACCTATTAAAAATCTTATTAAAATAAAACGTATGAAACACACAAATTTTTACACATTAAGAGGTATCTTTTCAACGGCAAAAAGAATAGGTTTTTTAGCTGTATTCAGTTTAGCCGTTAGCTTTGTTCACGGCCAAAATCTACCTGAGTTAGTCTGGTCAAAAACTTATCCTGCTATTTACTCTGATTTTGCCCGACATATAGTTCCCACCCGCGATGGAGGTTTTGTGATAGTAGGTGATAGCCAATCGTATGGACCTGGGATAATTTCTACTATGTTAGTTAAATGCGATTCTATAGGAGAAATGGAATGGTATCAAGTGTATGGAGGTGATTCTTATGATCTGCCATACGCTGTCATACAAACTCCTGACGATGGTTTTCTGATAGCCACCTATACCACTTCTTTTGAGCCGGAAGGAACCAATATACGGTTGATAAAAACCAATGCAACAGGTGAAGAGCAATGGGCTTCGCTATTGCCAAACAGCAATGGATGCATCATTGCAAATACAGGCTGTTTAGTACAAACAGCTGATCAGGGCTATATGGTTGCCGGGTACGGATGGAGACCTCCAAACGCAAATCAAATTATGCTTTTTAAAATAAATCAGGATGGTGAGTATATGTGGGAAAAAGAAATAGGCGGTGATGATGACGATTATGGAGCCAATATACAGCCAACAGCTGATGGAAATTATATGCTTGCCGGACATACATACAGCTATGGCAGTGGTAAATGTGATGGATATTTAGTAAAGGTGGACGACAATGGTGATGAACTCTGGAGTGCTGCTTATGGAGAAGATAATTTCGATTCTTTCTACTTTGTAAGACCCACTTCCGATGGCGGTTATATTGCTGTAGGTTCAACCCAATCCTATGGAAAATCCGAACAGGGATTTGTGGTTAAAACCGATGCCGAAGGAACAGTAGAATGGACAGCAGCTGTAGGTGGAGCAGGAAACGAAGGGTTTGAGGGAGTAGTAGAAACAGCTAACAAAGAGTTCTTACTATCAGGGATGACCAATAGTTTTGGTAATGGCGAACATGATCTTTATTTAGTACGCCTGAGCCAAACCGGTCAGGTATTGGATGAAGAGACTTATGGAAGTACAAATGACGACTTTGGCGCAAATATCGAATACTGGCCCGGAAAGGGATATCTAGTAGCCGGCAGTTATTATTCAACTACAACTTATTTCGACTTCTGGGCTATGCTGTTTGAAGGCGATAATCAAACTTCTGTTTCAACACAGCTCGCATCGGCACAATCTCTGATACTCTTTGAAGAAATAGCTCCCAACCCCTTTACTGATCATACTAGCTTTCAATTTGAATTGCAGGAAAACAGCCACGTTATTATTACTCTTTACACTCTGAATGGGGCACTAGTAGATGGAATTACTTCTAACTATTATACAAAAGGAAAGCACCAGTTTGATTATCACGCCCAAAATATCACACCTGGAATGTATCTATGTAAGATACAAACAGATAAGGCTTCTGTCGTCCGTAAGATAAGTAAGATAAAGTAAAGCATCATACCTTGAATTTTGGTTGATTGAAAACCGGAAATAGACTACCTTTGTCTGTTTCCGGTTTCATATGAAAAGAGTAATCAGTTTGCATACCATACTGCTAAGCATCCTCTTGCTGGTACGCCCTAACGGTCCTATCAGCGCTGAAGCCCGCCATGGAACACGGATCGATTCCACCCTAACGCATACTATCGACTCATTGTTACTTGCTGCTGATAATATAGATGAAGGCCCAAAACAAATGCTGATCCGCTCTAAACAGGCTTATGAACTTTCCATTCAACACAACTATTATTATGGGAAGCTGCATTCAACGTATAACATAGCCCGGGCTATGTTTTACCAAAGCAGGCTTCAAACTTCATATCAGTTATTAGACAGCTTGCTTATAGGTATCGAAGCTGATTCAGCTGCTGTAAGCCAGATAATTGATTATCAAGTTACACGCTCGAAAATTTATTCCCTGATGGGAGTTATTTTTCATAACCTAAACGATTATACCAGCTCCCTGCATTATTATTTTAAAGCGCTAAGCTTGATCGAAGAAACAGGGCCCGACTACGATATTGGCTTGATATATAAAGGATTGGGAGGACTGAACCTGACTGCTGGGAATCGGGAAAAAGCCAATGAGTATTTTCAAAAAGCAATTGAGATAGGTGAAAGGTCGAATGATCAAAAGATTAAATTCGATGTATTGAACGAACGATATGAGTTTGAGAAGAATGCAGAAGAATATCAACAAGCTCTTGAAACAAGCATCAAATTATACGGATTGGCTCAATCCACCGAAACAGTATATATGACCGCTATTGCCTTAAAAAATTTAGGTGAGATATACTTTCTGTTAAAAGAGTATAAACTGGCTCAGGCATATTTAAGAGGTGTCACTAGTTCGGCTGCTTTCAGGCAGTTTCCTAATGTGCTCTCTGAAACAAACACCCTCTTATCGAAGATGGCTTATGAAAATAGTCGGTTTGATAGTTCCGAATATTTTGCCCGGCAAGCATGGGAGCATGCCCAGCAAACTTCAATACTCTCTTTAAAAGCTGAGGCGCTTTTAGAATTAGCCGCCAGCCAAAAAGCCAATGGAAAGCACTATCAAGCAATCAACAGTCTGTCAGATCATCTCTTGTACAAAGACTCCCTTATATCGATAAATAACTCGCATCAAATATTGCTTATGCAATCGAAGTTTGATTTGGATAAAGTATTAAGCGAGAAGAAGCTTATTGAAAATGAGCTTACTATAAAAATGTTGGAAAGCTCACGTAAAACTTATCTATTATGGGGGTCTATCTTACTTATTATCCTGATGGCATGGTTGTCATTGGTAATGATTCGCAGATACCGGTTTGAGAAACGCATCCATACTACTTTGGATCAGCAACAGCAACTCATACATGACCAAAAGCGCATTATCCAGAAAGATAAAGAAATACAGCTTCAAATGGAGTTGGAGCATAAAAACCGTGAACTGATAACACGTGCCATGACTTTAAGTAAGATGCAGGAAGACAAACTTCGATTAATGAAAGAGTTACAAGAAATTTTTAACAAGCTACGACAAACCAATAACGAAAACGCATCTTTGATTGAAGTATTGATACGGCAGTTGCGTGCTACTGTTCAGACGGATCAGTGGGAAGATTTTAAGATATATTTCGAAAATGTATATTCCGAGTTTTATACCCGCCTGTTGGCAACTCATCCTGACCTGACACCCAACGAGCGAAAACTATGTGCATTACTTAAGCTAAACCTCACCACCAAAGAAATTGCAGCTATTAACGCCAGAGGGATACGAAGCATTGAATCGGCCAGAAACCGGCTTCGGAAGAAATTAGGACTAAGTGCTGAGACTAACCTGACACTCTATCTGTCGGAGTTTTAAGATCTGATAGTCTAGATGCTTCTTTATCTATCCTGGCTTTGTTGGTAGCTATAATACTGATAATAAACAGTTGCAGCGCATGAAACACCATGATAGGCAACAAAATAATCCCCATTGAAACACTGCTCCCGAAGATCACCTCAGCAAACACGCTCCCATGGAGCAGCGATTTCTTGGTGCCGCTGAATTGAATGGTAATAGTATCTTGGCGATTAAACTGCATCTTATGGGCTATCCATCCGGTGAAGCTATACACGACATAAAACAATAACAGACTACCGTTAAAAATGATTAAAAAATCAAGAAGTTGAATCGAACCAAATATATTGGATACAAAAGAAGAAGCAAAGCTGTTATACACTATAAGCAGGATAACGGTCTGATCAAAACGGGTGAAAAGCTTGCGATACTTTTTTGTGAAGCTGTGAAAAAACGTGAAAAAATGCTGCAAGACCAAACCTACTAATACAGGAGCTAAAATCTCGGTTACTAATTTGAGGTAGATAGGCCCCCAATCATAATGTGCAGTACTTTTCGATACAAATAATCCCATCCACAAAGGGGTAACAAGTATTCCTATCAGACCTGAAATAGTAGCGTTAAAAATAGCAGCCGGTACATTTCCTTTAGCTATGGAAACCATGACTACTGAAGAAGATACCGTAGAAGGCAGCACAGCAAGAAACATAAACGCCAACCAGATGATCTCTTTGTCGTCATGAACTACAAAAGGCTTGGTGATCAGCACTATAAGAGGGAAAAGCAGAAAAGTAGTAAGCTGGATCAGCAGATGGAGTCGGGTGTTGTTGAGGTCTTTTTTGATGTCCTGAAAGCTTAGCTTCAAACCGTAAAAGAAAAAAATCAACATAATTCCAATGCGTATCACAGTCTCCAATGGGATGAGTGTTGAGTTGGCCCCTTGAGGAAAGAAATATGCCAACACCACAGCTGAGAGCATCAGCACAATAAAAAAATCTAATCTGATCTTGCGCATAAACGCTTATGAGATTTCAAGAAAACACGGACGAAAGTAAGATTTTTACCTGTTCAACCAGTTTGATGAGCTTTTTAAATACGGCTTTAATATTCTTCTAAGAATACCAATCCATAGTATTTGGCTCTGCTGGTATTCAGACCTGATTTAAGGTGCAATTATTTCATCGGGAAAACTGACTTACCTTCTTTGAAGTTCTTCACTCCAAGCTCCAGGAAGCTGATAAATTCCTCTATATTCAGGCTATACGCTCTTGGCTGAACCAATACATCATTATCATGGCCCAAAAGCACATAAAACGGTTGGGCATTCACATTGAACTTACTGATTTGAAAATCAGCATATTTCTTACCTATTGTCTTTTTCAGTTTTCCATCATAGGTTGAGACGACCCAGTCTTCTTCTTTCAATGCGGT
Source organism: Bacteroidales bacterium (assembly GCA_023229245.1). Classification (GTDB taxonomy): domain Bacteria; phylum Bacteroidota; class Bacteroidia; order Bacteroidales; family F082; genus JALNZU01. The sequence goes on along the minus strand of JALNZU010000036.1, from coordinate 15,829 downwards.
TTTATCATCTACATAGAGCGCAACGATGAGGTATTCTTCGTTTAAGATGCGCAACACCCTTGGATCGCTCCATACGTTGGCTTCCATTTCGCGGCAGTTGACACAGCCATGACCTGTAAAATCCATAAAGATAGGTTTGTTCAGAGCTTTGGCGCAGGCCAATCCTTCCTCATAATCGAAATAGCCTTGCAAGCCATGTGGCAAATGCAGGATTTCACCGTATTTAGGAGTACTGCATAATTCGTTTGATCGCTCTGATGATGACGAAGGATTGCTTGAAAAACTTGCTATCCGGCTGTTGTCGCGTATCATTTTATTCAGATCAAAATCATGGGTATGCATGGGAGGCATATAGCCCGAGAGAGCTTTGAGTGGAGCACCAAACATACCAGGGATCAGATATACTACAAAAGAGAAAGTGATGATAGACAACATTAAACGGGGTACGCTGATAAATTTCACATCCGAATCATGGGCAAACTTGATCTTACCAAGCAGATAAAGACCTAACAGGAAAAAGATCACTATCCACATTGCCAAATATACTTCACGGTCTAAAATACCCCAATGGTATGTTTGATCGGCTATGCTGAGGAACTTCAACCCTAAGGCAAGCTCTAAAAACCCAAGCACAACTTTAACCGAGTTAAGCCATCCGCCCGATTTAGGTAGGCTGCTTAGCCATGATGGGAAGAAGGCAAACAAGGTAAAAGGCAACGCAAAAGCCAACGAAAATCCCAGCATCCCGATAATTGGCTTGAGAACCTGACCACCTGCCGATTCAACTAAAATAGTTCCTACTATAGGCCCCGTACAACTAAACGAAACCAATACAAGGGTTAACGCCATAAAGACAGACCCCAGTACACCTCCCTGATCAGCCTTGGCATCGGATTTATTAACCAACCAATGAGGCAGGGTGATCTCAAACATGCCAAAGAAAGAAGCGGCAAACACTACAAATATCACAAAAAACAAGACATTGGGCAACCAATGGGTACTCAGCCAGTTGGCAATATCAGGACCGGCTATGACGGCTAATATCGAACCTATCAGCGTATAAATAGCAATGATTGAAATGCCATACGCAATAGCTTGCATCCTGCCTTGTGCCTTGTGTTCTTCGTCTTTCATAAAGAATGATACCGTCATGGGGATCATTGGAAACACGCAAGGAGTGAGTATTGCTGCCAGACCTCCTAAGAAAGCCAACAGAAAAAAGCCCCACATGCCTACCTTACCTCCGGTGATATCTTTGGCATGTGTAGCAGCCGAAACCGGCTCAGCTACCACCTCTGAAACATCTTTTAATAATCCGTTACCGGCATACGCCAACTCAAAATCATGATATTGAGCAATACAGCCCATATCGTTGCAAACCATATAAGCGATCTCGCCTTGTACGGGAAAGGGTTTATCTTTCTCAAATTGTATCTTTTGCTTGAAAACGGCCTCTTTCTCAAAAGATTTGATATCCATCTCAAAGATATCGTCAAAGCTGATGGTACCTTCACTCACTTCAATTATAGGGCCGTGTAAACTAAAGAGTTCTGACTCTTCAAAGCTAAATTCGGTAGGTAGTGGCCCGTCTTCAGGTATGTCAATGGCATAAAGATGAAACCCATCATCAATAGTAGCAGTGAAGACCAAGTCGAAACTTTTGCCGTCGAAATGTTCGATAGCATAGCTCCAGTGAACCGGTTCCAACACTCCCTGTATAGCAACTGCAGCCGGATCAAAGGTGGTAGCAGTTGCAGCACCTTCCGGACTGATACGGAAACTAAAGTCTTCTTCGGTAGGAGGCAGACAACGAGTGTCATCACAACTCATAAACTCAATCGTACCTTTGATCAATGCAGGCTGATCGCCTAAAAGACGAATACGCTGTTTAAATGTAGCCTGAGTGGAGAAAAACTTCAGAACCATTTCAAAATTGGGATCATACTGTTCAACAGATGCTGACTCACTTACTGATCCTATCAACTCATACCTATGATCGGCCTCAAAGCTAAAAGTAGTAGCAGGAGGTGTCATAGGAATATCTTGTGAATACAGATGCCAGGTAGGGTCTATATCGGCTATAAAGACTAAATTAAACTCATTGTCACCCAAGGCTTCGGTATCGAACCGCCATTTGACAGGCTCTAAAATCTGAGCTGTAACAAATACCGGTAATAAAAAAAGAACTAAGGAAACAAGAGAAACAAATCTTTTTTTCATCTGTCTAAAATTTTGTAATTATTTGTATGTAAAGCAATCCCCAAACCTGAAGCTTTTAGAATCGCTTCGCCCTCATATACACCTTCTTATTCGTTGACGAAAGATACGCTTACAACTAAAAAGCCGTATGAACAATTCATCTGTCTAAATTTCAGAATTCTGCAAAAATACAATTTATCATTTTTTTAACGGACAAACAGCTCTGCTTTATGAATTTTTATGACGCTAACAAGACAACCAAACTCAACAATAGGTTGCTTGGAAAAGAGATTAAATCAGGTATAAAAGTAAAGCTACGAATTGATATGAGTAAATAATTTAGAACCAATTCTAAATAAGCCGGTCATTTAATATAGGTGATCTGAAGAATATGTTTTGTTTCCTGATCTATTCTGAACCTGTCGTCGGTTCTATAACCTATCAGCCAGATAATAGTACCGGTAGCATCAATAAGTACAAAAGCCTTTTCTTTTTCGGCACGTGTACTGTAACTGTCGATCAGATAATCACTGATAAGCTTGGATCCTTTCATACCAAAAGGTACAAATCGGTCGCCTTGTTGCCAAAGTCGAACTTCCAAAGGGAATGTCAGCTTTTCTTTATCGAAAAGTGCGATATGGGCCGGCTGCCTGATGGAGGAAATGTCAGAAAGCTGCTTATGGTCTACCTTTAAGCGTACAGGATGTTCCAAAGTGTTGGTGTTCTCGGCTATAGTGCTTTGCAATTTCAGTATATCCTCTGTAAGGACACGTATCTCAAGCCTATCGCGATTCATATCTAACACATAATCCGGACTGAAAAACCGGCTACCGGCTTGTCTGTCTAAGTTTTCATCAATCTGAGAAGCCTGTGCAGAAGAAAATCCGAAATCGCGTAGCAGTGCATAGATCAATGATAGTCGTCCGCTTTGAGTGATAAGCTCAGCCCTATTGATAACAAATGAGCTATCCTCTGTATAAAGCAATCGCTGTTTCTCTCTTGCGATCAGTGCTTCAAACAGCTGATGGTCGTCAGCCAACAATTCCATGCTACGCTGTAAACCAAGCCGGGCTGCTGCATGCAGTTCAGAGTATGGCTTCATCAAAGTATGACGTATCTTATTTCGGAGATAATCTGTTTCGCTGTTAGTGCGGTCTTCCCGAAAAGCAAGCCGATGCGTTACAACAAACGCATTGATTTGTTCCCGTGTAGCAAACAGCAGTGGTCTGGTCAGCTTCCCATGTATTGGTTTCATTCCTTTAAGTCCTGCCAGACTGCTTCCGCGTATCAGATTGATAAAAAATGTTTCAGCCTGATCATCTGCATGATGTGCCAGAACAATTTTGGTATAGCCAAACTGATTGCATAAATCGTCAAACCAATCGAGGCGGAGCTGACGAGCTGCCATCTGAACCGAAATTTTATGGTCGGCTGCATATTGCATGGTATCAAAATCCTGTTGATGGAATGTATGATTCAGCGTTTCGGCTAATTGCCTGCTAAACACAGCGTCCTCATCCGATTCAGCTCCACGCAGATGAAAATGACAATGAGCTATAGCGAACTCATACCCGGCCTGATGCATCAGATGTGTCAGCACAACCGAATCGCGCCCACCACTAAGACCTACAAGCAACTTATCAGAGGCTTCAAACAGCTTATGCCTGGCGATATACTCATTGAATAAGGCAATCATGCAGTAAAATTAATGAAAACGGACGGATTTCTTTGACGAAGAAAAAAATCCCGTCTTTAGAAAGAACTTAAAAACGGGATTTACATTTATGAAAACAAAGCGAATTATTCTATTTCCCAGGTGTTTCCGCTGTTCAGCAGATCGTCAAGTGTTTTGATGGAGGAGGTAGCCTTTTCCTGTGCTATAGAAGCCATCAATGCCTGATCATAAGTTTGAGATGCTACCGAACGTATGATGCCTAAAGCAATCGGAAACTCAGGAGGAGCCATGCGGGCAATCATCATATGAATACCCGGATCAGACTCATACTGATCGTGAACCAGGATATCGGCTTCGGTAATATTATTTTCACCTATAGTAACTATCTCAAGATGTGAGTTCCTCAGTATAAGCCCTTTATTTTTTTGTTTGCCGAATATCATAGGCTTACCGTGTTCTACTATCAATTGATTATCATCGCGTGTTTCACGGCCAGTGATCAGCTCATGAGCTCTGTTAAAAAAGATCACACAGTTTTGTAGTATTTCCACTATAGAGGCACCTTTGTGTCGGGCGGCTTCTAAAAAGACTGCCGTCATCATCCGTGGATTTGTATCAATCACTCTTGCAAAAAAGTTTCCTTGAGCGCCTATAACCAATTCACCGGGATTGAATGGTCGTTCGTAGGTACCTTGTGGACTGGTTTTAGTTACTTTCCCCTGAGGGGTTGTAGGCGAATACTGTCCTTTAGTCAGTCCGTAGATCCGATTGTTGAACAGCAACAGATTGATATCTATATTACGCCGGACTGCATGTATAAAATGATTACCGCCTATAGCCATGCTGTCGCCATCGCCTGTGATCATCCAAACGCTTAGGTTTGGATTAGTCAGCTTAACGCCGGTGGCTAAAGCAGCTGCCCGTCCGTGTATGCCATGTATGCCATACGTATTCATATAATATGGGAAACGTGAAGAGCAGCCAATACCTGAAACAACCACAAAATCTTCTTTACGAACACCTAACTGTGGGAACACGTTTTCAACGGCATGCAGAATGGCGTGATTGCCACAGCCCGGACACCATTTAACCATTTGATCACTGGCGAAGTCTTCTTTAGTAAGTTGAAGCGTTTCAGCTGAAATATGTTGATTTTCCATGATTTACTGATTTAGGAGTTCGTTGAATATTGCTTCTAATTCTGTTTCCATAAAAGGCAAGCCTTGTATCTTGTTGTACTGATGATATCTGAATTGCGGATAATTCATCTTCAGATACTTGACAAATTGCCCGTTGTTTATCTCACATACGATTATGTTCTTATAACGCCCTAACACATCTTCAGTGTTTTTAGGCAGCGGCATCAGGTGCCTGAAATGTGCCAAGGCGACAGACTTGCCTTGTGCCTGCATTTTTTCGATAACGGTAAGCATCACGCCATATGTACCACCCCAACTCACTACCAACAGATCAGCTTTTTCTTCTCCAATTACTTCAAGCTCGGGTATATAGTCAGCTACCCGCTGTACCTTTTCCTCACGGAGTTGTGTCATTCGTTGATGATTCAATGGGTCATGAGATACGTTGCCGGTAATATCCTGTTTTTCAAGCCCACCAATTCGATGGCGTAAACCTTCGGTACCGGGTATAGCCCATTTTCGGTTCAACTTATTGTCATCTCTTTTGTAAGGCTTATATTCAGGGTCATTGGCTTCGGCTAAAGGAGGATGTATCAAAGGAAGATCGTTGGCAGAAGGTATCTTAAATACTTCCGAGCCGTTAGCCAATGAACCATCCGTCAGCAAGATAACGGGTGTCATATGCTCAAGGCTAAGCTTTGAAGCTTCAAAGGCGCTATAAAAACAATCGGTAGAGCTTTTAGCTGCTATCACAATCACCGGTGCTTCGCCATTTCGGCCGTATAAAGCCTGCATCAGGTCGCTTTGTTCAGATTTGGTAGGCAATCCGGTTGAAGGCCCTCCCCTTTGCACATCCACTATAACTATTGGTAATTCTGTCATCACTGCCAATCCAATAGCCTCCGACTTGAGCGATAAGCCTGGTCCGCTTGTGGTTGTGATAGCCAATGAGCCGGTAAAGCTGGCTCCTATAGCAGATACGACGCCTGCTATCTCGTCTTCGGCTTGAAATGCTTTTACGCCTAAGCTTTTATGTGTGGCAAGCTCTTGTAGTATCTCGGTAGCCGGTGTGATGGGATACGAACCTAAGAACAAAGGCCGTCCGCTACGTTCCGAAGCAGCAATAAAGCCCCAGGCTGTAGCAGTATTTCCGGTGATATTCCGATAACGCCCCTTTTGAAGTGGTGCCGGATCAATGCGGAAAGTGTTTCCAATGATTTCAAAAGTGTCGGCATAATTGTAGCCTGCCTCTAATACAGCTTTATTAGCATTGACCACTAATTCGTTAAGCTTGAATTTCTCTTCAAAATATTCGTGTATCAGTTGGGTATCCCTGCTAAACATAAACAAGATCATACCTAAAGAGAACATATTCTTTGTTTTCAGGGTAGTCTTAGAGTCAAGGTCAAGATGTTTAACAGCTTCTTTAGTATGTTCAGTGATTGGTGTGCGTAGTATTCTGTATCCGTCAAGGCTGCCATCAGTAGTCGGATCGCTATTGTAGCCAGCTTTTTCCAGGCCTCTTTTGTTAAAGGCATCGGCATCAACTATGATAATGGCACCTTTTTTCAGCCAGCGCATATTAGCTTTCAGTGAAGCAGGATTCATAGCTACCAATACATCTGCTAAGTCGCCCGATGTGTGTACTGTCTTACGTCCGAAATGTATCTGGAAGCCTGAAACACCAGATACTGTACCTTGCGGAGCACGAATCTCGGCAGGATAGTCGGGGAAAGTAGCAAAGTCGTTTCCTGAGAAAGCAGTAGAGTCAGAAAACAGTGAACCAATGAGTTGCATGCCATCACCAGAATCACCGGCAAAACGAACAACTACTTGTTCTAATTCAACAACCGTATTGTTTTTGCGTGTCATACGATGAAAATTAATGTTGTTGCAAAGGTAAAACATTTAGCTGTCGTTTGCGCCGCTCTCGGTCAGACCTGCCTGACAGCTGAGCTATAAAACCTTGATGACAACAACTCATTTCAAAGTAAATCAGGTAGATACAAGTCCCTTCCGCTCTGCTATTCCGGATAGATAGTGGCTATTTTATAATCAGTCTAAATTCAGCTGATACGGGTTGACTGCTTTACGGATTTTATAGCTGTCAGAAAGTAATTTAGACTTGCTATAAATTAGCGTTGAAAGTATGTTAATACGGTTTAAGGATTTATCTTTGCATCAAAATCATTGTTCAACCATTAAAATTTTCAAAGCTATGGCATATGTAATAACTGAAGATTGCACAGCTTGTGGCACCTGCATAGACGAATGTCCGGTTGATGCCATTTCGGAAGGTGAAATCTATGTAATTGATCCTGATTTATGTACCGATTGCGGGGCCTGTGCCGACGTATGCCCTGTAGAGGCAATACATCCTGAATAACACATAGGTTCTATACGAAAAGCGACTTTCTGGCTAGTACGGTAAGTCGCTTTTTTTGTGTTAAAAAGGTATGTAACCGCCAAAAAAAATTGCTTGTACTGCTGATGTAGCAACTATATTTGTTCCTTTTTAGCTTTCTTAACGATAGTAAATGATTTCGGTACTTAAAGTCTTGAATTATTACTAATTTTGCTTTATATTTAAAGAAGCTTTTCCATGGATAATTATTCTTTTCTCAACAGCAGTGATCCCATAGTTATCGAGGATTTATACAAGCAGTTTCGCAACAATCCGCAGGCTATTGATCCTTCCTGGCGTCGGTTTTTTGAAGGCTTCGATTTTGCAGCTAAGGATTATAAACCTGAGCACAAGCATCAGGTTGTCACATCCAACGAGTTCAAAGTTGTAAGTCTGATAGACGATTACAGAAAAAGAGGTCATCTGTTTACACTCACCAATCCGGTACGTAAACGCCGTTCTTATGCTCCTACATTAGATATAGAAAATTTCGGACTGACATCCAAAGACTTAGACACGGTTTTTGAAGCAGGTAACGAAATAGGTATAGGGCCTGCCAGGCTGAGTAAAATAGTAGAGACTTTGCAAGAGACCTACTGCCGTACGTTTGGAGCGGAATTTATGTTCATACGAAACATAGAGTTAGTTGATTGGCTGCTTAAAAAAATGGAGCCGGTACAAAATAAACCTTCATATACTGCCGAAGAAAAACGTTTCATCTTACAAAAGCTTGATAGGGCTGTTAATTTTGAGAAATTCAGTCATATTAAGTTTCCCGGTCAAAAGCGGTTTTCACTTGAAGGCTGCGAATCGTTAATCCCTGCTTTAGACGCTATATTAGAAAAGGGTGCTGAGTTAGGCACCAAAGAGTTAGTGATTGGGATGGCACACCGAGGACGGCTGAATGTGTTAGCAAACACACTAAGAAAACCTTATCAGGATATCTTTAGCGAGTTTGAAGGCAAAGAATATGAAGACGAATCCCTGTTAGGAGATGTGAAATATCATATGGGTCATACCATCGAACGAAAGGCCACTAATGGCGAGAGCCTAAAGCTGACCTTGAGCCCTAACCCATCACATCTTGAAGCAGTGAACCCGATAGTAGAAGGCATAGCCAGAGCAAAAATTGACCTGATTTATCAGGGCGATATGAAAAAAGTAGTGCCCATACTCATTCATGGTGATGCTTCCATAGCCGGTCAGGGAATCGTATATGAGGTAGCGCAGATGTCGGAGCTGAAAGGATACCGCACAGGTGGGACTATTCATTTAGTCATCAATAATCAGGTAGGATTTACTACCGACTATTTAGATGGCAGATCCAGCATTTATTGTACCGATATTGCCAAAGTGACACAATCACCTGTGTTTCACGTTAATGGTGATGATCCTGAAGCTGTAGTATATGCCGTACAAATGGCTATGGAAATACGCGAGAAATTTAATAAAGATGTGTATGTAGATCTGTTATGTTACAGGAAATACGGTCATAACGAAGGCGATGAGCCACGATTCACACAGCCTCTCTTATATAAAGCCATAGAAAAGCATCCTAACACACGCGATATATATGCTAAACAACTCATAGCCGAAGGGGTCATCACCCAGCAAGCAGTAGATGAGATGGAAAAACGCCATTTGGATATTCTGGAAGAAAGTCTGAAAATATCGCATGAGCAGCAAAAAACACAGATCACCAATTTTTTGAATGAGACATGGAAAGACATTCGTAAAGCTACTAAAGCTGATTTTTTACAGTCGCCTCAAACAGGATTCCCAAAAGAGCAGTTGGATGCCATAGCTACGAAGCTGACCAGCCTGCCTAAGGAGCTGAAGTTTTTCCGTAAAACGATGCGGCTACAGGATCAACGTCATAAACTGTATTTTGAAGATAAAAAGGTGGACTGGGCATTAGCCGAGCTGCTTGCTTATGGCAGTCTGTTGGTCGAAGGGCATCCTGTCAGGCTGAGCGGACAAGATGTGGCCCGCGGCACCTTTTCGCACCGGCACGCCATGTTACGGGTCGAAGATTCGGAGCAGGAATACGTACCACTCAACAACCTGAGCAACAATCAAGCTAAATTTGATGTGTATAACTCATTGCTTTCAGAATACGGTGTATTAGGATTTGAATACGGCTATTCATTAGCTTCGCCTTTTACCCTCACAATCTGGGAAGCCCAGTTTGGCGATTTCAATAATGGCGCCCAGATCGTATTTGACCAATTTATCAGCAGTGCAGAAGAAAAATGGAATGTGATGAACGATCTAGTAGTGCTCCTGCCACATGGATATGAAGGTCAAGGGCCTGAACATTCAAGTGCACGCATCGAACGATTTTTGACCTTATGCGCCGAGAATAATATACAAGTAGCTAACTGTACTACACCGGCAAACTTTTTCCATATACTGCGTCGACAGCTTAACCGCCCATTCCGTAAACCGCTGATTATCTTTACACCAAAATCATTACTCCGACACCATAGATGTATATCAGACATAGATGAGTTGGTACAAGGACAATTCAGAGAAGTAATAGATGATGAATACGTTACCGTTGAAAAGGTCAAAAAAGTGATCTTCTGCTCCGGCAAAATATATTACGATCTGTTGGAAGAAAGAGAAGCTAAATATGATGATACGGTAGCATTGGTAAGGCTTGAACAGTTGTATCCCCTACCTAAGGATCAGATAAAAGCTATAGTGGCAAAATATGTGAATGCCCAGTTTCATATCTGGGTACAGGAAGAACCCTTGAATATGGGTGCCTGGAGATATATTGAACATGCCTGCACCGAAATCAGATTAGGTTTAGTAGCACGCCCTGAAAGTGGAAGCCCTGCTACCGGATCATCGAAGTTCCATGTAATCAGACACCAGAAAATATTAGACAAAGCCTTCAACGCTTGCGACTGTCCATTGGTAGATGAAGACTGCGGCATGATATGTATTGGAAACAGATGGATGTCGTTTGAACAAGAGCTAAAAGACATGAAGGTAGATATGATTGATAGTAAGTTTCACAGCGCCGAACGTAAGTTAAAGGCTAATGAAGAATAAGAAAATAACAACAATCCATAAACCTATGAGCATAATAGAGATCAAAGTACCCAGCCCGGGCGAATCCATTACCGAGGTACAGTTAGCTAACTGGCTTGTGGCTGATGGCGAATATGTAGAAAAAAATCAAGAGATAGCTGAGATAGACTCGGACAAAGCTACATTGAGCATAGCTGCAGAAGTATCGGGTATTATACGTCATAAAGTTGAAGAAGGACAGACTATTGAAGTCAATACTGTAGTAGCTGTCATAGAAGAAGCTGAAGCAGCTGCCGCAAAGCCTGCAAAACCTCAAGCCAAAGCTGAGCCTGTCCAAACAAAGGCCGAGCCACAGGCTGCCGCTAAGGAACCAATAAAGCCTGAAGCTGCAAGTCCGGCAATCGTAGCCGAAGCTGTAGCTCAAACTAAGCAGGAATTAAATATCTCTCCACTTGCACGAAAACTGATGGAAGAGGAAAACCTGAGCGAGACCCAACTACTGGAAATTGTCAGACAGTATCGCTTCAGTAAGACAGATATACAGTTTTTTAACTCTCAACAAACAGGCACGCCTGTAACACCTCCTTCCGTAGTAGCTTCAACAGCTCCCTCATGGAGCGGCAGCCGATTAAGTGAAAAGAAACGGATGTCAACACTACGTAAAAAAGTATCAGAACGATTGGTGTCGGTTAAAAACGAAACAGCCATGCTGACAACCTTTAACGAGGTGAATATGACAGCTATTATTGACTTGCGCAATAAATACAAAGAGACTTTTAAGTCAAAGCATCAGATCGGTTTAGGATTTATGTCGTTTTTCACCAAAGCTGTAACCGAGGCCCTCAGATGGTTTCCGCAGGTGAATGCCCAGATTGATGGCGATGATATAGTAAGCTTTGACTTTGTGGATATCAGCATTGCTGTGTCAGGACCTAAAGGATTAGTGGTTCCTGTGATACGGAATGCCGAAACACTTAGTCTGGCACAAATCGAACATGCAGTGAAAGAGTTGGCTACTAAAGCCAGAGAAAACAAACTCACCTTAGACGAGATGAGTGGGGGTACATTTACCATCACTAATGGTGGTGTGTTTGGAAGTATGATGTCAACCCCTATCATCAACCCGCCTCAATCGGCTATATTGGGAATGCATAATATAGTGGAGCGCCCCATAGCCGTCAACGGGAAGGTGGAGATACATCCTATGATGTATATTGCCCTCAGTTATGACCATCGTATTATTGATGGCCGTGAATCAGTGGGATTTTTGGTGAAAGTGAAAGAAATGCTTGAAAATCCTGCCCGTATGCTGTTTGCAGCTCAGGATCCGATGGAGGTCTTGCTTGATCTGTAAAGTCTAACAGTAAAAATTGTCATCATGGCATTGATACGAGCGGTAAAGGGTATATATCCTGTTTTAGGTAAAAACTGTTATATAGCCGAAAATGCTACTATAGTGGGTGATGTAATTATGGGTGACAATTGCAGCGTATGGTTCAATGCGGTGCTACGAGGCGATGTTCACTATATCCGGATAGGGAATCAGGTGAATATACAAGATGGGGCTATCATCCATTGTACCTATCAAAAAGCACCGGTCAATATCGGGAATAATGTATCTATCGCCCACCGGGCTATTATTCACGGCTGTACTATTCACGACAATGTATTGGTAGGCATGGGAGCTATCATCATGGATGGCGCAGTGATTGAAAGTAATTCCATCATTGCTGCCGGTGCTCTAATTTCAAAAGACACGGTAGTCGAATCAGGCAGTGTATATGCCGGCATTCCGGCCAAAAAGATCAAGAGTATTGACAAAGATCTGTTGGAAGGTGAGGTGTTGCGTATTGCCCGTTCGTATACTATGTATGCCAGTTGGCACGATCCGGATATACATGTATTGGAAGGTGAGAGCGATAGCACAAAAAAACCTGAATGAGATTGCATTCAGGTTTTTTTTGTACCCGAGACCGGAATCGAACCGGTACGGCCGCAATGGCCAAAGGATTTTAAGTCCTTCGTGTCTACCTATTCCACCACTCGGGCAACGGCTTGGACAAAAAATCCCGATTGAGTATATCGGGATAGTTTGTGGAGCGGAAAACGAGACTCGAACTCGCGACCCCGACCTTGGCAAGGTCGTGCTCTACCAACTGAGCTATTTCCGCTGATCAGTCTTAAAACGATGCAAAGGTACAAAAGTTTTGGTGTGTGCAACTATTTTTTTCTTTTTTGAAAAAAATATCTGCCAAAAAATAAGACTAATGGAAACCATTTACACAGCCACTTAATAGCTCACCTTTACAATCTCATACTTTGTCTCTTACTGATCTTTGATACATCTGACAGAAAATCCATAAGCCCGATATTCGTGATAAATTCCGGCATGATTATTCAACACATAAAGATATAACGCATCGGAACCGTCTGCTGTAGTGCTCCAATAGAAGCCATCTGAGCCAGCATCCGTACAAGTCCCGTTAGTGTTTGTTCGAAAACCGCCGACAGTTAGTTTTAACGGAGAGGCAAAAGCACCATCAGCATCATTACTACTCCAGCTTTGTCTTTCTTCCTCCCATTCTGAAATGGTGGGTATTCGGTATCCGTGTGGACAGGGATTGTTAATGCCGTTCACACCTTGCCATAAACTATCATTTTGGGGATAGTGCCAATCATAAGGGTCATCAAGCGTTGTGATAAAATAGCCATGATCCGGATTATCTGTCTTACTCGGTATTTTGCTTGTGGTAGAACTTCGTTTTTCATGACCATCTGTAGCTCGTCCCCATTGATACAGATCACCATATGCATTTTCATCGGTTGAAGAGGTAGCTAGCTGTGATGCACCAAGATTTCTATCCATCCATATTTTGCCTGTCACCGGGTTTACAACATCACCAAACCCCCTACCCTTCCACTTAGGTATCCCATTCACTAAGGTTAAAACGCTTCCCTCAGTTCCAGGGCTGAGACTTGACCATTGCTGTCCATTCCAATACAACAACTCACCTATATTGGTACCAGGTTTTAATCCGTTTTTTGAATACAATGAATAAGGAACGCTCAATAACTGACTTGTTCCGCTAATAGTATAGTTGTTACCGCCGTTGATATCAGTTTCTACTTTAATAAAGTAAGGCCCATTTGACCAATCAAGTGATGAGAAATCGCCACTTATGGCAATTCCGGCACCGATTTCAAGTGAAACCATCCCATTTATATTAGTTGTGGTCATATGGTATTCGACGTACATTGTTGCCCCACTTGCCGATCCTTGCAGCAAGCTGATCTGTATTCCAATGTTTTGATTGGTTATCAGTTGTCCGTAGTTGTTTCTGATGATTGCCTGATAACTCATTTTATCAGGTGTTTGACCTAATAGGCAAACTGAGAGGAATACAATAATAATAGTGGCTGATAAAGTTTTCATAGTGTCTAATATTTGATAATTATAATCGATTGGATTGGTTTTATATGCTCATAAACTTGGAGGAAATAAACCTGAGATGGTAAGTGTTTAATGTCAATCTCTGTTTGCTGATCCGCTATTTTATCACTTTCTAGTATATTTCCTTGCGTATTGAAAAGCCGATACGAGTAGGTTTCCATAGTTGGTTCCTTTATCTCAAGGACTACATAATCTGTTGCTGGATTAGGAAACACTTTCATACTAAGTTTGGGTGAGGCAGTTTCCGAATTATTCAATAAATACATTTCAAAAGACTGTTGTATGCCGTGAGTTACAGAACCATTCTGCCCTGATTCAGCAGTAACTATTATTTGTCCTATGGAATAGGTGGTTGTTCCTTCATATCCCGACCCTGTCCCGCCTGAAGTATTGACAGAAGTTTGGGCAATGGATAATCCTGTTATCAATAATGCAATCACCGATAGCATCATCGTTTTATGATAATCTCTATTCATACTAATTAGTTGTTGATTAAATGGTAGGTTGTTTTTTTTAACCTTACAAAAGAACTAAAGAAAATCCGGTTTGTCAATCACATAAACAGGTGATTTGTTATTTGAAAAAAGCCTGCAACCTTATGGTAATAAAAAGATTTGCAGGCTTTATAATCAACACCTATAAGATTAGTGCTTTATGAATTTCTTATTTATTTTTACAGCACCTAATGTTGTTGCTTGGATAATATACGCACCGCTTTGAAGATTTGAAATATCTATGGATTCAATATCGTTTTGCACAACAGTTTTAAGTATAATTTCGTCAAACATATTTGTAATGCTCAATTCAGTTTTCGGAGAAATGCCTGTGACAGTGAGTAAATCGGTAGCAGGGTTAGGATAAACAACCATGCTGTTGCGGGCGTACATTTCATCAGCACCAACTGTTTCTGCAGAGAGTTTGACTATCCAATAATCAAAATCTCCATGATTTCCGCTGACATCACCATTGTTTGACAGACTGGCACCAGTCATGATAAAACCACCATCATTGGTTAGTGAGTTATATAAAGCGATATCTACACTAGTGCCTCCAAGGGTTTTCTGCCATAGCATATTACCGGTATGATCTACTTTTACCATCCAAAAATCATGACTTCCATGATTCCCGCTGACATCGCCATCATTTGAAGCGGTATAGCCTGATAAGATGTAACCGCCATCCGGCACTTGCCGTATAGATACCGCCGCATCGTAGCTGCTACCACCCAAAGATTTTTGCCATTCAAGATTACCTGAATTATCTAATTTTACTATCCAGGCATCTATTAAGCCATGGTTTCCACTGACGTCTCCGCTTTCTGAATTGCTTTCTCCGGCTAACACATATCCGCCATCAGAAGTTTGTTGAACAGTATAGGCCATATCGTCACCATTCCCACCTAAAGACCTCTCCCACCGAAGATTACCAGCATTATCCAATTTTACAATCCAATAGTCATAACCTCCCTGATTCCCGCTGACATCTCCATCATTAGAACTGCTGTGACCTGCTACAATATATCCGCCATCAGAAGTCTGCTGCAGGCTTGTGGCAATATCCTCCCTGCTCCCACCTAAAGATTTTTCCCACTCTATATTGCCGACATCATCTAACTTCACTATCCAATAATCACTTCCACCGTAATTCTGACTTACATCTCCATCATTGGAACTGCTGTAGCCTACGACTATATAACCTCCATCCGAAACTTGCAGCAGATCAGCAGCAATATCTTCTCCACTCCCACCTAAAGACTTTTCCCATTCTATATTACCGATTTCATCTAACTTCACTATCCAATAATCATTTCCTCCATAATTTTGGCTAACATCTCCATCATTAGAACTGCTATGACCGGCAACGATATAGCCTCCATCTGAGGTTTGCTTTATTGGTCCGACCCAATCTTCACTACTTCC
>JALNZU010000035.1 GCA_023229245.1 Bacteroidales bacterium | reverse complement strand
CCTCTTCCATCCGGAAATGCAACGCTTCTATATTTTGTTGGATATGAGTTTTCTGGCTCATCTTGGGAATGGTAAGCATGAGTGGTTTTTGTATCAACCAGTTTAAGGCTATTTGAAAAGCTGTTTTATCATATTTTTTACTTAGTGCTTCCATTATCGGATGCTGTAGATTGGTAGCATCTCCTTTCATCAGGGGTCTCCATGCTGTGATGCTGATCCCTTTTTTCAGGCAGTAGGGAATGATTTCTGTTTCAATCTGGGTGTTATACCTGCCATTATTTCTGGTAAAAAGATTATATTCCACCTGGTTGGTGATCAGGGGTAGCTCACTGAATAGCTCTGCTTCACGCATTAGGTTCACCGGAAAGTTGCTCACACCAAACCATCGGATCAGTTGGTCTTCTGCAAGTTTGTTGATGGCACTCATGGTTTGGCCCAAAGGAATGGCTGGGTTAGGCCAGTGGATAAGGAAAAGGTCTATATGGTCTGTCTTCAGTCGCCTGCAGCTTGCTTCAGCCGACCGGAGCACGTCAGCAAACTGTAATTTGTTTCCGGCTACTTTAGTAGTGATAAAAAGTTTTTTTCTGTCGAACTGACGAATAGCTTCACCAATTAATCGTTCGGTATGTCCCGAGCCATACATTGCTGCGGTATCTATATGAGTGATACCCATCTCAATGGCCATGCTGATTGCATCAATCCAGTACCTGTCGGAAGAGCTGTCGGGGCGATAGTTACCACCCATTCCCCATGTCCCTAACCCTAAAACCGGCAGGCTTAGCTCATCATTAATTCGTACAGTAGGTATGCTGTTCATCATTTTTTTGTTGAAAGTTATATTTGATCAGGTATGCGATGCGTTTTGCCTAACAAATTGCTTGCTAATTGTATGCAGGCTGTATGTTCGATTAGTTCAATGCGTCTGAAAGCTTCTGATAAGGTGGCTCCCCATGCCAATATACCGTGATTTTCTAATAATATCACACTTGCTTTCAACGAGGCATCTGCAACCCATTGCGCTAACTTATCGGTGCCAGGAGCGGCATAAGGCACGGCTATTATTTGCCCTATAAGCTCCCATGCTTCAGTAGTAAGTCGGGTGTCAATAAGCTGATGGGCAACGGTAAAAGCAGTGGCATAAGGTGGGTGTGCATGGATGACGGCTTTGGCTTTTGTTTGTTGACTGTAAATTGCCAGATGCATGCCCAACTCCATGCTCAAGGAATGTCCTAAAGATAAATTTTTATCTTCTGTGTGATAGGCACATACATGTTTTGCCAACAAACTAGCTTTATCCGTTTGAGAAGGAGTGATGTACAAAAATGGCTCAACCAGCAGGCTGATATTTCCACCAAGGCTGGTTGTCAATCGTTGGCGATACATCCGACGCATATAATAGGCTACTTCTCTTTGACAGACAAGGTGAGGCATGATTATTCTTTTAAGACAGCTTTTATTGATTGCGCATGAGCTTTGATGATCCCTTTCTCGGTTATAATACCTGTTATCAGTCGTGCTGGTGTTATATCAAAAGCCGGGTTATAAGCGTTTGAGCCGGGTGAAGCTATACGGATACGAACCCTGTTGTGATTAGCGTCCATACCATCCTGAAAGAGCACTTCTTCGGCGTTGCGGTGTTCAATGATGATATCTTTACCCGATGCACATTCCATATCAAAAGTGGAGCCGGGTGCTGCCACATAAAACGGTATCTGATGATAATGAGCTAAGACTGCACAGCCGTATGTGCCTATCTTGTTGGCTACATCGCCGTTACGTGCAATGCGGTCGGCACCTACGATGATGAGATCAATTTTTTTATCGGCCATAAGCGAGGCAGCCGCATTATCGGGTATGATCAGATGTGGTACGCCCTGCTGTTGTAGCTCCCATGCAGTAAGACGCGCACCTTGTCCACGCGGACGGGTCTCATCCACATACACGAAAACCTCCTTGCCCGATTTATGTGCCTGATATATTGGCGACAAAGCAGTGCCGTAATCTACAAATGCTAACCAGCCTGCATTGCAATGAGTGAGGATACGGGTAGATTTTTTAATCAGCTCATTGCCGTATTGACCAATTTTCCAGGAGTCTTCTGCATCAGCAGCCGCTATTTTTTGGGCTGTTATAGTGGCATTTACCCGTGATACTTTGCCGGCTTCGAATACTTTTTCTACGGCATAAAACAGATTTCTCGCCGTAGGGCGGGTCGATTCTATGTCCGCACGGGCCTCAGTTACAAAGGTGTCAATATCATCTTCAGGTGCTTCTAAATAAGCCTGTGCCATTGCATATCCAGCCGCAGCTCCAATAGCGCCGGCACCTCTGACAGTCATATCTGTAATAGCCATGCAACTGTCCCAATAAGTCTTGCATTCGTGTATCTCAAATTCAAAAGGTAGCTTGTTCTGGTCTATCATAAAAACGGATTGACCTTCCATCCAAACCGTCTGATAGTTTTTCTCGTGGACAATCATAACTGTTTTTTTTGTTGAAAAAAGCCGAGCAGTATGAGAGCTGCTGCTGCCATGACTTTAGTGCCATTGAGCATGGCCGATTCATCTATGTCGAAATCAGAGCTATGTAGGCGGCGGGCTTGTGATTCATTGGCAAAGGCTGTACCTAACCGAAGAAAACAAGCCGGGATCTGCTGTGAATACCAGGCAAAGTCTTCGGTAGTCATCCGTTGTGGTACATCGATGAGATCGTGGGCTGTAAACGAGTCTGATAACGCATTTCGCAATAGTTGAATAAGTTGTGGATCGTTGATTAACACCGGATATCCGTCTATGATATCTACTATGGCTTTGGCTCCCATAGCTTCTGCGGTATGTAAGGAAAAAGTATTTATGAGTTTTTTGGCGTTGTCTCGCCAGCTTTCGTCGAAGGTACGTAAAGTGCCGTTTATGCTCACCTCATCAGGGATAATATTATGAGTTCCATCCGCTATGACCCTGCCGAATGAAAGTACAGTCGGTATCAAGGGAGGAGCCATACGGCTAACGATCTGCTGCAGTTGAACGATCAGTTGTGATGCCGTCAGTACAGTATCAGTGATCCGATGCGGCATGGCGGCATGGCCTCCTTTTCCGTTGATACGTATATTGATCTCATCACCTGAAGCCATGAAAGGGCCACTATGAAAACCTATTTTCCCGGCATCTAACTCGGGTGTGACGTGTAACCCAACTATAGCCTGCACTTCAGGGCTTTCTAACACTCCTTCGGCTATCATCGCTTTGGCTCCGCCCGGAAGCTTCTCTTCGGCAGGTTGAAAAATAAGCTTCACCGTCCCATGAAACTGGTCTTTTATCTTTGTCAATATACTGGCTGCCCCTAACAACACTGCCATATGTACGTCATGGCCGCAGGCGTGCATCTTGCCTTTATTCAACGATCTGTAACCGGTATCATTTGTCTCGCTGATAGGCAGGGCATCCATGTCGGCACGTAAAGCTATACAAGCCGAATCGGGATTACGTCCTTCAATCAAAGCTGTCAGGCCGTGACCGGCTATGCCCGAACGAAAGGGAATACCAAAATCATGTAGGCGGTCGGCCAGATAAGCAGCTGTCCCCGATTCTTCAAAACTTAGCTCAGGATGGGAATGAAGATACCGCCTGAAAACCACTACATCAGAATAAGTTGCGACAGCTAACTTATGTAAATCAATGATTGGGCTTGTTTTCATGCTTCACAACTTGGTGAGTAGCAAAGGTAGTATAATTTGGTCTGATCTGAATAGGAGTAAAATACTACTAGTAGGAATAGAGCTAACGTTTTTGCAGGCAAAGTGTTGTCTAAAACAGTTGATATGTAAACATAGAATCCTGCATTATTGTACTTTTGCATTATGGAAACGAAACGACAACTAAAAGTAGGCCGTCTTTTACAGCGTGATCTGAGTGAGTTGCTTCAGCATGAGTTGCGACATTTGGCTGGTGCAGCTATGCTCACTGTAACTAAGGTGTTGCCTACCCCTGATTTTGCTATCGCCCGAGTGTATATCAGTGTGTTTGGCATACAGGATAAACAGCAAGTGATTCAAAATTTACAGCGAAACACTAAGGAAGTACGCAGGCTTTTGGGTAACAGGATACGACATCAACTTCGATCAATACCCGAGCTTCAGTTCTTTTTGGATGATTCTCTGGACTATATAGATAAAATTGATGATCTGTTAAAAGGCGAATAAGGTGCAGTACGATCCTATAAAACGTAGTCTTGGTAAAGCCTTCAACCGAACTCCCTGGTTGCGTAAGTTGTTCTATCGCTTGTTAGACCTGCTTTTATTGCGAAGCTGGCATATCAAGCGGCAACTGTTGAATTGGGCTGCTCAACATGCTGGCGATCGGCAGGTGTTGGATGCAGGATCAGGCTTTGGCCAGTATTCTTATTTTATGGCACGTAAATTCCCTCAATGGAAGATTACCAGCTTGGATGTAAAAGAAGAACAAATAATAGATTGTAATCAGTTTTTTCGACAGATAGGACTCCATCAAGTTCGGTTTGAAGTAGCCGACCTTACAGAGCTATCGTTTGATAATCAGTTTGATATGATTCTGTGTGTGGATGTGATGGAGCATATAGAAGACGATCGTAAGGTTTTGCAGAATTATTTTCGTGCGTTGAAGCCTGGCGCTATGCTGTTAATCTCTACTCCATCCGATCAGGGCGGCTCGGATGTGCATGGCCAGCATGAATCGGATGAAAATGCTGCAATAGGCTTTATAGATGAGCACGTGCGCGACGGATATGCAATAGATGATTTGAAAGAGAAGTTATTAAGTGCTGGATTTAAGTCGGTAGAGCTAAAATATCAATACGGAAAGCCAGGAAAACTATCATGGAAACTGAGTATGAAACTCCCAATTATCCTGCTAAACATCTCTAAATGGTTCTTTATACTGCTGCCATTTTATTATTTGATAGTGTTTCCGTTTTGCTTATTGCTGAATTTAGCCGATCTTAAGCTGGCACATCGTTCAGGAACCGGTATCATTGCAAAAGCCTATAAATAACATCAGCTGATGTGCTAATTGTGAGCTATGAATTTTCCGTTTTTTATTGCCAGACGTTATTTGTTAGCCAAAAAAAGCCATAATCTGATCAATGTGATTACGGCTGTTTCAGTGGCAGGTGTTGCAATAGGGGCCTTTGCTCTGATTGTAACGCTTTCGGCTATAAATGGGTTTAAGCAGGTTATTTTGCAGATGGTTAATGTGGTTGCTCCCGATTTAGTCATTGAACCTGTTAAAGGAAAAACCTTTGTGCCGGACAACTTCCCTTATAGCGATCTAACTGGGCTGAAGGCTGTTAAGGCTGTTGCTGAAGTGCTTGAAGAAGATGCGTTGTTTCGGTATGGTGAAAATCAACATTTAGGCCGTGTTAAAGGCGTAAGCTTTGAATATCAGAAATATGGACTGATAGATGAGTCGGTTGTAGAAGGGCAATTTCTTTTAGAGCAAGACGATATACCGTTTGCAGTAGCCGGAAGTGGTGTAGGGTGGTATTTGGGTTTGAACCTACGTCATCATTCAGAGCAGCTATTGGTTTATATGCCACGTGTTGGAAGCGGACAGGTCTTTAGTTTAGATCAAGGATTCAGCAGCAGACCAATATCGGTTTCGGGTATCTTTAGTTCGCAGCCCGATTTAGATGCCCGTTATGTGTATGTGCCATTGAGCTGGATGCAGGATCTAAGTGATCAAAAAGGACGTATCAGCGGGATAGAGCTTTTTCTGGAAAAGCCAAATCAGGCAGGATCAATCATGGCCAAGCTGACACATGACTTAGGTCCTGAGTTCGTCGTTAAAGACCGGATCAGACAGCAAGCTACATTATACCAGATCATGCGCTCGGAAAAAGCAGCAGTCTTTGTTATACTAAGCTTTATTTTGATCATGGCAACCTTTAATATCATTGGCTCGCTCACTATGCTGATGATCGACAAACAAAAGGATAGCAGTGTGTTAAAGAGTTTTGGAGCTTCTGATCATCTTATCCGTCGAATTTTTCTTTCAGAAGGTATGCTGATAGCGGTTGCAGGAGGCTTGAGCGGATTGGCATCAGGGATCATATTAGTTGTGGCACAACAGAAATTTGGATTGCTGAAATTAGGTGGCGGAAGCGGTACCTTCATTATTGATGCCTATCCGGTTCAGTTGCTGGCTTCGGATGTATTGCTTGTCTTTTTACTTGTACTTTTGATTGGAGGTGCATCAACAATTTATACCGTGTGGCAGACCATGCGTAAACGTAAATCGGTTTCATTGGTCAGAGATCTATAATATCTGACTTATCCCAATCGATCGTGAAACGTTAAGTGCTTTATATCAATAACATCTTGAGTATTAAGATGTGGAAGAGGATTGTTCGATATAGTTGGTTAGCTTGATAAACTCACTTATTGAAAGTTGTTCGGCGCGTTTGTTTAAAATCTCCATCTGCATCATCTGAGGAGTTAATTTAGTTCGGAGTGCATTTCTAAGTGTTTTCCGGCGTTGGTTGAAAGCCATTTTCACTATGTGTTGAAACAAACCGGTATTACATTCTAACTTTGTCCGGCTATTCCGTGTAAGTCGTATGACAGCCGATTTCACTTTTGGCGGCGGATGAAACACCGTTTCGTTGATAGTAAAGCAATACTCTATCTCGTACCATGTTTGCAGCAACACACTCAATATTCCGTATGTTTTACTCCCGGGACCTGCAGCAATACGTTCGGCTACTTCTTTTTGTATCATACAAACCACTTCTTGTACCTGCTCTTTGTGAGTGAGTATGTGAAAGAATATCTGGCTGCTGATGTTGTAAGGAAAGTTTCCGATGATTGCAAAAGGAGAAGTGTTTAATTGATTTAAACTTACTTGCAGAAAATCGCCTTCAATGATCCTGCCGGTATATTCGGGAAATTTATTTTTAAGATATTCTACTGATTCTGTGTCAATCTCCACCAACCACAAATTGTGTGTAAACCGGGGGATTAAATACTGTGTCAAGGTACCTGTTCCGGGGCCTATCTCTAAAACGACAGCGTTTTCTGCTTTCAGCAGAGCTGTAATCTTTCTTGCAATGTTCTGATCGACAAGGAAATGTTGACCAAGATATTTTTTTGGACGTACCATTGAATTATAGCTTATCGCCTCTTAGGTGGCGATATTTTTGACGGGCTTGCACAGCGTACATACTGGAAGGATAGCTATTGAAAATCCGTTCATATCTAAGACGGGCATTCTCTGGGTCGTGAAATTGATTCTCATATATTAACCCACTTTGAAAGAGAGCTTTATCTGCAAGATAGCTATCAGGAAACTGTTGAAACAGTTGCTGATATAGTGTTTCGGCCATATCGTATTCCTGTCTTTTGTACAGCAATGCAGCTTTAGTCATCAAAAGGTGTGGACGTAGGGTAATACTGCGGTCGTATTGCAAAAGTGAATCTAATATATGCAGGGCTTCATCTGTTTTATGCTGATAGCTCAACAGTTCGGCTTTTGCAAACGCTCTGAGACTTTGTCCGGTAGTATCTTCCATCAGGTTGTCGCGTATGAGCAAAGCAAGGGTTTGAGCATCGTTAGAGATCAATTTGGAGGTAGCAGCTTTCAATACGTCTAATTGGGTCAAAGCCCAACCAAATTCACCAATGAAATAGCGTAACCTGGCATTTCTATAACGTGCTTCATGGGCGACAGGTTCATTTTTTAGCGATTTGTCAATCTGACTATAAAGCAAGGTGGCTTCCCAAACATCGCCTTGAAACAACAGTATATCAGCCATATGCATTTTCAGATTGGCTTGTTCATCTCTGCGTAATGGTAGCATGATAGCTTTTTCTAATATGGTACGGGCCTCTTCGTGTTGATTCAGATTAAAGGTGAGTATGCGTGCTTGTATGATCCCCAATTCATAGGTCTCACGATTAAAACCTATGGACTGAAAGGCTGATATGATATCAGTGTTTAGTTTTTGATACACTTTGATATTGCTCTCATACTGTTCTTCAGCCTTATAGTACCCTGATTTTAAGGCTCCTATCAGTGCGTCTGTATAAAAAGGATTCGTCCTGCCTTTGTTGAGAACGTATGCATATCCGTCTTCTGCTACCTCATATTGAGCATTTGAAAAGCTGATAGATGCTAACTCCAATATCTGCGGCTCCCGATCTCCCCAACGGCGGTCTAACGCCTTGACTTGTATCATCGCTAATTCAAAATCCTTTTCCTGTAGCGAATACCAAACTAAAAGTTCGTTATACACAAAGTTATCTATCTGCTTCTGTGCCTTTTCTAATAACTTTGTTCTGACTGTCTCAGATATTTTATTGTCGATATCCAATAACAACATATTTTGTATCCTGCTTTTTATCAGGTCAATATGTTCGGGATGTTGTGCGATATGCAACAGGTATTCATCCATAGTTGCTTCTGTGTTCCCCGACATCTGATAAAGGTTTGCCTTTTCAAGATGAAACCCATAGTTGATGGCCGGCATCTTGCTTCCTTTTTCATAGGTAAGTAGCGCATAGTCATCTAAGTTCCTGGACCGAAAAGTATTAGCTGTCAAGC
Organism: Bacteroidales bacterium; assembly: GCA_023229245.1. Taxonomy (GTDB): domain Bacteria; phylum Bacteroidota; class Bacteroidia; order Bacteroidales; family F082; genus JALNZU01. The sequence goes on along the minus strand of JALNZU010000035.1, from coordinate 22,260 downwards.
TGATTATGTTACGATCAGCTGGTAATTGTCTGATCACCTGATCGAATATATCGGCTGCTTTTTTTGAATTTCCTTTCAACTGAAGCACATATCCAAGATCAATATCACTTTGGATATCTTTCTGCTGGCGTTGCATTTTTCTTGCCGCTTTCTCGGCTTCATCCAATTGATTCAGTTGTATGAGGCAGTTGAAATAATAGTTATAGTGATGTCGCCCTTTGTATGTGTTATACAGATTGAGATAGAGCGTCTTTGCCTGTTCCCAGTCCCGGTTGCGGTAAAATTCGTTTGCTACCCTTTCGTCTGTTGCCCGCTGGTTTTGTTGAGTAGATTGTTGTGCCAGAGCAGGTATTTCAGCTGCCAGTATCAGATAAAGTACTATAAATCCGGTATAGAAATATCGGAGGAAGGCAATGAGTTTCATGGTATTGTCAGAGTTCTTGTTGTAGGGTTTCGATCAGATACTTGTGGGCGTTCCAACGATTGATAAAATAATCCAATTCGGCATGTATATCATCGGCTATATGTATTTCATCGGTTAAATATTGTTTGGCAAGCTCTTGCGTCAGGCTTTGGTTTATGATTTCATCTTTCAGCGATTCAAGCTGATTCAGGCTATATTGGCAGGAGGCTTCCAAGCGCGGTATATGGTCTTCTATGGCTACTAAAAAGTTTAACGCATTATTAAGTTCTTCTTGTACAGCCATATTCGTCCGAAATGAAGGATGTTGCATCAGTTGGCCAAGCTGTTGCGATCTTTCTAACACTGCTTCTGCGCTCAACAGATTTATCTGGCTGAGGTCGTGACGCACATTCTCTATGGCAAGTTGTATTGCAGGTAGCAGTTCGTCTTCAGCCTGCCTTTGACCACATGCTCCGACTATCCATATCAAGCCCACAGCAAGCCATAGCTTACTTAATGGTTTCATAGCCTGTATAAGATTGTAAGGCTTTTGGTATGCGTATTCCTTCATCTGTCTGATTATTTTCTAATAAGGCTGCTACTATTCTGGGCAGAGCTAATGCGCTACCATTCAGTGTGTGAGCTAATCGAATGCTTCCATTTTTATCGCGTATTCTAAGCTTCATCCGATTAGCCTGGAACGATTCAAAGTTGGATACTGAGCTGACTTCTAACCACATCTTTTGAGCTGCCGAAAACACCTCAAAATCGTAGGTGAGCGCTGAGGCAAAGCTCATATCGCCTCCGCATAGCTTCACTATCCGATAGGGCAGCTCTAACTGTTCCAATAGTCCTGCCACATGAGTGCGCATTTCTTCTAAGGTCTGGTATGAAGTTTCGGGAGTAGAAATCTGTACGATCTCTACTTTATCAAATTGATGCAAACGATTCAGACCGCGTACGTGCTTGCCCCATGAGCCGGCTTCACGTCTGAAGCAGTTGGAATAGGCAACGTTTTTATACGGCAGATCATTTTCTGAGAGTATCATATCTCTATAAATATTAGTCACTGGCACTTCAGCTGTAGGGATCAGAAACAGATTATCTAATCCGATTGCATACATCTGGCCTTCTTTATCGGGCAGTTGGCCCGTCCCATAGGCCGAATCTTCATTGACTAACAGAGGTGGCTGTACTTCTGTGTATCCTGCACTATCGGCCTGATCTAAAAAGAAGTTGATCAGCGCACGTTGCAGTCGGGCACCTTTCCCTTTATAAAAAGGAAAACCGGCACCAGTAACCTTGTTACCCCATTCAAAATCAATGATGTCGTATTTTGTGATTAAGTCCCAATGAGGTAAGGCGTTGGCAGGCAGTTGAGGCATGCTACCTCCTTCGGCTACAATTTCATTATCGGCTGGCGTATGTCCATGAGGCACGCTAAGATGAGGAGTGTTAGGAATTTCTATCAGCTTATCATATATAAGAGATTTTATTTCGGCAAGTCGTTCGTTTAGCTGTTTTGCTTGCTCTTTTAATCCGGCATTACGAATTTTAAGCTGCCCGGCCTCTTCTGATTTGCCGCTTTTGTAAAGACTCCCAATTTGCTTGGACAGACGATTGGCTTCGGCAAGTGTTTCATCATTAGACTGTTGAATAGTTTTTCGCTCGTCATCCAATGAGATGATCTCATGTATCAGATCAATCTGGTCGAAATTTTTAATAGCCAATCGCTGTATGGCTTCTTCACTATGGTCGCGTAGATAAGGTATGGTGAGCATAACTATTTGGTTTAACAAGCAAAAATACTCTTTTTGTAGGGATTGATGTGCGACTATGCAATATGTCTGTACTTTTTTAGCCGTAGTTTTTCTTTTTGAAGCAGATAAAAAAACCCGATCAGTAAAATGCTGATCGGGCTTATATGTTCAAGGCCAATTTGTTTGGCTAATAAATTTTTTATTCTGTCGGGATCACTGAGACGTAGGATTTGTCATTGCGTTTTCTGCTGAATGCCACTTTCCCGTCCACTAATGCGAAAATAGTATGGTCTTTACCCATTCCCACATTTTCGCCTGGGTGGTGTTTGGTGCCACGCTGACGTATGATGATATTACCAGCTTTGGCATACTGTCCGCCGAAAATCTTCACTCCAAGTCGTTTGCTTTCTGATTCGCGACCGTTTTTGGAACTTCCAACTCCTTTTTTATGTGCCATGATCTATGATTTTTTTCGGTTTTTATTCAATAATGTTTTCAATGACGAGCTTGCTAAGGTATTGACGGTGTCCGTTCGATTTTTGAAAGCCTTTCCTTCTTTTCTTTTTGAATACTATCACCTTTTTACCTTTCAGGTGTTCAACTACTTTGGCTTCTACCTTAGCACCTTCTACAACAGGTGTTCCTACTTTTATGGTTTCATCCTTGCCGATCAGAAATACCTTGTCAAAAGAAACCTGACTACCTTCTTCGGCTTTTAAGCGATGAACAAAAAGCTGTTGTCCCTGACGAACCTTAAACTGTTGACCTGCTATATCCACAATTGCATACATATTCTTTTCGATCTTAAATAGTTATCGCTATGCGAACTTTAAATTGGACGGCAAAAATACAAATAATTTTGATTCTCAAAACTTTTATCAATAAAAAATCCTTTCCTTTTCTAATTGCCTTGTAGTAATTTTTGTTGGTACTATGCCAATCTATTGGAAACTAATAGTAATTTTGTGTGTTACAAGCGGGCATAGCTCAGTGGTAGAGCATCAGCTTCCCAAGCTGAGGGCCGTGGGTTCGAACCCCATTGCCCGCTCAGAGAATAAAAAAACGAATCGGTGCCTTTATGACGTCCGATTCGTTTTTTTTTCGAGTAAAAGATGAACTAAATTTAAGGGTTCAGATGTTTTTCTAAGAATTTTTCCATAGCTCTATAAAAATCGAAGCGGTTTTCTTCGTTATGGAATCCGTGTCCTTCATTTTCTTTGACCATATACTCTACTTCTACACCTCTGTTGCGCATAGCTTCTACTATCTGATCTGATTCAGCTATGTTCACCCGTGGATCGTTTGCACCTTGTGCAACAAATAGCGGTGCCATGATACGATGGGCGTTGAGTGCCGGTGAGGTAGCTTCAAACTGGCTTTTCAACTCTTCCGGATTACCTACCATATCATACATCATATCCAATAAAGGTTTCCAGTAAGGTGGTATGGTTTGCAAGAAAGTGAACAGGTTGGATACGCCAACATAATCTACTCCGGCAGCATATAGGGTAGGAGTAACAACCAATCCCTGTAAGGTAGCATATCCGCCATAGCTTGCTCCATAGATGGCGATACGTGATGGATCGGCTATACCTTGTTCGATAAGCCAATACACACCGTCGGTGATATCATTCTGCATGGTAAGACCCCATTGCTTGAAACTGGCTTCCCAGAATGCTTTACCGTATCCGGTAGAGCCCCGAAAGTTGACCTGTAACACTGCAAATCCACGATTAGCCAAAAATTGTATCTCTGGATTAAATCCCCAGCTGTCGCGTGCCCATGGACCACCATGCGGATTCACAACTACCGGAAGATTTTTTGGCTCAACCCCTTTGGGAATAGTAAGATACCCGTGTATGGTAAGCCCATCTCTTGAACGGTATTGGATCGGACGAACTTCGGCCATATTATGCTCGTCTATCCAGGGACTTACATCATGAAGTTTAGTAAGCTTATTTTTTTTGGAGTCGAAAAAATAATATGCACCTAAGGAACGATCGCTATAGGTACGGACGATATATTTTTCTTCGGCTTTATCTAATGCAGCGATCCCAAGTTCATATTCTCCTAACTCTTTTTCAAGATGGTCGAACAGTTTTTGTGTAACTTCATCGAAGAAATGCCGTTCCCGTTTCCATGAGGTGAATGAGGCTGCTGTGATCTGTTTGCGTTTACGGGAATAGCTGATTGAGCTGATATCGTATTCATCGTGCTCGTAAAGTATTTCTGTTTCTGAGGCAGTGGCAGGATCAAAAATGACTGCTACTGACTTGTCGCGGTTCAGGTTTGAGGTAGCGTATAGCTGTTTATTGTCGAAAGTGAAAAACAAAGGGCTGAGCGACTCTTTGAAATTAGTTGTCAACACAGGACGAAACTCCTCACTCTCCTGATCGCGATATAATAATTGAGTGTTTACGCCGTCAACTATAGATAGTGCTACGCGTAGTTTACCTTGATGATCGGTCATCCAGCCCTGTATATTACCCGGGTTTTCGGCTAATATCTCCATCTCACCAGTGTTGATATTCAGCCGGTAAGGATCGAAAACTGTGGGGTTGCGTTTATTCAGACCAATGATGACAAAGTCGGGCTGGTCTTCTAAATCGTCAATGATCTGTGTTCTGACCTGTTCAAAACAAGTAAGACATTTCTCATTTTTACCATTGATATCTACTCCAAATAAGGCGTAGTTCTCATCACCGCCGTCATCCTTTAAAAATAGGATACGGTTGTCGTTAGCCCAGAAATAGCCAGCAATATCACGTTCGGTAACCGAGGTAAGACGTGTAGCTTTTTGACTACCAATCTTCTGGACAAAAATATTCATCCGGCTTTCGTAAGGTGCCATATATGAGATATGTTTGCCATCCGGACTGATGTTGAATGAAGACTTTTCGGGGTTCTTGAAAAAATCCTCTAAAGGAATGCGTTCAGCTTTTTGTGCCATAGTGTGCAAGGATATTAAAAGAAAAAAGATGAACAATTGAATAAATTGCCATCGTAGGTTGTACATCTGTTTCATAATTCAATAGATTTTGTGTTTATTTCAATAGTGCAAAAATACTCTTTCCTTGTATGCAGTACTCATCAATTAGCAATGAATCTGCAAAATAAGCCTTGGCTGCTACTGAAAAATATATAATTTTAACTTTTTATTTTCGTTTTGGCTAAAAATTGTTGATGTGAATCTGTATGCCCGTAAGAAGCGTTGGAAAATGGTGTTAGCTGTTGTGGCTCTTATCATCATTGGGGCTTCGGTATATTATACTAATAGTTTGGTGACCCAGTTTGCCCGTGAAGAGCGTAATCAGGTTCGTATGTGGGCTGATGCGGTAGAACGCCGGGCAAGCCTGATGAAATATCAGGAACAGTTTTTTGTGGAGCTTCGCAATCAGGAACGCAAACGGGTTGAACTATTAGCCGAAACATACAGACGAGTGCTTTTTGGACCTTTGGATGAAGAGCTGACCTTTTATTTAGAGATCATCAGCAATAACACCAGCATACCGGTTATTATAGTAGATGCAGATAATCAAATTATTACCCATCAGAACTTAGATATAAAATACCATGATGTGAGTATGTTTGAAGGTGAGTTACGCGATGCTTTTTCGGAATACGACCCTATCCCTATTCAAATCTCGCAAGGTGTTTATCAGCAGCTTTATTATCGTGAGTCACGTATTTTTACCGAGCTCAAGCAGGTGCTTGACGACTTAGTCTCGTCGTTTCTGTTGGATATAGCTTCCAACTCATCTTCGGTACCTGTCATAGTTACCGACAGCAGCGCAGCGCAGGTGTTGCAATATGGCAATCTGAACATAGATACCGATACCGATTCAGTTTTTTGGCTGGAGCAGATCAGTTTGATGCGCTCGGAAAACAAGCCAATAGAGGTTAGCTTTCTGGATCATGGTAAAACCCTGATCTTTTATAAAAGCTCACCCCTTTTAATGAGGATGCAGTTTTTCCCGCTGATGCAGATCCTTATTATAGCTCTTTTCCTGTTGATAGCTTATTTGTTGTTCAGTTATGCACGTCGCTCGGAGCAGAATCAGGTGTGGGCGGGTATGGCAAAAGAAACGGCACATCAGATCGGGACACCCCTCTCAAGCCTGATGGCATGGGTAGAACTGATTAAGTTGAATCATAGCGATTTTGAAGGGGCACAAGAAATGGAAAAAGATATAGCACGTCTTGAGACCATCACCGAGCGTTTCTCAAAAATAGGCTCCGAACCGGTGTTGATACCTACCGACCTCAACAAACTGCTTGATACAACAGTAAACTATCTGAGAACACGCACTTCTAAAAAGATCAATTATGTGTTGAATATCCCTCATTCTGTACCTATTATCATCCCTCTGAATGAAGCACTGTTTCAATGGGTGATAGAAAACCTGTGTAAGAATGCCATAGATGCGATTGATGGGCATGGAAAGATACTGATAGAGGTCAAGGAAGAAGCAAAAAACATCCTCATAGATGTGAGTGATACTGGTAAAGGCATCCCCAAATCGGCTTTTAAATCGGTGTTTGAACCCGGATATACCAGCAAGAGGCGTGGATGGGGCTTAGGCCTTTCGCTGGCAAAACGTATCGTACGCGATTATCACAAAGGCAAGATATTTGTTCGTACATCAGCAACCAATGAAGGAACTACGTTTAGAATACTGCTCAGGAAATAAATTCCTTAAAAGACACAACCCTTATTTGAAATAGCACATCATTTGGTCGATTTACTCAATGATAATCTCATCTGCAAAAATATATGCATCACCACCGGCACCTAAATGCCATTCGGGTATGGTCCCGTAATTTTTTGCCACCATTTTCACATACCGTCCATTGGTATTTACCTTAGCTCCAAGATCCATCATATGTATCTCGTAATCAGTATCTGAAAGCTTGTTTTTTACTGTGGTGATATGTGTGTATTCTTGTCCATCATCAGACACGTAAAACCTGACTTCTGTGGGCATCCAAATCCATGAGCGTATATCCTGCACAAAACCTGCTGCCAGTGTACGGATAGGCTGTATAGTCTCCAGGTCTATCACCGTTTCCATGTCTTTTCCTTGAAATCCCATCCATCCCCCTAACCGCCAGTTTGATGCGCCGCGTAAGCCGTCAATCAAGGCTTCTGGTCCACTAGCCTGATAATTAGGATGTGGTACCGACAATAGCTCAATATGGCGGTCAAGAGTAAGCTTCACATACTTGCTTTCAGCTATACGGCTGTATCCATAGTCCTCTTTCCATGCTACCGCCCTGATAGTACCCGCCTCGGTCATTTGTACAGGTGCCGAATAAGATAAAGTATTTGTGTCAGGCACAGAACCATCAAGCGTATAATATATCTCACAGTCGGGCACTATAGTAGCTATAGCAACCTCAAGCCTGTCTTTTATTTTTTCTGTGTCAGAAATGAAATAAGGTACCGGCAGGATCAGTTCATCTTTTATAGCAGAAACAGGTATGTTTTCGTCAGCTATAGCCCACTTGCCGGGTTTGTCACCCATCACAAACTCAAGCTCACCACCCTGCATGATCATATCATGTGTGATAAACGAATTATGAAATGGCTGCCCGTTATAGCTGGCTGATTGTATGTAAAAATTCTGTTTGCTGAGGCTTTTTGCCCTGATGATAAACTGATTGCCATTCTCAAGATTTATGATAGTTTCGGGGAACCATGGTGTTCCTACGACATAAGTAGTTGAACCGGGTGTCACAGGATAAAAACCCATCGCACTCATGATCAGCCATGCTGACATCTGGCCGCAGTCTTCATTACCGCTCAGGCCATCAGGATGATGGGTATATAGCTCGTCCATGATCTGCCTGACGCGCTCTTGTGTCTTCCACGGACGGTTCACATAATTATACAAGTATGCCATATGATGGCTGGGCTCATTGCCTTGCGCATACTGCCCGATCAGTCCTGTAATATCTTTCATATCGCGCCCTCCCACATCTGTCTCCGTTGTAAACAACTCATCTATCTTCGCCTCTAATTTTTCCTTACCGCCATGTAACTCAATAAAACCACTGATATCCTGTGGCACATAAAAACTATAATGCCATGAGTTCGCTTCGGTAAAATGCCAGTCCACCACTGTTGGATCGAAAGGGTTCAGCCAGTTGCTATTCAACTTAGGACGCATAAAGCCTGTTTGCGGATTGAAGATATTTTTCCATGACTGAGCTCGTCGGATATATTCATGATATACTTGTTCACGTCCCATATCTTTGGCCATCATAGCTATACACCAGTCATTATAGGCATATTCTAGGGTTTTGGAAATGGATTCATGCTCTTTGTCGCCAGCTATATATCCGTCCTGTCTATATGCATCTAAGCCCGATCTGTCGGTGGAGACACTATGCAGCATCGCATCTAAGGCTTGATCACCATCGAAGCCACGTATCCCCTTCATCCAGGCATCGGTTATCACGGATATGCTATGATTTCCTATCATGCAATACGTTTCGTTTCCGGCCAATTCCCATATGGGTAATAAACCTCCCTGCTCATACATGCGCAGCATAGACCGGATAAACTCATTGCTTCGCTTCTGTTCGATGATCGTCATCAAGGGATGCCATGCTCTATAGGTGTCCCAAAGTGAGAAAACTGTGTATTGAGTAAAGCTGCCGGCCTGATGAATTTTTCTGTCCATACCCCTGTATCTGCCATCAATATCGGTAAAGGTATTTGGTTGTAGCATGGCATGATACATGGCAGTATAAAATACCTTGTTCTGCTCAGCGGTGCCTCCTTTCACCTTGATCTTTCCTACTTCAGCATTCCAGGTGTCATAAGCCTGTTTTCTGACAGCCTCGAAACCCCATTCCGGTAGTTCGGCTTTGAGATTTTGTAAAGCCCCTTCCGTATCTACAGCCGAGAGAGCTACTTTTACTTCTATAGTTTTACCCGCTTCAGTATCAAAGCCTACAAAAGCTTTGATATGGTTGCCGCTCGCCTTTTCCGATCCTTGTTGGATTTGGTTGTTTATAGCTATTCCTTTAGTTTTAAAAGGGTTGGAAAACTCCATATAAAAAAACCATACCATGTCTTTAGCCCAGTTGCTTGATCGGCGCATACCCCGTATTTCTGTCGGGCTGATAAATTCTATCCATGAGTCTACTACAAAATCACGATGAGTCAGATCAATGATAATATGAGCCTGTTCTGTTTCGGGGAAGGTATAGCGATGATAGCCTACTCTGGTTGTAGCAGTCATTTCTGCCCATACTTGTGACTCATCCAAAAACACGCTGTAGTAACCAGCTTCGGCATATTCGTTTTCTTTACTGAAAGATGAGTTGTATTGGGTGTTGGCAAAGGCAGGTTCACCTACTACAGGCATTAGCAGTATGTCGCCATAATCGCTTACTCCTGTTCCGTTGAGTGCGGTATGTGCAAAACCGTACAATATGCTGTCGGTATAATGGTAGCCTGAACAACCGTCCCATCCGTCAAGGCGGGTTTGCGGACTGAGCTGTACCATACCAAAAGGGGTAGCTGCACCCGGATAGGTGTGCCCATGTCCGTCAGTACCTATGAAAGGGTCAATAAAAGAGGCCGGCTCATTGATAGTAACATCAGTACAAGCCTGTAGAAGCGATATTGTAACTAAAAGGATTACAGAGAATTTTTTTTTCATGGCAAGCAAAGATTTTATTATTGCTTTAGGAGCGCAAGCCAGCGGAAGTTATTTTGTTCAGCTGATAGACAGCAAACGCATAAGCACCCAAAGCTACTGCTTTATTTGTTCCTAATATGGTAGTTCCTATTCCCACCCATTTTAATGGATTGTACGACACCTTTTTTGTGCTGAATGGTATCTCAATTAGATTCCCGGTTTGTTGAAGGATCTCTTTCAATGCTCTTTCATTAGTCAGGTTCACTATTTTTGATTCAAGGCGTGGCACCTGTTTGCCTTGTACAGATTCGTAACAGCTATTGATCACTTCCATTGTTTTTGGCAGGAACAAGGGTGCAGCATTGGATATGCCGCCACCTATCACCACCGAAGCATCAAGTATAGTGATCAGTTCGGCTATGACAAATCCCAATGCTTCGCCAACTAACTCAAAAGCTTTGACTGCTGCTTTTTGGTTTCCTGCCTTACGGCCCATTGCAATTTGAAATATATCAAATGGTTGCAGCTTATTATATCCGTTTTCAAATGCTAATTGGTAGTAGGTTTGTGTCACAGCCCTGATACTGAGACTTTCTTCGGCGAACCATTTTTCGTTGAGTGGGTTTCGCATCAGCCATATTTCTGCTCCGGCTCCATTGTCGCCTGACCACAGCTCGTTATTACGTACTATTCCGCCACCAAATCCTGTTCCTATGGTTACACCTATCAGGTTGTGAAACTGCTTCTGACTTCCGTATTTTTCTAATTTGTGGTTGAGATAAGGCAGCAAGCCGTATTGTGCCTCGCCGTATGTGAACAAATCCCCATCGTTATTGATGAATACCGGAATATTAAAATGTTCCTCCAACATTGGACCTAATGCAACTCCACCTCTGAATGCAGGCAGATTACCTAAATCTCCAATGATGCCTGCCGCATAATCGGCTGGGCCCGGAAAGGCAAAGCTGATGGCCGAAGCTGTATTGCCTAATTGGGCATACACAGCCTCAAAACCTTGTATGATTGTTTGAAGACAACGCTGCAAATCATCGGCATAAGATGGGTAAGTGATTGGACTTACAACCTCAATGGCATCCCGTATGGCTGAAAAAACAAAATGAGTACCTCCGGCATCCAAAGTCATCACAGTGGGTGGAAAAGAAAGCCTCTCTCTCATATCGTCTGATAACTGTTGTGTTAAGCGAAAACAAATAGGGCGACTAATAAATACAAAAATATAAAAAAGCTAAAACGATTTAGAGAAAAACTGAATTTTTATCATTTTTTGAATGAATACAGCTGTATTAAGACATTATAAGTTTGGATGACACGTGTTTTGTGGATGAAATACTGCTTATGTAGAATACAAAAGGCAAGGATTGAAAGCATAAAAAAAATCGTATCACCATCGGTATTGATAAAAAAGTGAGATTTTGTTTGCGTATTCAGCAGATTAACCGTATTTTTATTTCGTGTAAGAAAAAAAATCTAACTGCAATTAAAACAATATGTTATGGTAAGAGTTGTAGTACTTGGCGCCGGAATCTCGGGGCATACCTGTGCTGCTTTTCTCAAGAAAAAATTAGGTAAGAAACATGAGGTAGTTGTCATCAGCCCGGCACAGTATTATCAATGGATCCCCTCTAATATTTGGGTAGGCATTGGGAAGATGAGTATAGATCAGGTACGATTTAAGTTAAAGCCTGTGTATGATCGTTGGAAGATAGATTTTCGGCAAGCAAAAGCCACTGCTATTTATCCCGAAGGTTGTGCCGAGCTTGGAAGTCCTTGTGTAGCCATAGAATACACATCAAAAGCTCGAAAAGGCGATACTGAATTAGTAGGCTACGATTATTTGGTTAACGCCACCGGGCCTAAGCTTGACTTTAGCGCTACCGAAGGCCTTGGACCTGATAAACACACCGTTTCGGTTTGTTCGTGCGACCATGCAGCTCATGCCTGGGAACAACTACAGCAGTGCTTTGCCCGTATGAGACAAGGCGAACATCTTCGATTTCTGATAGGTACAGGTCATGCTACTGCCACTTGTCAGGGAGCTGCCTTCGAGTATGCACTGAACATAGCTCATACCATCAAAAAGTTAGGACTACAGGAACAGGCCGATATCACATGGATATCCAACGAATACGAATTAGGCGACTTTGGCATGGGTGGTGCTTTTATCAAACGTGGAGGATACGTGATACCGATTAAAGTTTTCAGTGAGTCAATCTTTGCCGAATACGGTATCAAATGGATTAAAAGAGCGGGAGTGAACAAGATCGAAAAAGGTATGGCTTACTATGAGACATTGGACGGAGATCAAAAATCGGAACCCTTTGATTTTGCTATGCTGATACCTCCTTTTTCGGGAGTGGATTTGAAAGCTTACGACAAGAACGGCCTTGATATCAGTTCCAATTTGTTTGCACCCAACGGCTTTATGAAGGTGGATGCCGACTATAGTGCCAAAGATTTTGAAGACTGGAGTGTGGATGACTGGCCGTCCACCTATCAAAATCCGGATTATCCTAACATCTTTGCGGCCGGTATCGCCTTTGCCCCACCTCATATGATCTCCAAACCTTTGCGAAGTCCTAATGGTACGCTCATCACTCCGGCACCTCCCAGAACAGGAATGCCGTCAGGTGTCATTGGAAAGGTCATCGCATTAAATATAGTAGGAATGATCAAGCATGGTAGAAAAGAGTTCAGACATAAGGCCTCAATGGGTAAGATGGGTGCTGCTTGTATCATCTCGGCCGGTTACGGAATGTTGAAAGGTAACGCAGCTACTATGACGGTATTCCCTATAGTACCCGACTGGAAAAAATATCCCGAATGGGGTCGCGATCTGAGTTATACAATAGGCGAAGCCGGATTAGCCGGACACTGGGTGAAGCTATTCCTACATTATATGTTTATCCACAAAGCAAAAGGCTATCCATTCTGGTGGTTGATACCTGAATAATTTTTTTAGAGAATGAAATACATAGAGCTATGGCAAAAAATATAGTCAGAGGATATTTTGAAGAATCGTATCCACCTGTGCCTACAAGGCAAACCCGTTTCTGGAGACGTAATGTACTATGGCAATTGTGGCGATTCATAGTGCTGAACCTCAAGATAATGCGTATTATCGTTGGCGGACATTCATAAATCGGTTTCTCAACCCATCTAATTCGTCAGAGAATCCTGTATATATCCGTAAAATATTGCGGATCGTACTGTAAGTATCTTGGACACAGATGTGTTGCGAGTTTATTTGACATAGATGGAAACTATATGTGAATTTCAGGTTCATTCCTACAACTGCTATACTTTCTATGATCATCGGGACTATTCAAATAAGTGCTATCTTTGGGATAAATTGGTTACTCTTGATTTGAATCACTAAAGAATTGTACAAATGCCTGATAGTATGAAGCCCTGCCCTCAATGCAACTCACCTTATGGCTATTCGACAGGAACGGTTTTGTTTGCCTGTCCGGAATGCGGTTACGAATGGAATCCAGAAGAGCAAGCCCCTTCAGATGGAACCTTGCAAGTGCTGGACGCACATGGAAATATACTGCAAGACGGAGATACCATACTGATCATCAAAGATCTGCCGGTGAAAGGAGCTCCTAAGCCTCTAAAGGCAGGCACTAAGGTGAGAAATATTCGCCTGACAGAAGGCGATCATAATATCAGCTGTAAAATCAGCGGATTTGGTGCCATGGCACTAAAGTCGGAGTTTGTGAAGAAAGTCAACTGAGAATAGCTATTCGCTTTACTCTTTTATGATCAGGTTGCAATGATTCGATATGGTATTCATCCTCCCATAGAAAAACACTAAAGGAATATGCGTGTGAGATAGGGATTGAATATTTGAAGCTTATATATTTTACCGGAAGACACTCTCTTGTGATCTTTTACCGAAAGCCCGACCAGAACCTATAGCTGTTCAGACAGTAGTGAAATAATACGATGTTTGCAACTAGTACACAAAACATCCAACAAGTGAATCATCAACCTATTGTGATGCCTTGATAAACATTTTTCAGTAGCGAAATGAGAACGAATTATAAATAATTTATAACATATTGATAATCAATAATAAACGATCTGTTGAGTGCTAGCTGAAAGTATTTTATATTTATAGCTTGTATTTTAATGAAATATTTTGTAGCATTGCTACGTCAAACAAAACTATTTGAGTGATGACGACAAAAAAAGTTAACTGTATTCCTTGCAAAAGCATTAGCTTTTGTTGCTTGATAAATCAGATAGACCGATTTGTTTGTTGCTGCCATGAACTCATCCACACATTCTTATTTCGCAAACTGTTTGTTCCTTGTTGCATAACAAAATATATCTTTTTGATAGGGAAGAATAAGTTCGATTAAGTTGGGGTGCTTTAATCTATATGGTTGAGCGCCCTTTACAGACAATGTTATTGAATCATCAATATATTTGTAAACGCATTCTGCATGAAAGGCTTAGCAGATAATTGTTATTTAAATTTTTGTTACTTTTGATTGTAAATTAGTATGAAGTTTTGAGATTTGACATACGTTACAATTATGGTATTAATTTTAAGAATTAGACCAAATCTTGTTTTTCTGCTATTAACAAAAAATTAATATTATGAAGTCAAAAAATAGTATAATTTTCAATATTATATTTATTGTATTATTATTATTGATTATTCCGTTCGCAAATAAATTGTTGCCTATAAAGTCTAAATTTATAGGACAAATTTTAGATTATTTCATTTGGTTGCTACTGATTTTCGTAGCTATACAGTTTTTCAATAAAGGAAAATTCAAAGATTTTGGTTTTATTAAAAAAAATGAAGTACCAAAAGAAATTACTCGAAATGCTAGATTAATTGGTTTGATATTAGGAGTGTTATCAAATATCATTTTTTTGTATTTGTTTGATGTAGACGATTACCTTAAAAACTTTAATCTACTCCAAAAAATTATACTGACAATATTACTTGCTCCAATAGTTGAAGAAATTGTATTTAGGGGCTATATTCAAACCATTATTGGTTTTGCATTTGAGAAATTTAAGAAATCAAACAAGATTTTTTGGCTTCCAATTATTATAACAAGCATAATTTTTAGCCTGCTTCATTTTACTGCAATCAAAACCGTTAACATTTATCAAACACTATTCACCGTTACTTTAGCTTTAGTTGCTGGTCTTTTTGCAGGATATTTCAAAGAAAAATCCAACTCACTTATACCATCGATTAATTTGCACATGTTTAGTAATATGGGTTCATTTTTTGCCATCTTAATCGTGTTAGTTATTTCTCCCGGCATAGCCCATAAAAAATTGGTTAGATCATATAAGCCAACTTATCAATTTGACATGAATGATTCAACAAAATTCATGAACTCACTAATTAATTTTTCTGTTTATGAAAGGAATCTTCCTGATAGTTTACGTGGTAAATTTCAAAATGTTAAGGTTGCAACGCTTTTAACAATCGATTTCACTGGAAAAATCGTAGATATACAGTTAGATTCAATACAAAACGAACAACGCAACATTAAAAGTGAATATTATAAAAGTGCAGCTTTGGAAGTTGCAAATAAACTACCCGATTTTGTGCCACCTAAAGACCTTAAAGGTGATACAACAATACTGTTTTATGTATCATTTTAACAAATTTGCTTACGTATGAAAAGTAAAAAGTTAACAAGCAATATATTTCCATCCGCAGCAGAAAATATCTACTATTAAGATGGTGCTGTTTTTCAGATATGTTGTGGACTTATTCAACTACTATCTCGCTGATAAATATCCACTTCCTCTTCTAATAAATACGTGGCAAAACTGTGACGAAGGGTATGCATAGAGCATTTTTCTGTAATCCCGGCTATGCGCCTCGCCTCATTGATGACGTGCTGCATACTCCGATTGCCCATAGGCTTGCCTGGCTGAGAACCTTCAAATAAATATTCCTTAGGATTGTATTGTGAGAGATATTTGGGAAGGGCTTTTGCAATATACTCTGAAAGTATAAAATATCTGTCCTTGCGACCTTTGCCGTTACGGACAAAAATCTGACGACGCTCTATACGCAAATCGGTTATTTTAAGCATACGTGCCTCGTTCAGCCGTAACCCTGAGGAGTAAACCAACGCCAAAATAAAACGATGCTTAAAACTGCGCGGTGCTTTTATTAACCGCTTTACATCCTTCTTGGAAAGCACATCTGGCAGTGGGCTCTTCTTACGGATTACAGGCATCTTCAATGCCTCATCCTCCAACCCATACAGCCGATACCAATAACGCATACCATAAACCGTAAACTTGAAGAAAGTCTCAGAATATTCTTCCTCTATGCTTAAACGGTACAAATACAGATTCATCTCCTCAACACTTATATTCTCAGGAGACTTCCCAAAATGAAGTGCTGTATGGGCAACATAACGACCATAGTTCACCAACAGACTCGGACTCATCTGGTCGAGCACAATTTGTTGTTTAAACAGTGAAAAACCTTCACGAAATCCCGGAACAAGCTCCTTGGCCCGTTGGATAATGAAAAGCTCTTTTTTTGACATAACTCTTTGTTTTTTGAATTAGGTCAAAGTTTGTAAGATTTACTATATTTGTTCCTGGTTGGCTAGCGAAGCTTTTATTCAACAGCCAGCTTGCCGCAATGGCGGGTAACCGGCATCTATTAGTAGCAAGCGCTGAAGCTTAGTATAAACTCAAATAATAATATCGAATGGACAAGCAAAAAACTGAAGAACAAAAGCAAAAAATTCTTGACCTTCTGAAAGAGTTTTGTACAAAAAAACTTGATGGAGAATATTTTGAACTTGCTGAACGGTTGATTCAAAAACTGGCACGCAAGCGAAATGTTCCTTTCGCAACCGGTCAACCAAAGATTTGGGCGGCTGCAATCATTCACACACTGGGAACCATCAATTTTTTATTTGATAAATCCTTTGAGCCATATCTCTCCGTTGACGACATTAACAATTTTTTCGGGGCAAATAAGTCAACGATTAGAAACAAATCAAGGCAAATCAGGAACTTACTAAAACTTGAACCTTGGGACAATGAATTTTCAACCCAGAATATGCAAGAAAGCAATCCGTTTGCAAATCTGGTAATGGTTGACGGACTTATTGTTCCATTAGACACATTACCAGAACAATATCAACAAGCAGTACGAGAAGCACGAGCACAGGGTAAGGACATTTCCTTCACTACACAATAAGCACGCTAACCACTATTAGTTAGTCTGTTTCAGTAGCAGGTAATGTGCTTCGAGTAAAACTTTTTCGTACATTTGATCCTTAACTATGTGGACGCCTTCGGTCGTTCCTTGCTGATGCAAATTTAACATGAATTATACTTATCTTTGAATCGTTAAAGCAATTTATCCGATTCTTAGGGGACTAAGCCAGGAAGTAGTTTTGGTAAAAAATGAATTGAGGGATAAAGTGAAAGCTCTTAAAAGTTTCTTCAATGCCATGAAGGAACTAAGAGAACAGGGCATTCTAATCAATAAGAAGGATTTTACCAGTCAAATTGGTGAATGGCTTGTTGAAATGATTTATGAAGGGAAGAGAGCAACAAGCGGCATCCAAAAAGGATGGGATATTGATGTAAAAGGTAAGCATATTCAAGTAAAAACACATGCAAAAGCAGAAACTAATAAATCCAGGTTTTCAGTAGTGAATAAAGAATCTGCAGAAGAAATTGATGAATTGATAATTGTGGTTTTCACATCTGATTATAAGCTAAAGTCATTCTACAAAGTTCCGTGGGGAGTTGCTTCTCCATTAATAATATTGAGAGGAAAGAAAAGCCAAAAAAATATTATCAATTGGAGTTCAATTAAAAAGTATAAAATTGCAATTGAGGAACTTCCGCATCAGGAGATTGTTTCACTATTCTTATAATAACAAGATGTTTAACTTTGCATTATGAAAACGGAAGTAAATGTAAATAACGACATGCTTACCTGGGCTATCACCCGAGCTGGGTATGATGTGCCAGCATTTGCCGAAAAGTTTCCTAGAATATTAGATTGGCTTGAAGGACTGAAAAAGCCCACAGTAAAACAATTAGAGGCATTCTCTAAAAAAGTTTATTTGCCCTTTGGTTATCTTTTTTTACCTCAACCACCTGAGGAAGAAATTCCCATTCCCTATTTCCGCACCAATGGAAACAATGTTGACAAAATAAGTATCAATGTATATGATACCATTTTGTTGTTGCAGCAAAGACAGGATTGGTTGAAAAACTATTTGCAGGATAATGATTTTCAACGACTGCCATATGTAGGAAAGTTCAGAAACAGCAATGATGTAAATGCCATTGTATCCGACATTCGTCGGACATTGCAATTACCTGAAAATTGGGCAAGCCAGTTCAAAACCTGGCAGGAAGCACAAGATCATTTGGTGCTGCATATTGAGGACAAAGGGATTATCACCATATTTAATGGAGTTGTTGAAAATAATAATTATCGACCTATTCCAGTTGATGAATGTAGAGGTTTTGTTTTGGTGGACGAATACGCTCCTTTCATGTTCGTAAACAATTCTGATTTCAAATCTGCTCAGATGTTTACTATTGTTCATGAGTTAGCACATATCTGGACAGGGCACAGTGCAGGTTTCGATTTCAGAAAACTACAACCTGCCAATGACCCGATAGAAATTCTTTGCGATAAAGTAGCAGCAGAATTTTTAGTTCCTGCACAAGCATTTGATGAAGTATGGAATCATAAACCTAATAATTATGCTCATGCTTCACGATATTTCAAAGTGAGTGAAATTGTTATTGCCCGCAGAGCATTGGATACAGGCAAAATCAGCAGTCCACAATTTTTAGATTTCTACGAAGAATATTCCAATCGGGAATTTGCTAAAAAAGAAAGTCAAGGCTCTGGCGGCGACTTTTATGCAACAACCAAAAAACGAATCAGTATCATATTTGCCAGGCATGTAAATCAGGCGGTAAAATCTGGTAGCTTATTATATCGTGATGCCTATAAACTGACGGGTTTAAAGGGCGATACATTTCAAAATTTCTTTTCTAAACACTTGTAGCCCCTAATGCCAGTATATGTCTTAGATAGCAACTTTTTTATTCAGGCTCATCGGTTTCACTATCCGATAGATGTTGCTGCGGGATTTTGGAATAAGGTTCGGAAATTGGCGAAAGAAGGCAGAATTATCAGTATTGACAAGGTAAAGAAAGAGCTTTACGACAAAAACGATACACTTGAAGACTGGTGCAGAAACAATTTACCTGAAGACTTTTTCAAAGATACCTCAGTTGTAATGGCTGCTTATGTACAGGTGACAGCTTGGGCAATGTCGAGAAGTGGGCATTACTTGCCAAATGCCATAAACGAATTTTTTGATGTAGACGAAGCAGATGCTTTCCTTGTAGCTTACTGCCTTGCTGACATCGCGAACAGATTTGTTGTTACACAAGAAGTAAGCGAACCAAACAGACAGAATAAAGTAAAAATACCAGATGCTTGTAATGCTTTGAATGTTTCGTATGTGAACACCATTGAAATGTTCAGACAATTAGGAGAAACGTTTTAGCCCATGCAGCAATCACACACATACCGCATTCGCACAAACCACTGCTCAGACCAAAAATGCGGTTAGAGTGTGCTTACCCCAACCCAAGAAGAATTTCAAAATTGATAGCAATTAAGATTACTAACAACATTTTTAAAAAATCTTGCGATATGAAAAAACAGCAATTGTTCCGTACATTTTTCACAATCATATGTATCCTTTTTCTTTTTGCCGGTGAATTACAAGCACAAGAAGCGCAGTCAGCTGCTTGTTGGTATATTAAAGTCTCCGGCTGGCCCGAATATGTTGATAATAACCGTGTGTTTCACAATGGCCACATAGACCTGCAATTAAGCAGGCGTTTGCACAAATTATTTGAGGCAGGACTTTCTACTGCGCTCTATAAAGGATTTAATGAGTACACCCATGGGTTTCTCAACTTCGGAACTGTTGGCAACTGGCATTTCCTCCCGTTAATAATTGATAAAGAGAACCTTCGTTTTGAAACCTACCTTTCCGGAAAGCTTGGCTTAGTGAAATATTTTCAAACAAACGCAAATCAAACTATATGGCCCAGATATTATTTTGGAATAGGTGCAGCATACTACTTCACTCGTCATGTGGGTATATATTTTGAGTACGGATATGATTTGCCATTCATTGACCCCATGAAACTAGGATATTATAAAGAAATGAACGTAGGCGTTTCAGTAAAACTTTAGTACACACTATACTTCAACTCAGGGTCCCCGAAAAATTTCAGAATAACTTTGACAGTCTCTCCCTGCGTGGATAACACAATAAACTTAGCTTTGTCAAAAAAACTGTACAGTCAAACTAGACCAGCTCACTCCCCAAAATACCGAGCGAAACTTTTCTTGAGCGTTTTAGTGCTTTGTCATAAACAAATTTTACGCCATACAGGTAGTATCGTCCGTGTATCAGCTTGAGCTCTGTTCCTGGTCTTCTGTGTTTCAAAGCCCAATCGGGGTGGTTTTTTTTAATTTTCTATTATCTATTTTTTGGGGTTTGGGTTTAAATCGATCAAATGATGATGGGGGTCAGTATCACTGGAATATCCAGAAATTAAATATGAAATCATAGTTTATAACAATTCTAAATAAGACATAAAACATTGAATAACAACGAATAAAAATTTATAGAGAGCTGTTTGAATGAATTTCCGTTTTTTTTTCTGACTTGTATTTTAATGAAATATTTTGTAGCATTGCTACGTCAAACAAAACTATTTGAGTGATGACGACAAAAAAAGTTAACTGTATTCCTTGCAAAAGCATTAGCTTTTGTTGCTTGATAAATCAGATAGACCGATTTGTTTGTTGCTGCCATAAACTCATCCACACACTCCTATTTCGCAAACAGTTTGTGCCTTGTTGCACAACAAAATATATTTTTTTGATAGGGAAGAATAAGTTCGATCGAGCTGGGCGTCAGGCTAAATATAGTTTGACGCATGTTTAGTTTTAAGACTAATTGTAAAATAAATCTAATTTAATCTACTAATAATGAATAAAATATCAAGAAACCCAAAGTTATCGTTAAATAAATAAACGGTATCAAGGCTTAATGAAAATCAAATGGAAATTCTCAACGGTGGTGCATCTAGCTTTGTGTGTGGTTTGGTTTCTTTCGCATCAGGAGCAATACCAGCTACTACGGGCTGGCTTGCAGGAGGATTGTGCCTCACGATTGATCATGCTCGATTTTCGGAATATAACCTTTGTGCTTCTACTGTTTGTGGATCCTAAATACAATTAATCAACAAATTCCCTTGCACAAATAGAATGTGAGGGGATTATTTTAAAAATTAAAAAATGAAAACTAGAAATCAAATCATTACGCTGTTTATTCTTTTGTTTTTTTTTACTATTGATAGCCTGATCAGAAATAGAGTAATTGCCATGAAGACTTTTTCTATTCTTACTATGGGAGTAATATTTATTGATACGATTTATTACTATGCTATGACAAGAAAAGCAAAAATTAAAATTAAAAATGTAAGTTCTGTATTTAATGTAGACCATACTTTTATCATTATTGGATTAGTTTGGATTATTGTTGGGTTCTTCTATTTATCAAAAGTCGAAAATAATGAAAGCCATGAATATATGTTCTATTTGGGAGGAATCGGTTTAGTCTTGGGTATTAACTTTCGTATTAAACTTAGGCATAAGTTGATATTGAATAAAAAATATGTTTTTTTTACACATGGTAATATTATTGAAAAGATGAAGTTAAAGGACTTAAGGATAAGATTGGTCGAAGGACAAGTTTTGTCTATAGAAAATGTAGTAAGGGAAAGAGTATATTATTTGGGACTTAATAATGAGGAACTGGAACTCTTTAACGATTATTTTTGAAAAATGAATGAATTTTCAAGTAAAACATCCTTAGACAATGTCTTGGCCCCTTAGAAGATCGGACATAATTACCAATAAAAATCAGTAATTATGTACTCAGAAATGGAAAAGAGAAAATTCAGTAAAGACGAGAAGCTTCAAATCATTAAAGAAGCTGGTGAACAGGGTGTTACAATCACCTTGGGGAAATATGGTATTTATCCTGCGACCTTCTATTCATGGAAGAAAAAGTTTGAAACTATGGGAGAAGATGGTTTTAGACATGGTATGACCGTTGAACATTTGAAGGAGATTAAGCGCTTAGAAAAGGAAAACAGCATGCTTAAAAAGTTACTTGCAGAAAAGGAGCTAGAGGGACGGTTAAAGGATGAAATGATAAAAAAAAGTATGCACAACAGCTAAAAAAGAGATAGCTATTCGTTATATTGGGTTGGGACTTAAACGAGATAAGGTCTTGCGCATATTACAATTAAGTCGTCACCAATACTATTACAAGCCAAAAGC
>JALNZU010000034.1 GCA_023229245.1 Bacteroidales bacterium | reverse complement strand
CTCACATATCAGCTACCGGATTCGGGTAAGATCAAAACTAAACTATTAGGAATGGATCGACAACAGAAAAAACTATACGAAATTATTAAACGAAATTTTTAGGGTGTCCCAATGCGGAACTCAAGAGGACCGTCAATAGAAGAGTTAGAAGCCAAGACTAAAAGGCGCAATAAACGGTTTGGAAAATCCAAAGGTGCTGCAAGAACCGCAGGCAGGCATCAAAAACCCAGGACAAGGCCAAGGAAAGGTTAACTTATCAGTCGAAAGTATTTTTTATTTCGGTCAGCATGGCATCATGGATATGGCTGTTAGATGCTAAAATATCCTTGCCATACAACACACTCTGACTGCCATCAAAGGTTGTAACACTACCACCTGCTTGTTGTACAAGTACTATCCCGGCAGCTATATCCCAGGGATTCAGGCCATATTCATAAAACGCATCAAACCGGCCTGCTGCCACATACGCCAAATCCACAGCAGCCGATCCTAATCGGCGAACACCTCTTGTGTGACGCATCAGGTTTTCAAACAGTCTCAGATAGGGTTGCATACGGCTATAGTCATAATATGGGAAGCCGGTGGCTAAAAGCGACTGATCCAACAACAAGCTATCCGACACCCGTACCTCAACCCCGTTCAAATAACAAGGGCTTGATTTACAGGCATAAAAGCACTCATCTCGGCCTATCTCCAATACGATCCCCAGCAACAGCTCATCATGTTCTTGCAAGGCAATGCTGATCGAATAAACAGGTACTCCATGCAGGAAATTGGTAGTACCGTCAAGCGGGTCAATGATCCAGTTATACGTCTCAGCTTTGGCGGCACCGCTTTCTTCAGCTATAAACCCTGATCCGGGAAGTATCTTCTGCAATCCGGTAATCAGTTGCTGCTCCGCCTGACGATCCACATAAGAAACCAAATTATGCACTCCTTTTGATTCAATAGGGATACGGGAAATGTGTGACGCCTCCTGACGAATAAATTCAGCTGTCAGTCGTGCCAGAGAAACAGCATCATCCATAATCGTTTCAAGATTCATGTGTATTGTATTTTAAATTCTTTTCAACATTTTGTTTTTGAATTGTTTAGGGCGCCTTTGCTGAATGAAGATGCTACCAATTATACAGGCTAACCCGATAACGGTTGAAGGGAGGATTTTCTCGCCCACCAACAGATATATCCAAAAGAGCGCCATAAATGGAGAAAGAAACACTAAGTTACTGATCTTAGCGGTATTCTCAGCATGGCCTAAAGCTGTTAGCCATAATACGAATCCAATACCCATCTCAAAAAAGCCAATATACAGTGATGCTGTAAGAGCTTGAGGTTTCGGTAGCTGCCAGCTCCCTGAAAGGTTTAAAAAAACACTGATATACAAAAGACCAAACAACATATTGCTTGCAATTTTCTGAATGGCCTCGCGGGTATCCCGTACATTTAAAATCCAGTAGGATGCCCATAGAAAAGCGCTTGACACGGCTAATAGCACTCCGGTCGGATGTGTGAATTGCATGGTCCATGGTTTGCCTTCCGTGCTGATGATAATAAGTGCCAAAAAGCTGATACCTATTGCCACCCAATCTCTGCCAGTGATTTTCTGACTTAGAAAAAGAGCCGACAATACAACCAACACTATAGGCCAGCTATAGTTCAGCACACCGGCTTCTTGTGCTCGAAGCAATTCGTATGCCTTGAAAAGTACTACATAATACGCAAACGGATTGATAAATCCCATCAATGCCGAACTAAGCCAGGCACGCTTGCTTTGATACCACATCTGTCCAAGTTTCTTTGTGAACAGGAGTATGCTCAACAACAACAATACAGCAGCTAATACCGACCAAAACAGCAGCAAGTCAAAAGGCATCAGCCGTAGGCTAAGCTTGAATGCCGAGCTCATGGTTGACCAGAACAAGATCGCCAACATGGCATAGAGATAAGCTTTACTGCTTGGTTGCATAGACACTGTCATATCTGAAACTCAACAAGAATTAATATAGTGATCTCATAGAACCCCATAATAAAATGCGGTTCAAGCTCCGGCCTTACCAGTTGGACAATTTTCATCATCACAATCCCATTTTTATAGTTCGGGTGCGGTTTGAATATATTTATCGAACAACCGGCTCAGCTTTCTGCTCCCTTTATTGGCATGATGCAACACTTGTTCGATGGTCAGGGGTTGGAGGTTATCAGGATCGCATAAATCTGTTACTACTGACACTACTGCAACCGGCAGCTTCATATGATTAGCTACTATTACCTCTGGTACGGTTGACATACCTACTACATCTGCACCGGCATTACGCAGGAATCTATATTCAGCTCTTGTCTCTAAGCTTGGACCGGTCCATGCTGCATACACTCCTTCAAACAAAGCAATATCCAATGTTTCGGCCAATTGCTTCAGCTGTTTGTTCATCACCGGATCATAAGGTTGACTGAGATCGGGAAAACGAGGTCCTAACTCATGGATATTTCTGCCTGTCAGAGGGTTACCCGGAAGAAAGTTGATATGGTCGTCCAAGAGCACCAAATCGGATAATGAGTAGGACGGATTCAGGGCTCCACTTGCGTTAGAGACAAGCAGTTGTTTAATTCCCAACACCTTCAGTACCCGGACAGGGAAAGTGATCTGATCAAAGCTGTAGCCTTCGTATAAGTGAAAACGCCCGCGCATCATCACTATCTTTTTACCATGATGAGTACCAAAAAGCAGACTCCCTTTATGTGCTTCTACGGTAGTCTCCACAAAATAAGGAATATCGGTATAAGAAATCTCTACTTCCTTGTGCATTATCTCCGCTAATTTATCAAGACCGGTACCTAAAATCAACCCTATATCAGGCTGGTCAATTCCGCTGCCCTTTAAAAAAGAAACAGCTTCTAAAATATGTTCATACTTCATTTATAGTCTATTTTTGCGAGTAAAACTAATAAGATTTGATCAGGACGATTAAAATACATTAAAATTTATTGTTTAGCCCAAAAAACCCTTACATTAGCATCAACAAAAAAAATACAGCTATGAGTGGAGAAATCACCAATATATATACCGGCTCAATAGTAGAGGCACGGTTTTTAGTTGAACTATTAAATGAACATAATATAGGATGCAGGCTTCGCGACACTATCAGTGAGAGTGTGATAGCCGGATGGGGCTCCGGATCACCCGAAGACTCAGCCATCATTCAGGTTGAAACAGACCGGGCTGAAGAGGCAAAAAAAATCATTGAAACCTATTTCAAAAACAGGTAATGTAAAGATGGAACTTTGCCTGAACAGATATTTTGTGGAGGATGGGGAGCTTAAAAACTGCTATAGCTTCGTACCCGAACGAATGCAATGGCCTTTAGCCGTGTATGATGTAATACGGATCGCCAACTCAAAACCATTGTTTTTAACCGATCATCTGCAAAGGCTGCTTCATTCAGGCAAATTGATAGGTTTATCACAATCGCCTGATATGCAAGCTATCAGCTATGCGTTCAAGCAACTTATCACGGCCAATAAAGTTGATGAAGGCAATATTCGTATTCAGCTTGGCATACCAAAAGGCCAACATAGCTTGTCCTTTGCGCTTTGGTTCATACCGCACTATTATCCTACTGAAGATGAATATAAAAAAGGGGTGGCAGCCATATTAGTCAACTACCAACGCATGCAACCCAATGCAAAAGTCTATTACGAACAGTATAAAACAACACAGGAAAAGCTTCGCCGCGAACATAAGGTGTTTGAGACTTTGCTAAACAGCGATGAAGGAATCACCGAAGGAAGCCGCTCGAATATATTCTTTATTGGTAAGAAAGAAATTATTACGGCACCGGATCATTTGGTGCTGAAGGGGATCACCCGTCAAAAAACGCTACAGCTATGCCAGCAACAAGGGTTTCCTATAAAGTACCGATGTGTGACTACTTATGAGCTGATCCAAATTCAAGGGGCTTTTATCACAGGTACCTCACCTCAGATATTATCTTTAAACCAAATTGATCAATTCCGGCATTTCAAACCCCGACACCCATGGATACTACGTCTGCGCAAAGCTTTTACAAAACTTATTCAGTCCGACTGGCAAAATTTCGACTGGGATCAGATGAAAAGTCTTAGTTTTGAATCAAATCCATGATATGCTCAGCTTACGATCATCATCTTCAGTTCTGCTGATCTTCGGCATCATTATCCTGACTTCTATTACCGGCTCAGCCCAATCTTTTACGGTTGACAACATCTGTCTTACAGCCGAAGAAACGACTCTTGCCAGACAAATCAACCGCTATCGCAAGGATAACCGACTTCCCGAGATTCCACTGTCTAAATCGCTGACTGTAGTAGCTAAAACACATATTGACGATCTGCAGACTCATCGGCCTGATACTAATATTTGTACGGCAGCCAGCTGGTCGGAGCATGGAAAATGGACCCCATGCTGTTTTAATCCTTACGTACTAAAATACGACTGCATGTGGGATAAGCCCAAAGAGTTGACGGCATATCCTTACAGGGGATATGAGCTGGTTTATTATGATGAAAACATCATACAGCCCGATAGCCTGTTTGCTATCTTTCAATCGAGCAGTGAGACTATGGATATGTTTCTGACTAAAAACATGTTTCATGATAAAAAGTGGGCTGCTATGGGACTTGCCATAGGCGAAAATTATGTCTCTATCTGGTTTGGGCAAAGAAACGATCCGGCAGGTACCCCAAAAGCATGCCGGGAGATATCAGGTATGGGTGATACTGACCAGACTCAAAAAGACCAAAGTTTGCCAGTTGTAAATAACAAGCCATCTATCTATCATCTGATATACGGGAGTTTCACCACTAAGGCCGATGCCGATGAAGCCTTACGAAGGTTTAAAAACAACGGAATGGAAAAAGCCAGCATACTAGCCAAAGACGGGCGTTATCGAATATCGTTAGAACAGTTCAACACGCTCAGAAATGCTATGAATGCCAAAGAGAAACTGCAAAACTTATATCCTGAAGCATGGATTTTTAAAGAATGATATGAATACAAAAAACAAAGTCACAGCAGAGTTAAATAAGGAAACAGAACGAAAGTTTTTAGTAAAAGGTGAGTTCAAACCTTTTGCGACACATCATTTTCAAATCACTCAAGGATATATTTCTACCATGCCCGAGCGTACGGTTCGTGTGCGTATAGTCGGGGGACAGGGCTTTCTTACCATCAAAGGCAAACGTTCAGATGACGGATTGACACGATTTGAATGGGAGAAAGAAATATCCGTAGAGGATGCAACTATACTCATGGAATTATGCCTGCCGGGAATCATCGAAAAGACAAGATACATCATTCCTTTTGAAGGACATATATTTGAGGTAGATGAGTTTACTGGTGAAAATAAAGGCCTTATCATAGCTGAAATTGAGTTAGAATCGGCTGAAACTATTTTTCTAAAACCATCCTGGTTAGGGAAAGAGGTGACGGATGACAACAGGTATTATAATGCGATGCTTACACAAAACCCTTACAAAAACTGGTGATCCTATTAGTTGATCTATCTATGGCTCTCTCCCTTAGGTGTGCAAACAGCATTCAAAGTACCTAATCTTTTAACATGCCAGATTAACCAATTGCATCTCGTTAGGATAATCATCCTTCACCGAATACGTTTCATTTTTTCGGTTGTTCGACAGGCAAAAAAATCAGGCTGAACATCGGCCAATAAAAAACCGGAAAATGAAGCGTATTCACTCATTTTCCGGTTTATCGGTTCGTAAGATCCCTATTATTTATCTACAATATCAGTTGTATTTCATAAGGAACCTCAGTACTCAAGTCTGCCCTTTTGGGAGTTAGTTAGAGATAGCAATATGGTCAACCACCTTAGCTTTGAGAGAAGTTTCCAATGCCAGATTGTCAGCAATCGGACAGCGTCTTTCAATCTCATGCAACAGATCTTCTTTCTCGGCCTGGGTCAGATCGGCATCAATAGTAACAAAGGTACGTATCTCTGTAAATCCTGCCCGACCTTCGGTGGTGAAGCCCATCAAAAAGTCTTTATCAATATCGCCTTCTACTTCTACATCAACAGCTCTTACATTCAGCTTCTTTTGAGTAGCAATAATTCTTCCCAAGGTGCATATACAAGCAGCCAGACTTGACAAAAAGATTTCTAATGGGTTTGGGCCTTGATTGGTTCCGCCGGCAGCTTTAGGCTGATCGATAACGAATGGATGAGATGTGTTTACATCAATGCGGAAACCTTCTCTGATTCTTGAACTTACCTTAACTTGTGAAATTGACATAACGTTTAAAATTTATAGGTTTATAAATTAAAATGATGATAAAATTTTTCTGGTTTCATAAAAATTTTCACTGATCAAAAAAACTATCAGATAAAGATCAAAATATATGCCACCAACCTTAGAATTGTTCTAAATTAGGATTTTAACACCCGATTCTCGCTTTATCGTCATTAATTGTATATCAATGCATTTAAACGGGGTATTATGTCATGTGAGATAAAAAGAATGAGGTTGAACGTGTGTGTTCAATAAAGCTCATTATTAAGAAATCAGGATGCTGTTTCCAATGCTTTTTTCAGGCGTTCGAGTTCTTTTACTTTTTCAGTATTGGAAGATAAGGTATAGGTTTCGATCAGTCCATTAATCATACGGCCAATGATCTCAAGATTTGAGCATGGCAGGAAATATTTCTTTTCTTTCGTTAGCCGCATCTGTCGTATGTATAATTCAATTTCGTTTCTGGTGAACACAGCTCCTTTATTGAACGGATTCAGATAGAATAACACCTGATCGCTTTGGGCTTCGGCTGCTGTTTTGCTATGCGACTCTTCCAAATATGCCAACACAAAATGGCGTGGCAGATTAACCCCATAGATTGGGATGCGCAGACTGCGTGCCACAAGCACATACAACATTCCCAACGATAGCGGGTTCCCTTTACGGGATTCTAAAAGCGGTTTCAGATAAAAGTTTTCCGGTGATTTTATATTAGTCGTATTACCCGTAAACCCGTTGATATCGAACAGTACATGATTAATCACTTTGATTTTTTCAAGCGGGGTCAGATCAGGATTCATCTCCATCCAAACTTGTTGTACGATTTGACCTATTTCACGGGTTACTTCGTGTATATCCAGATCAGGGTATTGATAACGAGTAACGATCAGGAAGCCTTTCAGCAGGTCGTCGTATCCAAATAAGGCCCAATTGCTTAACTCATTATAAAGCTCTCTTTGTTGAATTTCGTGTATGATTGAAATGATACGGTCTTGTATGTGCCCGTCTAAGGTATGTTCCCACACCTTCTCTAACTCGGGTATAGCCTGAGCCCCATATGAAAAAATATGATCCCGAACCTGTTTAAATAAACTATCATCAGGCTCGTCAACCAAACTAATCAATGCTTTAAGTTCTTTTTCCTTATTCATGGAATTGTATTCCTATAGATGTATTTGTCTTAACAAAAATCTTGCCTAAAAGGTTTTTGTAGTCTGCTTGATTTATACTAAAGCCGGACTTGATTTTCATTCACGGGATAGGATAAAAGGATAACCAGAAACAATCTTTGCTAAAGGATCTATATTTCATCTGTCAACTGCTTTATTGACATATGCTATCATTTCAATGCCAGTATGGCATACTTTTCAATACTTATAAAATTGTTTTTTGATGATTTCATCATACACACCATGCGGCAACATAAATCGTACATCTGTTTCATTTCGTATGGATTCACGTATAAAGCTGGAAGAAAGTTCTATTTCCGGTGCCTCAAACAGTTTAACATGTGGATGATTAATCAACTTGCCGCCATCCGCATCTTTACGAGGATATACCAACAGCTGATATGAATGTAGTATCTGCTTGTAGTTCTTCCATTTATGCAAGGTTTCCAATGTATCGGTTCCTAATATCAACACAAAATCATGAGTAGGATACCGCTCGCTCAATCTCACTAAAGTATCAATAGTATAGGATGGTTGCGGGAGATACAACTCAATATCGCAGGCTGTAAAGTAGCGATATTTTCCAATAGCTTTTTCCAACAACTTCAGGCGATCAAAGGCATGTAATAGTATCTGCTTATCTTTTAAGGGGTTATGAGGTGAAACCACAAACCATAATTCATCTAATCCTGCAAAACTCAGCATATAATTAGCCAATATCATATGCCCTTGATGAACCGGATTGAATGAACCGAAAAACAAACCAATCTTCATGTATAACTAATTTAAAACGACAGGACAACGCTTACAAAAAAGATTCCGTCAACTTCACCCTGTATCCGTTTCTGATTAAAACCGTATCAATATTTTTCCTGCGGACATATTCCCAAGATATTTCTTCAGTCCTTCTACTAAATTTTCGGCTGATACCTCAGCTTGTATCGAGACTAAGTCTTTGTTTTCCAACAGCATTTCGGTTATCATCGAAGCGGCCAGTTCAATTTTCTCAGTAGAAGCTCTTTTCAACCAATTGTTCAGGTTGAACCCACGTATGGTATGCTCTCCGAATATGAGCCTCAATGGCGGTATATCACCTATGGCTTTGGCGGATAGTCCGCCATACACCACTAAAAATGAGCTATCGGGCAAACAGCGTATCAACTGGCCGCTTGCTTCACCACCTACCGCATCAAAACCGATGATTGGAGTATAAGCAGCAAGGGCATCTCGTAATTTTTCTTCAAAGCCATCCGAGCTACTGACTAACACTGTTTCCCATCCTTTTTTGGACAGCAACCTGGCCGTACTCCTATTCCGGACAATACCAATAATATGTAACCCAAACTGCTTAGCAAAAGCACGCAACCACGAAGCCACAACGCTACCCGCTGCATTGACAACTATAGCTTTGCTTTGTTTCTCAAGTGCCAACTCAAAAAGTCCGTATGCCGTAAAAGGGTTGACAAAAAATCCTGCCGATTGCTGCACGCTAAACCGTTGATCGTGCAACAGGATTTCAGAAGGCTTCAAAACCACATATTCAGCCCATGTGCCATATGAATCCGACTGAGTAAAGCAAGCTACTCGTTTACCAACTAATGTTTTATTGAGCACTTTAGCACCTATATCAACAACAATTCCGCTGGCTTCAAATCCAGGGACAGCAGGCACAGGCTTTTTAACCTGATAAGCACCTTGCAAAAAGGCAATATCGGAAGGATTGCAGCTTGCGGCATCAACTTTTACAAGAAGATGATCGTCGGGTAGGGATTCCAATCGTTTTTCAACCCATCGTAGCGATAACAGGCTTCTGAGTATATTAGACTTATACTCAGCTAACTCTACTGCTTTATATAAAAACGGATATGTAATTTTAGACATGATTTAAAAATCTATTAATGATGGCAAGAATCTCTGCTTTTGCAGGATCAAGCTGGTCATTTATAAGGACCACATCAAAAGAGGCAGCATATTCCATTTCCTGAGCAGCTTTTTGTATTCGCTGCCGGATACTGTCCTCCGTATCGGTAGAACGGCTACGAAGTCTTTGCTCCAATATCAACAAATCAGGAGGGCTGATAAAAATGCTAAGAGCCTGATTACCAAACTGTTTTTTTATATTTAACCCTCCTATCACATCCACATCAAAGATCAGATGCTGCCCTGAGTCAAGTGTACGTTCGACTACACTTTTCAAAGTGCCATAAAAAAGTCCGTCGTACACTTCTTCCCATTCTACAAACTCCTGATTTATAATTTTCTCTTTGAACTGCTCGTTAGTCAGAAAATAATAGTCTTTTCCTTCTATCTCATGAGCCCTTTTAGGCCTTGAAGTGGCAGAAATTGAAAATGTCAGCTCAGGTATCATTGATAGTACATAGCTAACCAATGTGGTTTTGCCTCCACCAGAAGGAGCCGAGATAATTATAAGCTTGCCCTGATTTGCTGCCATAGTCAGAGTACATTAAACAATTGTTCCTTGATCTTTTCCAATTCATCCTTCATCTGTACCACAAGCCGCTGTATAGAGGCATCATTAGCTTTTGACCCTAATGTATTGATTTCCCGTCCTATCTCCTGACTGATAAAGTTTAGTTTTTTTCCGGCATTATATTCGTCTATAGTTTCTGTGAAATATTGACAATGTTGTCGCAACCGTTGCTTTTCTTCACTGATATCTAATTTTTCTAAATAATAGATCATCTCTTGTTCAAACCTGTTTGGATCAAAGCGAGGATGATCAGCTATTTCCTGTAGGTTACGCATGATTCTGGCTCTCATACCCTCCGTACGTTGCGTTTCCAGTTTCTCCACCTCATTCACTAATTCCAATATCTGTTCAATCCGAGGCTGCATATCGGTTTTAAGAGCCTGTCCTTCTAATAATCTAAAGGTATCAAATCCATTATACGCCTCTTCGGACAGCTCTATCAGATGTTCTAAAAAACTTTCGGGGAGTTCAACATCGGCTGTTGTAAAAAAGCCGGGAAATTTCATTAGAGACAACAATATGTCATCTGGCAGCTTGATCTGCAATTGTTCAGCTAAGGATTTCAGCTGCATCAGAGCATTCATAGCAATCTGCTCATCCACAAGCAGATCATTGCTTCCGGCATCAGTTTCTATGGTCACGGTCAACTCAATCTTACCTCGTTGCAGCTTGTCGGCAAAATGACTTCGAATCTCATACTCCATAGTCTTTAACTCAGGCGGCAACCGCAAGCTCAGGTCAAGTTGTTTGCTGTTCAATGACCTAAACTCAACTATAGTTTTTTTGTTGGCAATCAGCTGTTGTGACTTGCCGTAGCCCGTCATGGATCGTATCATAATAAAGCTTTTGGCAAAGTACGTGATTTTTTCGCATACAACTTATTGAAAAGCGCTTGTAGTGCACTAAAGATAACACTCTATGATATGACATGCTTAAAGCAATAAAATTCATTCCGGATCACATAGTAAATAGATGTAGGGTTTTAATTGTTTTCTTCGTAATATTGTAGCATTCATGAAGAAGCTCAGACTTTTATTTTATCTGGTCATACTATCTCCTCTTTTCCTTGCAGGACAGGATATACACCATATTATTATCCCGTTTGACAGTTTGATTGACCAGATAGAAAAACAAAGTGGCGACAGCCGTATCCTTACTATGTTGCTGCTTTCGGAAGCGTATCAGACTGTTTCTTTAGAAAAAAGCATTGAGACCGGTGAGGCGGCCTTGCTTGAAGCTTCCCAACGAGACAAGCCTGAACTAAGTGCAAAGATTTATCGCTCCCTTGCCAATTCAGCAAGACAGTCAGGTGATTTTCAGCTATCTAATGAGTTTTATAGCAAAGCAAATGAAATCTATCATCAACTTGGCAATGAGTTACAGCAAGCTTATATATCAAATAATATGGCATATAATCTATTAGAACAGGCGGAATCAGAGGTGGCGGAGTCTGAATTTTTAGCTGCTCTGCAGATAGCTGAAAAGCATCAGGATGATACTTTAGTCATGTTGATCAGCCTGAATTTGGGTAAGACTTATTATCAAAGAGGTGCTTTTTCGGAAGCCTACGACTGGCTGTACAGGGCTTTACTCATTGCTGATCAGCAACATAACGACTTTTACTGGGCTACAGCACAGCAAAGTATTGCAATGATACATTGGCAATGGGATGAAAACGATAAAGCCCTGACCATGCTTTTTGAGGTTGCCAAAGTGTTTGAAAATCACAATAACAACGAGCATTTATCAAAAGTATATAACAATATTGGTTTAGTTTATCTATACGATAAGAACCAGCCTGATTCAGCGTTGATCTATTTCAATCAGGCTCTTCAAATCAGGTATAATAACGGATGGTATCAGGCTGCAGCCGATGTGATGATCAACATAGCCATCGCACAAACCGATCAGGGCAATTATGCCGATGCGTTGAATTTATTGATACAGTCGCAACAAATCTTTGAGCAAGCTCAAGCTATAGAGGCAATGATTCGTATTCTACATCAACAAGGCAAAATTTATCATCTTACAAAGGAATACCCCACATCTAATGAGTTGCTTCACAACAGTCTTCGCATGGCACAAGATGCTGCTTTAGACCACTATATACCGATCATCACCGAGCTTATGCTGAAGAACTATGAGCTCATGAACGATTTTACCGGGTTTTTATCTATTTATAAACTTTATACCGCTCACTACGACAGCATATATTCACAGCTGATCGCTATGCATTCATCTGAGACAGATTGGAAAAGTGAGAATCAGACCTTGATGCGCCATCTTGAAGCACAAAAAAATCAAACAATTTTATTAGAAAAGAAAATTCAATCCCTACGATATTATTTAGGTGCTATTGCAGCCTTTGTATTAGTGTTTATGCTTTCCTGGTGGATCTACAAAATAAGCTACAACACATCCTCTTCTGACAAAGGGTACATACGAAGGCTGCTTGTCAATTTAAAAAAGTAAACTTAAAGGAGCGGATCTGATTTATAGATCGCATACTTGATATACCTTTGTGCAATCAACAGCATACGTTAGAACATGTATCCCATTATAGAACCCTATCATTTGTTTTCTGATCCAATCCGATATTTTAATGCGATGATAGACGATATTGAGAATGCATGCCATTATATTTATATTGAGACTTACAGGGTTGGTAATGATATAATAGGTGCTCGTTTCAGGGATGCATTAATTAAAAAGGTCAAAAAAGGGATAGAAGTGAAGCTGTTAGTTGATGCCTGGGGAGGTGTTTCTGTAAGCCGTAATTTTTTTGATGAGTTGGTACGTCATGGCGGTGAGGTACGATTTTTCGAGAAAATTCGTCTTAACTTCGATATGTTTACCCGTAGCCATAGACGTAATCATCGAAAGATAATGATAATAGACGATGAGATCACGTATATCGGATCATCCAATCTGACGGGATACAATCTCAACTGGCGGGAATCGGTTTTACGGATGAAATCACCTATCAGCTTAGCTTTTAAAAAGGTGTTCAAACAAGATTTCAGCATCTACAACAAATATGTATTTACCAAATCCAATTATATCCGGTTGATCCGGCATGCCGATTTCGAGATAGTCCGTGATATGCCTTCTATCACCAAGCAACGTATTATGCGTAGGTTTATACTGCTCACCAACAAGGCTGATCATTCGGTAACTATAGTAACGCCATATTTTCTGCCGGGCTATAAACTTCGTAGAGCGTTGACAAACGCATCTGCTCGCGGGGTGGATGTGAAGGTACTTATTCCCAAACGGTCTGACGTGGGATTGGTAGATATCTTACGCAACAAATATTTAGGTAATATGCATCTGAAAGGGGTTCAGTTTCTGTTATATCTGCCCCATAATCTACATGCAAAATTCATGTTGGTTGATGAATCGGTATTTGCTATAGGGTCATCAAATTTCGATTATCGAAGCTTCCGGTATATGCACGAGATCATGCTGATAGGGAATGATGGTTCTATAGCTGAACAAATCAACCGGCATATTGCAGTCAGTTTAGAGCAAACCGAGCCGTTCAACTATGACCGATGGAGACATCGCCCACTCATCAACCGACTCTTTGAGTATATGCTGCTGCCATTTCGCCATCTACTATAAAATGCAGGAAATATCAGCCGGATATACATTCGATTTTTATATAGATGGAGGCTTTTAAGCCAGCAAATAAAACTGTATTTTTGCAATTCTTAATGTTAATATTTTAACAAATCACATAACTTCACATTATTATGACTGAAAAAATTTCTTCTGCTAAAGCCATCGAACTTGAAAACCAATTTGGTGCACATAATTATAAGCCGCTTCCCGTAGTTTTATCAAGGGGTAAAGGGGCTCGTGTATGGGATGCTGAAGGAAAGGAATATTTTGATTTTCTTTCTGCTTATTCAGCCGTCAATCAAGGGCATTGTCATCCGGATATCATCAAAGCCATGTCGGATCAAATTCAAGTCTTAACCCTTACTTCCCGTGCTTTTTACAATGATGCACTTGGCGTATTTGAAAAGTATATGACCTCTACTTTTGGCTTCGACAAGGTGTTGCCGATGAATACAGGTGCCGAAGGAGTTGAGACAGCTCTCAAACTTTGTAGGAAATGGGCATATATGAAAAAGGGTATTGCAGAGAACCAAGCAAAAATTATTGTATGCGAAAATAATTTCCACGGTCGTACGATCACTATAGTAAGTATTTCGACTGACCTTAGCGCGCGTAAGGATTTCGGACCATATACCCCGGGGTTTATCACGATTCCATATAATGATATTGATGCGCTTAAGGAAGCGCTGCAAGAGCCTGATGTTGCCGGATTTTTATTAGAACCCATTCAAGGTGAAGCCGGTGTGTATGTACCTGATGAGGGATACCTGCAACAGGCAGCCGAGCTATGTAAGGCACACAATGTACTGTTCATAGCTGATGAGATACAGACAGGTATTGCCCGTACCGGCAAAATGATTGCCTGCGAACACGAAGATGTACGCCCTGATATACTTATACTAGGTAAGGCTCTGTCGGGAGGTGTTTATCCTGTATCGGCAGTCTTAGCTGATGATGACATCATGATGTGTATCAAGCCTGGTGAGCATGGCAGCACTTTCGGTGGCAATCCGGTAGCAGCCAGAGTAGCTATTGCAGCCCTGGAAGTAGTAAAAAAAGAAAATTTAGCCGAGAGGGCTGAAACATTGGGGAAAATATTCCGTCAAGAGATGAATCAGTTGTCCAACGAATGCGATCTGATCTCCAACGTAAGAGGTAAAGGGCTTCTCAATGCAGTAGTGATAAACGATAGCCCAGACAGTGCTACGGCGTGGAATCTGTGTATAGATATGGCAAAGGCCGGCGTATTAGCAAAACCTACACATGGAAATATCATCCGTTTTGCACCTCCTTTAATTATTTCTGAGACAGACCTTCGGGAAGCACTCAACCGGATCAAAACGGTGTTCAAAGAGTATAAAGCTTGATAGCACCAAAAAAAGCGCCTTAATAAGGGCGCTTTTTTTTATACCTGATCAAAAAGTTTTATAATCGATTAAGAGCTGCTTTGTAATTTCCGGCTACCGCATTCCAGTCAACAACATTCCAAAATGCTTGCACATAATCAGGTCGTTTGTTTTGATATTTCAGATAATATGCATGCTCCCACACGTCTAAGCCCATGACCGGTTGTCCTTTACATTCAGCCACATCCATCAATGGGTTATCCTGATTTGGTGTGGAGCATACTGCCAAACTTTTGTCGTCTTTCAAGCTCAGCCATGCCCATCCGCTTCCAAAGCGTGTTTTTGCTGCATTACTGAATTGTTCTTGAAACTTCTCAAACGAGCCAAACTGCCCTTGAATGGCATCCATCAAAGCTCCGGTAGGCTTGCCACCTCCGTTAGCCGACATGATCTTCCAGAATAAAGTATGATTGAAATGTCCTCCTCCGTTGTTTCTAACAGCTACCGGGAATGAACTGATGTTTTTCAACAGCTCAATAAAATTCATCTCCGCCATATTGCTATCTTTCACAGCTGCTTGCAGGTTATCAAAATAGGCTTTATGATGCCTTGTATAATGAATCTCCATAGTCATCGCATCGATATGGGGTTCTAATGCATCAAACGCATATGGCAATTCGGGAAATTGTAATAGGTTCACTTTCTTGTTCATAGTCTTAACTAATTTTTAATGATTTTACGAAATATGAGTTGGCGATTTATCTCAAAAAGCAATCAACTACCTAACAAAACGAGTTAAAAAATGTTCAGAACTCAGCTACCAATTTAATATTGAACTGACGTGGTGTAAGATAGTTCGGCACGCCACGCAGCAAATTATTTACATCTTTTACCCATATGTAGGAGATAGTGTTTTTGATCTGCAGCAAATTAAGTATCTCTGCACTCACCCACATATTTCTAATATTTTTTAAGATTGGCTGGTGCATTATTTTGTCCTCACTTATAATTTGTTTGCTGAATCCTATATCAACTCTTCTGTATTCGGGCATACGTCGTGTTTGTTGATATCGTTCGGTATTAGGGGGGCCAAAAGGAAGTCGTGAGCCAAATATCAGTCGAAGATGAACTCTATAGCTTGGATAATACGGGATATAATCCTGAAACAGCACTGAAAACTGTATGCGTTGATCTGAGGGGCGAGGTATATAGCCCGGAAAAACGGTTACACTATCTGCTATGGTTTTATTTCCGGTAAAGAAATTGATACGTTCGCCCTCATCATTCAGATAATAGGTATAGGAATCGCCTATAATATCTTCTTCAGTTTTCATAAAGGAGAGGCTGGCCCAGCTTTCTATACCTCTGACAAACTCACCGTTTACCTTCAGGTCTAATCCGGCGGCATATCCTGTAGCCTTCTGATCGGCATAATACCGGATGCGAACATTATCAATCTCATAAGGCACTAAATGGTCAAAATATTTAACATAGAGTTCTGAAGTAAATACAAAGGGTCGGTTCCATGCCTGAAAATCCAAATCGCTACC
The DNA here is from genome assembly GCA_023229245.1 of Bacteroidales bacterium. Classification (GTDB taxonomy): domain Bacteria; phylum Bacteroidota; class Bacteroidia; order Bacteroidales; family F082; genus JALNZU01. Next base: position 16,073 of record JALNZU010000034.1, on the reverse strand, counting down.
TAATACAAGCTGATAGGATCGCTGCGAACGTGGGTTTTCAAACAGGCTTCCGTCGAACAGCCGCATCTCTCTGTAAAAAGGTGGCTGATTATACATTCCTGCTGCAACTCTGAACTGCATGCGTTTTTCCCATTCCGGTTTCATTGCCACGCTCAGGCGTGGACTCAGCATGAGCTCATTTGCATATCCCCAATAATTAAGACGCAATCCGGCAGTAAAAATATATTCGGTAAAATAGCGGTCAATATAGTTTATCGACTGTTGCATATACGCATTAGCGCTGTGAATCGACAAGGTATTATCGGCTTGTGAAAAGTTGTTCATCAATAGATTGGGTCTGTCGGGCTTTAGGTATCCGATCAGGTCGGCAGGTCGGGGCAGTGTATATCCTGCCGAATCGATCAAGTCCCATTCTTTCATCCTGTCGTGAGTATGCTGGAGCTGATAACGTATCCCCCACTTGGTAACGGCCCTATCCTTTGCATAGGTTCCCTTATGATCAAAATTTACTACAGTGGTATTGAAATAGTTACGTGCATGATCAAGAAAACCACCTACACCCTGCGACTGAATCACATTACCAAACTCTTCACTTTCCTGATTGGTTTCAAGCCGTCCGATCCAATATTGCCCTAATATATCAAAAGTCTCGGATTCGACAGCATTATAGGCCGATACTATCCATTTCAGCTCGGTACTTTTTTCAGGACGATGGGTTAAAGTCAGTCCAGCCATACCGGTACTATAACGATCTATCTCTTGTCCATCGAAATAAACCATCAGGCGATAAGCCTCCTGAAAAACTCCAAACGTTGTTTCGCGTTCTTTAGGTCTCAACTCATAGCTATTACGGCTGTAGTATGCTAATAATGAGATATCCCATTTAGGTTTCAGGCGATAGCTTATCAAGGACTGCACATCAGCAAAATTAGGCTGATAATCACCTTTCATTTCCATGGCATTCAACACATACCGGGTAGTTTTATATCGGGTTCCCAACAGATACGTCAAGCTTTTATCTTTATTAGTTCTTTCAAGGTGCAGTTCGCCACCTAAAAGGCTTAGTGAGGCCGAACCGGCAAACTCGGTAGGTGTTTTATAGGTGATATCCAATACGGAGGATAATTTATCGCCATATTCGGCAGAAAACGCACCAGCCGAGAATGATATGTCCGAGACTAAGGCCGAGTTTAAAAAGCTCAATCCTTCCTGCTGACCGGAGCGGATCAGAAAAGGACGATATATCTCAATACCGTTTACATATACTAAATTCTCGTCATAATTACCACCTCTGACAGTATATTGCGAGCTCAGCTCATCTTTAACCGAGACCCCCGGCAGGGTAGCTATCAGACTTTCTACACTCCCGCTGATACCCGGCAGGAGTTGGGCAGCTTTTGGATTTAACTTAGTGATACTGGTGCTTTGAAGCCGTTCATCTCGCACTTCAGCAGAAGGCAATGTAGTAGAAGTGCTGAATAATGTTACATCCAGCTGCATCACCTCATTAGCTGTCAGGATCACAGGTCGCTCAACCTGTTTATACCCAATATAGGAGAAATACAATGTCAGCTCGGTAGCAGCGGGCACCAATAAGCGATAATTTCCGGATGCATCGGTACTTACCCCTCCTGCCCTGTTTTTGATAGATACATTGACAAATTCTAAGGAACGCCCTCTTTCATCGCTAACCCTCCCTTTTATTATGGCACGCTCTTGTGCAAAAATAATGTTGGGTGTAAGTATGTACAACAAAAAAAGAAAATAGACGACCGTCTTTTGCATGTATATAATTTAACGTAATTAAAACTTGAATTAAGCTGTTTTAGTACGTTGCAAGAGATTTTTTATTAGCCAAACCTTTCCAAAATCAAAAAGGCTGCCTGAGTGGGCAGCCCGAATACCTTTTAGCATTATAGAGTTAATAGCGGTACAGATGACCAGCATTGGCAGCATCGACCAACGCTTTGTATATACCCTTTTTGTTGATTGTACGAATACCGGCAGCAGATACCTTCAGTACTACCCACTCATCTGTTTCGGGTACATAAAATTTCTTAATCTGTAGATTAGGCTCAAATGTCCTACGTGTTTTACGATTAGAATGAGAAACCTTGTTCCCGCTTATTACTTTCTTTCCTGTTATTTGACAAACTTTTGACATGGCGTATGATGTTAAATCTGAACTCCCTCAAAATTGGGAGTGCAAAATAACATCATTTTTTTTAATTACACAAACTTTTACGCCTCTCAAATCTTCATTTTTTTGATGCTGCTATTTCTTTTTCCTTTCCTACACGTATTACTGACTATAAAAAATCTGGCATTCTTTTGCTTTGAATCATATCACAAGCTGTGAATCAGCGTGTTATAATGTTCGTAAATCTCTAGTCAACAGAATTGTTGAAAGAAGGGATATAATTTTTTTATTTAAAACGATTCTAAATAATAATTTCTTTTACATTTGCATCCTACGAAATATCGCATCATTATACTCAAACAACTTATCAAAACTCAATTACTATGGAGATAAGAGAAAACCGCATTGGTATTTTAACCTATACTATACAAGTCAATAATCAAGAAGGCGAAGTATTGGAAGAGGCTACAATAGATCAGCCACGTACTATGCTTTTTGGTACAGGTCGTTTACTTAAGAGCTTTGACAAGAAGCTGTTAGGTCTTCGTTCGGGCGACAGATTTGAATTTGTGTTAAGTCCGGATGAATGCTTCGGCGCATATCAAGAGGAGCTTGTTATGGATCTTCCAAAGACTGCGTTTATGATCAACGGCCAGCTTAAGCCCGAGGCCCTTGAAATAGGCCGCACAGTTCCGATGGTCGATAGCGATGGCAATCCTTTCGATGGCAAGGTTATCAGTGTTCATACTGATACGGTACGCATGGATTTCAATCATCCGTTGGCAGGCAAGCATCTCTTTACCCGCGGCGCTGTACTGCATGTCAGAGAAGCTACCGAAGAAGAGCTTAACCCATCGGCTTCAAGCTGTGGATGTGGCTCCGGCAGCGACAGTTGTTGCGGAGGTAATGGAGGGCAGCAACACAACTCAAATGGTGGATGTGGATGCGGATGTAGTGATAGCCCGGACGAAGCACACGCATGCGAATGTGGATGTAACGAAAGCTATGCCGAAGTGCAGGCCTGCGAATGCGGATGCGGAGGTTGAACACAAGCTGGAAAACTATAGAACAGAAAGAGGCATAGCCAAAAACTAACTTCCTGCCTCAAATCCTAAAGAGCTTCTCTATAGTAGCTTGATTATGTTCGTGCAAGTTTTTGCTGCCGTTATTGATATAGGCTGCCTCAAGGGGCTTCTTATACACCTCAAGCACTTTGTGCCTAACCATTTTCATAGTGGAATTAATCATCAGGTTTTGCTCGGTAAATGGCTCGCTGGCCAATACAAATATCCTGGGTATCCACATCTCTGGAAACTGATTGGCATAAGCTTCATGGGAGTTGAAGCGTATCAGATCATCTGAAATAAGGGATAAAATCTGCTCCTTATCGTGTATCTGTTGCCCTTTCAGCAATTTCTTTATTTTGTCTTCTGCCACAACTACTACTGCTGTCGTAAAGGGTTTCATGTCGTTATAGACCATAACCTGGGTAATATATTCAGCAGTATTGACGATGGCTTCTTCTATTCCTTCAGGTGAATATTTTTCACCATTAGCCGAAATCAATAGAGCTTTTTCTCGTCCGGTAACCACTAAAAAACCATCTTCGTCCATATATCCAAGATCGCCTGTGTATAGCCATTCATCTCGGATGACATCCGAAGTAGCCTCAGGATTCTTATAGTATCCCTGCATCACATTATGACCTTTGATGACTATCTCACCTTTCTGTCCGGTATCAAGCTGCCTGCCGTTGCTATCCACAATTTTACATTTTAAATTAGGGATCACCATACCCGAGGTCCCAAATTTATAAACCGATGGATTATTGGCCGAGATTATGGGTGTGGCTTCAGTAAGTCCGTACCCCTGATAAACAGGTACTCCTATAGCGGCAAAAAACTGTTGCTGGGAAATATCAAGCAAAGCTCCTCCACCTACACAAAAGCGCATATTATTTCCAAAAATTTGTTGTAGCTTCTTAAATATCAACTGATAAGCGATCTTATATACGATTTTCTTTTGCCATGCTACTGTGGCAGGTCGATGATATCCATCCCCATTGATTTCTATACCCGCTCTAAGCCCAGCCTCGAATAATTTTTGAATCCATTTGCCTTTAGTCGCAACACCTTCTTTCATCTTATTCATAAAGTTACCGGTCAATGCCGGTACGGTAAGCATAAAATGCGGGTTAGCTTGTTTGAGGTTACCAGGAATATTTTTCAGTGCATTTTTACTTCCTCCTCTGGCATCCACAAAATAAATGGAAAGGCCTTTTACCAGGCAGGCATAAATACCAACTGTGTGAGCAAATGAATGATCTAAAGGCAGGATGATCATAAGTCTGTCGCCCTGACCAACATCAAAGAACTGCATGGCATCGTTGCTGTTGCTGAAATAGTTCATATGGGTAAGCATGATACCTTTTGGGTTACCGGTTGTTCCGCTGGTGTAGGATATGGTAACTACCTGATCTCCCGAAATCCGATCTTCTATAGCTGCCAGCTCTTTCTCAAAGCTATGAGTTTTTTCTTTTCCTTTTTCATATAAATCTTTGATAAGCAACACTTTATTGATATCCATCCCGGCCTGTTCAAGCTGGGTTCGGTATTGTTCCAGGTTATCGTCGTAATAAAAGAGTTGGATCTTTTTCAGTTCAGGTGTTTTCAGGCTTTCAAGTGCTTTTTCAATCGTATTTGATGACACTAGCATTCCTTTGCACCCTGCATGTTCTAACCGAAACTGTATTTCTTCGGGCAGGAGCTTGATTGAAAGAGGTACTCCTATGCCCCCTATACGCAATATTCCAAATTCGGTTATCACCCAGTCGTTACGTCCTTCGGCAAGGATTGCAAACTTATCGTCAAAAGCAAAACCTGCTTCTAACAAAGCTGAAGCAAACCAGCCCGACTTTTCAAAAGCTTCAGCGAAAGACACTGCATGCCAGCCAATATCATTTTTTTCATTCAAATAGGCTGTCTGTGAGAAACGTGATGCTGCCTGACGCAGCAGATCAATAACAGTTTGTTGCATATCTATTTCCTATAAAACGCATGCAATTTACTAAAAAGCTCCAGATAAAAACAAATAGAGGCTTACCTTTTGAGCAAGCCTCTATTTGATAGTATATTAGATTGATTATTGCTTGATCAGCTTCTGAACGGCAGTGCCGTGAGCTGTTTCAACGCGTACAAAATACATTCCTGCATCAAATCTGCTGATATCAATCTGGGATGTAGGTAGTTCACCCTGACGATGATATACGATTTGTCCGAGGCTGTTGGTAATAACTATTTGTTGTATATCCGTATTGACATCCAGGTTCAGCACTGTGGTAGCCGGATTAGGATATATAGCAACATAGGTTTGTTCTCCATGCTCATTCAGCCCGACCAACACAGTGATCCACACATTGATATTGATCTGTTCGTTAATAAAGTCATTACTTCTAACGATAAGCTTACCTTTATACACATTCAATGGTGTGAGGCCGGTAGCATCTACGCCTACTGTAACATCAACTGTTTCACCGGGTTCTATAGTCATTTGGTTAGGATTGGCAGATAGCCATACTTCGCCAGCATCGCCGGTCAATATACCGCGAATATTCCAGTTATTGTTCAATGTCAGCAGTCTCCATCCCGGACCGGTTGAAAGCCATGCTCCGTCAGCTATTTGAGGACCGGCATCCGCACCTGCGGGATAAATACTTGGAGGCTGATCAACCCAATAACCTATCCATATATCACGGCCTGAAATAAAGACTGGATTCACTAATGGAATGGCATTCCAGCCGGGTGAAGGCAAGAAAGGCTGTTCAGTCAGAAGTTCACCAGGGCCCGGAACATTAATGGAACCCATATCATAAACCTGGATTTTGTGATCGTCACCCGGATCGTTGATATAAATCATAATACTTGTCAGATACATCCCATTATATTGGCCAACCATTGAAGCTGGGAAACGGGCTGACAGTCTCCATTGTCCACCATCGGTGATACCAATTCCTGTATTATTTTCGCCATCATAATGAAGGGTCACATCCCTGTTATTGGGAGCCGGATCTCCTCTATATGGATCAGGGTCCAGAACAAATTCGCCTGTTACTTTTCCAACCGTTCCTGAAGGAATAGGATTGCTAACAGCCGAGGCAGGCTGATCGAAGGAAGAAACTATATCGACGTTCAAAGGTGCTTCGCCTATATTAGTCACAGGAAGGTTCTTAGTAGTTGAGGTACCTTCTTCTAAGGTAAGTATGATAGCACTTGCATCAATCTGTATGGTAGGATCCATAGAACCGGGTATTAGCACCATATAGAAAAGATTATCTACATAATAAGTAGGTGTCATACCAGTTGAAGCGCCTGCATAAAAGTCAACAGAGCCAAGCTGTTTGGTTCCGGGTTCACCTTGAGCTTGCAAGCTAAACTGCCACTCATAGATCAGGTCGTCCTCAAAATACAGCTCAATCCAGTCATTATCTAAGTCTATCAGGTGTGAGATACGGAACCATTCGTTTTGCGGATAATTGAATGTGGCCGCATTTTCGCCACCTGCATGCATAAGTCCGGTTCCATTATTGTCGAAATACACTTCGACAGCCCACTCATTTCCCGGTGCCTCAAAATGCTGTAAGTTGTAATAGCCAGCCAAACCGGTAGGCACGAAAAAGTCCCATTCGACTATGTACGCACCTGAAGTTTTATTTCCAAGTTTGAACAGTAAGTCAGTCTGTCCATCAACTTTTATTGAGTTAGGTGCTGATAATGACTGTTCGGAAGAAAACTTGGCATCTTCGGCTGAGCCGGGATTGTTCGACCAGGTGACAAAAAATTCAGGAATGGTAACTGATACATAATCGCCTGCATTATACGAATCAAAATCGTCGTCGAATATTACATCGTCATAGACAAAATACACTTCCAGATCGTCAATATAATAGGTAGGTGTCATTCCGGTAGTTGCTCCGGAGTAGAAGTTGATAGCACCCAATTGTTTAGCGCCAGCCTGTCCTTGTGCTTGCAAGCTGAATTGCCAGGTATGAACGAATACATCATTGATAAAAAGGGTTGCTTCGTCATCGTCTAGATTCACATTGATAAAGATAGGTACCCAGGTATCCTGAGGATAGGTAAATGTTGCTGCATTAGAACCACCTGCATGAATCAAACCTGTTCCATTATCGTCGAAATACACTTCAACAGCCCATTCGTTACCAGGAGCTTCAAAGTGTTGAAGATTAAAATAACCGGCAAAACCTCCCGGGATAAACACATTCCACGAGAGCTCGTACTCCCCTGCAATTTTATTACCCAGTTTTACCAGATTATCATTATCTCCAGTAAACTTTAATGACTTTGTACCGCTAAGTGATTGCTCATCAGAAATAACAGCATCTTCAGCAGTACCTGGACTATCCCCCCATGTGCGCCACCAATCGGGATTTACCTGTGCAATATGGTCGCCCACATTGAAGCTTTCGAAATCCTCGAAATACAATGCATCGCGTTGAGCTGTCTGTGCCATAACATTATAAGCAAACAACAGCACAACAGCCATGAAAAATGATAAAGTAAATTTTTTCATAATAGAGTTATTTTGGTTAATAATACCGTGAAATTAAGACAAAGTTAGAAAAAACTATATGTACACCCTGTTTTTTTTAAAAAACTTTATGAGTTTTTATAGCGGCCGATCGCGAAGACGCCAAGCTTCATAAGCTATAACATCTGTCAAAGACTATGGTTAATAGACATAATGATACAGTACAGGCTCTGATTATAAAGCTACACCAAATGAAGAAACAGGCTTTTGACTGCTGAAACATCTAATTGTTTCCAACTAGTATAAGTTGTACGCCTTATTTCAAGGTACGCACATAGATCAGATCAGCTGACAAATATTTACGGGCTAAGATGTCTTTCTATAAAATTTCCCTTGCCAGACATCCATTTCTTCCATCTTTTTCTCAATCAGTATTCTCACCTGATCGTAGCGCAGCTTCCCCCATGGCGGGCTAACCAAAAAACGAGGTGGTACTTCACCGGCTAAGCGCTCAATTATAAGCTCTGGTCTCACCAGGCTGATAAACTCAACTATAAATTGAATATAGTCATCCAAAGAAAATAATGTGAAATCCTCTGGATTTGTCAGATATTCCTTAGTCAAGGAGGTATTCTTAAACAATTGCAGCTGATGAAATTTCACCGAAGTAAGGGGTAGTGAGGAGATCACTTCTGCTGCTGCTAACATCATCGCTTTTGTTTCACCCGGCAAACCAAATATAAAATGAGCGCCACATGGGATCCCTTTTTCATGCGTGAGTTGTATTGCATCAACGGCTGTTTGAAAATCGTGGCCCCTGTTGATACGCCTCAAGGTTTGGTCATACACGCTCTCAACTCCATATTCAATCATAATGAAAGCGTTCTTTTGCAGCGTACTCAAATAATCCAACTTTTGCTCATCAATAGTATCCGGCCGGGTGCCTATGACAAGTCCAACCACCTGAGGATAGGCTAAAGCCTCTTCATATATCCTGACTAATTCGGGAAGAGGTTTATACGTATTAGAATAAGACTGTAGATAGACTAAATAGTTCGTAGCCTTTCTGTATCTTCTCTGATGAAATTCAATACCTTCAGCAATTTGTTGACTGATATCTTTATCCGGTATACAGTAAGAAGGGCTAAAAGCCTCACCATCACAGTAGCTACAGCCGCCATATCCTTTGGTACCATCACGGTTGGGACATGTAAAACCGGCATCAACACTGATTTTCTGCACCCTTGCACCAAATATAGTCTTCATATAATCGGTATACCTATTGTATCGTCTTATTTCATGCATACGGTTATGCCTTTTAGGTGTACATTAAAAAAGGCAGGGCATATTGAATAGTGCCCTGCCTTGAAACAAAAATTCAACTCATTTACTTAGCTACTCTTTCAAGCCATTTCACCATAGCAAACATTGTGATCATTGAGATAAGACAAACTATCACAAAGACTGACCAGGTTACTGAGATAGAAATATTTTCATACATCATAGCACCTAAGAACAGCGATACATTTCCTACTGCTGTAGCTGCTAACCATCCACCTTGCATAGCTCCTTGCAGATGAGCAGGTGCTACTTTTGAGACAAATGAAAGGCCTAATGGTGAGATAAACAACTCAGCTACTGTCAAAACAAAATATACCCCAAACAATAACCAGGGTGTTACACGTTGTATATCAGGCAAACCACCCATAGCAGTAACCTCGCTAAGCTTGGGAAGTCCAAGCGATCCAATAGTCATAATGATAAAAGCCGTTGCAGCGATACCCATACCTATTGCAATCTTCTTTGGTGTGGAAGGCTCTTTACCTCGTTTGGCCAATCTGGAAAAGATAAAAATAATGATGGGCGTGAGGGTAACCACTAATATTGGGTTGATGGATTGGAATGATTCCACTGATGGGAAAATTCCACCAAGAAGCGTATAGTCTTTGGCAAACATTGTCAGTGTCAATCCATTCTGATGGAATGAGAACCAGAAGAAAATTACCACTCCAAATACAGCAAACAAAGCTAAAATACGCTGTTTGATCTCTTTGGCATCTTGCATGATCTCTTCTTTTGATACTTCGGTCTTCTTTACATGCACAGTAGGATTTGGCAACATCTTCTTGGTGCCAAGGAATATAGCCAATGAGACAAACATGGCAAATACGGCTGTTAAAAATGCATAGTGGAATCCGGTATTAAATGCGTCAAGATAGGATACGGCAAATGCATTCAGATTATCCGGTATCGCACCATCGGATACCAAAGTAGCTAATTCGGTAAACCGTCCGCTCACAACATCTTCGGCCATTTTCCCGTCGAGGAATTGATGACAGAAACCAGGTAGTTCGGCATTGTATTTATATCCCTGCATAGCTACGAACGTATTGCGTACCCATGTGGCCAGAAATGGTGCAAACATTGCTCCCAGATTGATAAACATATAAAATATCTGGAAGCCTGAATCGCGCTTATGAGCATAGTCTGGATTATCATACATCTGACCTACGATAGCCTGTAGGTTTCCTTTAAACAAGCCATTTCCAAAAGCAATGACCAACAAGGCGCCCAGTGCAATATATTTTGAAGTGATCATAGCCGGAAGAGCTAAAAATGCATAACCGGCAGCCATCACTACCAGGCCGGCTATGATAGTGCCCTTGTAATTTCTTGACTTATCAGCAATAATACCTCCTACTAAAGCCAATGCATAAATAGCACCGTAGAAAATAGAATAAAGTGTTCCGGCTTCTGTACCCGAAATATTGAATTTCGACATTAAAAACAAGGTCAGAATCGCCATCATGGTGTAAAAGCCGAAACGCTCGCCCATATTGGCCAGCGCCGCTGAAATCAGTCCTTTAGGGTGTCCTTTAAACATACAATCAATAGTTTAAGTTATAATTTTGAGTAAATAAAATAATATCCCAAATTCTTAGGCGAGCAAATTTAGACAAAAAACCTTGCTTTCCAAGTAAAATTAACATGATGGGCTGAAAAAGACAGTGAACGGGCACTCTTATCAACCAGAAAATAATAGCTTGACAATACTATGCGCACATATCTGATCGGTTAAAGCAGTGAGCCTGCCAAGACACAAAACAATCATTAAAACACATGTATCAATAGTACATTATATGCACATACTTACCCGGCTTTGCCAGCACCAAAGCTTACCGATTAAAGGTTTACCACATATGTGCCAGCATCAAAGTTCAAAAAATTACTACTTTTGCAACCTTTAACACCTGTGCCTTACAAAGAACAAGTCTATGGATATCAACAGCAAATACGATCCGGCCGAGTTAGAGCAAAAATGGTATGACCACTGGATGAAAAAGGGATATTTTCATTCCGAGCCCGATGAACGGGAAGCTTATACTATCGTTATCCCGCCACCCAATGTAACCGGAGTATTGCATATGGGTCATATGCTCAACAATACCATACAAGATGTGTTGGTGCGTCGTGCCCGTATGTCGGGAAAAAATGCCTGCTGGGTACCGGGCACCGACCATGCTTCCATAGCCACTGAGAACAAGGTAGTAAGCAAGCTTAAAGCCGAAGGCATTGAAAAATCAGCTATCAGCCGCGAAGAATTCATGCAGCACGCATGGGAATGGCGCGAAAAGCACGGCGGCATCATATTAGAGCAACTGAAAAAGTTAGGAGCCTCCTGCGACTGGGAACGAACAGCCTTTACTATGGACGCAAGTCTGTATGAATCAGTCATTGATGTATTTATTGACCTGTACCATAAAGGACTGATATATCGTGGCGTACGAATGGTCAACTGGGACCCGCAAGCACTAACAGCTGTTTCCGACGAAGAAGTGTTTTACAAAGAAATACAGTCAAAACTATATTATATACGATATTCAATTGAAGGGGAGGATACATATATCACTATCGCCACTACCCGACCGGAAACTATATTGGGCGACACAGCCATATGCGTGCATCCTGAAGATGAACGTTATACAGCGTTCCATGGAAAGAATGCATTAGTACCCCTGATCAATCGTCCTATACCAATTATAGTTGATGAGTATGTGGACAGAGAGTTTGGTACGGGTGCTCTTAAGATCACTCCTGCACATGATATCAACGACTATACCTTAGGCCTTACACACAAGCTGCCGGTAGTGGATATCTTTAATGATGACGGAACTCTTAGCGAAGCAGCTACGCTGTTGATCGGCATGGACAGATTTGATGCACGTAAAGCGATCATTCCTTTATTGGAAGCAGCTTCAAACTTAGTGAAAATCGAAGACTATGTGAATAAGCTAGGTTTTTCGGAGCGCACCGATGCGGTAATAGAACCTAAGATATCCTTGCAATGGTTTCTGAAGATGGATGCCTTTGCCGAAAAAGCCTTAGAAGTAGTTGAGAATGACACTATTCAATTCCATCCTCCCAAGTTCAAAAACATGTACCGGCATTGGATGGAGAATGTAAAAGATTGGTGCATCTCACGTCAACTTTGGTGGGGGCAGCGCATCCCTGTATATTACCTGCCTGATGGCGAAATGGTAGTAGCAAAAAGTATAGAAGAAGCGTTGACTATTTGCCGTACTCAATTCCCCGAAAAAGATTGGCAACTCACCGATCTGCAGCAGGATGAAGATGTGGTAGATACATGGTTTTCTTCCTGGTTGTGGCCTATTTCAGTATTTGATGGCATACGAAAGCCTGACAATCCCGAGATACGATACTATTATCCTACCAACGATTTAGTTACCGCACCCGACATCATTTTTTTCTGGGTAGCACGTATGATCATGGCTGGGTTGGAGTACCAGCACGACATCCCATTCAAAAATGTATATTTCACTGGCATAGTACGTGACAAGCTTGGCCGTAAAATGTCGAAAACCCTTGGCAACTCACCCGAACCATTAGAGCTGATTGAACGCTTTGGCGCAGATGGTGTTCGTATGGGGCTTCTGCTTACCGCTCCTGCCGGCAACGACCTGCCGTTTGACGAGAGCCTGTGCGAACAAGGGCGCAACTTCAGCAATAAGATATGGAATGCACTGAGATTAGTCAAAGGATGGCAGACGGACAACCAGTTAGAGCAACCCCAAACAGCTCAAATAGCTATACGTTGGTTCGAAGCCCGATTTAATCAGGTAGTGCAGCAAACCGAAGAGTACTATGAAAAATTCAGGCTCTCAGATGCGCTGATGGGAATCTATAAACTGATATGGGACGACTTTTGCTCCTGGTTCTTAGAAATCATAAAACCTGAGTATGGCAAACCTGTGGATAGCCTCACACTTGAAAGAACCACTCAATTATTCGAGCAGCTGATGCAACTACTTCATCCGTTCATGCCGTTCATTACCGAAGAATTATGGCATGCATTACGGGATAGGGCTGAAGGCGAAGACATCATCGTATCTCGTAAACCGGAGCCCAAAGATTTCGATGAGGAGATACTTACAAAATTTGATTATGCTGCGGAAGTCATCAATGCGATACGAAAATTCAGAGCAGAGAAAAACATTGCATTACGAACTCCTATTCAACTGTTTATCAAAGCACTACCTCAAGGAAACGATACCAGCTTCGACTTAATCGCATCCAAGCTATGCAATATCGAACACTTAGAATACGTACATCAGGCTCCAAAAGCAGCATTCGGATTCGTGATCAGAAGTACCGAGTTTTTCGTGCCTCTTGAGGAGACATTAGACCGTGAGGCCGAACTCAGCAAGCTTAGACAAGAGCTTAATTACACCAAAGGGTTTCTGACAACAGTACAAAAGAAACTGTCCAACGAAAAGTTCGTCGCAAATGCACCGGATAGAGTGATAGAGACGGAACGCAAAAAAGAATCTGACGCATTAGCTCGCATACAAGTGCTTGAAGAACAGATTGCAAGCTTTTCTCAATCAGAATAAACCACTGTCTCCTTTATAAAACAGGTAACTTCTCCCGATTCTCAGACCAAACACATCCGGTTAACAGGGCTGATACACCTATTCTCGCTATAGGTTATAGGCTGCAAACAGTAGCTTTGGCCTCAGAAAAGCCTCTTATCCCATTGGTATATTTCTTATAGCATTGAATCAATGTATTTTGTATCTTTACACCATATTTTTGCTCAATACTAAATTTTAACACCTTTTGTCTTATGAAAAACAAAATACTATCGTTATTACTACCTGCTATGCTATGTTGTTTAGGTACTGTTTTCAGCTATGCCCAAACCGGTGAATGGACTATAGTATCGTCTTATTCTGTTCCGGGTAAAGCTTCGGGCTTAGCCTGGGATGGAAGCTTTTTGTACTATGGAATTTATGGTGCTCAGGGCGACAGGGTTTATCGTTTCGATCCAACTACAGCGCAGGCAGAATTATTGTTTACTAACCCGTATATAGGCGATTCATACGGGATGACTTTTGACGGTGAACATCTCTGGATCATTGATCGGGATGGTTCTCCGGCTTATGCGTTGCAACTTGGGTTAGACGGCACTATCATCTCGCAGTTTGACCTGCCCGATCAGTATATGTCGGGTATAGCTTATGATGATGGCAACTTCTGGGTATGCACTTATTATCCCGATCCGGGAAAAGTATATAAGGTAGATAATACTGGAACTGTCATGCATGAATTTATCCCGCCAGAAGATCAGCCCTGGGATATTTGTCTACAGGACGACGATCTCTGGATAGTAGATTATTATGCCTATACGATCCATAAAGTAGATCAGGATGGGACTATTTTGGAAAGCCATGAATCGGAGATCGAACGTCCGGCAGGGATCGTTTTTGATGGCACCTATATATGGTATGTAGCCGGAGCTTTAGGATCGAACAGCACTTTGTATCAAGTTGATCCGGGTGGAAGTGGGGCACCGGCTATAGTAGTGCCTGTAGTAAGCTATGACTATGGGAATATTACTATAGGAGATGATGGTGTCTGGAATATGGAAGTATTCAATACAGGTTCAGCACCACTGATCATAGAAAATATCGCTTTTGACGAAAACCTGCCGTTTTATACTGATCAGAGCTTCCCTGTTGAAATTTTACCTGAGGATTCATTTGAGTTTTCAATCATATTCTCCCCGACTGAGCCGGGTGAGGCAACCGGAAATGCAATATTAGACTCCAACGACCCTATTCAAGGCGCCATTGAACTGAGTGTAACAGGATTTGGACTCAAGAGCGGTCCTTTTATCTATCAACTCATAACCGAATATGATTACGGCACTATCCGCAAAGGAGCCAGCAAATACTGGCGAATGCAGCTTCAAAATCGCGGAGACGCCATACTTTCTATTGAAAGTATCAGTATCGACAACACAGGATTTTATGTAGAGACTTCTGCTACATTCCCACTGAATTTAGCGCCTCTCGGTATGGCAAGTTTTGATATCTGGTTCTGGCCCACCGAAAGCACCTCCTATGCCGCACAATTAATACTCGTTTCCAATGATCCGGAACAAAACCCTTTTGAGGTACAGCTCACAGGTCAAGGGCTTGAAGAAGCATACGAGATAGGCACTCCTTTGTGGGAATATCAAATCACTGGTGGATCGGATAACAGTCCTAAAGCTATTGGCTATATCTCTGACATCACTGGTGACGGAATAGAAGATGTGATCGTCTGTTCGGAAGATAATTTCATACGGGCTTTCAACGGTAACGCCTCCGGTGAAGGTCAGGTGATATGGGAACGTGAAATATCATCTGGCTCTATCTATCAGCAAAATGCGTTGTCAACTATAGGCGATATTGATAATGACGGATACCAGGATATAGTGGTAGGGACAGCTTGGGGCGACCGGTCTGTTGTAGCTCTGAGTGGAAAAACAGGTGACATACTCTGGAAGCATCAAACCAATACCTACGGCTCTGGCGGCTGGGTATATCAAATAGATACCCGCTTCGACTTTAACAATGACGGGATTGCCGACGTACTCGCTGCAACAGGTAATGATGGCACTAACACAGGCCCTAGACGCATCTACTGTTTAGATGGAAAAAACGGCACCCCTATATGGGAATGCTTTGTGAATAGTGCCGCCTATGCCGTGATAGGCATACCCGACGTAAATGGAGACGGAATACCTGATGTGATAGCCGGGACTACCAGCCCGAATGAAACAGAAGGACGTGTAATAGGTATTAATGGAGCTAATGGTGAAATTATGTGGACACATACAACTTCGGGATCTGCCGTGTTTGCCCTCGAAAGTATAGACGATATCAACGAAGACGGGATACCGGATATCATAGCCGGTAGCTTCAATGGCAATATTTACCTGATCAATCCGGTAAACGGACAGGTACTCGAACAAGGATACATTGGAAATAATTTGCTGATACAGTTTTTCCGACTAGACGATATTGACAATGACGGTTAT
>JALNZU010000070.1 GCA_023229245.1 Bacteroidales bacterium | reverse complement strand
CCCGCCACAGGTTCCGCTCCCCGCCCGTCAGCGGGTCAGGGCGAGTCATGGGAGAGGGGATCACATGGTCAATCAAGCCGCCGATGATCGGGAAGTCGAACTGAGGCGTTTCGATAGTGATGGTGGCCGCCCTAAGCTCAGCTAGAAGCTTCTCGATCTGCGCGAAGCTGTATCGGCTGTCTGATAGGGTTTTGCGCACACGGGCAGGATCAACTAGAAGCTCAATTCCACCGTCCGAAACATCCCGGCGCTTCTCGGCGCAATACAGGATCGCCTCCACAACATCGGCGTGACGTTGACCGAGCCGCCCCTCAATGCGGCATCGCCCGAAAGATGTTTCTGTCCAGTCGCCAGACCGCAAGCGCGGGCGCTGGCTGGGCTGGTAGAGCATCACCCGCGCTTGTGCGCTGGTGCTCGTAGGGGTCACTGCATTACCACCGCTCATCGTCGCCCCCCTTCTGGAATGATCCGGCTTTCTTGCCGTTCGGCACTTCCAGCAGTTCCACCGGAACCAGCACGCCACCGTCTCGGCGCTCGTACCACTGGTCAAGCGGGGTAGCGTCGTAGTTCTGCTTGCTCACGCCGAAGCGCACGAAGAAGCCGCGCCGGTCGTTGCCGATGGGTTGCCGGTCATAGGCGCGGTCGCTCAGGCGCTTGGCCTCGTCCTCGGTCATCTTGGCAACGAAGCCGCACCAGCGGGCGTTGTCGATCAGGGCCGATGCGCCCCGCGCTGCCTGCTGCTGGTCGGTCTGGCCCTCTCGGGCGCTGCCCTTGCTGACGTGGTGCAGGTACAGGACAGCCGCCCCGGTGCTGGCCGCCACGTGTTCCAGCGTGGCGACAAGCCGCGCCATGTCGCCGTTGCTGTTTTCGTCCAGGCTGTGAATGCGGCTCAGGGTGTCCAGCACGATCAGCCGGGCATCGGCGCAGAACTCCACCACGCGGGCAAGGTGCCGCTCGTCCATGACGTTCAGGCGCTTGCCCATGATCGGCTCTAGGGTCAGGTTGTCGGCAATGGCTTCGCGGGCCGACTGGCTGAGGTGCTGGCCGATGGCGTGAACGCGCCGGATCAGGGCGGGTTCGGGATCTTCCCCGGCCAGATAGACCACGCGCCCGGTGTGTTGCGGCTTAATGTTCACCACGTCGCCGCCTGCGACACTGCAAGCTATCGCCATAGCCGCCTCCAGCGCCCAGAAGCTCTTTCCGGTCGCGCCGGGGGCCACCAGTGCGCCTACGGTGCCAGCCAGAAAGCCCGGCCAGATGAAGTCCAGTTGTGGCGGTTCCTGCTGGAACGCCTCCATAATGTTGATAGCCATATCGGCCTCCTGTGCAGGTTGATGATGGTTAGCCTGTCGGTCGGTCTATCACACCGACTGGCAGGCGCTCTTATCTGCCGAAGCTGGGGCCATCATACCCCCGGCTCTTGCGTGATCGTGCCCTCTCGGCCTTGATCTCGGCCTGTCGCTTGCGCTCGATCTCGGCCACCTGGCGGGCGTTCATGTCGGCCAAGTCCTTGCCCTGCTCGGGCTTCGGAGTCCATCGGCGAACCTCGCGCCCGGTGATTTCGGCCACCCGCTGCGCCTGCTTCTGGTGCCCGGCGTCGGCCTTGGCCTGCGCCTCGGGGTTCTTCTCATTCTCCCCGGCCACGGTGACGCGCTCGGCCCGCTTCAGGATCGCTTGCACTTCGGCCCTCTCCAAGAAGCTGCGCACGTTCGCCCCACCTGAAACGATGACCGTGGGCGGCTGCTGGCCGCTGCGCTTGGCGATGTCGTGCAGGGCCAGCGCATCCATGCCACCTTCCACGATCCAGACCTTTTCCGGGTCGCCCGGCAGGATCGGCGGATAGCTCTTGTCGCTGCCGCGTAGGTCGCGCTTCTGCACCGGGTCGGCAGGGGCAATGGCGCGGCGTGTGGCGTTCTGCGCGGTGCCTGTACGGTCGTAGCCCACGAACAGCACGCCACCGTCTGCATAGCGCACCATGCCCGCCTTTTCGGCGTGCTCGATGGTGTCCTGGCTGATGCCCCGGCCCTTGAGGTAGTCGCGGCCATGCTCGCGGGCTGCCAGCCCTTGCGCCGGTAGCTGCGGCGGCTGGCGCTTCGGCTCGCTCGGGCGCGGTTGCTGCCGGACTGTCGGCGCACCTGAAAGCCGATAGACGGCCTCGGCGTAGCCGGTGCCGGGTTCGATCTCGCGCACCAGGTCGATATTGTCCCCGCCGTCGTTGCCGTAGCGGTCGCACCAAAGCCAGCGCCCGTCCTGCTGCCGGGTGACGCGGTACACCTCATCGCCGCCGGCCCTGACGGACAGGTGCCGCCCTTCGCGCTTCACGGTGTAGCCGCTGGCCTCAAGGTAGGCGGTCGGGTCTAGTTCGCGGGCCGATTGACGATCTGCTTCAGCAACTCGCGCTCCTTGGGCGTGGCCTTGCTCCAGACGGTGTTGGCCCAGTCCGCCGTCTGCTGCACGTCGCTTGGCGGCACTAGCCTGTTTAAAGCGACTTGCCCAGTCGCTGCCAGCATCGCGCCCACGGCCCCGGCCAGAATCAGCCCCAGCGCCTGCCGCCAAAGGCGCGGGCGCGTCTCGTTCGCTGCCTCGGTCAGTTGGTCGGCGGCCTTGGTCATGCTCTGCTGTGCGCTCGCCAGCTTGCCCGGCAGGCTCGCCACCTGCTGCGCGGTCTGCTCCATGCTGCTGAGGCTCGTTTTCAGCCCCGACAGGCTGCGCGACAGGTCGGAGATGGTCGCGTCCAGCTTCCCGGCCTTCTGCTCGAACGCCTGCGCCGCGCTCGCGCTCATTTGCTGCGTCAGCTCGTCCAGCGTCTTGCGCTGGATGGCCGTCACCTTGTCGTAGGCTTCCAGAACCTGCGTCACGTCCTGCCTGAGTCGGGCTAGCGGTTCCAAGGCCTGCGCCGTCTCGGTCGAGACTGCGCCCGGTAGGCGCTTCAGGTCCTCGTGCATCAGGCTCACGGACTGCTGCAACGTCCTGACGCTCTCCACGATCTGCAACTGCGGGCCTGAATCGTTCAAGGCCCGCACGGTCTCTAGCTTCGTCATATGTCACCCCTGCTTTCTGTAGGCCAGCCCATGTGTAGCCCTTGCCCAGGTCGCTGCCCTTGAACGGCACCCCGCCCACCTCGAAGGAAAAGCCATTCATGCGCCCGGTGCTGGCAAGGTTCGCCCGGACGCTCACGCCTGCGGCCTGTAGCCGCTCGGCCAGTTCTGGCGCGGTCGGCCTGTCCTTCACCGCTTCGTCCAGCAGCCGTTGCAGGCGCTGGCGCGGCGGTTCGTCGCCCGTTCTCACTGCCATGTTGATCTCCTTGTCGGTCAGCTTCCGGCGCTCGGCCCGTGCATCGCCCAGCCCCGGCGTCAGGGTCAGGCCGTGGGCGCGCTCAAGCTCTTGGGTAGCCTCGATGGCGCGGCGGGCTTCCCACTGGCCCAGCCACACTTTCCCGTCCAGCCCTACCCGGCTGGCCACGATGTGAATGTGATCCTTGTCCGTGTCCTGGTGGCGCACGGCCACCCACGGCGTATTGGTCTGGTCAAACCCCATGCGCTGCATGAAGTCAGCCGCCACGGCTTCCCACTTCTCGGCGCTCAGGCGCTCGCCGGGGGGCAGTGACAGCGAGCAATGCCAGACGGGCTTGTCGATGTCCGGGCGCAACTGGCGCACGGCTGAGAACTCCCGCGACAGTTCGCGGGGGTCATTCCCGGCCATGTTTCCGCCGACACGCTCCGCGTTTTTCGTGTGCGTGGCTTCCTTGCCCACGTCAAAAACGTAGTTCAGCGCACCGCGAAAACCGCCACCCCGGCTAACCTTCGCTTTCATCTTCCATGTCCTCGGCGTCGTGCTTGACGCCTATCAGGTCGCAGCGCACGAGCATCAGCACGCGCAGGCAGTTGGCAAGCTCGGCGCTCAACTGCAAGCCCAGCGCCTTGCCGATGCGCTCCCCGTCGCCCCGCAGCCCTTCGTTCAGGTGCCGGGCGATCTGGTTCAGGTTGGCCGCTGTGCGGGCCAACTCGGCCCACTGTTCCCGGTTCACTGCCGGGATGGTGGGCGGCAGGCGATGCAGGGCGGCGGCGCGTAGGTACTCGCCCCGCTGCATCTGCACCGCGTCACGCTGTGAATCCAGCCGCGCAAGCTCGGCATCGTTGAGGCGCACCGAAACGGTATGGCCGCGCTTGTCCGCGGCGTCGAGCGGCGCAGGCCCACGGCGGCGGCGCTTGGATTCGTCAGTGGTGTTCATGGGCGAAGCCCTCCAGCAAGTGAAGCGAAGCGAAACGCGCAGGGAGCGAAGCGACCGAAGGGGTCGAGGGCGCAGCCCCGCAAGGTTAACCAAGCGAAGCGCAGGTTACACCTTGCTCCATGCCAAGCCACCGCGCAGCCACCATGATAGCACGTAGCGCCGGACAGCCACCCACCCGGCCCGCTCGCTGCGCTCCCGGCCCGACCGCCCAAGGCGGTAATGGGCCAGCGGGGAGAGAGGGGGGCAAAGCGCCGGGGCGAACTGATACCATGCCGCTATGGTAGCGTAAGCGCGGCAGACTGTCAAGCATCATTCAATACGACAGTGCAAAATTATGTAAGTGCGACAGTCGGATTAAAACAGAAGCCGACAATAAACACTTGACAGCGTGCGACTGTCGGAATAGAATATAATCACACAGTCAAACGGAGAAACCGCCATGCAGTTTAAACGCCAAGGCCGCCGGATTCAGGTGCTCGCATACCGGGGGTATGACAAGGAAAAGCGCCGCTCCATCGTCAAGATGATGGGGTCTATTGACGCATATTCTTACGAGCCGTCAGACGGTCTAATTGAAAATCTGACAGACGAAGAAAAAACAGAGCTACAGTCATACATTGAAACAGAGCGACAGGCGGCAGAAAAACGAAGCCGCCAGTATTCCGCCAAGTCTGCCGCCAGTCGGATTAAAGAGGTCGCCGACACCATCCGGGGCGGGGATTTTGAGCCGTCCGAGGCGTGGGCGGCGGATACCTGGTCGGCAATCGATGCGCTGACCAAGGCCATGCGCAAGGCGGGCTACCCGAAGCCCCGCAAAGCGCCCCAGAAGGCCGCAGACGCGCCGATGCCGGGTCAGGCAGGGTTGCCCTTGGGGGATGCGCCAGAAGCGCCAGAAAGCGCCTCCTGATGGGTTTGGGCCGGGTTCCGGCCTCCACCCTCTCCCCGCTGGCCCTTCACCCCCGGAGGGGGTCGCCGAAGGCGGGGGGCGATGGCAAGGCCAGACCGCGCACCAAGCGCGGGCTGCGCCGCGCAGGATCTGAATATCCTGAATATCCTGCTTACTCCGGGCGGGTGTGCGACGTTTCGGGCGGCTGTGCGACGCTATCGGGCGGCTGTGCGACGCTATCGGGCGGCTGTGCGACGCTTTAGGCGTCGTCGGCCCGTTTTTTCCTGATCCGGTCGCCGTCGAGAACCAGCCCCAGCGCCTTCAGTTCGTCGGCGTCCTCTTTCAGCCTGAACCGCGCATCCCGCATAGCCTTACTGGCTACTTTGCCTGCCACGGCCATGATGGCCGTGTCGAGATGCCAGCCGCCCAGCGGCTCGGTCTTATGGCTCAGGATGTGCCGGGCCACCGCTTGGCTGATGCCGTGCTGTAGCCGGGCAATCGGTGCTGGGTCGTAGTACAGGCTCAGGTCATGCTCTAGCAGCATCACAAGAGCAACCCCGAGCCGCACCCGCCACAGGTTCCGCTCCCCGCCCGTCAGCGGGTCAGGGCGAGTCATGGGAGAGGGGATCACATGGTCAATCAAGCCGCCGATGATCGGGAAGTCGAACTGAGGCGTTTCGATAGTGATGGTGGC
>JALNZU010000033.1 GCA_023229245.1 Bacteroidales bacterium | reverse complement strand
ATGCTTTTTTTATTTTATCTTTGTCCATAGTGCGGGGTTTTATCTACAACAAATATACTGAAATTCAATGGAATAACAGTATATTTACCCGCATTTTTTTCATTTTTATGAATAATTCAGGTATAATGCCTTGCAAGGCTTTTCTGACTTTTTCTTTTCCCTTACTTTTAATAATACGACCGTGAACTTTTTCCATAAGAACATCAACAGAGTGTTCCCCATTGATAATTGCTTCAACTATATTTAGCGTTGTTTTGCTGGCAATGGTTGACGTGAGTGAAGCAATTTTAATGTTGCATTGCGACAACTGCCGCTCTAAACTCTGTATACAGCGGGTTGTCTGACCTTGCAGTTGAGCATACCGCCGAAGATAACTTCGTAAAACACGAATGGTTTTGTCCGGCACAACACTGCTGCGAAGTAAATCCTTATCCAGCAAAGTAGCAATCCACTGGGCATCTTTCACATCACTCTTTCTACCGGGCATCTGTTTTATAAAATAGGGATTAACCAAGTAGAGAGTGAACTCCTGTTCTAATGCCCGCCAAACAGGCATCCAGTAGATGCTGGTGCTTTCCATGGCTACTTTGCTTACTCGCTCTCCGATTAACCAATGGAACAACTCTTCCAAACCTGAAGTGGTGGTGTCAAATTCTTTTACTTGACTTTGATATTTTCCTTTTGTTACACAAGCAAAAATTATATCTTTGTGTACGTCTAAGCCGGCTACTCTTTTCATATTGTTGAAGTATTGATTAATAAATCAACTAAAATAAAAAAATGTGCCGTAAGAGCACCAGGAGGCCGGCTTAGATTTTTATCCCGTTTATGTATAAAGTGCCTTTTTATGTACTTTTGTGACTATAAACCCAGAGTTTATAGATCATTATCCAGTAGGAAAGATGGCCTATGCAGACATTACTGGGTTAAATGAAAACACCACATATTACTATAGACTTAAAGTAAGCGAAGGAGAAGAGCATGTCTATAGTGGAACTACTAGCTTTACCACTGAGCAAGAAGGGCAAGAACCCACATTACCTGGCATGGAGATCTGGGAAGCTTCTGATATAACTGCCCATGAGGCAACTCTAAATGGCTTTATAAACAGAAATACCAACTTAGAAGGCATTGTGTTTACTTTTGAATACAGCACTAAGGTTAGTTTTACTGATTTTCAAAGCACAGAAGCTAGTATAATATTACTTGCTAATGGAGCTAAAGCCATTGTAGTAGTAGAAGACTTAACATCAGAAACTACATACTACTTTAGATTAAAAGCTACCTTAGGAACTGAAGTTGCTTATAGCCTAAAAGAGCAGTTTATAACAGAAAAGGAAGATGATCCTCCACCACAGGAGTTTCCTGAAATAGAACTACTAGGGGCTACTAATATAACTAATAATTCAGCAACCCTAAACGCCTTAATCCTTTCCAAAGATCTTGAGGGGTTTGAGTTTGTGTTTCAGTGTGATTTTGACCCTTCTTTCCCGAACCTAATAGAAAGGAAGGCTACTTTAAGCGATCATCCAAACGGCACTTTTGCTACCGTAGAAGTTGATGGCTTATTTCCTCTACGCATGTATCGTTATCGCATAAAAATGACATATGAAGATGTAATTATTTATAGCGGAGTAGGAGTATTTGAAACCTTAGATGGTCCACCACCTCCACCTCCAGACTTTCCAGAAATGGAAATACTAGAAGCCACTGATATTACAGAGACTTCTGCAATATTTAGGGTTATCATAAAAACTGATGACGTATCAGATTTTCTGGTTGTATTTGGAATAGGAATGCGTCCAGATCAAGTCTCTTATGGCACAGTAGAGCAGGTTACATTTGAGCCTCACCCTGAGGGTACACTAGGATCTATTACAATAAGCACTTTAGAAGAGGGAACTGATTATTATTATGGCTTTGCTTTACGTAATAGCATTAGTGAAGTAGAGTATACACCTATTTTAAGCGTTACCACCCTTATTTATAACATCCCCTTCCGAATATTTAGAGGTAAATTATACATAGTCACTACCGATGAATATGATGACGTTTATTTAGGAGGGTATAAACTAAAAACAAACAATGGTATGATAACATATCAACATGGAGTAGTTGCTAAGTATAATTCTCAGGGAGATTTGTTATGGGAAAGTTTAATTCTTTCAAATAATCCTAGCGAGCCCATGGTAGTAGAGAGGGAGTTAGTTGTTAAAAATGGTATAGTTTATGCCCATAATACTAGGAGTTATAATAAGGCATATCTTAATGCTTATGATAGTGAGACAGGAGAACTATTGTGGGAAGTTTATCTAGGTAATGGACGTCCTGATAATTTCACTGTAGATGATGAAGGTTATATTTATTCTGTAACTGATCTTTATATTATAAATAAAATTAGTCCTTAGGGTCAAATAGTAGCCACTGAATATGCTAATACTCATGCTATTACCTCCTTTAATGATAAGATCTTAATAGGATCTTCTGGCAAGCAAGATGGCTCGTGGAGAGCAAAAGTAATATGTTTAGATAAGGATCTCAACTTCTTATGGGAGAGCTATGGGATAAACGAAGGAGTTAGTGCAGCGAGAGCTACCTCTCTTATTGCTTATCCGGAGGAAAACGTCTTAGTAGTTGGAGAAGTAACCATAGGAGCTATAGGCACTACTTATATTAGTAAGTATAAGTTAGAGGGGGATAATATGTCGTTAGAATGGAATAAATTATTTTATAATAATTTACTATCTATAAAACTTTGGAGGAGAAAAAATAATAAAGATCTGGTTGCTCATACCTTAAGCTTTAAAAATCTTAATTATAGACCCACTATAATGAATTTAGAAGGAGAAAGAGTCTGGGAAGGTAGCAATCCTGGTGATGCAGGGGGGCATATAGTTACAAATAGTTATCAGATGTTTATTGTTTCTGATACAGGCGGGAATGATATTCCTCTAATTTATGATTTATAACTTCTTAAGCCCTTATTAAATAAGGGCTTTTTTAAAAAACTAGACATTTGTTTTTAAAAATAGTATTATAATAATAGAAATGTAATAATTTAATTATTTATTATAAATTTTTAATCTGTAACATTATGTTAAATATCATTAACAAGTTTAAAAAAAATAAGAACCTATCCCTTTTCTTTATAGTGGCGTTAGTTATAGTTTATTCAGTTATTATTTATCAGATTTAAACCTTTAGGGTTTAGACCTTTCCTCATCCTTCAATTCTTCCTCCTTATTTATACTTATTCTAAATTAGATCTACCTATAGTTTATCTAAAAGAAAGAGATTACATTTGTTGTGAATTAATTCACAGCTATCTATGATTTTGGAAATCAATATACCAATCTGAGGTTTTATGGAACAGAACATTACACAAATTATCCGGCGCTATGGCAACGATAAAGCTCGTTTATTAGATATGCTGATTGATCTGCAGGAGGAGTTGGGATTTATAGGTACACAAGCTGTTGAGCTTTTGGCCGACACACTACATATGTCGCATGCCGATATCAATCAAACTCTCAGCTTTTATCATTTTTTCAGTACCGAGCCAAGAGGAAAGTTTACTATTTATTTGAACGACAGTGTAGTAGCTCATATGTTTGGTCGGGAGACTATTCGTAAGGCGCTTGAAAAAGAAGTGGGGGTATCCTTTGGTCAGGTTACCGCCGATGGATTGATAGGTTTGTTTTCTACAGCTTGTATTGGGATGAGCGATCAGGAGCCGGCTGCCATCATCAACAACAAAGTGTTTACCAAGCTTACCCCGTATAGGGTGAAGGAATTAGTACGTCATATACGCGACGGCAGACCTATAGAAGAATTAGCTACCGAAAGTTATGGTGATGGGAAAAACCCGCATCCTTTGTTGCAGTCGTTGGTTTCAAGTAATATCCGCCGAAAAGGGATGGTCTTGTCAGATGAATATGATTATGGCAGCGTACTCAGCACTAAGTTGCCGAAGATGACACCTGAGAAGCTAATAGCTGAGGTGAAGCACAGTCATATCCGGGGCAGGGGAGGTGCCGGTTTTCCTACCGGATTCAAATGGGAGTTCTGCCGCAGGGCAAAAGGTGAAAAGCATTACGTCATCTGCAATGCCGACGAAGGCGAGCCCGGTACTTTCAAAGACAGGATCATACTCACCGAAAAGCCTGAGTTGGTTTTTGAAGGTATGGCCATAGCCGGATACGCAATAGGCGGTGATGAAGGCATACTGTATCTTCGCTATGAATACAGGTATATGCGCGAATATTTGGAAGATGTGCTTCAAAAGATGCGGAAGCGCCACTTATTAGGAAAAAACATAGCAGGAATTGAAGGATTTGATTTCGACATACGTATTCAGTTTGGCGCTGGGGCGTATGTATGCGGTGAGGAATCAGCCCTGATCGAGTCTATGGAAGGCAAAAGAGGAGAGCCAAGAGATAAGCCACCTTTTCCGGTCGAAAGAGGGTATCTCAATCAACCTACTATAGTCAATAATGTGGAGACCTTTGCCACTATCGTCCGAATTGTTGAAAACGGTGGAGAATGGTTCACCCAGTTTGGCACCGAAGACTCAACAGGCACCAAGATACTCAGCATCAGCGGCGATTGTCTTTTTCCGGGCATTTACGAAGTGAATTGGGGCTTTACTATAGCCGATATGTTAGATATGGTAGGTGCTTACGAGGTACAGGCCGTTCAGGTAGGTGGTCCGTCAGGTACGCTGATAGGGCCTGATGAGTTTTATCGCACCTTAGGCTATTCCGACCTGTCAACAGGAGGCTCTATCATCATCTTTGGCAGACAGCGTAATTTGTTAAAAGATGTGGTACTGAATTTTATGAATTTCTTTATTGACGAGTCTTGCGGCTCGTGCAGCACGTGCCGTATCATGCCGCTGATGATGCGGGATAAGTTGGTTAAACTATTGGATGGAAATGGTGTCGCACAGGATTTAGACGAGTTACAGCAATGGGGAACAGTATTGTTAGCCAGCCGATGCGGATTAGGACAGACAGCCGGCAACCCCGTCATATCTAGCTTGAAAAATTTCCGGTATCTCTATGAAGAGTTGCTTCAAAAGGATGTTGAGTTTGACCAGGGGTTTGACTTACAGGCTGCCGTACAGGAGTCATGCGATTATGTGGGACGTGTACCCGTGTTTAGCCATCACTGACCAATAAAAAATTTACAATATGGATAATCAGATCATATTCACAATAGACGGCAAAGAGTGCAGGGCTGCTGCCGGAACTTATATAGTGGAGGCAGCAAGGCAGAACGGGGTTTTTATCCCTACCTTATGCAATATGCCCGGTATTACGCCTAAGGGAGCATGCAGAATATGCACGGTACGGATCAATGGACGACTGATGACTTCCTGTACCACACCGGTTATAGCCGGAATGGAGATAGAAAATAACTCACCTGAGATCAGAGAGCTGCGCAAAAGCATCATAGAGTTGCTTTTTGTAAGTGGGAACCACTTTTGTCCGGCCTGCGAAAAAAGTGGTGACTGTGAGCTACAAGCCTTAGCTTACCTGTTTCAAATGATGGTACCCCGTTTCCCGTATCAGTTTCCGGTGAAAGAGATAGATGCCAGCGCCCCGCTGATCGTCAAAGACCAGAACCGCTGTATCTTGTGCAAAAGGTGTATACGTACCATAAAAGATGAACAAGGCAGGTCATATTTTGCGTTTGAAAGCAGAGGGAATAAGTTAGAAGTAGTATTAGACAAAGAAATGGCTAAAACCATGATAGCTGAGACTGCTGAGTTAGCCATGAAAAACTGTCCGGTAGGCTCTATATTAGTGAAAGAAAAAGGCTTTTATCAGCCTATAGGAACACGTAAATTTGATCAACAACCCATAGGGAGCGAAATAAGTACCCATTAACTTACAGGAGGAACATAACTATGTCAAAGCAAATCATTGCCACAACTTCATTAGCAGGCTGTTTTGGATGCCATATGTCGTTACTCGATATAGACGAACGTATCTTACAACTGATCGAATTGGTTGAGTTCAATAAATCGCCTGTGAATGATATCAAGACATTTACCAAACAAGTGGATATAGGTATCATTGAGGGTGGTTGTTGTAACAGCGAGAACGTAGCAGTGTTGAAAGATTTCAGAAAACATTGCAACCTATTGGTTTCGGTAGGTGAATGTGCTATTATGGGAGGCTTGCCTGCTATGCGCAACGGTATCCCTATTGGTGAATGCCTGCATGAGGCGTATATAGGAGGGATCACCGTACAGCAGAACCATGAGCACATCATCCCAAATGATGAGGAGCTCCCGATGTTATTGGATAAGGTGTATCCCTGCCATGAAATCGTCAAGATAGACTATTTCCTGCCCGGATGCCCTCCCAGAGCTGATCTGATATGGAATGCGCTCTATGCACTCATCACAAATACACCTATGGATATCCCATACGAAGTCATAAAATTTGATTAAACCCTATTAGCCTAAGATATATATGTCGAAAAAAATTACTATTGAACCGGTAACACGGGTAGAAGGACACGGAAAAGTAACCATTTATTTGGACGAACAGGGACAGGTCAAACAAAGTCGGTTGCATATAGTCGAATTCAGGGGATTTGAGCGATTCATTCAAGGTCGGCCTTATTGGGAAGCGCCAGTATTGGTGCAGCGCTTATGTGGTATATGTCCGGTGAGTCATCTGTTGGCTGCCTCCAAAGCCCTTGATGTGATAGTAGGAGCCGGGACAGGTGAAGGACTTACTCCTACAGGCGAGAAAATGCGCCGGCTGATGCACTACGGACAAATCTTTCAGTCGCATACACTACATTTCTTTCATCTCAGCGCGCCTGACTTCCTGTTTGGGATTGATGGCGATCCAGACACACGCAATATCATCGGAATTGCGCTGAATCATCCCGAATTAGCCGTACAAGGGGTGATGATGCGTAAGTTCGGACAAGAGATCATACGGGCTACAGCCGGAAAAAAAATACATGGCACAGGAGCTATACCCGGTGGTATCAATAAGAACCTGAGTATTGAAGAACGGGATGAGTTTTTAAAAGGTAACGATCCGCTCAATGCCGACAAAATGGTGAGCTGGGCTGAAGCAGCTATAGATTTTTTTAGAAATTACTATGTTGCCAATAAAGAATTCATTGATAATTTTGCACACTTTCCAAGCAACCATCTGAGCTTAGTACGCAAAGACGGAGCTATGGACCTCTATCATGGAGTACTGAGAGCAGTGGACAGCGAAGGAAGAAAAATATTGCATGATGTGGATTATCAAGAGTATTATAACTTTATCGAAGAAGAAGTACGCAGCTGGAGCTATATGAAATTCCCGTATCTCAAACAATATGGTAAAGATAAAGGATGGTACAGGGTAGGGCCCTTAGCCCGACTGAATACAGCCGATTTTATCCCTACACCCTTAGCACAAGCCGAGTTTGAGAAATTTAAGGCCTTAACCCATGGAAAACCTAATAACCATTGTCTGCATACACATTATGCACGCCTGATTGAGATATTGCATGCAGCCGAGATGATACGGGAATTACTTCATGACCCTGACTTACAAGGTGATGAGTTAGTAGTCAAAGGAACAAAACAAAAAGAAGGTGTAGGACTGATTGAAGCACCAAGAGGAACCTTGTTCCATCACTATAGAATTAACGATAACGACCAGATTGCAATGGCCAATCTGATTGTTTCTACTACCAATAATAACGAACCTATGAATCGTTCGGTCAATTATGTAGCCAAAGCGATGATGACAGCTAAGAAGGAGATCACAGAAGGCATGATGAATGCAGTAGAGGTAGCTATACGGGCTTACGACCCATGCCTGAGCTGTGCCACACACGCCTTGGGAAAAATGCCACTTGAGATCACTTTATTAGACCAAAACGAAACAATAATTGATAAAAAACGATCACATTAGTGAAGCAAAAAAAAGAAATAGTAGTGTATGGATATGGCAATCCCGGGAGACAAGACGATGGACTTGGCCCGGCATGTATCCGACTCATAGAAAACTGGTTATCACAACATCCTGAAATAAACGTACAGACCGATTGCAATTATCAGTTGAATATTGAAGACGCAGAAGTCATTTCTACACGAAAACTTGCCATCTTTGTCGATGCAACTATGGCAGAGATGGAATCATTTAGCTTCGAGAGGGTAAATCCGTCAAACGCAAAGGTGGAATTTACTATGCATGCAGTTTCACCGGCTTTTGTGTTGGACTTATGCCAAAAAATATATGACAGTTCACCTGAAACCTGGCTGCTTAGCATCAAAGGCTATGAATGGGACTTTGGGGAACAACTATCATATACGGCTTTGAAAAACCTGAACACAGCGTATGACTTCCTGAAAGGGTTTCTGTTGAAAAAACATCATGAGTATATAGAACAAAATGTAAATTTAATTCAATAACTATCATGGATCTTACCACTTCTTATCTTGGATTATCACTAACTAATCCTATTGTAGTAAGCAGTTCAAAACTTACAGGTACTATTGACAATATCAGGGCTTGCGCTAAAGCCGGAGCTGGAGCTATCGTATTGAAATCAATTTTTGAAGAGCAGCTTATAGCTGATATTCAAGACCGGCTGAAACAAAATGAAATGTATTTCTGGTATCCCGAAGCAGTTGATTATGTGCAGTCTATCACTAAAGGTAAAGCGATGGATGATTATCTGCGATTAATCCGGCAGTCTAAAAAAGAAGTCAGTACACCTATCATAGCCAGCGTACACTGCGTCAGTCCTATTGAATGGCCCCACTTTGCAGCACAGATGCAAGATGCAGGTGCCGATGCCATAGAGCTTAATATCGCCATTTTTCCTTTTGATCCTACTGCAAGCAGCCTGCAAATTGAAGATACTTATATTGATATCGTAAAGTCAGTAAAAGAAAATACTACCCTGCCTATCTCAGTAAAAATTGGTCCCTTTTTTACCAATATGCTTGCAATGGCATACCGGCTGCACGAGGCCGGAGCAAATGGATTAGTGCTTTTCAACCGGTTTTATAACCCGGATGTGGATATTGCTTCTCAAAGAGTAATTACTGACAATATTTATTCAGCACCCGACGAAAAATCTATTGCCATGCGCTGGATTGCCTTGTTATTTGCACGACAGTTTCAAGCAGATCTGGCAGCATCTACCGGTATCCATTATTCCATAGGAGTTGCCAAACAGCTGCTTGCAGGAGCTACCGTAACACAGATTTGTACTACCTTATACCAGAACGGAATACCTTATCTGAAAGAAATAGTTAAAGGCCTGGAAGACTGGATGAAAAAACATGGATTTAAAAACATTGAAAGCTTCAGGGGGATGGTAAGCAAATATCCCGAAAACAAAGCTGCATTTGAACGATTGCAGTATATGAAAAAGAATTTTGACTGACCGGCTATAGTCAGATCAGGCGAACTCATTCTCAACGATAAAAAATAGGTTGAAGGAGGTTTTTCAGTTATAACCTCTGATTTTGTTGTAATTTCGTGCCACCCTTTTTATAGGGTTTACACACGAATATGAATTATCTTTCAGTCGAAAATATTTCCAAAAGCTATGGCGATAAGCTATTGTTCAAAGATGTCAGCTTTGGCATAGAAAAAGGCGACAAGACCGCACTGATAGCTGTCAACGGAGCCGGGAAGACCACACTTTTACGACTGCTCACCGGCGATGAAGAACCCGATACCGGCAGAATCGTCTTTACTGAAGGTATCAGACTAGGCTATTTGCCACAAGATATGGTCTATGATCCAAACCAAACCATTGAACAATATGTGCGCGACGGACATCATGAAGTGATCAGGGTCAAAGAGGCTTATCATAACTTACTAACACAACCGCAGCATGAACACTCGCCTGATTACCAGCAGCAGTTAAATCAGTTGATCCTTCGTATGGATGCATTGCATGCATGGGATTACGACCGACGGTTGAAGGAGATGCTGCATAGATTTGGTCTGATAGACCTACAACAAAAATTAGGTGAGCTGTCTGGTGGGCAGCTCAAACGGGTAGCATTGGCCGTCCTCCTGGTTGATGAGCCGGAGCTGATCTTGTTGGATGAGCCAACCAATCATCTCGATATAAGTATGATAGAATGGTTGGAAAAATACCTGTCCAGACAGCAGATCACCTTATTAATGGTGACTCACGACCGCTATTTCCTTGATCGTATCTGCAATCATATACTTGAGTTGAACTTTGGTGCCTTGTTTGCTCATCAGGGCAATTTCTCTTACTACCTTGAAAAAAGTGCGCAACGAGAAGCAAGCTTCAGAGCCGAGACTGAGAATGCCGCTCAGCTTCTAAGGCGTGAAACGATTTGGATGCAGCGCATGCCTAAAGCACGTACCACCAAATCCAAAAGCCGTATCACAGCATTTTATGAACTCAAGGAAAAAGCTGCCGTAAAAAGGAAACATCAGCAGCTGCACTTGAATATTGAAATGCAACGTATCGGCAGTAAGATTTTGGAGGTGCGAAACGTAAGCAAGGCCTTTGGAGAGCTGAGCCTGTTGAAAAACTTCGATTATATGTTTACCAAAGGCGAACGAATTGGCATCATAGGTGAGAATGGGGTAGGGAAGACCACTTTGTTGAACCTGATCACCGGTGAGCTGAAGCCTGATACCGGCAGGGTCATACCAGGTGATACCATAGTGTTTGGTTATTATACGCAGGTAGGGATGCAGTTTCCGTCCGACAAAAAGATCATTGATATTGTTAAAGATATAGCGGAGCATGTGCCGCTTGGAAATGGAACCACCGCATCAGCTTCTCAAATGCTCACCCGATTTATGTTTCCGCCACCCGTTCAGAATCAGCAGGTTGAATTATTAAGCGGAGGTGAGAAACGCAGGCTGTACTTGCTTACCGTATTGATCAATAATCCCAATTTTTTACTATTGGATGAGCCAACCAATGACTTGGATTTGCTAACCTTGCAAGCATTGGAAGAGTTTATCCGTATGTTTCAGGGATGCCTGCTGATCGTCTCGCACGACCGTTATTTTATGGATCAGGTAGTAGATCAGTTGTTTGTCTTTGAAGGAGATGGACGTGTCAGAGGCTTTGTAGGGAATTATTCGGACTATAAAGAAATGTTGGATACACATCAGAAAAAGCAGAAACAGCTTACCGATACTGAAAAGCCAAAGCCGAAGCCCACACAAAAAGCTGATCAGCAGAAAAGCCGGAGAACCTTCAGAGAGCAAAAAGAATATGAAGATATTGAATCTCATATGCATCAGTTAGAGGTTGAAAAGCAGCAACAACTAAAGCAGATAGAACTTACGGCTGATGATTTTGTAGCGGTAGAGGCTGCTTCAATGCGTATAGGAGCTATTGACAATGAGTTGGAACGCTTGATGGAGCGATGGATACTATTAGATGATTTAGGAGCATATTAGAAAAATGATGAACGATCTGAGTTTTGAATTTGTTTTGGAACGCCTTGAACAGCAGCAAGAAGTATGGCTGTTGCAGGCTGATAATGGATTGTTTGCTATGGTGGAAACTCCCGATCAGTCACCCTTAGTGCCTTTGTGGGTTATGGCTGAAATGGCTGAGCAGGCTCGTACTGACGACTGGGCCACCTATCAGCTAACTTCCATGAGCCTGAGCGAGCTGATTGGCTGGCTGAATGAGCTGCAGAATGACGGTATTCAAACTGGTATAGTAATCAATGATGCAGTACGTGTCTTGCCTTTTGAAGCTACACAGCTACAAGACATCCTTTTGGATTTGATTCATAGAAAGGATAAGAGCTAGCGTTTCATTTCGGGTGTGATGGTTACCCGAACATTATTCTCATAGGCTACCACAAAGGCATCATACACCCCTCTTGATTGCAGATTACGTGCATAGGATTCAGCTTCTGAGTAGGTTCGGAAGCTTCCGGTTGAATAGCGGTATATCCCGTTGAAATAATTTTCAACTACCGGATATTCAAAATTTATATGACGGTATATGACTGATGGGCTGCTTACCGGCTGTCGCTTAGCGTATATCTGCACCCTGAATTCAAAACCCGGTTTAGCTTGTGGTGTAGCCTCAACTTGTGTTTCCGGTAATTTCAATGGAGGAAGCTCAATTTTTGGAGCCTTTTCAACAGGGGTAAGTGGGAATCGCTCATAATCTACCACAGTAACCTGACCTGATGGCTCCCAATGAGTTAAAGTTGGTCTGTATCGTGCAGGTTTCTTGGTTTTTGGCTGACTAACACCAAAATAATAGTTCAGACCTATATGCGTATGTGCAAGGAAATCATACTGATACCCATCCTTATAATAATCTATATCATCGGATAAAAGAGTAGTCAGTGAGCTTTCGATATTGAATCTAAGGCTAGGACTAAGAGGAAATTCTATGCCTAAGGCGATTGGAATCATAGGAGCTCCCAATGCGTAATTTTGTGAAACGGCAGTAGCAAAATCGGTGATGACAGTATTGGTCTGATAATTGGTGAGAGCGCCGTCCCAGCTGGCATACCCTATCCCAATAGTACCGTAGATATATGCTTTTCGATCGGCATAGCCATAAAAAATATTGCTGAGGTTCAGGTAAGAATGAAACACGTACTGGTTGCTATGTCCGCTGTATTCTAAAAAGATAGGAATAGCTGTAGAGGTGTTTTCTTTCTGGCTGAATAAGGAGCTGCGGCTGAAGCTCAAGCCAAGCCCTATCTTTTCATTGAGATGTTTGCGGGCTAATAGCCCGAATGAGAACTTTGACTCGCCGGATAATTTCTCAAAATAGGTTTTGTTGCTCACATCGCCAAAATATTGTGAGACACCGGCAAAGGCTCCCATTTGCCAGCTCTTATCTGACTTTATCTCAGGTGATTGCCCTAAGAGTCTAAGTGGATGTATAGCCACTATAAACAGTAAAATTAAACCATGTGTCAGATAACGGATGCCCATATCAGTCAAATTTTTGTCCGCAAAAATCTATGAGGTACTCGCTGGCACTGCCATAGCCTAAGTCATACGCTTTTTTCCAGTCTTCACAGGCACCAGCACCATTGTTGAGATAATATTTTGCCACTCCGCGGTTGAAATAATTTCTTACCCAATTTGGATAATCCACTATTCTTTTTGGCTGTAGTGCAATGGCTTTATCAAAATCAGCTATGGCATCGGCTTGTAGTCCCATTTTGCTTCGCGTATTTCCACGATACGCATAAAACATAAAATCTTCGGTATCGGGATTTTCGGCAAAAGCTTTGTTGAACGCTTCCAACGCTCCTACATAATCGCCAATCTGATAGCGAAGAACACCCCAGTTATAGTGTGAGTCGTACATAGTAACAGCCTGATCTAATTCGACATAATAGGCTAAGGATTGGTTGATGAAACTGCTATATACGCTGTAGTCCACTTCATAAAAAGATTCGGAGAACAAGTGTTTCCAGTTGTCGGGTGAGGTTTGCATCCGTATCAGGTTGTCGTTCATATAGCCTTTGATAAACTTGATCCTCACCTTTTCTTTATCGGTTGATCGTATAGGATACACAGCAAAGATCAGGTTTCCGTCGTTGATGACTTTACCTGTCTTACGTTGTTGTATAGCCCGTATGATCTGTTCCTGATAGCTGGCACGTGTAGCCTGAAAATTCTCGGTAACTTTAGTGGCATATCGCGTCAGGTTCAGGCTGCCACCCATAAACACACTCTCTTCATAGTTTTTGATGGTGCCTACCATATAACAGCGCATATCAACCAAATACATGGTGTTGAATGGAACTTCTTCAGGCAGCATTTCCTTGAGCTTTTCACTGCGGAAGATATAATAATCTAATGATTTGAAATCGCGCCAGTTACGCTGCAAATATGGAAACTCAAACTCACCATCATGGTATTTCTTTACCAATACGTTGTACTGCTCGTTGTCTAACATGATCTTATGCATCTCGATGGAGATAAAATTATCCTGTCCTATGGCGTTAAGCCCTCCCGGACGATCAGCATTAGAGCGACTGTCTGTAAACGGAATTTTATTATCGGCATATGCCCAGGTACCATTATCCTGCATAGACCAGCCTAAGGCATGCGTAATACTCGATTGAACAGGACTCATAATAGGAAAATCCTGAAGATCGTAATAGTCTGTGTTTTGAGCAGTTAAAAGAAAACTATACGGTATTAACCATAGTATGAGAAGTATGTTTTTATTCATTCACCTATCGTTTTTTTAGGCTTGTACACAGTAACTGTCAATAATTAAACGGTAAATATCGCAAATAAACATGGACAAAGTTCCTTTTATTAATGTTTTTCAGTGAAATTTATTAACATTTCGTTTAACATCTGACATCATTTTTAATTCTTTTTTTATTGTAACCGGACTAACTTATTGATAATAAATTTAATAACTTTATTTCTAAACAGGCCGCATTAATCCAATAAGGTAGAGATGCATCAGCTTGCTTCATGCAAAAGATATATTGGAGGCAAGAATAGGCAGTTATTTTTATTCTAATCAAGCGAAATTCGGCTGAGGTAAAGAAAAAAAATATATCTCAGTGTATTTTTGTGATAAAACATTGAGAACCAGTGAAAGTAAATAATTACTTTTGTGTGAACCAAATACATTACAAAATGACCACATTATTCTTTACTCGGATACATTTGTTTATGGTTTTGGGATTATTGCTTGTTCAAGCTATGGTAATAGCACAATTCTCAACTCCTGTTCCTCTTTCTGAGAAATATCCGTATGATATTGGGATTGAAACGGATCCTGATGTGCTCTTTGTTGAAAAATTTACCGGTGAATTGGATGAAATTTTTGATCGTTATAATGAAGTATTGCATCCTGCAATGTTTTCGCTTGATACCGATGTGCCTGCCGCAAGTAAAGAGGTTCATTCACTTCGGATAAAAAGTGTACATAATTTGGTCAGAGGCGGGCATTTATACAAGTCGTTTGGTGAGGGATACGACAGCATGATCTTTCTTCGTTATTACGTCAGGTATCCTTCTATCTCACAAGGTACTGAGGGGCATCAAGGGGTCTGGTTTGGAGGTTATAATCCACCTATAAACTGGCCTTTTCCTCAGGCAGGTACTTGCGGGCTTGGGCATAGCCGTTTGAGCATAGCTTTTGAGAATGTATGGCAGGAAACATCGCCGCCCGGCATGGATACATATATCTACTGGGGCGATATGCGTAGCTACGACGAAGGATATACCTGCTTTGGAAATACATTGATCACACAGGGGAAACCGTCTTATGGGCAGCCTGCCTCACCTGATGCCCCTGTGTGTCAGTTAGATGAATGGATGTGCATAGAAATGATGATCCGGCTGAATAATCCGATCACAGCTTATAATGGCGAGCTTAGAGTGTGGATAAATGGAGTAGAAGTAGGCTACTGGGGAGAAGGATTCCCTACCGGACATTGGTTTAAGGATAAATGGTACAACAATCCCTTTGATCCACCTTTTGAAGGATTCAAATGGCGCACGAATGGTGATTTAAAGATCAACTGGATATGGATTGAATACTGGCATAACTCCACAGGACCATCCAGCTATATCAACTTTGCACATTTGGTAATGGCTAAAAAATATATTGGGCCACTTTATGATCCTCTTACTTCTATTCAACAGATTGGTAATGAGCCCACAACACCTATAGTTGGGCCTAACCCGGTAAGCGATAAAATCAGATTTACTGATCTCAATAATTTCAAAAAAGCTGAATTGTTTGATATGTCCGGCAGAAAAGTGATGGAATTTGAAAGCAATACGGAGCCGGATATTAGCAGACTGAATACCGGAATCTATATTTTACAAATAGAAGCTTCACACACAAGGCATCATATCAAAATCTTAAAACAATAAGCAAGTTAGTAGTTAAAGGCGGCTTCTGCAAACGAGCTGACTTTGGTCCATCTGTTTTCAAGCTTTTTTGATCTTAGATATCATGATCTCTAAAGCTCTTTGAAGACCATTCGGGTTTTTACCTCCTGCTGTTGCCAAATATTTGTTTCCGCCTCCTCCGCCTTGTAT
The DNA here is from genome assembly GCA_023229245.1 of Bacteroidales bacterium. GTDB lineage: Bacteria > Bacteroidota > Bacteroidia > Bacteroidales > F082 > JALNZU01. The sequence goes on along the minus strand of JALNZU010000033.1, from coordinate 17,137 downwards.
TTCTTTTGATACTTCCTTGATCAATGCTGCGGCATCAAGGTTTTTAGTATCGGCCAACCGACTGCCTAAGGAAACACCAATGATAGCTTTATTGTCCTGGCTGCTGTAAATAATTGCAGCATAATCTTCCGACAACTGTCTGATCTGCGATGCGATCTGTCGGACTACCTCCATATCACCCGTTGTGTGGTGCTGTATCAGAAAGAAGTCCTGTACAGGCTCTGCGTGTTGCATGAGCTGCCTGGCGGTTATCATTCCAATTTCCTGCTGTAGTGACTCTACTTTTTTTTGTAACAGATGTTGTTGTTCCAACTGTTGCTGAACAGCTTTTACGATATCGCCGCTACCTTTTATCAACGCTCTTATCTGATGTATCTGACCGATGAACTGGTTGGCGTATTCTTCTGCTTTTTCACCTGTAACGGCTTCTATTCGTCGTATTCCGGCGGCTATAGCTCCTTCGCTTATTATTCTGAAGCTGCCGATGCTACCAGTGGTCTTCACATGCGTCCCACCACACAACTCTATTGAGTATTCAGGGTCGAAGCTGATCACCCGTACAAATTCGTCATATTTCTCACCAAACAATGCGATGGCACCTTTAGCCCGGGCTTCTTCTATAGGAACGTGAAGCTCTATATGGGCTGAAATATTTTCTCTGATCTTGGCATTGACCATTTTTTCTATCCTACGTATTTCATCGGCTGTGAGTTTGCTGTAATGACTGAAGTCGAAGCGCAGCCGTTCAGGTCCTACCATCGAGCCTTTTTGTTCTACATGTGTGCCAAGCACCTGTCGGAGTGCGGCATGCATCAGATGGGTAGCGCTGTGGTTGTTGGCCGTCGTTAGTCGCTTACCCTTGTCCACCTGAGCTATAAACTGTTTCTCGGGATGCATAGGTAGATCAGAAGTCAGATGAATGATCAGATTATTTTCTTTGACAGTGTTGAACACCTCTATCTGCTCATCCTCGTTTATCAAGAGTCCGGTATCGCCTAGCTGACCTCCTGCTTCTGCATAGAAAGGTGTTTGGTCCAAGACGATCTCATAGTGAGTACGCTTTTTTGATACTACTTCCCGATACCGAACTACATTGGCTGTGATCTCTAACTGATTGTATCCCACGAATAGGGTGGGCTGAGTACTCTGATGCAGTATTACCCAGTCGCCTGCAGCGGTTGCAGCAGCTTTACGCGACCGTTCTTTTTGCTCATTAAGCCGCTGCTGAAAACCGGGCATATCCACCTCTAATCCCTTTTCACGGGCTAGCAAATTCGTCAGATCAACAGGGAATCCGTAGGTGTCGAACAGCTCAAATGCGATATCACCTTGAATACGGGTAGCCTCAGGATGAGCATCTATGTAGTTCTCAAACTTCCGTATGCCATGTGCTAAGGTCCTCAGAAAAGATGTTTCTTCTTCAAACACTAGCTTACTGATGAGTTCCTGTTGTGATTCTAACTCGGGAAACACTTCAGCTAACTGTTGGGTTAGTATGGGTAAGAGGCGATAGACGAAGGGTTCGTCAAATTTCAGGAAGGTATAGCCGTATCGGATGGCACGTCGGAGGATTCGGCGTATCACATATCCACCGCCAGTGTTTGATGGGAGTTGCCCGTCGGCTATAGTAAAAGCGACAGCACGCACATGGTCGGCTATCACCCGCATCGCAATATCTTTCTGCTCATCAACGCCATAAGTGCTACCCGACATTTTAGCTACTGCCTGTATCAAAGGCTGAAAGATATCGGTATCATAGTTGGAACGCTTGTGTTGCAATGCCATAGCAAGTCGTTCGAAGCCCATTCCGGTATCTACATGCTTGGCCGGCAGCTTTACCAGACTCCCGCCGGCTTGCCGGTTGTATTCGATAAAAACCAAATTCCATATCTCTATCACTAAAGGATGGTCTTGATTAACTAGTTCGCTGCCTGCTAGTGTGTTACGTTCGGATTCATCTCTCAGGTCCACATGTATTTCGGAGCAAGGGCCACAAGGGCCTGTGTCGCCCATCTCCCAGAAGTTATCTTTTTTATCTCCGTAGAGTATTCGATCAGCAGCTACTATAGTTTTCCAATGATCGTAAGCTTCCTGATCGGGTTCAAGCCCATCGGAGCTGTCGCCACCAAAAACAGTGACATATAATCTATCTTGTTCAATTTTATATACTTGTGTAAGCAGCTCCCATGCCCATTCGATAGCTTCTTTTTTAAAATAATCGCCAAACGACCAGTTGCCAAGCATCTCGAACATGGTATGATGATAGGTGTCGTAGCCTACCTCTTCTAAGTCGTTATGCTTGCCCGAAACGCGTAAACATTTCTGTGTGTTGGCCACTCGCAACGCTTTGGGTGGGGTGTTACCTAAGAATATCTCTTTGAACTGGTTCATCCCTGCATTGGTAAACATCAGCGTAGGGTCGTTTTTCACTACTATGGAAGCCGAAGGGAGGATGAGGTGCTGCTTAGAGCGAAAAAAATCAAGAAAGGTCTGGCGTATCTCTAAAGAAGTCATCTGTAGATGTTTGTATAATAAACTTTTAGTAAGAAATCATTAATTAAACTTGCAAAGTTAGCTTAAAATATTATTTTTGTGGCGTTATTATTTTTCTATCTGCTGATCCGGCTATGGCCAAGCCTAAATACATCTTTAATCAAAAAACTCTTGCTTACGAGAAATATACCACAAGTTGGAAAAGGCGTTTGTTGGGTTCTTTGTATTACCTACTGACTACCAGTACAATAGCTTTTGCATTTGTTGCTGCAGCCTATTATTTTTTAGGCTCTCCCAAAGAGCGCATGCAGGAGCGTGAGTTAGAATATATGCAGTTGAACTATGAAAAGCTTACCGAAAAGATAGCCAAATTAGAAGGGCTTCTCAACGAGATGCAGGAGCGCGACGATAATATTTACCGGGTGATCTTTGAAGCCGAACCTATTCCAAGCTCAATACGTAAGGCCGGCTATGGTGGGGTTGACCGCTATGAAGCCCTGTCAGGTTATCGAAATTCGGAGATAGTAGTGGAAACCTCCAAACGATTAGACCGCATCGCAAGTATGTTGTATGTACAGAGCAAATCCTTTGACGAAGTATTAGAGTTAGCCAGAAACAAGAGTGAGATGTTGGCTTCTATTCCGGCTATACAACCGGTGAAGAATACCGATGTAAGGCGTATATCTTCTCATTTTGGAGTACGTCTTGATCCGTTTTATAAGGTCAATAAGTTTCATCAGGGGATAGATTTTAGTGCCCCTATTGGAACGGAAGTGTTTGCAACCGGTAACGGTACAGTGATACAGGTAAGTAAAAATCATTATGGATATGGTAATGTGATCCTGATCGATCATGGGTTTGGATACCGGACTATGTATGCACATCTGAGTGCGTTCAAAGTCAGGAAAGGAGAAAACGTCAAACGCGGACAACTCATCGGAAATGTCGGAAACACCGGTAAGTCAACCTCATCACATCTACATTACGAAGTGCATAAAAATAATAAGCCGGTCAATCCGATTCACTTTTTCTTTGACGACCTGACGCCCGAAGAGTATGAACTCATATTGGAGCTGTCGCTATTGCCTTCCCAAACAATGGATTGATCCATATATGCTGAAACCTGGGAAAATTTATTACAGCATAGGTGAGGTAGCCCGATTCTTTGATGTCAACCCCTCGCTGATCCGATTCTGGGAAAGAGAGTTCGATGTGCTACGACCAAAAAAGAACAAAAAAGGGAATCGCCTCTTTACCGAAAAAGATATCCGATACCTACATATCATCTATAACTTAGTCAAAGTCAAAGGCTATACATTGCAAGGTGCGCGTGATGTCATTAAACATGATATAGAACAGCTTGAAGATCAGACATTTGTGTTGCAAGCCCTGCATAACAGCCTAAACTTCTTACAACAACTTGATGCAGTTTTAGAACGACGTGCTAAAAATCTCTGACAATTAGTTATCAACACAGCTCATCTGTTGATGGTATTTACCATTTGCGTGTCTTTTCATCTCTAATGATCAAGCTATGAGCTAACAAGCTTATTCAGAACGTATGAAATAGTTTATTCGGATACTGATTCCGGGACGGAGTTGGTAACTTAATTCGGTATGGGAATGGTCGGGGAATACGATGATCCCGTTTTCTATGGGGATAAAAGCCGTGCTTTCGTTCAGCCTGTCGAATAAAGGCTGTAAGGATCGTATGAAGGCCGTATCAATGAGGGCTACTATTTCAAAAGCTTTAGCAAATCCGGATAATGTATCATGGCGCTGTCGAATAATACCGGTGTTAATATGCATGCGATCGGCTGATCGGATACAATCAGGCCATACAACAGATTGAGCACAGTCTTCCAAAGCCGTGAGAAATGGATAAAATAGTTCTGTTTCATCTATTTTCTGCATGCTATGCATTGACAAGCTGACGCTTGCATAAAGATGTGGTACCCGAATCAACACAGTAGAAAGTAGTTCAGTTTGAAAGTGAATACCTTGATATCCATGCCACTGAAGGCTGTCTTCTTGATTTGCAAAATGATCGAAATAGCTGTAAGGACTAAGCTTGAGAAAATAAATAAGGCCTGCCGAATCAGATAGAAAAGCCTCAAAATGGGTGTCTGACTGTTGGATGAGTTGTACGGATAGCTTTTGAAGCAATGCCTGTTGCCGGATAGTTGCGTTGAAGCAATCAAAGCTGATGAAAGGATGCTGGGCAGGTGATTGAATACCAATCCATAGCAACAATTGGGTTAGGGCTACAAAAAGAGAGTGCTTAACAGACATATCCGTACAAAAGTCGAGATTTTAATCCAATAGAGATCGAAAATAATTCTGTTATCACCAAAGCTTTTTAGGATGCATGGTGATACAGCAATACCCTGATGGTTATGCTCTGTTATCCGGTGTATTTACTATGTAATTGCTTGAAGTTCAATAAGAGATCATTTAGAATGATTATAAATAATTTGATTATCAGGTTTTTACTTCAGGCAGTGTCAGTTAATTTCAATAGGTTTGATTATTTTTGTGGGTTATAGAAGATACATTTCATTTAACTGAATCATCATATGAAGAAACATTTCCACTTTTTTAACACTTTCCTTTTTGTGGCTTTACTTTTCTGTAGCCACGGTATATTTGCCCAAGACAAGAGTTTTACATTTCCGGTTGATGGCAATAAGACTGGTTTTGTCATTCAACGTTCTGCTGAGCAGGGCCTGTTGTTCCGGCATTTTTTACCGGAACTGACAGTAGAGGACTACCTGACTCAGGATGCAGCTGGAGAGATACTCGCTATACAGGGTATTCATCTGCCTGCTCAGGCCGGAGCTCCTAATCTGCCGTCTATCAGTCGTATAGTAGCCATCCCTCAAGGTGCCACTGCTAGTTTAGTCATTAAAGAAGCTAAGAAGCAGCTTATCTCCAATGTGGATCTGCTTCCTGCTCCGGCAATTCCATTGGCTAATGACGACAGTCCTGTAAAATATACCAAAGATGAAAAGATTTATTCTCAGGATACCTTTTATCCGGCTGATCCGTTTTTGGTATCCGAGCCAACGCAAATAAGAGGGGTAGATGTGGTGATGGTGGGTATCACTCCATTTCAATATAATCCGCAAACCAAAGAACTGATAGTTTATTACGATATTGAAGCTGAGGTGGTTTTCGAAGGTGGCAACGGTGTCTTTGGCGACGACCGGCTACGAAGCATCTGGTGGGAGCCTATCCTACAAGATCATATCTTCAACAGCAATATGCTTCCCAATATAGACTTTTCGGTCAGAACCCTGCAGCATGCTGCAAGTCGGGACGAAGGAGCCGAATACCTGATTATCACACCTAATGGAGCTGCTTTCACTCAGTGGGCCGACAGCATACGGGTGTTCAGACAAAGGCAGGGTATCACAACTAAGGTGGTAAGCCTGGATGAGATAGGAGGCAATACCGCCGTTGCCATCAAAAACTATGTTATAAATGCGTACAATTCATGGAGTGTACCTCCGGCTGCTGTGTTATTGTTAGGCGATTATCATACCGATGGCAATCAAGGGATAGTATCTAACCTGTTGAACGACCATCCCGGCTATTACAACCCTTATATATCCGATAATCCATTCTCGGATATGTCAGGTAATAACCTGCCCGATGTTGTTTTTGCCCGTATCACTGCCCGTAATGCAAACGAGTTGGAACATATGATCCATAAGTTTTTGGATTATGAGCGTACTCCGCCTACTAATGCTGGTTTTTATAATAATCCGATCACGGCTATGGGATGGCAGACAGAGCGTTGGTTTCAGATATGCTCCGAAACGGTTAACGGATTCTGGGAACATGTGTTAGGGAAGAGCCCTGTACGGGAGAATGCCATTTATTCGGGTAATCCGGGTGGCTCATGGTCGTCTAACACCAATACATCTATGGTTGTCAACTATTTTGGCCCCAACGGATTGAACTATATCCCGGCTAATACAGCTCATCTGACCGATTGGGGTGGAAATGCCACCCGACTGAATAATGATATCAACAGCGGTGCATTTATGCTTCAGCATCGCGACCATGGTCTTGAGACAGGCTGGGGCGAACCCGACTATAGAAATAATCATCTGAGCGGTTTAAATAATCAAGACCTGACTTTTGTACTTTCTATCAACTGTCTGACCGGGAAATTTAATCATAGCTCAGAATGTTTCACAGAGGCTTTTCATCGGCATTCGCATGGTGCCTTAGGCTTGATAGCAGCAACTGAAGTATCCTATTCGTTTGTAAACGACGTGTTTGTCTGGGGTGCCTACGACAATATGTGGCCGGAATTTATGCCAGATTATGGCAGTACACCAGCCGAAAGGGGAATACTACCTGCCTTTGCCAACGCCGCCGGAAAATACTTCCTGCAACAATCAAACTGGCCATATAATCCTGAACATAAGAATATTACTTATAAGCTGTTCCATCATCATGGGGATGCGTTTATGACGGTGTATTCCGAAATGCCACAGCCATTAACCGTAGAGCATATGTCTGTCCTGCTCAGTGGTATGGAAGTGTTTGAAGTTACTGCCAATGAAGGTGCCCTGATAGCTATTACTGTTGATAATGAGATCATTGGAGCAGGTATAGGAACTGGAAATCCGGTTCAGATACCTATCATAACACAGGAGCCGGGAGTACAGGCACTGGTTACTGTAACCCTACAAAATTATTACAGATATGAGCAATCCATTGAATGCATCCCTCCAAGCGGTCCGTACCTGCTCTATAACAGCTATGCCATAGATGATTCGGAAGGCAATAATAACGGCCAGATAGACTATGGCGAAACTATATTCTTAGATGTAACACTGAGAAATGTGGGCAGCGAAACAGCCGAGAATGTGTCAGTAAGCGTTAGCTGTGAATCGGCTTATATAAGCCTCCTCAATGAAAGCTTTGAGATGGGTGATATAGAAGCGGGAACCTTGGCTACGGTAGAAAACGCATTCAGCTTTACGGTATCGAATGAGATACCCAATATGTATTCGATTTCTTTCATCCTTACTATACAAAGTGGCAGCAACGAATGGAGTAGCTCATTCAGCGTCCCGGCCTATGCTCCTGAATTTGAAGTGCTATCATATACTATAGACGATTCTTCAGGAAATAATAATGGTCGCCTTGACCCGGGTGAGACAGTTCAAATCGTTTTTAACATCACCAACAAAGGCCAGAGTGATGCCTTTGATGCGCTGGCAAGCTTTATGAATAACTGTCCGTATCTTAACGTAGTCCAAACGGTACATCAAATCGAACATATTGAAGCTGAGGAACAGTTTACTGTGACATATCAGGTGTCTGTTAGTGAAGGTGCACCAGTAGGTAGCGTAGCATCGTTCGGGTTTCAGATAGAGGCAGGAGCATATACAGCCCAGGCTGATTTTAATACCAAGATAGGATTAGTCATTGAAGACTTTGAAACAGGCGACTTTAACCAGTTTGACTGGACACATGGGGGCAATAAACCATGGGAGATAGTTTCAGTAGATCCCTACTCAGGTAACTTTGCTGCCAAATCAGGTGCCATAGGTCATAGCCAGAACTCACAGCTATCTATATTATTTGATGTGGGAATGGCCGATACAATCTCATTTTACTATAAGGTATCCTCCGAGAAGAATTACGATCATTTTTGGTTTTTTATTGATAACGTCAAGCTTGGCGAATGGAATGGTACTATTGAATGGACTAAAGCAAGTTTTCCGGTTGAAGCAGGCATGCATACTTTTAGATGGGAATATAAAAAGGATTATTCGGTATCCAACGGACAAGACTGTGCCTGGTTGGATGATATAGTGTTTCCGCCTATGGTAACTACCTCTGCCTGGGCTGGGGCCGATATAGAGATATGTGATGGGAATACCGTTCAGCTCAACGGATCGGCAAGCTATTACGAGACCTTGCTATGGACCAGCTCCGGTAGCGGTACTTTCGACAATGCAAGTATCCTCAACCCTGTGTATACACCTTCTACAGCCGATTATGAAGCCGGTAGCGTACAGCTGAGCCTGACAGCTACCGGAACAACTACGGTTACCGATTATCTGACTGTTGTATTCCATCCCGAAGCAGAAGTGTTCGCCGGACAAGCGATGAGCATCTGCGCAGAAGACCATATAGAGCTGTCCGAGGCATGGGCAAGCAATTTCGCATCACTATTGTGGAGCAGCACAGGTGATGGCTCCTTCGATGATCCAACCGTATTGCATGCGGTGTATTATCCGGGTGAAGAAGATATCAGCTCTCAGGGATTCGTATTGACGCTTTTTGCCACCGGTCTGGGTGATTGCCCCGCAGTGGAGTCATCCGTAGAACTGACTATTTATCCACAGCCGGTGATAGAAGGGCCGGATACCATACAAAATTGCATAGGACAAGAGCTTTGGTTGAACGACTATATGAGCGTACAACATATGATCACCTGCCAGTGGAGCACCGAAGGGGATGGCAGCTTTACCGATCCCGAAAATTTTGAGACGGCATATATACCCGGTGCCTCCGATATTGCCAATGGGCATGTAACCATTCAACTTATTGCGTATGGGGAAGGTGAGTGTGAACCGGTAACTACCGGACTGAGCCTGATGTTCCATGAGTTACCAACTGTGGTTTTCTCCGAGCCTCAGTATATCTGTCAAGGTGATGAAGCTATAGTTGAGATAGTGTTGACCGGTGATAGCCCCTGGGAGTTGGAGCTTAACGATCCGTTTGAGACATTGATTATAGAAGAAAGTCCGTATCAGTTGGTGAGCAGCCCCATGAGCACTACACAGCTGAACGTCATACGCATACAAGATAGCTATTGTGTTAGCGAATCGGATGCCACAACCTGGATACATGTGTTTGAAATACCGCAGCAGGCCGAAATATTGGCAGGCCCAGATACCGTTGATTATAACGATGGATACGAAACTGTGTATGAGATAGTACCTGTTCCATTTGCTCAGGAATACACCTTGATTATTGAGCCTGAAGAATCAGGTAGCAGTACGGAGTATGAAACCGGATTTTTAATCAACTGGGATCCTGACTTCCTGGGTGAAGTTGCGCTGTATCTGATGGCTTCTAATTTTTGTGGCCAGGGTGAGCTGTCCGATCCCAAAGTGGTACAGATCATCAGTACTATTGGTATAAGCGAACAGAATACCATTGACCTGCATATTTACCCTAATCCGGCACACGGACAAATAACTATCAAAAGCAGCCGGTCGGTGAATACATCTTTGATGATCCGACTGACGGACGTTCTGGGTAAGGTGATGCGTAGCAAACAGATCGAAAGTGCAGCGGATGGGTTTACGCATCAGTTGGATATAACCGACATTCCTAATGGGATTTATTTCCTTAGGGTAGAAGGGGATGGGGTGCGTTCGAGCTTGAAACTAGTGATCCAATAACCAAAACAAATAATGTAAGCTGCAGTCGGTTGATTGCAGCTTTTTTCTTTCCATGTGTTTTGGAAAGTTTCCGAGATATTTTTCTTAGTTCACAAGGTGATGAATCTTGTCATAATCAGGTGGCTGAGCCTGTATAAGGTGGCTGAGCTTGTCGAAGCCACCTTTGGGGTTGCTTAACCCCCTTTTTAATTTTTTCCACTTCTTGAGCGGGAATTGGAATAAGGTGGCTGAGCCTGTCGAAACCACCTGATTTGGGATACTCAAAATCTGATCGATAACCTGAATAGAGAAATAAGGGAATACATAAATAGCATGCTCTAATTTCCGACTGATGTAGTTGTTATTAAGTATATTTACTTGGCTCTAAGTATCACATCAAAGAAATGGGCAAAACCAATAAGGAGCTGGGACCTGATTCTAAATCAATTTTTGACTGTTTTTGCACAAAGGGTTCGACTATAAAGTCAAACCCTCTGATTTATGCATACACACTATAAGGGATAGTGTCAAACTTAAAGTTATCTATTATTTTTCATTTGATTGCTTGGTTATTCAACTATCAGTTTGATTGATTCAAAACGGTGTTTGTCGTGATATTTCAGAATATAAATTCCTTCTGGTATATTAATAGGTATTTGAATCTGTTGCAGGAACGTATCTTTTTTTAAGATCATTTGGCCTGTAATAGAGTAAAGTTCTACTTTTCCTGCTGTGTTATCACTTCTAATAATATTTATATTTTCTCCTTGTCTGATTGGATTTGGATAAAATTGTATATTTTTTGTTGTCAAATCAGCTATTCCAAAAGTTTTCTGAAACTCATAAGCTCCCATATCTATGATGCCGCCTTGTTCATATCCATACACTCTGGGATTCCCTGCCAGATCAATAGTGTTTTCATCTAATCCAGTATAATGCTCATTGCTTCCAGTATTTACAGCTGGTGAGTCTTCAATCAGGGAAAAGTCGCCATTTTCTTCATTAGTGAATAGAGGGTTAGTATTAAAAATAACATTGTTACATTCAATATTTGGAGGGCATTCATTATCCTGAAGGAGTGAGTTGTTTATCACAAAAGTTGGGTTGGCAGCACCACTTAGTGAAGTAGTATTGTTCCAAATGATTGTGTTATTGATTTCAACAGGAACTCCATTAGCTTCCTGATCGTACCAAATTCCTAAAGATGCTCCTGTTTCTGCTTCATTGTCATAAAATGTTGAGTTTTCTAATTTAAACGTAGTTCCTCCTTGTTGTGCGTCATAAAACATTATCCCTCCTCCGTGTCCATTGGTCTTATTTCCAACAAACAGACAATTTTGGAAAATTACATCTTCGTTTATCCCATCCGCCACAAAGCCTATCCCACCTCCTGCTTCACCTGATTCATTTTCGATAAAAGAGACACGATCCATCTTTAATTTTACTTTGACATAGCTGTAGAATCCACCTCCTTGACCGGTGTTACCGGTAGAATTACCAAAAAAGGTAACATTTTCCAAAGTAACAGCTCCAAACTCGACGCAGTACATACCTCCACCGGCTAATTCACATTGGTTATTTGCGATATATACATTTCTAAAAATTGGGTCTGAATCTCTGTTATGTACACCACCTCCCCAAAATGACCACCCATTAATAATTTCCATATTCTCAAAGATAGGTGATGATTGATAATTGTAAATCTGCCCGCCCCAATATCCAAGATTGTTGTCTACTATCAAATTTCGGAATAAAACTGAAGTAGCATTCGTATTGATAGCACCACCCCCACTATTTATTTCGAATCCATTGACAACAGGCCCACCAAAAATACTTCCGTCACCTCTTCCTTCGGTAAGAGTAAATCCGTCTAAAAGAGCTTCCTGCATGCTTCCAGCAGCAATAATAATATGATACACATTATCATAAGGGTCGTCTTCATTACCAATGTTTCCAGAAAGTATGCTTGGATTATTTTGCCAGTCTCTTTCTTCTACTGAGGTTTCATTGCCAGAAAAACCTCCAAAAATCTGGACGTTTTTGACTAAGACAAATGCATTGGCTCTATCTCCATTTTCTGTATATAACCCATCATCAGCATTGTACAGAGGTTTGTAAGTCCCTTTTGCTACCCAAATTTTTAAAGGACTGTTTTCCGACCAAATTCCTGCATTTTGATTTTCCCTTGCCCATTTAAGTGCATCAGCTAACTCGGGTATTGCATTTTCCCAACTGTTACCACTATTTGTTCCCGTTGTTTGATTCACATTTACATAGAGGACATTGTCTTCATTTGGGTTTTGTGAAATTAGATAATGCGAACAAAACAATACTAAAAGAAATAAAAGTAAATTTTTTTTCATCGTTTTAATTTTTTTTGATTTGCAAATCTAAAAGTATAGACTCAAAAGACTTAGAATCAATACTCCTGATAGATTCCTTTCTTGTTCCCTTTTAGTTCCCATCAGTATGGATAGTCTTTATTTGGTGGATATTCCGGTTTGATTTGTGCCAGTGATTTCGGTTCAAACCGTGCCACTTTTTACAGTTCGATTTGTACCACTTTGAGAAGATCAAGTTATCTTGCTCCTAAAAAAGATATGGTTTGATAAATAAACAAAATTCAAAAGGATGTAATCCATTACATCATTGTTTATAAGATAGTTACATCTAAATTCAATTGAAAGTAAATAAATAATAAACTATTTGGATATTTTATTTTTAGGGAGAAAAGCTTATCTTTTTGTTCTGCGTGTTCAACATATTGCGGAGTCAAGTCAATATCAGCCATTTAAACTGTATGGATTTAAGTCATATCAACATTAATACCTTCATCCTTTCGCTTGATAATAACAAGGTATGTATAATTCAGATATTTCCTACCCATTTATTCAAATCGGTTTTAGCTGGGAGATTCAGCTTCTTTCGTATCATATATCTGTTGTTCTGAACTGTTTTGTGCTGTAGGAACTTGAATTGTGCGATTTCTTTGTTTGACAGGTTTAATCTTATCTTCGCAAGAAGCTCAATTTCTTGTAATGTCAGCTCTGGCGATTTAGTTTGTAGTTTTTGTGTGAAATTGGGAAATTCTTTTTCAAAGGCAAGCAAAAAACTTGGATCATTATTTCTTATGAGCTGTATCAATTGATTATATTTTTCGGGAGTAAGCGAGTTTTGAACATTCTTTTTTTTTCGGTTTAAAATATATCTTTGAAATAGAATAGTAAAAGATAAACCCACAAGTACCAAACTTAAAACTATATACATCCAATTTATATGTTGAGAATCAACTGGTTGATTATCATGTATGATTTTTCTTAGAAACTTATTCTGGCTTTGAGAAATTTCGAACTCAAGTTCTGTTAGTTTATTCTTGTAAATCATGGCTAATTCAGTTGAATCGAGTTTTTTATATACCTGACTCATCTTTTTATATAAGTCTTTTGTATTGAGGAAGTGCTTATTATCCTGAATTTTTTCGGCCATTTTATAATATTCCAAAGCTTTCCCGTAGTCAGCCCTTTCTAAACTTACCCTTCCCAGGACAATATAATTTAAATAAGTAAGGTCGTGAGTTTCTTCTTTTTCCGTCATCAAAGTTATGGATCTTTCAGCATAAACTTTGGCAGAATCAAGGTTTACATTTAGATATGCGCCCCCAAGATTGGAATAATCCATAAAAGTTGCACCCCTTTTCCATTCAGGGTCTGTTAATTTTTGATGGATATTTACTGAGCTTAATAGGCATTGAATACTACTGAAATACTCACCTTTTAAATTATATACATTTGCAAAAGCAGTATGAAAATTAGCTTGCTCCATAATAATTAATATATTATCGGATTTAGATTCGTCTAAAATAGTGAGACCGATTTCCAAATTTTCTAAAGACTTGTTATATAATTCATTCAATGAATATGCCTGCGCTATGTATTTATGCGCCTTCGCTTCATACAAGTGATTGTTATACTGTTTTGCCCTTTCCTTAAGGATCGATGCTGATTCAAGCATCTGCTCAAAATCGGTATTCAGAAAATAATTATATTCCGCCTTATTGGCAATTAGTTCTAGAATTAAACTATCCTTTTCATAATATTCTGCTTCTTTGATCAAAGTATCAATATCACTCAATGCCTTATAAGGCTTGATTTTGAATAGCTTTTGATTTTGCCGGATTTTGTTTTGTAACTCTATATAATCTGCAGAATAAGTGTTTAGAGTAGGTATGAGGATACCTCCTAAAAGAACTATTATCCCAATTAAAAATAAAATTCTAAGTTGTTTCATCTTTAATTACTGGTACTTACGTTTTAGATTATACATTAAGGTATCAGTTTCTTTGAAATGGAAAAATGCTATTTTATTAAAGCCTTTTATCTAGTTCGTATTTAAATATCATTATTATCTTCGTCGCCACAAATATTTTCCTTCAAACATACTAAAAATATAGCTAACGGGAAGTTAACCTCATCAAATTTCTTGTCGTAGTCAAACAGGTGGTTTCGACAGGCTCAACCACCTATTTAGTTTGCTCAACTACTTGAGTAGGAGTTAGAATTAGGTGGTTTCGGTAGGCTCAACCACCTTTTGGGTCGCTCAACCACCTTTCATTTCCACACAACCACCATTCTTTTTCACTTAACTACTAGAATTTTGATTCAAACCTCGCTAATATATTGATTAAAAGGGACTTGTTAATTGTTCATTGTTCCCGAAAGCCTTCGGGATCCATTGTCCGTTGTCCATTGTCCATTGTCAATTGACTAATCTCAGTCGTTTCTAATTTATCGTAGTGGTTAGACAATGAAAAAACTAATTTTAATCTTGCTTTTAATGTCTCAGTCGTTTCTAATTTATCGTAGTGGCTAAGTTCAGGTGGTTGAGCCTGTCGAAACCACCTGTTCTTTCCACACAACTACCATTCTTCCTCACTTACCTAACAGAATATTAATTCAAACCTTACTAATCCATTGAATAGTTGGGACTTGCCAATTGTTCCCGAAAGCCTTCGGGATCCATTGTCCATTATCAATTGTCCATTGTCCATTATCCATTGTCAATTGACTAATCTCAGTCGTTTCTAATTTATCGTAGTGGTTAGACCCGTTAGTTTTATAATCATCTAAAGATAAGTTATTTACCACCATTTTTCATTCCTGCAATATGCCCTTTTTTATCATTGGACTAAAAAATCATGCTTTTTCTTGTGTATAGTACAAAATTCATATCTGTCTCAAAAGTACGAATTTTTTATACTTTACAAATTACGTACAGAATATTTTTTGAGGTTTCTATTCACATCTGGTGGTTGAGCTGGCTGAAATCAGGTGGTTTCGACAGGCTCAACCACCTTTTGAGTCGCTCAACCACCTTTTGAGTCGCTCAACCACCTTTTGAGTCGCTCAACCACCTTTTGGGTCGCTCAACCACCTTTCATTTCCACACAACCACCATTCTTTTTCACTTACCTACTAAAATATTAATTCAAACCTTACTAATATATTGATTAAAAGGGACTTGCTAATTGTTCCCGAAAGCCTTCGGGATTAATTGTCCATGGTCCATTGTCAATTGTCAATTGACTAATCTCAGTCGTTTCGAATTTGTCGTAGTGGTTAAGCAAGGTGGTTTCGACAGGCTCAACCACCTTTCATTTCCATACAACCACCATTCTTTTCCACACAACCACTATTCTTCTTCACTTACCTACTAAAATATTAATTCAAACCTTACTAATATATTGATTAAGAGGGACTTGTTAATTGTCCATTATCCATTGTCCATTGTCAATTGACTAATCTCAGTCGTTTCTAATTTATCGTAGTGGTTAGACAATTCAAAAAAGAATTTAAACATAAATTATGAAATAGTCTCAGTCGTTTCTAATTTATCGTAGTGGCTAAGTTCAGGTGGTTGAGCCTGTCGAAACCACCTGTTCTTTCCACACAACTACCATTCTTCCTCACTTACCTAACAGAATATTAATTCAAACCTCACTAATCCATTGAATAGTTGAGACTTGCCAATTGTCCATTGTTCCCGAAAGCCTTCGGGATTCATTGCTCATTGACTAGTCTTATTCGTTTCACACCCAGCTGAGGGGGTAGCATGTTTCGGTTTATCCACTAATTTATCGTAGTGGTTAAGCTAAGGTGGTTGAGCTGGCTGAAATCAGGTGGTTGAGCCTGTCGAAACCACCTTTCTTCTTCACTTACCTACTAAAATATTGATTACAAGGGACTTGTCAATTATCCATTATCCATTGTCCATTGTCCATTGACTAATCTCAGTCGTTTCTAATTTATCGTAGTGGTTAGACAAATGATGATTATGATAGAAAATTATTTTCCCTAGTCTCAGTCGTTTCTAATTTATCGTAGTGGTTAGACTGCAAATTAGTACTTTAAAAATAAATAAAATGGGTCTCAGTCGTTTCTAATTTATCGTAGTGGTTAGACTTTCATTCTGCATAGGATTTGCGCTGGCAGAGTGGTCTCAGTCGTTTCTAATTTATCGTAGTGGTTAGACAAAAAAATGAAAGGAACCATTTATGATGGCGATCGTCTCAGTCGTTTCTAATTTATCGTAGTGGTTAGACTATCAGAATTTTTTGATGAAGCGCCTGTGATTGGTCTCAGTCGTTTCTAATTTATCGTAGTGGTTAGACCCGTTAGTTTTATAATTATCTAAAAATAAACTACTTACTACCATTTTCCATCCCTGCAATATGCCCTTTTTTATCATTGGACTAAAAAATCATGCTTTTTTTAGTACCCAGAATAAACTCTATATCTGCATCAAAAGTACCAATTTTTTTTATATTTCTAAAATTGTCATCGTTTATTTTCAAACAATATACCTTATCGTTTTCTTCGGTTTTTACCAACAATGATATCTTCTTCCAAAGTTGGAATTTTTCAGGATTAATATTTCCAGCAAATACTGAAAGCTGTATCCGTATATAACCATGATAACGCAACAGATCAGCAATCTTCTTGCGTAAGCTGTTTTTTTCTATGTCATAAAATATCAGATACATGTGAGCTGGTCTAGAAAAACTGGACAGATAAATTAACTTTATTAATTTTACGTCCTACCTTACCTGAATTATTCATAAAAATGAAAAAAATGCGGGTAAATATACTGTTATTCCATTGAATTTCAGTATATTTGTTGTAGATAAAACCCCGCACTATGGACAAAGATAAAATAAAAAAAGCATCCTT
>JALNZU010000031.1 GCA_023229245.1 Bacteroidales bacterium | reverse complement strand
CTTGAATTAGATAAAGGCGACATCGTTGTTGCTGTCGGTCAATTAAATGGCATAGAAAGAGACGGTAGATTTCTACATTACATTTACGGCCAACAATTAGTTTTAATTAAAAAATTAAAAAAGGAGGGTGTGGAATGAGTAACAACGAAGATAATGTTAATATCGCGGAAAAAATACGCCGTAATTTCTTTCAATTAGACCTCCGATATACCGAAGCGGAAACACAAATGTTGATCGCGGAAGAAGATTTTAAAAAGTTTCATAAATTAGGGGGTGTTAATAATCAAAAGAGAGCGCAAAAAGCCAACATCAAAGTAAGGGTATTAAAAGTCTACATGGTTAATATCCAAGCAATCAAAGAAGCCTCGATAAATAAGTTGTCTTTGATATTAGATACTTATAATCAAAAATACAAAGACATATTTATTATGTATTTCATCGAGCGCAAGGCAATCGAAGATATTGCAATTATTGCTAAATATAACCGGCGGCATATTGATCGCATTATAGCCAAGCTTAAAGAAGATTTAGAAGAAAATTATCCGCCAGATAAAAAATAAAAAAGGAGAACATATGACAATGAATTACATTGTAACGCCCGGCAGAATTTTAAAAGAGTATCTTATTACTCGAGGTATTACACAAAAACAGTTAGCACTTCATATCGGTATGAGTGAAACGTTTGTGTCTAAACTAATCAATAACAAAGCACGTATTAGCGCGGAAGTCGCTATTAAACTTGAAGATGTTTTCGAAGATGTCCAAGCAGAGTTTTGGCTCGATTTAGAAAAACATTATCAATTAAGAACAATTAGAAACAAGAATTTAGTAATTATTAGTAAATGGGAGGACTAAAGGTGAAAAAATTAAAAGTATTGTTATTAGCGTTTACCTTACTATTAGTTGGTTGTAATAGTATGGTTAAAAGAACGCCGGAACGATGGATTATGCTTGAAATCGCACAACATTACAGCGAAAGAGATGTTCAAGATACTTATTATTCATTTGAAGCGACAAGTTTAATGGCATCAGACTTCATCTATGATAAAAATACTTATGCTTATTTAGTTGAAGTTAGTATTTATAGAGATGAAGTATTTTGGGAAGATTTTTGGCTTGGTGTAATTAGGGTTAAGGAAAAAAGTTTTTTTGAAGTTTTTTTTAATATAGCACACTATAAAGAAAGCGATATTTTGGAACTTACAATAACCGAAGCAAGTAAAGATGTTTGGAGTAATGATTATGAAGAATAAATTTGAAGTAGACGAAGTTGTTATCTATCAAAAAGGCGATAGATTTGAATTAGGCATTGTAAAATCTATTGTTGCAAAAGAGGAAAGATTAGCCTTAAGACAAGATGGTTTATTCGGTAAACCGACAAGCGATAAAGTTCGTATTCGTTATATGTATTTTGTCAATTATCATACGGGCGATACCGCCGCACTCACAAATGAAGAAGATTTACATAAGATTAAAAATCTTTATGCATTTGAGATTAGAAGAAAAACACCGGAAGAATAAAAAGGAAGGAAAAGCAAAATGATTAGTGGAATTTTATTTATTGTCTTGGCGTTGGTTATCCCGTTGCCATTAGTTGCTTCAATCTTATTAACAGTTTGGAGTGCAATTTGTATTATGGCATTTGTAGTTAGATTATTTATTTATATCGCGGCAATTAACAAATAAAAAAGAAAGGAAACAATATGGAAGACTGGAAAATTCGTTTCGTTAAAGAATATCAAGAGTTAAAAGATAGACATATCAAACTATCTAATATGATAGAAAAATATCACGCTAGAACTCTTGAATTTCTACCAACTTGTCCGATTGAGTTGTTTGAACGACAACGCGACGTTATGCAAGAATATTTATCAATTCTTGAAACTCGTGCAGAAATCGAAAAAGTATCTTTAGATTAAGCAATTTAAGACGAGTAAAAAGAAAAGGCGAGGAATTAGTTATCCACGCCTTTTTTGTTGCTCTAAGTGGTTCTAAACAAGTTCTACGCTTATTTTTTACTTGCTTCAATCTCTTTTCTAATCAATTCTCTCATGAAGTCTACTTTGTTAGGTAGTTGTTCGAAGAAAGCAAGGATGTCAGCGTCATTTTCGATATGAAGACGGAAGGTTACGCTTTTATGTGTGCGAAGTAGTCTTTGATTATTTTGTTCTCTTCTAGCGCGATCAGCTTGCCACTTGTTAGCATGCTTGCGTCTAATTACTTTTTTTCTTGCCATTTTCTCTCCTCTATCTTTGATTATATTATTATATTGTAACATTTATTCGGCGCTGTAGTCGCTTGCTATGTAGTCAGTCCAAAGTAGAAGGTCAAAAATTAACTTGTTGTTATCGTCCCGTTCAATAGAAAATTCTGCATTGTCTAAGCCGGGGTAGTTGTTAAGCTCTTTTTTGATCTCTTCTATTAACTGCTCATCATTTGACCAACCTTCCGGCAATTCTTCGAAGCGTGATTCGATTTCGTCTTGGTGAATAATACAATTATTTTCTTCTTGTTCTAAAACAGCGGAAGCATACAAGAAGGAGGCAATTTTTCGGGCGTATGTGCTTGTGGGTGCTTGCTCTATGTTTGGAAGTATTTCATAATCTTGATTACAATATTCACAAATTCGCTTTACGCCTTTGAGTTCCGCTTTGGTGTTGTAACTATGCCAATAAATCCCGCAATGCGGGCAAACGACAGTGTAAGCATTTTTTATAAATTTTCTCATTTTCTTTTTGTTCCTTTTTCTTTCTTTTCTGGGCAGTTTTTGACGACTTGCCCGGGTCGATTGTTTTTGTTAGATTTTAACTTGTAGCAGTCTAGTGTAACCATTGCTCCATACTGCTTTAAAAACAAATACTTTTTCGCTTCTTCTTTCCCAAAATGTGATCGAGTGAAACGGGCTATTGTCAATAAAAGCATTTCTCATTCTTCTTTTTATGAATTTTGTTGCTTTTGCGAGCGCCTTCATGAAATCTTTTTGTTCTTTTGTCATTGCCATTTTTTGATTCTCCTTTTCGTTCAATGATTTAAAGTTAACGTCTATAGGTTGCCGGTTTATCTGTTTTATTCTATTCTCCCTTCTAGGCGGCAATTAAGCCACCCCGTTTTTTGCGAAAGTTTCATTTAAACGTCTTAACGAGTGATGAGCGTTTAATGTGTTTTGTCTTGTAAAGCATTGATTTTTATGTGACCAAAGAAAACCATTGCGGCGGAAGATTGCGAACGTGTCGGCGTCCACTCTTTCGAGCAAGTATAAATTTATGCGTTCGTCGGTCGTTTCAATGCGATAGATCCCGTTGTTAACATCTTCAGCCGGTTTGTTTGCTGCTTCAATGTTTGCTTCAAGTCTTTTGATTTTGTTTCTAATACTAGTAATGTTATAACTTTCAAATGGTTGATATGCTTTAACAAATTCAATGTGAAAATATGCATCGCGTTTTTGCTTTTCACTAATGAATTCGAAGCCTTCAAGTGTGCCATGTTTGCGATAGTAGGCATTACATTCAAGGCATGAAGCGTGTAAAGTCTTTAACTTTGATAATTCTTCTTGCGTGCTTGTGGCGTCTTTTGGTTGCCAGTTAACGATTTTTCGCAAGTGGTCTTCTAGTTTTTGGAATAATTCGCGGTGTGTTGCTCTTGCGGCGTTTTGGCGGTCTTTTTTCTTAACCGGGAAGTTAGCGCCGCCCGAGATCATAATGCTTGGACAACTGGCTTCAATCGAGTTGTTTTTGTTATACCAGTTTGCAAAAGAAGTTAATAACTTAATAACCCGTTCTTTTATCTCTGGATAACTTTCGATTTTTTCGATTGTCACTTGTGCGATGATTGACTCCGCCATGTGTTCGAATTGCTGGCGAGAGTAGCCGGGGCGATATTCCCGCATGCTGTTTGCATAGTGTGCATAACGTTCAAGGTCTAAACTGATTGTGTTTTTTAGGCTTTCAATAGTGGTTTTCATTTTGTTTTCTCCTTCTAAGCACTATATTGTATTCTTGGCAACGGCTCGAGCGTTAAATGAATTGTGTGTAACTCGGCCACTGTTTTTTGCAATAAGGCAATAATTTTCCAGAAAATGGCAAAGTCAATTTCTTGCGCTACTGCGTGGTTGCATAAACTCCATAGCGTGGTCAGATACAATGCACGTCTGACGTGTTGCGCTATCCGTGGTTTGTCGATGTTCAACGCAACGGGGATCATTGCAATTGTGCCATTGCTACATATCTTGGCTATAAGCTCTAGGTTTTCAGTAGTAATTTCTTTGCTACTACGTGCAAGCGCTCCTAATGCATTATTTCTGGCGGCGCTTTCTAAATCTGCAAAATTCATCTTTTTTTTCTCCTTCTTTGATAAATGATTATTCTATATATTGCCGGTGGGCGGCCATCAAGCCGCCGCACCTTTTTCAATTTTGTAAACAAGCGTTTTAAATTTTTTACCTTCATATGTGCAATAAAACGTGACCGTGTCATCTATGTATTCGACGTGATCGGCTTTCGGGAATGGAACCCACGAGTTGCGGATCTTGCCGGTTTCGTCTGGCGTATTAAGATAAACGCCGTTCGTTTGCACTTTGCCAATTTCACGGCCAACGTTTAAGAATCTGTCGTTCTTGTTTGTTACGTAGTTATGAAGCATGACAAGCTTTACGCCCACCACGAGGTCGCGCTTAAGTTCCGCGAGAGTTTTCTTTTGCGGTGGTGTGTTTTCCGCTTTACGTGTCCATGATAAACCATAGGTTTCAATTGTGAAGTCTACGATTTTTGCGAGTTCTTGTTTGAATATTTCGCTGTAGTCAGTGACGAAGTCAATTATCATGCCCGCTCCTACCATGGGATCGTTGAGTTTGGCGATAATTTCCGTTAGTTTTGTTGCCTCTTTTGCGCTCATGACCGGCGCCGCCTCTACGTTGTCTTTATCTTTGATATTGATATCTTCTTCGACGTCTGCGAGTTCGAAGATAAATTCGAACGCTTTAGCGGCTTGATTTGAAGCGATGATAATTTTGTCTTTTAACTCTCCGCGTAGTTTACTAGCCCAGCCCTTGAGGTATGCGGCGCTGTTGCGGGTTGTCTTTTCGCTATCAATGCCTAAATATCCAATTGCAAAGCAAGCGCCCATTTCTGCAACGAGTTCTTCCCGGCTATATGCAAGTGATCCGAACGGGGCAATTTGCGTATCTACACCACGATTTAAACGTGCTTGTGTGCCGGTTGAGTGGGTGAGTTCGTGAAAAGCCGTGCTATAGTATTCTTCAATACATTTGTATTGGCTCTTCATTGGTAAATTGATCAAGTCTTGCGACGGTGAAAAATAGGCTTCATCGCTTGGTTTGTTGTTAATGAAAACGATTTTTTCACGTCCAACATAACGCATGATTATTGCGTCGATGTCATCATGCCCGAAGTCCACGTCATCTACACTTACGCTTTCGTCACGTCGGGTAATTGGGCGGTAGTTTTCGCAATCATCGATGTGAAAGACGTTATATGCTTTAGCAATAAAGCGAACGATAACAGCGGCGTCTTCACTTGTGAAGTAAAAATGCCCAAGTGGTGAAATATAAAAGTATTTTTCTAGTTCAAAAACTTTGTTTTGTTTTTGCAAACTTTCGAGGGCAAAAGTGATCTCTTCTTGCGTGGCTTTTTTGCGAGTGTTACTTGTATACATAACCCACGAGGCTTTGGCGTTTTTCTTGATGTTGCCGCCTAAGTCTTTGACTTGTTTAAATGTCATGTAATAACCCGGCAAAAGTCCATACTGGTTGGCTCTTGAGTATGCCTTGTTCGTGATGTAATTAAACGCGAAGTATTTTACACTTTTGCCATTGGCGTGTGAGCCTAAGAGCCTCCACGGCTTAATCCACGGGTTCGTGCCTTGCTCCATGCGAGCAATCATTTGAGCGGTGATTTTTTCTAGGTTGTTTTTTGTGTTTGTCTTTTTCATTGTTTGGCCTCCTTTGGCGTTTTCTAATCTTATTTTATAACGCTTTCTTATGTCGTGTCAACACTAATTTTGAAAATACTTTTTTTACGTAAGTAAGATTTTTTAATTTTGTGTTTCGCCACGAATTCGGATCAAAGCGATTTCTCATGTGCGCTTGCTATGTGAGGGTGTGTTTGTGTCATGCCTATGTCATGTTCGCATTCGCTTATATATCCGCGCATAACATGCGCATAACGTCTCTGTGGGTTGGTGCTTATGTGGGGTAAAATGTCTTTAACTTCTTAAATTTACTTTTCTTAAACAATTAGTTAATTTCTTAAAATATGTCTTTAAGTTTTCTTTAAATAATGAAAGATTATTCTTTATAATGTTTTCTTTTAATTGGCAAGGCAAAGGGTGGCATGGGCTGAGGTTTATATCTTCATTTATTAAATGAGATATAAATGCATAAAAAACTATTTATTAGTGCGCTATTAACTTATGAATAAGTTATTGCTTGCTTCTTGTTTAGTGGTGTTTCAATTGTATGCACCTATAACACCAAGCAAAAAAGACCGATAATATCTACATAATTTATAAACTGGGTAGCAAATAAAGATATTTAAACGCTTGTTATAGCCCATTCATAGCGCGTGCATGTAAGCAACAACAACATTTTAACGGCTGGATCTTGCAAAGACCCCCCATACCTCCCGAAAGACATAGGGGGGTGGCATACATACATACGAAGATCCCACCAAACTATAACACCCTTGTTTTCCCACATGTCGTTTTTATGGCGTTGAGTTCGTCACCCTTGCAAGCAAAAATAAAAATAAAGAGGGGGCGTGCGAGTGAAAGCTGGAATCGGAACATTAGTATTGACATCATACGAACAAGCAATTTTGAGAAATTTTCAAGGTGAACTCGTTAAAATCGTCGATGAAAAAAGAACGACCAATTTAGTAAATCGCATTCTCGATACAAAAATTAAACACAAAATGGAAGACGGTTCGGAAGGTGAATTTTCGGTTGAGGAAATTTTAGTTGCGACAAATATTGCTCACGCTATCAAAAGACCAAAAGGCCTTGAGACAATCGCTGAGCTTCAAAAAATTCGCGGTGAGAATAAAGAAATCTTAGAAATAAATGTTTCGCTTGTCGATAAAAGGTTGCATGATAGAGGGTTCGTAAAACTGGATGAAAAATAAATCGGGCGAAGTCAAAGACGAAATTAGATTAACGCTAGCGGATAAAATGTTAGTTGATTTTCAAAACGATTTAACTGTCGCTTTTCAAGGTTATGCGGTTCCGGTTTATTTCATGATTGAAAAATATTTAAAAATCGTCGATAAAAACGGAAAATGTATCGACTTCGAACTTAACCGGCAACAAATTGAACTCTACAAGGCAATATGTATTCAAAAA
The DNA here is from genome assembly GCA_023229245.1 of Bacteroidales bacterium. Taxonomy (GTDB): domain Bacteria; phylum Bacteroidota; class Bacteroidia; order Bacteroidales; family F082; genus JALNZU01. The sequence goes on along the minus strand of JALNZU010000031.1, from coordinate 27,345 downwards.
CGCAGCGGGAAACCGATTCGGCAAAATGTCTTAAAAAGTCGGCAAATAGGGTTTTCGACCTTAATTGCGGGCATTTTTTTTGTTATCGGCATGTTTACCCCGAATATGAGCGTCGGTGTTGTTGCGGATATTAAGGATCACGCTCAAAATATTTTTAAAAAATATGAATTTTTTTATGATCACTTGGACGATAATAACCCAAATCGTGCGGAAATTGAAAAATATGCTCGCGAAAACAAGGGGGCGTTGCACCCCTATTCTTATAAACCCACGCTAAAAGCGAGACGCGGACAAGCGTTTTTGGAAACTGCGGCGGGAAATTCAATTATTGAAGTCGTTGTCGCCGGTGAAAGTAGTGGACGTTCGGGAACATATCAATTACTGCACTTGTCAGAAGCGGCGTTTTTTATGAATTTGAAAGTAACGATGAATGGTTTACTTGAAACAGTTTCTTCAAATAACCTCAATTCAATGATTTTTATTGAAACCACGGCGAACGGTTTTAACGAATATAAAGAGCGTTGGGACAAAGACGTTGTCGGAAAAACAGCATATAATGCATTTTTTGTTCCTTGGTTTACGAATCCGGAATATATCGACATGACTTATGAGAAGAACCCGGACAAAGAATTGCCGCTTTTTGAAGAATGGTTTTATGAAAAAATCAATGCGCATTCGAAATTATCAAAAGCGCAACTTATGTGGTATTGGAATAAATATCAAGATAAGGGCGATCGTGGGATGACATTACAAGAATATCCGTTTAGTCCAACCGACGCTTTTCTCCAAAGTGGAAATTGCATTTTCGGCGCGGAACTTATCGCTCGTCGTAAAGATGAAGTTTTAAAAGAACAATTACTTGGCGTTGCGCAAATGGGAATTTTTACTTACGTAGCAAGATTTAGCGCGGACGGTTCGCGCATTGAATTAAAAAACGATGAATTCCGCGAAATGCGCAACGGCGCGATCAAAATTTATAAAAAACCAATTTATAACCACCCTTACGTCGGTATTTGTGACCCTAATAACGGCGGAACTGACGACGCAGCAATTCAAATTGTCGATAATCACACTGGCGAACAAGTCGCGGTCATGTATACAAACGAAATGGATCACGATAAAATCGCTTATCAATTTTATTTACTCGGCAAAATGTATAACACGGCGTTACTTTCTAATGAAATGAACGTTGGAAAAGCCGTTATGGACTACCTTATTAAACTTAGTTATCCACGTCTTTACGTTAACCAAAAACAAGTTTTTGAAGATTTCCGCCAAGGAATTAGTAAAAAATTCGGCCATTTAATTACGAAAGCTAACCGCCCGTTTATGATTGAAAGCCTTAAAATCGCTTTTAGAGAAAACCCGCGCATGATTAACGACTATGAAACGCTTTCGCAAATGGAAAGTTTTCAACGTATTGAGCGCACGACCGCTTTAGGAAAAACGACTTCTAAAGTTGAAGCAACTAGCGGAAATAAAGACGATTTAGTTATGTCGTTAGCCGGTTTCTATCTCGTGCGCGAGCAACAAACGGCTTTGTTAACTGAAGACCACCCGATTATTGATAAAAAATTTAAAGATATTGACGCGGCAAGTGCTTATGTCGAGGGTTTAAACCGCAGAAGAAATGAACCCCGGCCGAATAAATTAGAAAGGGTAGTAGGTATTAGATTTTAAATGACAAAAGAAATTTTAGAAAAAATTAGAAAAATGACCCCCGCTCAACTTGAACGTTATCAACATTTTATTGAGTTTTTTGAATTATTAGGTGTTAGCGAAGAAGACTTAATGAACGCGGTAGCCCTTATTAAGGGATACCCCGAACTTATAAGTAAAGCAAATCGCATTATTTTAGTGCAAAAAGAACTCGAAAAACAAATTGAACGTGTGACACGTCGTCCGACGTTAGATGAAATTCCCTCTGCAAGTGCAGTTAGTGATTTTAATAAAGAAAGTCCGGTGCTAAACCCTTATGTCAAATAAAGAAAAATTTTCACTCGAAACAGCCGCTTATCGGTGCTATAAACGCTACCACGATAATTTTTTTGTCAAATCGAATTTAAGCGCCTTTTTAAGTGAAGTCCGTAATTTTGTTGGCGGACGACAATATACTTTCCAATTATTAGATGGCGAACCTAAGCCAACTTTCAATATTACACGCGAATATGTAGAAAAAGTAACCGCTAAATTACTTGAAACCAAGCATAGTGTGGGTTTTATTGCCGACATGGCAGACGAAAGTTTACGCGAAATTGATAATTTTTATGATTATCAAATGAAAGAAATCAACGATTCAGATATTACACAACAAATTGCAAAACAAGGAATTATCGACGGTGTAGCGGTCGCAATTACAAGTTTTGATAATGATACTTTAGGCACGGCTAGTTTATATCGTGGCTTTTTAAAACGACAAGTTTTATTATTCGAAAATACTTTTTGGGAAAACCCATATTGCGAAGACGAACAAGATCAACAATATTGGGGTTATTTCTTCCCAATGGATATTAAGTCGATTAAAGAACTTTGCGAAGATCATTTAACCGACGAAGAAAAAGAAGAATTTATTATTCCGGATGAATTTTATAATTTAAGCGAAACCGATCAAACAAAAGTCCGTAACGATATTGATAATGAAGTTGCAAACGTATATGTGCGTTTCTTCCGTGTGGATGGCGAAGTTTTCTTTGAATTAGCAACAAAATATGTTGATTTATACGAAGTCCCACATTCACTTAACCCAAAAACAAATCAAGCGATTATGAAGAAACTTAAACAAGATTTAGAAAAGCGGATGCAAAACGACGAAGAAGACGTTAATAAAAAAGTTATTGACTATGCGACTGACGGCGCGAAATATTTACTTTTTACAAGAGCGGAAAAAACAAGCGCTGCCGAACACGCGAAAGAAAAATCAAAGTTTTGGCGTTATCCAGTATCTATTTTTAGACCATATCCAATTGTTGGTTCCATTTTAGGTGAAAGTGGTGCGTCACAAATAATTGCTAATCAAAAAATTATTAACTATACATTTTTACTCATAATCTTAATTATGCAAAGTCACGCTATGCCGAAAATTCTTGCCAAAGAAGAGGCGTTGCGCGGTCAAGAATATGATAATTCACCAAATCAAATACTTATTGACTACACGCCGGTCACATCTGGTGTCCAATGGGGAATAACAAGATTGAGTAGTGGCGACGCGGTGAATTCGAATCTAATTGAAATTGGACAAAAAATTATTGGCTTAACACGCAACATTAACGGTTTTGACGACTTAATTAGCAATGCCTCTAAAGATTTAAGCGGATACGCTTATCAACAATTAGTTCAACAAGCTAATTTAACACTTCAACAACCACAAAAAAGACTTTGGAAATATATCAAAGAAAATGCACGCACAGACTTGCTTTATTTTAAACATTATATTGATAAGGCAAAATATTTCACGCGTATGTCAAATAGTGACGTTGAAGCAAACGAAAATTATCGCCTAATGGCACAAAATATGATTACCGCCGACAAGGTCGAAGGAGTTGAACCCACCACGGTTTTACCAGAAACACGCCAAAACGTTTCAAAAGATATTGATAACTCATATTTTGACAATGACTTTAACGTTATCGTTGATGTCGAACAAGGTATTGCTGGTTCCGAAATTAGCGAAAGTCAACACTATAAAGAAGTATTCCAATATATTGCAAGCGGAAATATTGACGTCGATAAAATTAAACTTTGGGTTATGAATGACCCAGCATTTAGCACTAAAACTAAACAACGTTTAATGAAATCGTTTGAAGTGCTTGAAAATAGTCAACTTCAAATTAAAAACCAAGAAATTGCTGAACTTCAAAAAATTATTCAAACCCTTATGAACAACATTAAGAGTATGGAAAACAATGTTAGTTTACTTAAAACTCGTGACCAAGCACGCGAAAAAGCAATGAAACAACAAATGGAACTTAACAAAGCAGCCGTTGAAGCCTTTGCTCAAGGTAGCGGGCAAATTATGAGTGAAAGTGAAGTCAAGGCACAAAACGCCAAAGGTATTAGCGGAGGTAAGTTTGATACCAACCCATAAATAGTTATGTCGCCCTACGGGTCGAATATAAATCGCTAACTATAGCGGGCGCAAGCCGAAAATAGAATTCCCAACCATGGTGAAAATGGTAACTCTGGAACTTCTATCCAGTGCGAAAGGAGCAAAAAATGGAAGACGACAAAAAAAAGGTTGAAGAAATCATCAATGATGAAAAAAAAGACCTAACTAACGAGGATGTTACGGAAGACCCCAAAAAAGATGATCCAAATTCCGTCGATGACCCAGAGAAGGGTAAAAATCCGGATGAGGAACAAGAAGCGGAGAAGAAGAAACAGTCTCGCGAGGAAAACGCAAGATTTGCCGAATTAAGACGCAAAAATGCGGAACTCGAAAAGAAAAATAAGGAGTTGGAAGAAGAAGCTGTAAAGGCAAGCTTTGACGCAAAAAAGGAAAACATCTCCAAAGCAACATTAGCAAGCATAGGCCTCGACGCTATTGAAACGGAAGATGATTTACTTCTTGCACGTGCGTATGATAATGCAGTTGCAAGCGGCTCCGAAGAACCGTTGCGTGACGCGGTTAAAGTTCAAAGAGAACATATGCGGAAGCGTGCGGAAAAAGTGCGCGAAGAAGAACAAGCGCGTAAAGCCATGGAGGAAAAAGTCAAACAAGATCAAATTGAATTCAAAAAGAAATTTGGTATTGAAACAGCAGATGTTATGAAAAATGACAAAAAATTCGTGGCGTTATTTGGTGATTTGATAGAGCCGGGAAATTTTACAAAACTTTATACTCGTTTTAAAACGGAATATCCGGACGAAAGCGGAGAAGACGGTAAAAATAAAGGCATAATACCAAACTCAAGTAATAAACAAACTCTTAAACCCCCTAAAAAGGAGTTACACGAGCTTGACGGCGACGAGTTCTTAAAAGCGTATAACGAAAAATATTACCCATAGCCTTAGAAAGAGGAACTCATAATGGCCACTATTACGCCAAACAAACACGGTGACTTGACTGACCAACAAGTTATTGAAATTAAAAAGAAGGTTCTTTTGCAAGCAGCGCATGATGAATTTTTTGCAAAGTTTGCTCATAAAGTCCCATGGAAAAAAGGAGCGAGGACGATGTCTTATCGCCGCCTTATTTATCCAAAGGTCAACCCAGCCGACATTGAACCGTTAACTGAAGGTGTCGCACCCCGTCCGTCCAAAATCGGATATGCGACATTCCAAGTTTCGGTTGAAAATTACGGCGATAAAGTCGCTTATACTCGTGAAGCAGTTCAGTATAATATCGACGATGTCGTGCGTGACGCCGGCGAAACTCTCTCCTACATTTTTGCGCAAAAAATGGACTATATTAAAGGAAAACCCTTTATTAGTTCTCGTGCGTCAGTCTCTTATGACACAAGTATTATTAAAACTATGCGCAACGCCCATATTATTTTAACTAAGAATAAGGCGAAAAAATGGGAAAAAGGGCATTTCTTAATGCTTGCTACGGCAGAAGTTATCGAACAACTTCAAGACGAACTAACAGATTTAGGAACTTCGCTTGACGAAGTAACTAAAGAAGAATTAGCTCGTGGCATTGTCGGTAGAAAAAAGGGTTTCCTTATTGTTGAAGTTCCAAGTGACGTTTTCCATTTAGCTGGCGGAAAACATAACGTTTCATTTATGGGACGCACTTATCAAGGTTACTCACCAATCACTGTTCATCAATTAGGTGACATTGATGTTTATAACAACCCATTAGGGTCTGGTGTTCTTACCGACGAAGACGGAAATATTACCGCTGACGACAACCGTCAAATTGGTTCTGTTGCTATGAACGCTGACGGTTTAGCTGCTGTTGTTAATGATGACCTTTGCATTCTTAATTGTGAAATCACAATCTCGACAATTGCTGGCAGCGAATTATCAATGTCTGAACGCACCAATTATGTTTCTAGTTCCGGAGAAAGTTCACTTATTATTAGCGTTACAAAAGCTCTTGACGGGGAGGCACTAGCTGGTTCAACTATTGTGGTTAAAGTCAAAAACTCAAGTGGAACAGAAGTTTCTGCCGAAAGTGATGGTTCCTATATCCTCACCGCTGGCGTGAAATACTACTACAGTGTTGCTTTAAATCTTTACACAACTGTAACTGGTTACTTCAGAGCGTCCACTCATGACGCAACGCTTGTTGTCCCACTAACTTTAGCTGGCAGTTAGAATTTAGTTTTCGTTATAGGTTTGCCGGTTTCCCTTTAAAAACCGGTAGAAACGTGAGGTATAAATGGCAAAACAACCAACAGAAAAAAGAGCACAAATTCAAATCGGTGTTGACCCACTTAACAAAGATCTTGAACAAGTCAAAGTTTACCAAAAAGACGGAGTTACAGTTCGCGTTAAAATTGGTAAGTTAACAACGGTTCCGCTTTGGGTTGCAGAAAGTGCAAAAAGAGCCGGCGACATCGAATCGTTTGAATTAGTAAACTAATCAAAGCCACAAAACGCCCGCAAAGGAGAAATTATGAAATTATCAGAGTTAATTTATGAATGCGTAAAAGATAGCATTGTGATTGCGAATTCCAATATGGATTATGAGAGCTTTATTAACGATTCATTTTCAAACACCAAAGATTATGCACTCCAATATGCGGGCGTTTTTAGCGCCGTTAATTTAGCAATTGCGAGACTACAAACTTACGATAAAATACCATACGCTACAAAAAAAATGAAAATAGGTAGTGATTACTTTGACTTTGCACTTGGCGTGGTTGTCAATGTGGTTGAACTTGTAAGTGGTAGTTATAAAAGACTTGCTTATCGCAATTTAAACCAAGGCAAAAACATTTTAATTTTAGCACCGTCATATCCGCGTGAAATTCTTGTTGAATATAAAATTAGAATTCCGCGTTTTTCAGAAAAAGATATTAGAGAAATCGAACTTGATCGTGCGAACGAATTAGTTGTGGTTGATACCAATATTGATTTAGAACAAGAATATGGCATTAGCGATATTATGTGTGATTATATTAAAGAATTTACAAAAGCACAGTTATTAGAAACAATTGCTCCAGATATTTCAAACAATCATAACAACCGCGCTGAACAATATTTTCAAAGTTTAAGTCGCGCAACAACTTCTTTTCACTCTAATAAAATCAAAAATAGTCATGGAGGACTTTTTTAATGGCTTTCAAACCACTTAGCATAGCCACAAAAAATCGTCGTATAACGGCGATTACAAACTTTAGTGGCGTTGATTATGCCACGCAACGTTTTAAAGTTAGTCAAAACCGCGCTATTGACATTTTAAACTTTATTTATAAAGACGGCGTTATTCAAAAAAGACGCGGTATAGAAGAACTCTTCCATGTTGAAAATACACACTATATTCCGGTTGATTTTGTAAAAGGCATACTAGAAACGGATGTTTATAGCGAAAATACAACTAATTTTAATGGTATTTGGTCTTTTGTCGGTGAAGATAAAAAAGAACATTTAGTTGCTCATATTGGTAAATTACTTTATGAAATTAAAAATATTGGCCAACATAATATGTCAATTTCACCTATTCGCTTTGGCACTAATATAGTCATTTTCGAAGGCAACACTTACGTCTATGCGTATGAATTTCTTGATTATAAGTCAAGTGCGTTTGTTGGCGCTAACAAGCTTTACTTTCTTGGCGGCAACAAATACATGTGTTTACGCTTTTTAGACGGCGCCCCTTTATTATCGCCCGTTGAAAATGGCGTTAATACTTATGTTCCAACAACGACAATTTCAATTACTTACGAAGGTAGTGCATTTGCTAATAGAGCGAGTTTAGACAAAGTAAATATGTTATCTAAATTAAGAAAAAACGAACTTTTAAGTGGAACACAAAAAGTTGATAATGCGATTGTTACAAGTAAAAACTTTGAATACATTTTGGACGCTCCTATTGTTAGTGAAACAAAACAAGATTTAGCGGACATTCTAATTGTATTAGAAGAAGGGGGAACTATTTAATATGATAAACCCCGGCTTTGTTAATGGTGTAGTTCCACAACCTTTTGGTTCAAGCGCTGGCCAAACGCCTTTTAGCAAGGCGGCTTTTAATAATAATGGTTGGCAAGGTGTGTGGGCATATACGTCCGGTTTACAAAAAACTAATAAAGGCACAATCACAATTTTTGGAGAAAGTTACGAGTTGTGGTCTTTAAGTGGTTTAAGCGACGAGGAATTGAGATATGGTGCAATTTACGCTTATGCAAGCGGTCATGTCAGTTCGGGCGCGAACGAATATTCGATTTATGCTCCAAACGGTGCGTCTATCCCTTTAATTTATACTGACCCAAACAAATGGCAATTACGTGGTTATATTTGGGTAGAATACAAAAATTATTATTATTATTACGCTTATTATACCGAAAGAGATCAACTTTATAGGGTATTTTCTGAAGTAACCAAATCAGAACCAACAAAAACAACATTTAAACCTTATGAACCACTTGATTTAGACGGAATTCAAGTAAGGGCTAGAACTGATTTCACAACATATTCTTCAAAAGAATTTGTTTATAATGGCGACATGGCCAATGTCCCTTATACGGGTTGGGAGAAAATTCGCGAAGTCGCAACACAAATTCTTGTATACCCAACAATCGGTTATTTTAATTATACACACGCGGGAAGTTATCAAACAATTTCAGTTAAGTTTTCAAACACAACTGTTTCTTGGGAACTTTACATTTCTCCTTGGGATAATAAAGTTTATTGGTTAAATCAAAGATTAAATGATTTTAAAATTTATAGCGGTATTACGGTCGCAAATGATTTTTTAAGTGCTTTTGATATTAAATACACGGTCTCCAATGAATATAAGACCTTAACTTTTACTGAAGACCGCGGTTTAGAACTGTCGCGCATGTCTAAAACAATTATTAGTGAAAGCGATTCGTCATTAACTTTTAACTATGAAGTAGATAGTAGCAATATAATAATTGGTCATGTCGTAACAGATAATATTATTAAACTCGCTTCTGGTAATGCAAAATTTGCTAATGTAACCTATAAAAAAACATATAATCTTGGTGATACAATAGCCAATTTTAATCCTATTTATAATGGTTTTTTAACTTATTCAGACGGCACAACAATTGGTTTAGATGATATTAGTTATACATCTAACCCCTCTGTTACAACTTCGTTAGGTAATTTGCCGCTTACTATTCTTGTAAGTCATGGCGCAACCTTTACAATGACCTATACTTTGCCAACGCAACATTTTGGAGCGTTATATCCAACCTTTAATTGTGACGTTGCCGAAGCACAAGATATTTCAAGCATGGTGCTTGTTAACGCTAAAACACACTTTCTTTTTGGTGAAGTTGTTGATTTCGGTAGCACAGCGCTTGGAACAAAAATTGAATGTTTTAATATTTATGGTGTAAAGATTAGTGAAATTCTTTATGCCGACTTTAGTGGTTATATTACTTCTAAAGATAGTCGATATGGCAAACTTATCGGTGGAGCGTCAGTAAGTTTAACAACAAGTGAATTAACACTTAACAGCACTTTTGGTGTGCATAATATCGCACATAAAATAAAAATGTCTTACGCCGCCAATCTTGTTGTTAATAGTGCTGCAATTAGCAAATTCGTTTATATTGACGATTCATTCAACGGTTTTAGCGATTTAAACCTAGCTACTGCAAGCGTTACATACTATAACAATAGCGGTGCAAGTTTAGTGACGGAAACGAAAAATGTTACTTCGGTTTTGAATTTGTCACATAATACTCCTAACTTCACACTTAATACACAAGTTATTACGATTGCAGCAAGTGCAGTTTATGAAGGTAGAACATTAACGCTTACAAACGCTTTTCAAATTACATGTGAACTTATTAGACCAACACAAATTGTTGTCTCCGGAACGGGTGCCACAACAGTTTATTATGATAATGATAAGGATGTTTTTAAATATCCTACAGACCTAACGTTTTTACTTATTTTTAACGATCATACAGAAGAAGATAATCATACTGAAGTAGTTGATCCCATGGTTGATTTAATTTTTTATCGCAATAGCGGTTTAACTACGCTTATAAACCCAGAGAGTTTTATTCGCTCATTTGACGGCAATCGTATTTATTTCAAACATAAAGATTATGATTTATCAAGTAGTTATACAATTTCGTTTATTGAAGACGAAATCGACACGGTTTCATTAAACGCCCCTATTTCATTTACTTTAGGCAATCGCTTTAATACATTGCGTAGCCTCTTCGATATTAAAGTTACTTATATATCGGGTATTGAAGTAACCAACTTTGAAGCGTTTGTTTTTAAACAAACAACAGTTATTTTAGCCGATACCATTCCAGTTATAATTATTAACGGTAATGAATATGCGCTCGATATTAACGATATTACTTTTGTAAAACCAAGCATTGACAAAATCGAAGTTGATACTAGCACTTTAAATACTTCATACAGCAATGATACCGATACTATAGATGTCGCCTCTAATGTTGTTGTTATTACTAAATATCAAGGCGCGGAATTTGTCGAACAATGTTCTTACGATCAAAGCGGACTAACTGGGAAAGGTAAATACACCATTGAGAACTCTGATGTTGCAAGCGGTTTTGCTTTTGACGGTTCAGACGTTGTTGTCGTTGATATGGAAGGTGAAGTAGAAAAATCACTTGAATTAGAAATTAAAGTTTTAAACTACTTTGATAATCTTGATCTTACTAACAACTCTACTTCAATTTTTGTTAGTGTATTTGAAATTACTGATATAACTGGTATTTCAATTGCTAAACTAATGAATTCATATAGCGTTGGCGATACTTTTCTTGATCCAGAATTAGACGATAGCGAAGTTTATATTTATTACAATAAAAAAGAGATTGTTAATGATATAGAAACTACCGTTCAAAAGAAAAAGAAAATACGACTTGCGAGTGGTTTTAGTGCAATTAACATTTTCCCAATTAAAGGCACAAAGTTTATTCGAACTAATGAAGCTTTAACCGTGAGAATAACCGCTGCCACGAATGAACGTGCGTCGCTTGAATATACAATTAACGTTGGCTTCCGTAAAGTAATTGCGACCGATATTAACAAACATATTTTAAGAGTTGTTTTTGCTAGTGAATATACCCCAAGCGAAATAAGCGAAGAAAAACTTATTAACAAATATTTAATTGTCGATGATGAAAATACAAGTGTTATTAACGGTGAACGCAAACTGCGTGAAGATGTTTCACTTACTGATATTAAAGTTTACGGTTATATTGATAACGTAAATGATACTTCAAGTAATGGACGCGTTGTCTTTTTTGAGGACTATGTGCCGCCAGTTAGTGGTTATAGCAATATCAAAATCACTTTCCCATGCTATGTTGAAGGACAAGCCGACCATATTAACAAATGCACTTTCGGACAACTTTTTGGTAATAATAATTCAAAAAATAGATTGTTTTTAAGTGGAAACCCCAACTTGCCGAATTGCGATTGGCATAGCGGCGCAATTAACACTACGAAAATCGAAGGTGATTTTAGTGATGAAAACGGCGATTTCTCATATTTTGACGACTTATCTTATTGTTTTTATGGACAAACCGACAATAAAATCGTTGGTTATGACATAGTCACAAACGATAAAATGGTTGTTTTAAAATCAAAAAGTGACAAAGAACCTACTATTTACTATCGCACAAGTGGTTTAATTCAAGCATTAGACGCAAGTGGTAATGCTTTAACAGACTTTAGTGGACGTTCCCTATATGAAGAAAGTTATCCGCTTGTAGTTGGCAATATTGGCGTTGGCGCTCTTTCAAATAAAGCGATCATTAACTTTAATGGCGATACGCTCTTTTTATCAAGCGATAGACAATTAGACGGTTTAGATATTGAAGGTATTTTAGGTGACACACAACGCTATGCAAATAGCCGCTCATATTTTATTAACCCATTATTAAAAACACTTAATTTAAAAGAAGCCTGGTTATATACAAATCATAAGTATTTATATTTAATAACAAAAGACTTTATTATGGTTTCGCATTTCGAGGCTTTTAATGAAGAAACAAGGCAATATGAATGGTGGAAGGTTAACGTTCCTAACGTTGAGGTTTTTGTTGATTTAGACGAAGAATTATACTTTGGCACAAGCGAAGGAAAGTTTGTCAAATTAGAGACCGAAGGCTTCCAAGACATATCAAAAATATTCTTGGCCGAAGGCGCGGCCGTTCCACTTGTTAGTGGACAAGAGTTCGACGACCAAATTCAAGTTTCGGATACTATTATTAACCAACTTGTCGACGGTAGTGACTATTTCTTCAAAATTGTTTCTAAAGAAAGCGATTATAACAGTTACATGTATAATCAAATAGCAACAATTAACAATACTAAAACTGGGACGTTTGATATTTATATTGACAAGACTTTAAATGCTTTTGAAGTTTGCGGTTATGTAGATTCACAAATGGATAATGAAATATATCACGCTCTTATTCAACAATTATCAACTGAACGTATTTATTATTTAAACCGTCGCGAAGAAGAAAACGAAATTGTAGACACAAACCCCAATTCACCATTAAAGGTGTATGGCAAAGCATATCGCCTTGAATTACTTGACGAATTCCATATGGGCAAAGGTTTATTGTTTAAACTTGTTGACGCTGAAAGTGGCGAAGAATTAAGTTTACAAACGTTAAGTCGTGCGGCGCTTGTTGAACGCATGGAAGAAACTTACACAATTGTTGATATTCATTATGGCCTTGCTCGTTTTAAACTTCGTGATAATCGCAATCAAGTATTGAACATTGTGCGTTATGCTGCACAAAGCATGACAAAGAATTTTAAAGCGGAAATTTTTAAATATAGAAATGTTAAAGCATATTATATTACTTCACCGCACACAATGGGCGATTTAATGCACAATAAAACAATTTGGGGTTGGACATTAACAAATGATACACAAATTAAAAGTTCTATCGAAATTTGCCAAGCAACAAATGATACTCATTTAGAAGAAATGGCAACGATAGTTGATTTCAACCGACGCGACTATGGTTTAAACCTTGAAAACTTTAATGTCGCCAATATTAACTTTGACAAGTATGTAATACCCCATAAATACACATTTTATCGCCCACTCAATGTTCCGTTTATTTCCTTTGGTTTTAGAAATAACGACGCGGACAATGCGGTGTTAAGCAGTATGCAAATTATATATACAATACCGTTTGCTTCGGTAGGAAACAATTAAGGAAAAAGGAGAACACAAATTATGAAAAAATGGAAAGGCATTCTAATCTTAACAACATTACTTCTGTTTGGTGGTGCTTTATTGCTAAGCTTTCGCGTAAGTCCGCAAGCACTATACGCAGAAGATGAAATTAGCGGAGAAGTTATCGAAGAAGAGGAAGAAACAAGCGACCCAATGTTAATTGACGCTAACGATAATGGTATTCCAGATGTATTGGAAGATTACTACGACCAACACATTCGCGATCAATATCTTTTTGGTATTTCACTAGGTGCAATTGTTGGTGGCCTTGTAAACATTGCTGCGGCGGTTTTTATCATATTGAAAAATACTAAAACTAACAAAGAGGCAAGAATCGTTACTGTTAATACTGGTAAAAAATTAGAAGAACTTGCGAAAGAAAATAAATTGTTACGATTGCAGCGTGAAGAACAAGACAAAATGCACGAAGCCGAGAAAGAACAATATCGCGTAACAATTAAAGAATTAACCGAAATAACTAAAATCAATGTTCAAAAGTATGAGGACGCAAGTAAAAAACTTGAATCTTTTAGTCAATTTGATACAAAACTAAACACGATTATCGCCGTTCAAGAGTTATTAGCTAGCGACCCAGACTTAGTGCAAAAAGGCATTAGTGAAGCAGTTATTAAAATAATCAAAGGAGCAAAGTAAAATGGCACGGCGCAATAAAGTCAAGTTAAAAGAACGCGATCCATATAAATTTCACCGCAATACCTTTTGGGGACTTAAAATTGGCCGGTGGGCAAGTATTTTTGCGCCATTTCTTATTGTTTTCATTGTAAAGTTTAATGAGTATTTTGTGGAGGTTGAACCCACTACAAGTAAAAAAATGACTGTTGGTGCAGTTTTACTTCTTGTCGTTGCTGCTATTACAATTTTCCGTGAAAGCAAAGAAAAGGGCGAAGACGGTAAATTACATTCAACTTCACTTTCCCGCGTTATTGGTTGGGGTGTAGCGTTTGCTATCGCATTTCTTTTTCAAACTATCTTAAAAGACTTAACTTTAATTTTAGGTGTAGCGTTCGGCGGACAAGCGGCCGGTTTCATTTTTGAACTATTTGCCGATAATCAACATTTTTATATGCTCGAATATAAAAAAGAAAATATACGTATTAAAGCACACAAAGCCGAAGAGGCAGAAAGGCAACCGATAGAATGAGAAAGAAAAAGTTTAAAGAATTTTTAAAAAAGAAATGGAAGTGGTTAGTCACTGGTGGCTTTTTCCTATTTAGTGGCTTGATTATTTTACTTGTAGGCTTTTATATAACTGGTTGGTCTATTATTGATTGGTTATATAGTCCATACGCGACAACCATGTTAATTTTGTTACTTGTTGGTGGTGTTATTTTAATAATGATGTTACTAGAAATGAAACGCCAAAGATTAGGAGACGGTGAATGATGAAAGATAATTGGTTTAGTAAATTAGATAAGAAAAAAGTAATAAAAGGCTTTACGCTTGCTTGGGGTCTAATTTTAATTGTTGTAATGACAATTACAAATATCGGCTTTAATGAAGAGTTTGATTTTAGATCTTGGCTTGGTAACACTTTAATTATTTTAGGTATTATTGTTTTTGGCTTATTTATGGGAGAAAGCGTAGGCGAAGACACACAAAAAGAACGCATAGGTGGCTTATATCAAAACGCACTTTCTGAATTTGAAAAAATCATTTTAGCGCTTGAAGGTCTTTTAATGTATTTTATGCAATTTTTTGGTTGGTTTTCAGTGCAAGAATTATTCGATAAAAAAGTTAACTATCTAATAATGAATAACATTACACAAACAAACGCAAAGAAAATCATTAAATATTGTTCGATTATTGATGTTGAATTATTACTTCTAAAACCTATTGAAAAAATAGATGAAGAAACCGGCGAAACTATTCGCATTGGTCGCATTAACGTTGAACAAGAAGAAGCAATTAGAAAAGTCTTGTTAGGACACATTAAACTTGACGCAAGCAACCCAAGTTATTATTTAAGCGCTCATGGTGGAAGTAATAGCAAGTCCGTCTTAGAACAAGGAAAACACTTAGACGACTTAATTAAGTTTAATAAATGGACTAATAGAGGCATTAAACTAGCAATGTCTCTTCTTATTGCGATTGTCTTAGGTTTCTTGACCGTTAAAGACTTTATGAGTGGCGACGATATTCAAGCATGGGTAAATCTAGTTATGCGTATTTCTGCGCTTCTTACTTCGTTCTTAAGTGGTTGGTTAAGTGCTGTTCAAGACGTTAAATTAAAGTCTTTACAAATAACAAATAAAGTGATCGTTTTAAAATTATTTAAAAATGCTTATGAAAGCAAAATTTTTATTCCCCTAAACGAGGAAGAAATAATTGCCCAAGAAATATCCGTTATTACGCATGATGAAAAATATATTAGCGAAGAATCACTAGAAGAACACGATACTGTGGAAAGAGAGGAAAACGACCATGAGTAAATTTAATAAAATTACAATCTTGGGAAACAAAGAAAAAGATTATTTAATGGCTAAGTCGGCTGCTGTTTTGCCAAAAAACCCAAGTGAACAAGGTTGGAGTGCCGAAAGAATACTCCGCACGTTACATGAGCCATTACAAGTCATTTTTAAATGGTTGCAACAAACGCAAGACCAAACGAACGAAGAAGTAAATCGAATCACCAACGATATTGACGATATCCTTAATGAAATAGAGGCCTTACAACTTCGTGCTTCAGCGCTTGAAGAAACGACTAATGTTACACATGTAAATCGTTTTGTTGCAATTGAACAAGACATAAGCAATATCATTCAAACGGCGACTGATTTAGTTACTAACCTATTAAGCGGCGCAACTATTGTAAATAAAACAAAACACGATCAAGAAGGAAATGTTATTGATGATTCATATGCAAGTAAAATTGGCATAGGAGCATCTACTTCACCAACGGATAAAAAACTTACGATAAGAATTTATACACCGAAACAAGATAGAACACAAGCGACACCTAATCTATCGAGCGTTACATATACGATTGATAGTGCGACACCAAGTGCTGCGGGGTTAATGAGTGCAAGTGATAAAGTTAAATTAAATAATTTAAACAGTGCAATTGATAGTTTAATAGGAGTTCATGATACCGATAACGAGGCGCATTTATATATACGTCAGTTAATTGAAGCATTACAAAAAGAAATAGCCCGTTTAGACGCAAAAGGGCGGTCTTATGGCGCTATTGATCTTACTCAAAGTCAATTACTACTTCAAGCAAACATATCGGGTTATATTAACAATTTTTTACATAACAAATATGAGGGCGGCTATAGTCCAATGGCAAACGATTTAATTTATACCAAAGAAGTTGTTGGCGAAAACGTTCATGAATGGGAGTTTAATAACGATTTAGGCGATTGGGTTGATAACGGTGCATGGACAATTGAAAAAGGCAGTAACACAGAATACGGAATTATTAAAGGTGACGGAACATTTATCAATATTGTTAATGGTATTGTTGAAGTATTACGAGCTAAAATTGCGGACAAAGTGGGTTTTGGCCTTGATTTTCATACAAAACAAACAATCGATGATGCTTTCAATGCACGCTATACCAAAGAAGAAGTCGATAACCTTTTAGACCAATTAAAAGCAATCTATGGTTGGGAAAGTAGCGAGTTAGGACAATTTAATCACGAAGACAAGATTTATTATGATGAAATTGAAGTTTACGATTTTTTGATAGTTAGTTTTTATAGTATAGATGGTGTTTTACTCGATAGTAAACCAATTTATACAAAAGGCATAATTGATGTAGATAATATTTTTTGTGGCACTGCTGGAACGAACGGGATTTTAGTGCCTCATAAAGAAACCTTGCCCGATAGGAGTTATTTAGAGTTTCTTAATGATGGTCATGACGAAGGTTCTTACATCAAAGTCTATGGCGTGAAAATGGAACAACAAAAAGCCGAGAATATCGTATTTGAAGACACCGATGTTGATACCGAACTTAAACGTTTAGAAGGCGAAAAAATTGATGAAGACCTTACTAATTACGATGAACATCATGCTGTTATTGAAAATGATATTATCCCCGTTTATGATACGAGCGAAGATAAAATCAAACAAGTCAAAGTTAAAAATTTAATGGCTTTTGAAACCGACGTCATCGAGTATGGTGTGCGTTGGGTTGTAGGACAAGCAAGTCCAGTTGGCGAAAGAGTTAAAAGAGTTAACGGAGAATTGTTCGTTGGTGCAGCGACTAATTTAGTTGCTAATGTTGGTATTGACGAACAAGTTGTTGCTAATAGTTTTGATAACATTGCTATTTTCAATACCAGACCCAAAGTCATTAACGGTAATGTAATGATTGAAAGAGAACTCTATTTTCACAAATTAGAATTCACTAAAGAAGGTGATGTAGATTATGAGTATTCTTGGGTGTGTGAAAGAAAGCTAGCCGGTTATATCAGACCGCGTATTTTTATTGACGACAATGGAAAAGAAATCAATTTTGCTTATTTAGGCAAATACGAAGCAAGTCAAGATGAAAGTGGTAAAATGCGCTCAGTTCCTAATGTTTATCCATTAGTAAGTGTTTCAAGGGGGAATGCGAGAAAAGCCGCACGTAAAAATGACGGCGATGGAGACAATACCAATAGTCGTTGGGGTATTACAGACTTGGCAGAATATCACTATCATATTGTCGTGCCGTTTGAAATTGAATTTGCAACAAGACATTGTCAAAATGTATTGAAGGGCGTTTCTGAATTATCTTATTCAAATAATGATGTTGCTTTAGTAACTGAAGAAGATACTAATAGCATTATAATCGCTAATTCCAAAGCGAATAATTTTGTTGTAGGACAAAAGGTTTCAATTGGGACAGCCAATTCTAATTCAAGTGTAGCAAGTCAAAGAGATGTAATTAGTATTTTAAATGACACTCCAAATGTAGGCGAAGCCACAATCGTTTTAAGTGGTGAACCTTTTGATGTTACAGAAGGCAACGTTATTTCTGCTCGTGCGTGGGTTTCTGGTAAAACAGATAACGTTGTTGCAAGCAGTGGTGCATTTACTGCTAATAATGGACAATATCCAATTGTTTATCGTGGTTATGAAAACCCATACGGCAATATTTATACTTTCATTGACGGCGCTAAAGTTGTTAATCACAAATTATGGGTTTGTGAAGACCGAAGCGCTTATGATGATAAAGCAAGCGTCGGCGGTAGTTATGCAGCGCCATTTATGGCAGTAGCTTATCTTAACGCACAAAATGACGGTTACGTAAAAGAGTTGGGGTATGATAAATTATTCCCTTACGCAAGGCTACCAGTTGTTGCTGGTGGCACGGGAGCCGGTAATGCGGCTTATTATGCCGATTACTATTATCAAGCGGACGGAGACCGCACACTTATGGTTGGCGGTCGTTGGAATGCTAGCGGCTACGCAGGTCTTTATAGTTGGTCTCCTGATTATTCTCTCTCGGTTTCTAGCATCTACTACGGTTTTCGGCTTTCTTTTCGTCCCTTAAAGGGGGTTAATTAAGGGGGTCTTCCCCCTTGATATATAGGGGTAAACAATGTGCTTTGTAGGGTTTTTCTTGAGGGCTTGGTTGGCGGTCGTTGGAATAACAGCGGCAACGCAGGTCTTTATAATTGGTCTCATGATAATTCTCTCACGAATTCTAACATCAACTACGGTTTTCGGCTTTCTATTGAAAACATTGTTACTCCATGCCGCTTGGCAAAAAATGATAAAGGGGAAGTGGTTTAGTAGGTTAATTCTCGAAACACCACAAGTATCATAGAAAGATGAAAAGAATAGGTTATATTTACGATAAGATATGCGACAAGGAAAACATCCGGTCGGCTATTTATAATGCAAGTCGTGGTAAAAAGGATAGTCGAGTTGTTAAATGGGTATTACACAATATTGATAAATGCGTAAATGATATTCACACAATGCTTATCAATAAAACTTATATTCATTCTCCATACATAGAAGGCGAAATTAAAGACGGTATAAGTAGAAAAGAACGTATTATTCACAAACCAAAGTTTTATCCAGACCAAATCATCCATTGGGCGTTAATGTTACAAATTCAAGGTATCATCGTTCGTGGTATGTATCATTGGTCTTGCGCTTGTGTTAAGAAACGTGGAATGCACTACGCTAAAAAAGGTTGTGAAAAATGGATGCAAAACGACCGAGCAAATACCAAGTATTGTTTAAAATTTGATATACAAAAGTTTTATCCAAGCATTGATTTAGAATTATTAAAAGAAAAGTTTAGGCGAGTAATCAAAGACCGAGATACTTTATGGTTAATTGACACGATTATTGATAGCCACGATAAAGGAATACCAATCGGTAATTATACTTCGCAATGGTTCGCTAATTTTTATTTACAAGATATGGATCACTTTATCAAAGAACAAGTAGGTGTTAAACGTTACATGCGTTATATGGATGACTTTACTTTGTTTGGTTCTAATAAGCGTAATTTGAAAAAAACTTTCTTAATCTTAAAAAAAGAGTTTGAAAAAGAACATTTAACAATCAAAAGTAATTGGCAAATTTTCAATACCGAAAAGAGAAGACTTGATTTTTGTGGTTTTGTTTATACAAGGGAAAAGACATTTGTTAGAAAGCGGATAACACGTAACATGCGAAGACAATACTTTAAGTTTCAAAAAAGTCACTCTTTAAAGTCGGCACAAGCACTAATGAGTTACTATGGGTGGTTAAAAAATAGCGATTCTTATATTCTTTTTCGCAAATATTTTTATAACATAAAACAAATGAAAGGAGTTATTTATGAAAACTCAATCAAATCAATTGCCTAATAAGTTTTGGCACAACGTAGTGGGAAAAAAGGTAGAACTATTTTTATATGAAAACATAGTCCCAATTACAATTGAAGGAGAAACCGTTTACGAACACGATATGTATTTTGGTTTAGTAAATAATAATCGTGATGAAATCATCTCTGGCTTCATTCACTTAAAGTATAGCGTTGATAAGGAAATCGCTTTAATGCATAAAGGTCGTTTAGACCCAGACAATGCGGAATACTTGGCATACCTTGATTATCGTGAAGAAGTGAAAGTTTATGTAGGTAAATAAAAATGAATAAATTAGGAGGAAATCATTATGGCGACAAATGAAAAAAAAGAAAAAGATGTCATCCCAGCAGCGCCAAACGCTATTGACTTATACGGTAGTAGCAATGTTGATGACACTGTAAGTGGCGGAGGAGAATCAAACGTTTATGACGATGCAATGGCGAAAGCTTTACGCGAGCAAAACTATAAGTCATTTTTCAATACTGCCATACAGCAATACAATATTAAAGCGAATTCCGAAAAGTATTTATTAAATGACATGGCGGCAAGAGGTTTAGGAACACAAGGTTATGGTTCTACTGCGGCGTCTGGTATTCAAAACACCGCACTTAATATGTATAGCCAAAATCTTGATAGTTATCACGATCGCGAATTAGATATTACACAAGGAAATTTAGAACGCGCCGAACAAGAAAAATACGAAGCAGAACAAAAACAAATTGAATTAGATAATCAACTTGTTGCCTTTATTCAAAACGCTATTAACTATGGTGCAGACGAAGAATATATCAATAATTATTTAGTTAACTATGGTTATATGGAAAAAGACGCAAGTGGCAATTATGTCTATACGGAAAAATGGGATAATTTAAGCGCAGAAAGTAAAGCTTATATCACAAGCGTTATGAGTGGAGCAGACCTTGTAAAAGACCCGAATAAAGACATGCCAACTTATGGAACGGAATATAATTATGATCAAGGCGAAAAAATCTTTGGTTATGATAAAGACGGTAACCCCGTTGAACGTAAAGGCGCATTCAATAATGAAAACAATCATTTAAACAATGCAATTACTAAAGGTGAAGTTAAGCCCGGCACTTATATTGCTTTAGTTAATGATAAAGGCGAAAGACTTTATATCTATTATGGAACTGACGGCAAATTATATAATATGTCACATGACGAATATTATAATAATGCAAAAGACGATAATGCCGTTTATTTCAAAGAAAAATCTTCTACAATGCAAAGTGGAGTTTATAATTCATAAGGAGGGATAATTATGTCGGATTTCAAACAATCTCGAAGTAACTATCTCAAAATCATGTATGGTGGCTTACACGAGGGAATTGAATCGTTACAACTAAATGCTGTTAACGACAATTCCTATGAAGCCGTCCAACTTAATAATCAATTAGCATTAGACGAAGCGAATGCGGTGCTTGATAGCACGGCCGCAACAGATCGCAATTGGTGGCAAAGAATATGGGATACAGTCGAGGAACAAGCACAAAACGTTGCTCGTGGTCTTTTAAACTTTGCTGACGATATAGGCGATTTTGTTTTTAATTTCATAGATTGGGCGGGTGGTGGCGTTGATTGGGCGCAAACGGCACGCGATTATGATTGGCAAGCCCCAGTTGAAAAAGCAATGATGTTATTTAATGGTTCCGCTATGTTAAGTGGTGATTTTTTCACTGCTGACTATTGGACGGGTTGGACTCCGGAAGAAATTAGAGCGCAACAAGCAAAAAAGGCCGCGGGTTCTTATACAGCCGAACTTAAAGATAAAAAAATCTTTGGAACGGACGGACAATCATTTATTCGTGGTGTTGGCGAAGATATTGGTTATCTTATTCCAAGTATTGGTGTCGGTATTGCAACCGGTGGAAGCAGCGCCGTAGCTCAAGGCGCTACACGGATACCTAAAGCCGCTTCACTAGCTACAATGGGTGCGGGTGCTTTTGCTGGTAAAACAAACGTTGTTTATGAAGAAACCGGCGAAATGGGTAAAGCCATGTTAACTGGTTTAGCAACTGCAGCTGTCGAAGTAGGAACAGAACTTATTTTCCCCGGTGGTAAGGTCGCTGGTGTTATTGGTGAACAAACTGCAACAACCACATTTAAGGCTTTTGCTAAAGAAGTAGCAAAGGAAATGTTACAAGAAGGTGCAGAAGAAGCGATATCTGGTATTTTAGAACCATTAGTTGATTCTATTTGGAAGGGCAAAAGTGCTTTTTATGACGATAAAGGGAACGTTGTTTATGGAACAAAAGAGTTTTGGTTTAGCGGCGAAAATAGTGTTATGTCACAAGCCGCAAGTGGTGCGGCTATTGGCGGTATTTTGAGTGGAACATCTACATGGGTAAATAGCACAGAAGCGAAAAAAACTTTTGGCAAAGACGGTGTTAATATTATGAATAACATGTCCGAAATTAGTAATCTTTATGCCGAAATGAATGCCCTTGAACAACAAGGAAAACAAAATACAAAAAAATATCAACAATTGGCCGAAAAGGTTGCTAAACCTTTAGCGGAATTAGCGGCTCAACTGCAAGCACTTAAAGACGGAAAATTCAATTTAAATGAAACACAAAAGAAAAACATTGGCCGATTATTTAGCGACCCTACAGCGTTTAATAAAGCTGTTGCGAATGGAAGTATTGATAATTATATTGAAACCGCTATTGAAGAATTTTCTTCAAAAGACAAGATTATGACGCGTAATTTATTTAATGACTTACAAACTCATTTTGGCACAGAAATATCACTTGAATTTGTGGATATGGAAGGCGACACAAAAGCGAGTTTTGATAGTAAAAATAATGTTATTAAAATAAATAATAAATACACTCAACAATTTGCACCAGCGTTAGCGCATGAATTTATCGGTCACCTAGTTGGCGATACAATGGACGCAACTGCGCGACAAAGCCTAGTTGAAAAAATTGTTGATACAAGTTGGTATAAAGAAAACGGCGCACAATTAAGAAAAGCATATACAAATAGTGCTGAATATAAAGCGCTTGAAGAAACCGGCCGCAAAGCATATTGGCAAAGCGAACTTATTAACAATTATATTGAAGCAACGTTAGATCAAGGTTCTAGTGCTAAATCAATTAAAATGATAAGTGACGCTTTTATTAGAAACACTTTGTTAAATCGGTTACTTGCTAACTTTTCAAAAGTGAATAACTATAAACTAATTCAAAATAACGCTATTTTAAGTGAATTCATAAAGAGTGTTAATACTACTTTGCAAGTAACGAATAAAGCAGCATATAGCGCCTTACAAAAGTTTATAAAAGGCGAAACACTAACAGAATTAGAACAAAAACTTTATGAAAAATATAAGGATATTTTCGAGTTTGTAAAAGAAGTCCAAGCGCAAGAAGTGTTTTCCAAAGAAACCGCTAATAGCGAAAACTTTGTTCCTTATGAAGAAAACGAAGCACAAACAGTTAAAAAAATTGCCAACGAAAAAGAAGGTATTATTATTAAAAATATTAAAACTATTGATGATGTCTATAAAGCCGTTGAAGCAAGTATTAGCGAAAGTATCGGTGAAGAATTTAAAATCAAAGACCGCAAAAAGAAAGTGCGACGTTTATTTGAAGAATTTAATTTATCACCAAATGAAGCAAAAAAATCCAATGTAACAAAATTTGTTAAAGATATTTTAAACGTTGAACTTGTCGGCCAAAACCTTTTAGGGGAAGGCACACTTACTTATGGCGATTATTTAAAATATCAAACTGGTAAAACCTTAAATCAAATTATTGCCGAAGGAACAAACCTTTTTTATAACGTCCTTGCTTCACAAGCGGTTGATAGTAAAACAACAACAAACATTAACAAACTTATTAAATGGCTTGATAATGCTAAAACCGTGAACGCCGAATTAAAAGCAACATTAACCTTTGTTAAAAAACTTAACACGATTAAAAAGAATTTAGGCAACGCTGTTGCAAAATTTGGCAACACTGGTAATATTGATACTTCCTCTGGCGCTAAAGGGTTATTCTATCAATACTTTAAACAATTTGGTTTCACAAATCGCGGTTATCTATCAATGACAAACATTGCGCGTCTTCAAACAATGATTAACGACGGCTCATTCCAAAACTTTATTAACAGCGTTTTAAACCCTTACAAAGAAACTGTTGGTTTAAGTAGTTTACAAACACAAGCTGACGCTATTATTGAACTAGCAACTGACTTATCAAATAGTCGCGGCCTAAAACAAACACATATGAATTATGCTCAAATTGAAGCATTTAATAATCTTAACAAGGCAATTTACAAACTATATCAAGAATATAACGACGGCGTGCGCGAAGCCGTGCGCAACAAAGCCACAAAACTTATCGAACGTGCACAACAAGTCAAAGAACGTTATAATTCGGCCGGTATTAACGGAAAACTAAAAGCGGCCTTGTTTGACGCTTTAAGTCCAAAAGACATTATCGCCTACCTCACGGGTGGCACGCATACGGACGCGTTTACTTATCTATATAATGATATGATTAAAAAGCCCTATGAAGCACAAATTGGTAAATATGTAGACTTTTTGGAACAACGCGATCAACATATTAAAGAACTTAAAAAACACCAACATAAAAAAATTAAAATTGGTAATTTAAAAGTTTCAAAATACGTTCTATATCAATTTTATTTAAACATGCTTTCACCAGATAACCTTGTGCGCATGCAAAATAGTAATCTTACTTTTACTGATTCTAATCGCATTTCTAAACAAATCACTTTTAATGAATTAGAAAACGCTATGAAGCAACACCTAACAGCAAAAGAAATGGCTAATTTAGACGCAATTTTTAAACTATATAATACTGAGGTTAAAGCTTACGTTGAAAGCATGAGCGAAAAGATTTTAGGTTTTAAAGTTTCACGTGAAAATTATTATCCAATTGTTTCTAGTAACGCCTTTAGAATTACTGATATGACAAACCCAGCGTCACAAAAGTTTAATGTGAATGCTTTAAATAATGGTAGATTATTAAAATTAACAAATAGAAAAACCGTTATTGAAATTAACGTTAATCCGATTAACTTATTTAATTCATACATTGAAAGTATGACAATTACTGGTGAAATTGGTTTAGCAAGTCAAGAGTTAACTCGCGTCATGCAATTAAAAGACGCTAACGGTAATAGTTTCATGTCACTAATTCAAGAATATATGCCCGACGCCAAAACTTATATGGCCTCAATTATGAATAAACTTATTGGCAATCAAGAAGTAATTAGTAGAAGTGGCTTCTTTGATAAAATGGTTGGTCGTTTTTCAACAGCAGTATTAGGTTTAAACCCAAGACCAATGTTAAAACAATTTGCTTCGTTTTTTACTGCTTGGGAAAAAGTAGGTTTCACTACCGGCCTTAAAACGTTTCTCAACCCGACATCGTTTTATCGAGTTCTAAAAAATCGTGCTTATCTTAAAGCGAATAATGGTATCTTTAGGTATCGTATTTATAATCATGAATATGTAAGAGGCGTTACGTTGTCGGCCGGAGCAGAACAATTTACGACCGATTCAATGCGCAAAGTTACAAGTTTTGCTTTAAGCGGAATGGAATTTATGGATCGTATGACAACTTACGCTACTTTTGCTTTAGCAGAAGAATACGTCCAAAAAACACATGGTTATAAAATCGGCACACAAGAAAATCTAAAACTTGCCAATGAAATGTTAACCGACTTTATTTTAGAAACTCAATCTAATAGTGATCGTATTGCTATTAGCCGTGTGCGTGCTGGCGAAAAAGGAGTTATTGTTAAAAATTTATTCGGTCTATTCCAAAGTGACGCCCAAAACAAAGCTGGTTTACTCTTTAATATTCTTAACGATATGAATAATCAAAGCAAAGATATTAAACAAATTAAAGCCGATTTATTAAAAGTAACAGACGCCGACGTTAAGCAAAGTTTAAATGGCAAACTTGGTAAACTTATGGCCGACCAAAATAAACTTGGTAATCGCGCTCGTGCTTACTTTGCTGGACTAGTTTTAAGTGGTATTATCACAATGCTTGCCGATACACTTTCTAATTGGCTATACGATAGAGAAGAAATCGAGGAGTTTGATTTTGCCAACAAGGCACTTGAAGTTTTATTAAATAGCACAATTGATTGGATACCTTACTTCAATAGTGTTTATAACTGGTTAGAATTTGACGGTGCAAGTTTTGCCCCAATTGAAAATATCAATGAATTTATTATTGCTTTTAAAAATCTTTTCGAAAGTATTGGTGAAGGTAAAATTAACAGCAGAGACTTTGTTCAACTCGCTATTAAACTTGCTGAACTCATGGGCTTTCCAGCCGGTAACCTTTCAAAGCTTATTCAAGGCACGATAGGCAACTTTAACCCAGAACTTGCTTATCAATATAGAAACGTCTTATATGGCGCCTCACAATCGTTTTTAGGCCGTGAAGTAAATACATATATTGAAAAAGGTAATTTAGATAAAGCCGAAGCAGCGTTAAGTTTCAACTTCCAATTATACAAGTTTGATATTGACGATGTAGTTGCTAAACAATTTATCGAATTTAAGAAAAACGATGTAGACATTTCAATTAGTAATACGCCGACTTATTATACCGACGCCGAAGGTGTTAAACATAATTATAATGCGGACGTCATTGCCGAATTCAAAAAAGTTTATAATGTTGCTAATATCAAAATCAAAGAAGCAATGAATACGAGCATATATCAAAAGTTGTCTTTAGAAGAGAAAGCAAAAGCGATCAAAAAAATTAGTGATGTTTATTATGAAATCGCCAAAGGTGAAGCAACAAGTCGTTTGGCAATGCTCGTAGCAAAAACACAAAACAAAGTGAATGTTGGAATGTTTGCAACAACAATCGTTTATTTACAAAACAAATATAGTGAAGTTCCAAATCGCAAAGAACTAATCATTGCCGAACTAAATAAAATTAGCGGACTAACAAGAAGTGAAAAACTACTTATACTTCACACCATGGGTTATTCAGTCGCGGATAATAATAAAGTTGCAGTAATTGCTTACTTACAAAAACTTGGTTTAAGTGCGAAAGTTGCTAATAATTTCTTCAATTAAATAATTTGCTACCCATTTTTCTCTCCATTTGCTACCCAATAATCAAAAAAAGCCGATGTTATCTGGCTTTTTTTACGATTGGAGCAGGCGACGGGAAT